>NZ_NGJW01000009.1 GCF_003987555.1 Vagococcus lutrae | reverse complement strand
CAGAAGGTTAGGGGTTCGACTCCTCTTGGGTGCGTTTAACAAAGGTATACGGGAAGTAGCTCAGCTTGGTAGAGCACTTGGTTTGGGACCAAGGGGTCGCAGGTTCGAATCCTGTCTTCCCGATTTTAAAAAAAGCTATCGAATTAATGATGTATATCATTGATTGGATAGCTTTTTTTATTGGCTCTATCATTTAAAGCGAGATTATTTTTATAATTTCAAGTAAATCTTTCGTTTTAGTTTTGTTTTTTTAGTATTTACTTTATAATTTTGACAAGGTAGAAGCTTAATCAAACTTCTTTCTCTTTTTTGATGATTAACGTATAATTAAACTGAAGGTCAAAATTAGTCAAAATGAAGGGGTTGAAGTAGATGGGACAACCGAATATTTCCGATTTGATTGAGGCCTATATTAAAGCCATCTTAGAGGAGCAAGAGCAAATTGAAATTAGGCGTTCTGAAATTGCCGATCGTTTTAGCTGTGTTCCTTCTCAAATAAATTATGTCATAAATACACGTTTTACTGTGGCGCAAGGGTATAATGTTGAGAGTAAACGGGGTGGCGGAGGCTATATTCGTATTGAAAAAGTAGTATTAAATCAGTATGGAGATGTTTTGTCAGAACTTGATGAGTGGATAGGTAATACTTTATCTTACCAGGATAGTGTGGCAATTCTGCAACAATTATATAACTATGATATTATAAGCGAGAGAGAAGCCAATTTGATATTGACAGTATTGGCACCGGAAACGTTTCATCATAAAGCGAGTGAAGATAAGACGCGAGCAACGATGATGAGGTTGTTGCTAGAGCGACTTCGTTATGAAGAAAAGGGGTAATTTTATGGATTTGATGTTTACAGATAAGGCGAAAGCAGTATTACTGATAGCGCAAGATGAAGCAAGTTTTTTTAAACAAGGTTCTGTTGGTTCCGAACATTTATTATTAGCATTGGTGATTGAACCAGATGGTGTGGCCGGTAAAATATTACGTCATGCGAGTATTTCAGAAGGATTACTGCGTGAAGAGATTGAGCAGGCGACAGGTTATGGTGTGAGACGTAGTTATGGGGATAATGGTTATTTACCGTATTCTCCACGTTCTCGTAAAATATTAATGGTGGCACAAGAGGAAGCCAAACGATTACAATCACCGATGGTTGGTACAGAGCATTTATTATTAGGAATTTTAAGAGATGAAGAAATTTTAGCAGCTCGTTTGTTGCGTGACTTTGGTTTGGATTTACCGCATACACGTAAACAAGTATTGCGTAAAATGGGGTTAATTGATAGTAAGAACCCACGTGGCATGAAAAAGGAGCGGGTAAGTGTCTCCGAATCTCAGACGCCAACGTTAGATAGTTTAGCAAGAGATTTAACAGAATTGGCACGGCAAGAGCAGTTAGACCCTGTAATTGGACGAACGCCAGAGGTTGAACGACTTATTCAAATACTAAGTCGTCGTACGAAAAATAATCCGGTTTTAGTTGGAGAGCCGGGAGTTGGTAAGACGGCGATTGCTGAAGGGCTTGCGCAAAAGATAGTTAAAGGTGAAGTGCCAGAAGATATGGTGGAAAAACGATTGATGATGCTTGATATGGGCTCGCTTGTTGCGGGAACGAAGTATCGTGGTGAATTTGAAGATCGTTTGAAAAATGTCGTTAATGAGATTTATCAAGATGGGCAAGTTATTTTATTTATAGATGAGTTACATACATTGATTGGTGCGGGTGGAGCAGAGGGTGCGATTGATGCGTCCAATATTTTAAAACCTGCTTTAGCTCGTGGTGAGTTACAGACAATCGGTGCTACGACATTGGATGAATATCAAAAATATATTGAAAAAGATGCAGCTTTAGAGCGACGTTTTGCTAAAATTCAAGTGGATGAACCGACAGCGGAAGAATCGAAAGAGATTTTAGCGGGTATTCGTTCGCGTTATGAAGCACATCATAAGGTTAATATTACAGATGAAGCGATTGAGGCGGCGGTTGATTGGTCTATTCGTTATTTACCGTCACGTCAATTACCAGATAAGGCGATTGATTTAATTGATGAGGCTAGTGCGAGAGTGCGTTTATCTGGTAGCCCTGTGGTATCAAAGCGCGCAAAATTATTGGCAGTGTTAACGAAGTATCGTGAAGATAAGGAAGCTGCCGTTTTAGCGCAAAATTTTGAAGAAGCGTCAAAATTTAGAGAAAAAGAAAAAGCTCAGGAGCAAAAGTTACGTCAATATGATGAAGCACAGTCAGAAAAAGCGACGTATGATTTAAATGTGGCGACGGAAGATATTGCGGAGATTATTTCGCAATGGACGGGCATACCTTTGACACAGTTGGAGAAAAAGGAAAGCGAGCGTTTGTTGTCTTTAGAAAAAGAGCTGCATAAACGTGTAGTGGGTCAAGACGAGGCAGTTGTATCGGTTGCGAAAGCCATTCGACGTGCGCGAAGTGGATTGAAAGATCCACAGCGTCCGATTGGTTCATTTATGTTCCTAGGGCCGACGGGAGTTGGGAAAACAGAATTAGCCAAAGCGTTGGCTGAGACGATGTTTGGAGATGAGAGTGCTTTAATTCGCGTCGATATGTCAGAATTTATGGAGAAACATACGACGAGTCGTTTGATTGGCTCTCCTCCTGGATATGTTGGCTATGATGAAGGTGGACAATTGACGGAAAAAATTCGTCAAAAACCTTATTCTGTCGTCTTACTTGATGAGGTAGAGAAGGCTCATCCAGATATTTTTAACGTGCTATTGCAAGTGTTAGATGATGGTCATTTAACAGATGCGAAGGGACGTAAGGTGGACTTTAGAAATACGATTATTATTATGACATCTAATGTAGGAGCGACGGCTTTAAAAGAAGAAGTATCGGTTGGCTTTAATGTAAAAGACGTACGACATGACCATGAACAAATGCGTCGTCGGATTTTAGAAGAATTGAAAAAAGCATTCCGTCCAGAATTTTTAAATCGAATTGATGAAACAGTTGTCTTCCATTCATTAGATAAGACGGAATTACGTGAAATCGTTAATATTATGAGTCAATCTTTGGTGACGCGTTTAGCAGAACAAGATATCACGTTAAAATTAACGACGGCAGCGTTAGATGTGATTGGTGAAGCAGGATTTGATCCAGAATACGGTGCGCGCCCGCTCAAACGTGCTTTACAACGTGAAGTGGAAGATTTATTAAGTGAAGCGTTACTATCGGGTCAAATTGCAACAGGTGATCGTGTGACGATTGGTGCGTCGAAAGGTAAAATTACGTTAACCGTCCGTGAAAAATCTTTATCTAAATCATAGTTTTTAAAAGTAAATAGGGAATAAATTAGAAACTCTCTGTACGAAGTGATGTTTAAATGTTAGATGTGATGTCTAGCGTTTGAAGGTCGTGGTAATACAGAGAGTTTTTTTGTGAAAATTCGGTGGTTGGCAAGTCAGAAAACTTGTGATATTATTATCATAATTGTGTAGGGAGGAGTTTTTTTAGATGTCAATAAAGATAACAGCAACAGTTGAGTCATACGAACAGGCTCACAAACTTTTAGAAGCGGGTGTAGACACCCTTTATTTTGGTGAAGAAAAGTTTGGGTTGCGTTTACCGACGTCCTTTAGTCGAGAAGAACAAGTGGCGTTAATAGAATTAGCTCATAAGCACGGCAAGACTGCAACGGTAGCTGTCAATGGCATTATGCATCCAGCTAAAATGAAAGAAGTACCTGACTATTTAGATTTCTTGGCGGCTCATCATGTCGACCAGATTACCGTAGGCGATACGGGTGTTATCCATGTATTGCGAGAAAGAGAAGACGAGATTCCATACTTATATGACGGTCATACGATGGTAACAAGTGCGCGTCAGATTAACTTCTGGGGCAAACGCGGTGCAATCGGCGCTGTCATTGCGAGAGAGGTGCCTTTCGAGGAATTAAAACAAATGGCGCCTAAATTAGATATCTTTGGCGAAATTCTTGTCTATGGTGCGTCTTGTATTCATCAATCAAAACGTCCGCTTGTCGAAAATTATTTATCTTATATTGGAAATGAACATGATAAATCTAAAGAGGCGGGCTTGTTTTTATCAGAGCCGCGTAAAGGTGGCACGCATTACTCAATTTATGAAGATAGCCATGGCACCCATATTTTTGCGAACAATGATATTTCATTAATGAACGAACTTGGACAGTTGGTCGCTCATGATTATCGCCATTGGAAATTAGACGGTATTTATACGCCAGGCGAAACGTTTGTTGAGATTGTCTCGCTATTTATCGAAGCTCGACAAGCGATAATAGAGGGAACATGGACAGCGGCACGTGCGGAAGAATTGGCAGAAAAAGTCCAAGCATTGCATCCGGAAGAACGTGGTTTAGATACGGGCTTCTTTTTACTAGATCCTGATGAGGTGAAATAAATGACAACAAAAAATCAAACAACATTAAAACGTCCAGAGGTGTTAGCACCTGCTGGGACATTAGAAAAATTAAAAACGGCTATTCACTACGGAGCTGACGCTGTATATATTGGCGGAGATGCCTATGGTTTGCGTAGCCGAGCAGGAAACTTTAGTTATGAAGAGATGGCAGAGGGAGTAGCTTTTGCTAGAGAACATGATGCTAAAGTCTATGTGGCAGCGAATATGGTGACGCATGAAGGAGATGAAGAGGGCGCGGGAGAGTTTTTCCGCACTTTACGTGATATCGGGATTAGCGCTGTGATTGTCTCAGACCCTGCTTTGATTGAAATCTGTGCGACAGAAGCACCCGGATTACCGATTCATTTATCAACGCAAGCATCTGCTGCTAACTATGAAACGTTACAATTTTGGCAAAATGAAGGACTAGAACGTGTCGTCTTAGCTCGTGAAGTTTCAATGGACGAAATTAAAGAAATTCGCGAAAATACAGACGTAGAAATTGAAGCGTTCATTCATGGGGCAATGTGTATTTCATACTCTGGCCGTTGTACGTTATCGAATCATATGGCCAAACGAGATGCTAACCGTGGTGGCTGTTGTCAATCATGTCGTTGGAAATATGAGTTGTACGACTTACCTTTTGCTGGAGAAAAACGTTCTTTGACTGAAAATGGTGAAGTTTCAGAACCTTTCTCAATGAGTGCGGTAGATATGGCAATGATTGAAAATATTCCAGATTTAATACAAAACGGCGTAGATAGTTTTAAAATTGAAGGGCGTATGAAGTCGATTCATTATGTTTCTACGGTGGCAAATGTTTATAAAGCAGCGGTAGATAGCTATATGGCAGACCCAGAAAACTATGTGTGTAAACAAGAGTGGATTGATGAGCTTTGGAAAGTCGCGCAGAGAGAGCTGTCTACTGGTTTTTATTACCAAACACCGAGCGAAGATGAGCAGTTGTTTGGACCACGTCGTAAAATACCGGCATATAGTTTTATTGGTGAAGTGATGGCGTATGATCCAGAAACTAAGATGGCGACTATTCGCCAACGTAACCACTTTAGCGTGGGAGATGAAATTGAGTTTTATGGGCCAGGATTCCACCACTTTGAACAAACAGTTGAAGAAATGTGGAATGAAGAAGGGGAGAGCGTCGACCGTGCCCCTAATCCTATGATGTTATTGACGATGCAAGTTAAAGAACCTGTTGAAGTAGGCGACATGATTCGGAAGAAGAAATAAGAGGTTAGATTTTAATAAAATGGAAAAGGAAGGAAACATGGACGTTTCCTTCCTTTTTTTGTTCATTTTTATTTCATGAGGTATTTTGTATGATAATGAGTGTTTCTTTCATGTAAGAAACGTATCAATTGCAATTCGTTTGTGAAAGTACGTATAATTGAGGGTATAAAAGGTTTGAAAGGAGCACTAAAATGGAAAGGTATGATTATATTGTCATTGGTGGCGGTAGTGGAGGGATTGCTTCAGCGAATCGTGCAGGAATGCATGGAGCAAAGGTGCTGTTAATTGAGGCACAAGATTTAGGTGGGACGTGTGTTAATCTAGGATGCGTGCCAAAAAAAGTCATGTGGCAAGCGGCGACAATGCGTGAAATGATGTTGAAAGATGCTGAAAGCTATGGATTTGATGTGACGATTGACCGTTTCGATTTTAAACAATTGGTAGCGAATCGTGAAGCGTATATTAAACGTCTGCATACGGCGTACGACAATGGCTTGGCGAGTAATCAAGTCACAGTTGTAAAAGGTTATGGGAAAATTGTAGCACCACAAGTGGTAGAAGTTGAGGGAACTCAGTACACAGCACCTCATATCTTATTAGCAACGGGAGGGCATACGATATTCCCAGATATTCCTGGAGCGGAACATGGTCTGGGGTCAGATGATTTCTTTGGCTTAGAGACATTGCCAAAGCGTATCGCTGTTGTCGGTGCTGGTTATATAGCAGTTGAATTAGCCGGCGTGGTTCATGGATTGGGTGCTGAAACACATCTTGTTTATCGCCATGACCGTCCGCTACGTTCATTTGACCAAGAGATTGTAACAGAATTACAAGCTATCTATCAACAAGAAGGATTACATTTACATGGCTATACAGTACCGAAGAGTTTGCGAAAAGAAGCGGATGGTACGGTCACATTAGTCAATGAAAATGGTAAAGAGTTAAATGTCGATGCAGTGATTTGGGCAATTGGTCGTCGTCCAAATGTTGAAAACTTAGGGTTAGATAAAGTAGGAGTGGCGTTAACAGATAGTGGTTACATTGAAGTGGATCGTTATCAAAATACGTCAGCAGAAGGTATTTATGCAGTTGGTGATATGACGGGTCATTTAGAATTGACGCCCGTCGCGATTGCTGCAGGTCGTCGTCTTTCAGAACGTTTGTTTAATGGTAAGTTAGATGAACATCTGGACTATCGGAATGTGCCAACGGTTGTCTTTTCACATCCACCGATTGCAACAGTCGGTTTGACCGAAGAAGAAGCCGTAACAAAGTATGGTGAAAGTAATATCAAAGTCTATCGTAGTCAGTTCAATCCGATGTATTATGCTCTTCAAAAGCGAAAAATCAAGGCGACGATGAAGCTCGTTTGTGTTGGTAAAGAGGAACGTATTGTAGGTTTACACGGTGTCGGTATCGATGTGGACGAGATGTTGCAAGGTTTTGCTGTAGCTATTAAAATGGGCGCGACAAAACAAGATTTTGACAATACGGTTGCTATTCATCCAACAGGAGCCGAAGAGTTTGTGACCATGCGGTAAACTTTTAGATAAACGGACATAATATAATGAAAAAAAAGCATAAGAAAAGTTGGAAACTGTAGCATTTTAGACTATAATAAGACTGTGTTAAGAATGATTATTCTATCATAATAAAAAAGGAGGAAAAAATAGAATGGAAATTTTAACGCTTGCACGAATTCAGTTCGCTATGACGACTGTTTTTCACTTTTTATTCGTGCCGCTATCAATCGGACTAGGTCTTGCCGTTGCTATTATGGAAACTTTATATGTCATCAAAAAAGATGAAGTTTATAAAGACATGACAAAGTTTTGGGGAAAAATCTTTTTACTAAGCTTTGCAGTCGGAGTCGTTACCGGTATTATTCAAGAATTTCAATTTGGTATGAACTGGTCTGAATATTCACGCTTTATGGGGGACATCTTTGGAGCACCATTAGCGGTTGAGGCTTTATTAGCCTTTTTCTTAGAGTCAACATTTATTGGATTGTGGGCTTTTACATGGGATAAGGTGCCAAAGAAAGTGCATGCTTTATTCATGTGGCTGGTTGCTATCGGGTCTGCTTTATCCGCTTTATGGATTTTAGCTGCTAACTCGTTCATGCAACATCCAGTTGGCTTTACAATCAATCCGGAAACAAACCGAGCAGAGATGACTAGTTTCTTTGAACTATTGAAAAATAGTCAGCTTTGGTTAGAGTTCCCACACGTTCTATTCGGTGCCTTTGTAACAGGTGCGTTTGTGATTGCTGGTTTAGCTGCATTTAATTTAGCACGTAAACGTGACATCGAGTTTAACCGTAAATCATTGAAATTTGGTTTAATTATGGGGCTAATCTCATCTATCGTGGTCATTTTAGTTGGTCACCGTCAAGTAAACGATTTGATTCGTGAGCAACCGATGAAGTTTGCAGCAATGGAAGCTTTATATGAAGACACTGTCGATGAAAATGTGCCTTGGAAATTGATTGCTTTCCCAGATACGGACAAAAAAGAAGAAGGTTTTTCAATTGAAATTCCTTATATGTTAAGTATTTTAGGTTCGGATCATGAAGGTAGCTTTAAAGGAATGAAGACAGTCGATGCTGAGTTCCAAGAAGAGTTTAAAGAACAAATTGCCGACTACAAAGAGAAGTACGGCGAAGACATGAATTTCTATGTACCAGTTAAAACGTTATTCTGGAGCTTTAGATTCATGGCAGGATTTGGTACTTTGTTTGTCTTTATTGCAATGGTAGGATTATTCTTACTACGCGATAATAAGTTATTAGAAATGAAGTGGCTTTTACAAATAATTGGATTAATGACGTTCTTACCGTTTGTAGCCAATACATGTGGTTGGTTAATAACAGAGCTTGGACGTTTCCCTTGGACAGTTTACGGCTTGTTCACAATCGCAGATAGTGTGTCACCATCTGTAACAGCGGGCGAGTTATTAACGTCTAATATTATTTACTTCTTATTATTTAGCTTTATCGGTGCTATTTTAGTTCACTTTATTCATCGTGAACATAAACGCGGTCCTTACTATCAACCAGAAGTAGTCAATACTTCTCAAGATCCATTAGCGAAGGAGGCGTTTTAGATGATAGCAGGTTTAGAACCGTTACAGTTTTTATGGTTTGTGATTATTGCTGTATTGTTCGTTGGATTCTTCTTCCTAGAAGGTTTTGACTTTGGTGTCGGAATGTCTACGAAACTACTCGCTAAGAATAAACAAGAACGTGATTTAGTGATGGCAACGATTGGTCCTGTATGGGATGGAAACGAAGTATGGCTTATCACGGCTGGTGGAGCGATGTTTGCTTCATTCCCAGAGTGGTATGCGACTCTCTTTAGTGGTTTTTATATTCCATTTTTACTTATTTTAGTAGGCTTAATCATTCGTGGCGTTTCTTTTGAGTTTCGTGCTCATGCTGAAACAGAACGTGGTAAGAATATTTGGGAGTGGACATTGTTTATTGGAAGCGTGTTGATTCCATTTATGTTTGGGATGATTTTTACTAGCTTGATTCAAGGAATGCCTATCCAAGCTGATAAAAATATTGTGGCAAGTTTTGGCGACTATGTTAACTTCTTCTCGATTGTAGGGGGAGTAGCTGTGACATTGATTTCATTCATTCATGGTTTAAACTACATTCGTCTTAAAACAGATGGCCCGATTCGTTACCGTGCTGAAATGTATGCGAAACGCTTGTACCCAGTGTTGTTTGTGGGCTTAGTGGTATTTGCAGCATTAGTTTGGACGAAAACCGATTTTATCGAGTACCGTCCAACTTCAACCCTAGTGATTTTAGCCTTAATTGTGCTAGCAGCTGTGATTGCAGCATTTGGTACTTTTAAAGGGAAAGAAATGTTGTCATTTATCGCTTCAGGCGGTATTTTAGCGGGGATTGTGGCGCTTATCTTTAACGGCTTATTCCCACGTGTTATGATTGGTTCAGCAGATGCAGCGAGAGATTTATTGATTGCAGATGCAGCGAGCTCATTGGGCACGTTGAAAACAATGACGATTGTAACGATTATTTTACTACCGGTTGTATTAGGTTACCAAGGATGGTCTTACCATATCTTTAGAAAACGTCTAAAGGCTGGTAAACTCGGAGGACATTAGAGATGATAAATAAGAACATGTTTAAAATGAAAAATATACGACCTGTTCTTATCGGGCTTGCAGGATATAGTATCTTGCAAGCTCTTTTGATTATAGGGCAGGCTTATTATTTAGCCTTAAGTATTACTGAGGTGTGGGGCGGTCAACCGCTTCAATCGCAAACGACTCATATCATGTTGTTTTTTGGTGCGTTTCTGAGTCGCCAAGTATTAAATTATGTGAAGGATAAAGTTTTAGATGCCTATGCGTTTGAACAGGCAAGTTTGATTCGTCAAGAGTTGCTGGCAAAGGTGTTTGCGTTAGGTCCGAACTTTGTTCAAAAGCACGGGACGGGTAATATGGTGACGATGTCGATAGAAGGTATCGCACAAATTGAAAATTATATTCAAATTATTTTACCTAAATTGACAAATATGATGATTGTGCCGTGGATAATTTTAGTGTTTGTGTTCATGCAAGATATATCTTCAGGTATCGTATTACTAGTTGTTTTCCCACTTATTATTATTTTCATGATTGTGCTAGGTTATGCGGCTCGTGCGAAAGCCGATAAACAGTATGAAGGGTTTCAACGTTTAAGTAATCACTTTTTAGATTCATTACGTGGTTTAGAAACATTAAACTTATTAGGTTTGAGTAAACGGTATGAGAAAAATGTTTTTGATGTCAGTGAAAATTATCGTAAAGCGACAATGAGTACGTTAAAAATTGCGATTTTATCGACATTTGCGTTAGATTTCTTTTCAACACTATCTGTGGCGATTATCGCTTTATTTCTTGGGTTGCGATTGATAGAAGCAGAGATGTTATTGATGCCGGCATTGACGGTGTTGATTTTAGCGCCGGACTTTTTCTTACCCGTTCGTGACTTTGCGAATGATTATCACGCAACATTAGATGGTGGTAATACACTGGATTCGATTTATACGATTTTAGATGAGCCAGAGACAAAAGAAAGCCAAGCTTTGCCGATGACGTCTTGGGAAGCAACGGATAAGTTATCTTTAAAAAATGTTTCGGTTCAATATGATGCTCGTTATGAAACACGTGCGTTAAAAGAAATTTCGTTTGATTGGCAAGGGTACGGTAAAGTAGGAATTATCGGTCTATCTGGGTCTGGAAAATCAACGTTGATAAAAACGTTAGGAGGATTTTTGAGTCCTACGGCGGAAAGCGAGCTTTATATTAATGAGCAGCGCTTAAATACTTTGGCGGATGCACATTGGCAACGTCAACTATTTTATATTCCTCAAGATCCGTATCTGTTCCACGCGAGTCTGCGAGATAATATTTGTTTCTACGTCCCAGATGCGTCAGAAGAGGTCATTCAGCAAGCGGTTAATCAGGCAGGCTTAGCCTCGTTAGTTGCGGAGTTACCTGAGGGGCTAGCTACGATGATTGGTGACGGTGGTCAGATGTTAAGTGGGGGTCAAATGCAGCGTGTAGCGTTAGCTCGTGCGTTTGTTGACCAAGAGAGAAAAGTGCTCCTTTTTGATGAGCCGACTGCGCATTTGGACATTGAAACGGAAGCAGAGTTAAAGGAAACGATGTTGCCGCTATTTGATAATCATTTAGTCTTTTTTGCGACGCATCGTTTACATTGGATGAAAGAGATGGATTATATTTTAGTGATGGACCACGGAGAAATCGTGGAGCATGGAACGTATGAAGCGTTGAATGCTAAAGATGGTTATTATCAAGCGTTTGTCAAAGATATTATGCAAGGGAGGGACGACTAGTGAGTCATAAAAAATCATCACGCTTATTATTAAGCAAACAAGATACATGGGTACGTCCTTACTTCAAGAAATATCGTGGTCTATTAGCGCTCGTATTATTTTTAGGATTATTGACATTCTTTTCAGCAAGTGCGTTAATGTTTACGTCGGGTTATCTGATTAGTCGTTCGACAGATATTGGTCTGGTCAACTTAACGCGTCCGCCTCGTCCAGATAACGTCATGCGTGTTTACGTGCCGATTGTTTTGACGCGTGCGTTTGGGATAGGGCGTCCGACATTTCGTTATTTGGAGCGGTTAGGTAGTCATAATTGGGTATTGAAAATGACATCCGATATTCGTTTGCGTTTGTACCGCTCGCTAGAGTCACGTGCCGCACATTCGAAAGAGTCATTTCAAACCGGGCGAATTATGGGGATTTTAGCGGAAGATATTGAGCATATTCAAAATCTGTATTTGCGAACAATCTTCCCTACGATCATTGGCTTATTGCTTTATACATTAGTCGTGATAGGATTAGGGTATTTTTCTTGGCCGTTTGCTTTGTTTATCTTATTAATGTTTGGTGTCATGGTGATTGTAGTGCCTTTAGCATCTGTTGCTGTGAATAATGCACGCGTCTATCGTCGCAAATACAAGCGTCATGCGATGTATCAACAATTGACAGATGCTGTGCTTGGTGTAGGCGATTGGCAATATAGTGGTCGACAAGCTGACTTTTTAACGCGTTATACTCAAGCAGAAAAAGAAGTGCGTGTGGAGGATGCATCCCTTAACAAACAAACGCGCGTGCGTAATTTTATTACGCAACTGTTGTTTGGCATTATCATTGTTGCGATGTTTTATTGGGCGAGTGATTATTTCTTATCACGCCAACAAGCGAATTGGATTGCTGCATTTGTCTTAGCTGTGTTTCCATTAATGGATGCATTTGGTCCAATCAGTGAAGGAATTACGGAAACACCGATGTATGAAGATTCTGTCCAGCGTCTTCATGAACTTCCTGAAGTGAATGATGACACGCAAGCGACTACAACTGCTACGACAGTTTTACCCGTCAGTGCGGATATTCAGTTGGAAGAAGTGAGTTATCGCTATCACCCACAGTCGCGTGAATTGTTAACTTCATTTAATTTAACGATTCCAGCAGGGCAAAAAATCGCTGTCTTAGGAAAGAGCGGTACTGGAAAGACGACTCTTTCTAAGCTCATACGCGGCGATTTAACACCGGTTGCCGGTCAGATTACGATTGGTGGTATTCCTATGAGTGAGTTGCACGGACAAATGTCTCAAGTCATTGGTGTATTGAATCAAGCACCACATTTATTTGATACGACGCTAATGAACAATGTACGTTTAGGGAATCTAAATGCTAGTGATGAGGACGTTTTAAAGGCGATTGAACAGGCAGGGTTAAAGGAGCTAGTAGATAGTTTGCCAAAAGGTGCGCATACGATGGTAGAGGAAGGCGGTAAACGTTTTTCTGGTGGTGAGCAGCAACGGATTGCTTTAGCGCGTATCTTGCTACAAGATGTTCCGATTGTCATCATTGATGAGCCGACGATAGGTTTAGATCCTATTACCGAGCGAGCCTTACTAGCTACCGTCTTTTCTGTCTTGAAAGGGAAAACGATTATTTGGATTACGCATCACTTGATGTCCATAGAACAAGCTGACCGCGTGATTTTCTTAGAAGATGGACAGTTAAAAATGAATGGCACGCCTGCTGATTTACGAGCAGAGAATGAACATTATCAACATTTATTATCGTTAGACTATTTAAACTAAGAAAAACCCCTCAAAGCACTTATTGACTTTGAGGGGTTTTCAATTAGTTAGCAGGTAGTAAATGAGAAGCAAACGTCATGACGAGAAACGGTAAGAAATTATTTAAAAAGTGAATACTCATAGCGACACGCAAATCTCCCGTATAGAGATAAGCAAATGCCATGACTAAACCAATAGTAGCGTACATGAGGAAAAATAAGATAGATGTAGGACCATGCACTAAGCTAAACAGTGTGACGCTGACAGTAATCGCTAAAACTTTTCCTAATGTAGAAGCCGGTTGACGTACGTCAATAAAACTATTCATGATAAAATAACGGAAAATGATTTCTTCGCCAATTGGTGCTAGCACACAGATAAGTAGAAAAAGAGTGGTAGGCGAAATTGCTGTGGCAAGCTCCTGAATGGCTTGGTCATTTTGCGAACTTTCTCCTGACAATAACATGGTAAAGACAATCGCGCCGATTCGTGTGAGGAAAAAACCACCGATTATCCATTTCATGTGATACCAACTGAAAAAAGGAGATAAATGGTCAAACGCCCCTCGTTTTTTTGCTAAGTAAATTAGCAAAAATAGTACCCCTAAGGTGACGAGAATAAAGGGAAGGTTGCCTAAAGCTAGTGACATACTCGGAAGTGAGTAGACGATAAATAATAGAAAAGCGAATAAAAGTCCTTTTGAAATATGTTTGATAGAATACATAGCATAACCTCATTTCTGAAAAAATAATAAGAAAAAGTGGCTGAGTTCAGCCACTTTTTTGTTAGTCGCGTCGTTTTAAAAGCGTTGCGGTGACATCATATAAAATATGTCGTGCAGGAATATCTGGCAATTTATTAATTTCTTTTAATGCCGTTTCAGTGTAACGCTCTGCTAGCACTATAGCTTGTTCAACACCTTGATAGCGCTGGATAAGTGTTACTGCTTGTTGTATATCGTCATCCGTTAAGTCTGTTCCTTTTTCTAAAAAAGCAAAGGCTTGTCGGTTGCGATTCATTGCAAGAATTAAAGGAAGCGTGTAGTGTCCATTTTTTAAGTCTTCCAATACCGGTTTTTTTAGCTCTGACTCGGTAGCAGTATAATCTAAAATATCATCTAAAATTTGAAAACCCATGCCGATATTGTAGCCAATGCGTAACGCTAGTAACTGTTGTCGTTTAGTACAGCCAGCAAAACGAGCACCTTCTACACAACTTAGTTGAAAAAGCTGTGCGGTTTTGCCTTTGACGTGGCGAAGGTATTGTTTCACTGTAATATCGATATTATGTTTTAAGTGCATTTGATCTAATTCACCTACTAGTATTTTACGCATGTTTTTGGCGTTAAAATCTAGTGTGTCCATCTCTTGAACGGCTGAAGCCAGTAGCTGAAAATAGACGGTAAATAGAAAATCACCAGTATAGACTGCGATGTCTTTACCATAAAGCGCTTGGATGGACGGCATATCCCGTCTCAGAGGGGAGTCGTCAATCACATCATCATGGATTAAAGTGGCCGCATGTAAAATTTCTAGTGCCGCAGCGTACTCATGTTTTCTTTTTTGAGAGGGAACAGTCCCAAACTCTGTAAAAAGAATAAAAAAAGCCGGGCGTAATAACTTGCCCCCAGATTCGAAAAATTGTGACAATACCGTTTGGATATCCTGATTCCGAATTTTAATGGCATGTTGGATGGTTTTTTGTGTTTGTTCTAGTTCTTTTTGTATGTCTGGGTACTGAGCCCATAAAGGATGTATAGCCATGGAAACCTCCTGTGTCGGTTCATTATATCAATTATAAACTAGTTTAGAAAAAAAAGCTTGTTTCCAAAGTAGGATATCGTTTTTTATTATAAATCATCACTCTTTAATTCTCAATTAAAACCTGTATAATTAGGGTGTTATACTAAAGAAAGAAGTGAGTAAAATGTCGTGGAAAATATTTGCAGAGTTAGTGGAGCTAAAAGCGAAGACCGCTAGTGTGTTCCCTTTTATATTAGGTGTCTCTTATGCGTGGTATCATTATCGTGAAGTCAAGTGGTGGGCGATGGGTGTGTTTTTTGTCGCCATGTTCTTATTTAATATGGCGGTAGATATTCTAGATAACTATATGGACTATCACAATGCGACTGACGTTCATGATTATAGAGAAGAAACCAATATCATCGGCAGAGAAAATCTTTCCTTGTCACTAGTTAGACGAATGATGATTGGCATGATTGTCGTATCAGCTGCTATCGGGATAGTTTTGGCGTCTCAGACGAGTTGGGTTATTTTAGTATTAGGCATTATTAGTTATAGTGTAGGGATTTTTTATTCAGCTGGACCACGTCCATTATCGAGTCTGCCTGTTGGCGAGGTTGCTTCTGGAATCACGATGGGCTTTATCATTCCCCTTATTTGTGTCTATTTAAATGTGTATGATCGTCAAGCATTTAACTGGTCTTTCGTAGGAGACGTATTCCTAATGTCGCTTCCTGCTGTCTTTGCGATTGCAAACTTAATGTTAGCAAATAATACGTGTGATTTGGAAGAGGATGAATTAAATGAACGTTTTACATTAGTTCACTACATAGGGAAGAACAATGCCGTCCGATTGTTTACCTTCCTAGCTTTAGCGCCTTTTGTGGCGGCGAGTTTCTCAGTTGCCATAGGTTTAGTTCCTTGGACGGTGTTAGGGATTTGGTTTGTTTTTCGTCAAGTATTAACGAATACCTATGCTTTTCGAGCGAAACAAGATAAATTGACCACCTTTCCATTAGCCATTCAAAATTTAGCCGCCACGATGATTGGTTACGCATTATTTTTTGTTATCGGTGTGATTTAAATATAAAAGACTGAGAGTCAGAGTGAGTAGTTACTCATAAATCTGACTTCTCAGTCTTTTTTTCAAAAGATTGAATATCTAAATTAGGAACTTTGTTTGGCGAGATAAACGAATGTTGTGTCGAGCGATTTCTTAGCCAGTAGTCTAAAACGGAAGCAATACAAATACATAGCGGCGCGTCCGCGTCATCTGTCACATCAAGCTCGTAAAAATCGCCTGTGGCGTGATAGTATTTTTGCATGGTCATGACCATGCCATTATGCCGTTTGATTTGATACTGATGTTGTGGAATGTTCCCGACTACCCACCATTTGAGTTTAAAAATATAATACAAATCGAGATACTGCTGTAAAAAGCGGTGCAGTATGCCAACCTTCTCATCCCCCAGATATAAATCAAAACGGGCTCCTTGTTTAAATGCGACACGTGACTGTTTCACCTTGGCGACTAAATCGCCGTTTAACGTATAGAGCGACAGAACATCTCCACGGTTTCCCCATTTACCTATCATTAAATAAAGAGGTTCGCCAGCTTCATTGCGAACGATAGTGGGGTATTTTGCGGTCAGTAAGTTCTGTTGGATATAATAAGTTGCCATGCGGTTTCCCACCCTCACTTTTAACTTAAGCGTTCATCTACAGCGCGTCTAATTGCTTTCCCAACTCCACTTTGTGTATTTAAATCTGTTTCATACTTAGCCACTTCTTTAACAGCTAGTTCTGCATTACCCATAGCAAAACTGACGCCAGCTACTTCGAGCATACTAATATCATTAAAGTTATCTCCAATTGTCATGACTTTTTCCATTGGAATGTCATAGGCTTGTGCCATGCGTTGTACGGCAATCCCTTTTTGAGCGAAACGGTGATTGACCTCTAAGTTATTTGGAAAAGAGGATGTGACTACTAAGTCATCAATTAAATCAATTTTTTGACGAGCAGGCGTTAAAGCAGCCGCTTCTAACGGTGAAAAGGCAATGAATTTTAAGATTTTCACATCTTCATGAGCAAAAAGTTCTTCGAAATCTTCCACATAATGCACGTCTTGAATATCTAACTGTGCGATCGCCATTGCAACAGCCATTTTATAGGTGAGATGTGGCATGCTGTTGGCGATAAAAGTAGCCATATTTTCTAAGCGTTGAGGACGGTTGTCAGAAAAAATCCCTTTAGTCGTTGCAACTTCAAAATACAAATCTTGTTCTTTTAAAATTTTGACGACTTGGCGCGCCTCTTCTTGTTGAATATCAATTGTAAAGAGTGTCTTGCCGTTTTCATCAAAGGCTTGTGCGCCATTGACGGCGATTAATGGACAGACCAGTCCAGCTTCTTTTAACGCAGGGGTCGCTTCGTCAAAGTTACGCCCTGTCGCAATCATAAATTTAACACCATGTTCTTCTGCATAGCGAATAGCAGCAACGTTTTCATCCGAGATGCTAAGTTTTTGACCGAGTAATGTACCATCCATGTCGGATGCGATGAGTTTAATCATAATTTTGGCTCCTCCTAATAAACACTTATGCTTTATTTTACCACCTTTTAGCGAATTGAGCATCTTCCATACTTATTAAAGAAATAAACACATTCATGGTGAGTTTTCACAAAGAAATTAAAAACGTATAAAAAAATCATGGTCATTCTCATAAAAGAGTGGAAACTCTGTCTTTTTCAATCAAATAGGTGTATGATAAAAGAGATAGAAACAAGAAAAAATGGAGGAATTAGCGTGACAATTAAAACAAACTTAGCTGTTCAAATTAAAGGAAAAGGAATCCGTATCGTTTTTCCAGAAAGTATGGATGTCCGCGTGTTGGGAGCAGCGATTCGTTTAAAACAAGATGACGTATTAGAGCCGATTATGATTGGAGAGGCTGACGCAGTTCACGCCTTAGCGGAAGAAAATGGTTGGGACGCTACGTCACTGACGATTGTAGATCCAGCAAAATATGATAAATTCGAAGAAATGGTAGCGTCATTTGTTGAGCGTCGTAAAGGTAAAGCAACAGAAGATCAAGCTAAAACTATGCTACAAAATGCAAACTACTTTGGGACAATGTTAACTTATATGGGTGAAGCAGACGGAATGGTAAGTGGTGCGATTCACTCAACAGGCGATACTGTACGTCCTGCATTACAAATTATCAAAACAAAACCAGGCGTTAGCCGTACAAGTGGTGTTTTCTTAATGATTCGTGGTGACGAACGTTACATGTTTGCAGACTGTGCGATTAACATTAATCCTGATGCACAAGCGCTAGGTGAAATAGCAGTTGAAACAGCAAAAACAGCTGAAATGTTTGGTATTGATCCAAAAGTTGCGATGTTAAGCTTTTCTACAAAAGGTTCAGCAGCCAGTGAAGAAGTTGCTAAGGTAGCTGAAGCAACTAAAATCGCACAAGAATTAGCACCGGACTATCAAATTGATGGTGAATTACAGTTTGACGCGGCTTTCGTAGAATCTGTTGCGAAACAAAAAGCACCGGACTCAGATGTTGCTGGTCATGCGAATGTCTTTGTTTTCCCAGAAATTCAATCAGGAAACATTGGTTATAAAATCGCACAACGTTTTGGCGGTTTTGAAGCGATTGGACCGATTTTACAAGGATTAAATAAACCAATTTCAGACTTATCACGTGGTTGTAGCGAAGATGATGTATACATGTTATCTATCATTACTGCTGCACAATTTATGTTTGATAAAAAATAATACATACAAGGTGTTCTCTTTGAAAAAAGTGGACACCTTTTTTCATAAAAGGAGGAAAGTCAATGTGGCATTTGCAGAATGAGGTGCAATTACAACAGGTGGGCGAATATATTGGTCGCTATATTTCCCCACAGTCGACACTCGTTTTAACAGGAGAGCTAGGAACGGGTAAAACGACTATGACGAAAGGGATTGCGAAAGGTTTAGGTATTGAGCGTGTTATTAAAAGTCCGACCTACACGATTATTCGGGAATACACGGAGGGGCGTATGCCGTTGTATCACATGGATGTTTACCGTTTAGAAGACGGTGATGGAGAAGAGTTAGGACTAGAAGAATACTATGAAGACCAAGGACTAGTCATTATGGAATGGGGACATAACTTAGAAGGCGAGTTGCCATCTGATTATTTGGATATTCAGTTAGTGTATCCCGAAGTAGGGGAAGGTCGCTATCTATCGCTAACCGTACACGGCTCCAAACTATGCTCGTTCACTGAGACGCTTCAACAGTGGTTGGATGAAGAGATGACACGTGTAAATTAGATCAAAAAAACGAACAATATTGTATGTAAAAGCGTTATCTTTTTAAAGTTAGCGTTACCAATACATATAATATTGTTTATTTTGTCTTTTAATGTTAAAATTTTGTTATATAAAAAACATTAAAAGGAGAATGTGACAAAATGAAGAAATGGCAACGTCGTTCGAGTGTCTTTTTAACAACCATTTTATTAAGCGCTAACTTAGTTGGCATTGTTCCTATTGTGAAAGCAGTAGACGGGGAAACAGAGGGAACAGAAGTAACGGCTGAGTCTGTTGAAAACAATTCAACAGAGGAATCGTCAGTAGAAACTTTAGAATCAACAGAATCAACAGAAACAACAGAAACAACAGAGGCAACTGAAGTAACAGAAGAATCAGATGAAAAAGAATCCGAAAAGGTAACGATTCCGGTTCAAATGTTAGGTGTTAATGATTTCCATGGTGCTTTGGATACCACAGGTACAGCTTATTTGCCTTCAGGTACACATAGAGGTGTAGGGAAAGCGTCTAATTTAGCAGCACATTTAGACGAGGCAGAAAAAAACTTTAAGTCGGAAAAAGGTGGTAAGACGGAGCGTGTGCAAGCAGGTGATTTAGTAGGGGCCAGTCCAGCTAACTCTGCTTTATTACAAGACGAGCCTACGATTAAAGTGTTCAATCAAATGAATTTTACTTTGGGAACGTTAGGTAATCATGAATTTGATAAAGGATTAGGTGAATTTCATCGAATTCTTAAAGGTCTAGAGCCAGCCTCTGGTCAATTTGAAGGGGACTTAGGTGAGATTGTGAATGGCTATGAGAGAGAACCATCTAAGCAAGAGATTGTGATTGCTAACATTGTGAATAAATCAGATGGAAAAATCCCTTATGGGTTTGAACCGTATACAACTAGGTCATATAGCAACGGAAATGAAAGTGTCAAGGTTGCTTATATGGGGATTATTACATCAGAGTTTCCTAACTTAGTTTTAGCGGAACATACGAAGGATTACGATGTCTTAGATGAAGCTGAAACGATTGCGAAATACAGTAAGCTTATTCGTGAAAAAGAAAAAGTCGACGCGATTGTTTTAATTACCCATTTATCAGCGGTAAGTGATGCGAATGGAAATGTATCAGGAGAAGTAGCGACCGTTCTTGATAAAGTAAATCAAATCTATCCAGATAACAGTATTGATGTTGTATTTGCGGGTCATAATCATCAACATACAAATGGCGTCTATGAAAATGGGGAAAATAAAACACGTGTTGTTCAAAGTACGGCACAAGGAAAAGCGTACATTGATTTACAAGGTGAACTTGACCCTGAAACAAAAGACTTTGTTGACGTACCGGAAGCGGAAGTGAAGCCGACAACTGATCGTCCAGACAAAAACGCAGAAGTTCAAAAAACTGTGGATCACGCGAGTGAATTGATTAAAAAAGTAACAGAATCTAAGATAGCTACTGCAGCAGAGGGCGTTACCACGATTACCAAAGATGTCAATGCTCATAGCGAATCACCTTTAGGGAACTTGATTGTCGATGCTCAGCTTTATATGGCGAATGATATTCAGTTGAAAGATGCAGCTGGAAATCCGGTTACAGTGGACTTTGCAATGACTAATAACGGTGGGATTCGTGCTGATTTAACTGCTCAACCAGACGGTGCTATTACATGGGGAGCTGTGCAAGCTGTGCAACCATTTGGGAATATTTTACAAGTGGTAGCGTTAAGTGGACAAACGATTCGTGATGTTTTAAATGAGCAACATAAAAATGGTAAGTTGCATTACTTCCTGCAAATTGCTGGTTTATCCTTTACCTATCAGGGTGTAGGTGATGACTTTGAAGTTGTCGAGATTAAGGATAGTCAAGGCAAAGAATTAGACCCTGAAAAAATGTACAACGTAGTGATAAATGATTTCCTATTTGGTGGTGGCGATGGATTTAAGAGCTTTACCAAAGGGAAGTTAGTTGCAGCTATGGATACAGACACCTCAACATTTGTTTCTTATTTTGAAAAGATGGAAAAAGAAGGTAAAAAGATTACCGCTCCCGCTTTAGGAAGAAAATTAGAAGTAGGAGAAGAAGTTCCCTCTGAAACAGAAGGAACAGAAGAGCCGGGCACAACAGAAACAGAAGGAACCGGTACAACAGACACAGAAGAGCCAGGCACAACAGAATCAACGGAAGATTCTAAAGAAACAGATAAAAACAAACCACTAGATGAAGCGACAAAAGTTTCAAAAACAGTTCTTGTGGGTGGAGTTATTAAAGGAGAAAGTCTACCTGGTGCAGAAGTCAGTATCACATTGCCAAATGGAGAAGTTCACCATGTAACAGTTGGTAAAGATGGAAAATTCTCATTTGATATCCGTGGATTCGATTTGAAAAAAGATGACACCCTTAAATTACATTTCATCAAAGATGACATGATGGTTGAAAGAGATATCGTAGTGACAAATGAAACGGCACAAAATGGTGGCGCATCTGGCTCAAATAACAGTAATAATAAGAAACCTGGTTATTTACCACAGACAGGTGAAGAAGCAGCACCGTTTGCTTTAGCAGGGCTGGCCATTGTTGGTGGCGTATTAACGATCGTAATGGTTCGCAAGAAAAACGAAGTAAAATAGTTTTTGAGTATTTAATTAATTTACGACTATTTCAAAGAAGTCGTCAGCGTAATCAATAATACGTTGACGACTTTTTTTATAAAAAAACGTGATAGCGTTGTCAAATAGATTGTGTAATGTTACACTTTTGATAGACATTATTAATAATAATGTGCGAAAGGGGAACTGTTTACATGAATAATGAACAAAAACAAAGCAAAGAGTTTTTAAAGAATGGGAGAGGAAATATCCAAGCTCATAAGCGTACGAAGAACGTAATGTATCTATCACTATTAATTCTGTCGTTTTTATTAGTATATCACGATAGTTTGCCGGTAAAAGCAGATACTGTTATGAGTACAGTAGGTACAGCAACTGTAAATGTCAGTCAAGTGCAACAAGTGACGATGGAAAAAAGACGGTTAGACAGTTATGTGACGTCAGTAAGAGGTTTAGACCCAAATGTTGTTCGCTCTTATGTGAAAGAAATTCAATCAGCTACGTCATTGACAGAACTAAACGCAATTGAAATGGCGATTCAAAATGATGTAGCCGCTATTCCATATGAACAGTATGATCAACAAGCAAGTGACAGGTTAAATGATTTAGTCAATCAGGAGCGTGTCAGTCAAGGTTTTACTGCCTTTAAAGTAGATAAAAGTCATCGTGATATGCAAGAAGGGGCGCGTATTCGAGCGCGTGAAATTAGTCAACGCCCGACTCATCAACGTCCAGACGGTAGTAAATTTTATACAGCGATTCCAACAACCGATGGAAATCATTATACGTATTTTAGTGAAGCCGTCTATCGTGGCCCAGCTCCCTTTGTGCATGAGGAAACGGCTGCGATTGCTTTTAAAGCTTGGATGAATAGCGAAGGACATCGTCGTATTTTAATGAAAGACCGTTCCGACTTATACATGACGACAGCTTTTTACACAGATAGCGCAACAGGGCGCATGCATGCGGTTTTAATGACTTATAAAGTTAAATAATCAATAAAACGTCATCACTATTCGCTGTGATGACGTTTTACTATTAACTGATGATTTTAACCGTTTTTTCTAATTCACTCGTAGGAAAGTACTGATTTAAATGTAATAAAATTTGCGCACTGGCAATCGCATCATCTAAAGCATGGTGATGATGTTCCAAGGGCATACCGATTGCTTGGCAAAGTGTGTTTAACTTGTGATTCTCTAGTTCAGGCATGAGTCGTCTACTCGCCGTTACCGTACATAAAGATTGATAATATGGTTGAGCTAGTCCGTGGTGTGCCAAAGTATAACGTAAGACACCATTATCAAAGGCTGCATTGTGCGCCACAATCAAGTGCTCTGGTTGAAATAGAGGTTCAATATCTTGCCATACTTCTTTAAACGTCGGTGCATCTTTGACCATCTCAGGTGTAATGCCGTGGACTTGAATATTACGCCAATGAAAGTCGGTTTGTGGCTGGATAAGTGAGTAGTAGCGTCCGACCAGTTGATTATCTTGTACGACTACTAAGGCAATGGAACAAGCGCTATGACGTTTTTGGTTAGCCGTTTCAAAATCCAGTGCGATAAAGTTCATCTTACCCCTCCTTTGACCAATTAAGGCGAATCGAGACAGGACAGTGGTCACTTCCAAACACGTCCGCATGAATTTTAGCTGTTTCTAGATAATCGGTCAATCTTTCAGAAATGAGAAAATAGTCGATACGCCACCCAGCGTTATTTTTTCTTGCATTAAAGCGATAGCTCCACCATGAGTAGGCGCCTTCCAAATCTGGATAGAAAAAGCGGAAAGTGTCAACAAATCCACTATCGAGTAGTTGAGAAAAACTTTCACGTTCTTCTATAGAAAATCCAGGATTCTTTTGATTAGTTTTCCAGTTTTTTAAATCGATTTTTTGATGAGCGACATTTAAGTCACCGCAAATAATGACAGGTTTTTGTTGTTCTAATGCGACAAGGTGTTCTCGGAAAGCTTGATCCCACTCTAAACGATAGGGCAACCGCTTGAGCTCTGCTTGAGCATTCGGTGTATAGCAATTAACGAGGAAGAAGTCGTCATACTCTAAAGTAATTACACGTCCTTCTGTATCGTGTTCGGGAATACCTAATCCGTATTGAACAGATAGTGCCGGCTTTTTAGCGAAAATGGCAACACCTGAGTAGCCTTTTTTCTCAGCATAGTTCCAATAGTGATGATAGTCGGGTAAAGGCATCTCAATTTGCCCTTCTTGTAATTTAATTTCCTGTAAACAGAAAAAATCTGCCTCAAAATTTTCGAAAATGGACAGAAAATCTTTTTTCATGACCGCTCTGAGTCCATTTACGTTCCATGAAACAAGTTTCATGTCGCAACACTCCTTTTTATTCATGTTTTCATTGTATCGAATATTGAGTAAAATCGCGACTATTTCTGTTTGATAGTTGAACGAATTAAGAGAATAGATAAGAAAGAGGAAAGATAGTTCTATTATCATGATTTTGTGATAAAATGAAACAGATAGTAATAGAGAAAGGATACATTTCCGTGAAGATAGAAAAAATACAACAAGACTTGTCACATTTAAATATTAAAGTAAATGAACCGTTATCGAATTACACGTTTACCAAAACAGGTGGCCCGGCAGATGTGTTAGCTTTTCCTCGTAGTCAAAAAGAAGCCCGTGAGTTAGTAGAGTACTGTTTAGCTCATCAACATCCTTGGCTAGTATTAGGTAATGCTAGTAATTTAATCGTCAGAGATGGTGGCATTGAAGGGTTTGTTTTAATGTTGACTGAGATGAATCAGATTGACGTTCATGAGGATAAAATTGTCGCCGAAGCAGGTGCAAAGCTGATTGAAACGAGTCGCGAAGCTTACCGTGCTTCTTTAACCGGTTTGGAATTTGCGTGTGGAATTCCGGGCAGTATTGGTGGCGCTATTTATATGAATGCAGGTGCTTATGGTGGCGAGATTAAAGATGTGTTTGAATCATGTGATGTACTATGGGCCGATGGAACGTTTGAAACATTGACGTTAGAACAGCTTGAGTTTTCTTATCGTCACAGTGTTTTGCAAGAGCGAAAAGGTGTCGTATTATCTGTTACTTTTGCTTTACAACAAGGTGATGCTTCAGCAATTAAAGCTCAAATGGATGAGTTGACGCATTTGAGAGAATCGAAGCAACCGCTTGAATACCCATCGTGTGGCAGTGTGTTTAAACGACCTGAAGGCCATTTTACTGGCAAGCTTATTCAAGATGCTGGTTTACAAGGATATATTCAAGGGGGCGCTCAAATTTCAACGAAACACGCCGGATTTATTGTGAATATTAATCAAGCGACTGCGACAGATTACGTGACGTTGATTCGCTATATACAAGAAGTTATTTTTGAAAAATATCAAGTGAAGCTCGAAACCGAAGTGCGTATTATCGGTCGCGAAGCATAGAAAAAGACATTCCTATTTTGGAATGTCTTTTTCTTATATTACGGATTTAATGTGACTAAATAACGTCCAGTCATTTGTCCATTAAGTAAATCGTTCATGGCACGAGGAACGTTTTCTAATGGAATGGTAGCTTGTACGGCGTTTTCTAATTGTGCTGGTTTCAAATCGGTTGCGAGTCGTTGCCAGATATGTTGGCGTTTTTCACAAGGTGTATGAACGGAATCAATCCCAAGCAATTGAACGTGTCGAAGGATGAAAGGTAAGACAGTCGTTGTTAACTGAATACCTCCAGCGTTGCCACAAAGAGCTAGGCTTCCGCCATATCTAACGCGCGGCAAAATAGCTGTGAGCAAAGGACCACCGACGGTATCAATCACGGCATCGTACTCTTGTTTCATTAAAGGACGGACTTTGTCCTCTGTTAAATCATTTGGTGTGAGAATGGTGCTAGCACCTTGTTGCGAAAGGTAAGAAAAAGCGTCGTCACTTGTTTTTCGACTAACTGCTGTGAGATTTTGATAGCCTTTTGCTTTGAGCATGGCTAATGCCAGACTACCTACGCCACCTGTTGCGCCAGTGATAAGGACGGTTTGAGCAGGTGTTAAGCCATGCGCTTCTAGTGCATCAATGGCAAGAGCTGCCGTAAACCCGGCAGTGCCGATAATCATGCTTTCTTTTAAAGTGAGTGAATGAGGGAGTGGGACGAGCCATTCACCCGGGACACGTGCGATTTCTGATAAACCACCACTATGGCTGACTCCAATATCATAGCCAGTAGCAATCACGCTATCCCCTTTTTTAAAGTTGGGGTTAGTCGAAGAAATGACGGTGCCGCTGAAATCAATACCTGCAATAAGGGGATACTGTTTGATAACGCCTGTTTTCGGTTGTGAAGCTAAGGCATCTTTAAAGTTTAAACTAGAATAGGCGCCCCTTACGATAACATCTCCCGGACTTAAATCGCTTTCAGTGGAAGGTAAAACGCTTGTTGTAATTTCATGATCATCATCTGCTTTAATCAAGTGTACTGCTTTAAAGGTGTTCATCCGCATAACCTCCTAATATATGTTACCCTTATTATAGAACACCTTTAAAAAAATAACGATAAAAGATGAGTTGTTCTTGAAAAAGAAAATGTCATCCTTTATAATTGTGTTTAAATTAAACTTTAAGTTTACTTTTAAGTTACTTTAATAAGTGAGATGAAACATGGAAAGAGGGACATCGATGGATATTGGACAACGTATTAAAAATTTGCGTGTTCAAAAAGGATTAACACAAGAAGAGTTAGGCGAGCGAACGGATTTAACGAAAGGGTACATTAGTCAGTTAGAGCGAAATTTGAGTTCTCCTTCGATGGAAACATTTTTTTCTTTATTAGAAGTCTTAGGGTGTCAGCCACAAGACTTTTTTAATGTGGAAAGCACGCAACAAAAGGTCGTTTATGAGGTGGATGAGCGTACGAGCTATATTGATGAAGAAAAGCGGTATGAAGTGGAATGGTTAGTTCCGGATTCAAATGAAAATAAAATGGAGCCCATTTTTTTAACCTTAGAACGAGCGGGAGAATTTAAAGAGTTCGAACCGTCCATGTCGGAAACATTTGCGTATGTCATAGAGGGGTCTGTAGTGGTCGAGCTAGGAAGTAATCGTTATGTAGCGACAGAGGGACAGGCGATTTATTATCGCGCGACAGAGGTTCATCAAATTAAAAATAATGAGACAGGTGTGAGTCGGTTGTTGATTGTGGCAACAGAATCATATTTGTAAGGAAAAGGGGAGAGACGTATGACGGAAGCGATTATTACTTTTCATAATGTCAAAAAGGTTTATGATGATCAAGTGGTATTGAAAAATGTGAGTTTTGACATTGAACAAGGTAAGTTTTATACATTATTGGGACCATCAGGTTGTGGTAAGACGACGATTTTACGATTAATAGCAGGTTTTATCGAAGCGAGTGAGGGAGACATTCGGATTAAAAATAAACGTGTGAATGACATTCCAGCAAATCAACGAAAAGTAAATACAGTTTTTCAAGATTATGCGTTATTTCCTCATCTTAATGTTTTTGAAAATATTGCCTTTGGGCTAACCTTACGTAAAATGCCGAAAGCAGAAATCAAAGAACGGGTACAAGAAGTATTAAAACTCGTACAATTATCAGGATTTGAAGAACGCGAGATTAGTGAAATGTCAGGGGGGCAGCGTCAGCGTGTCGCCATTGCTCGCGCGTTAGTCAACGATCCTGAAGTGCTATTGCTAGATGAGCCTTTATCGGCACTGGATTTGAAGCTGCGGACGGATATGCAGTATGAATTGAGAGAATTACAACAACGTTTAGGTATTACGTTTATTTTTGTGACGCACGACCAAGAAGAAGCACTCGCCATGAGTGATGAAATATTTGTTATGAATGGTGGGAAAATCATCCAAAGTGGGACGCCGGTTGATATTTACGATGAACCAATTAATCGCTTTGTTGCAGATTTTATTGGTGAAAGTAATATTGTAGACGGGATTATGCGTGAGGATAATCTTGTAGAGTTTGTCGGCAAACCATTTGAATGTGCAGACGGAGGGATGAGACCAAATGAGCCCGTTGAAGTCGTACTACGTCCTGAGGATATTCGCATCACATCGGTAGCAGAAGGAAAGTTAAAAGTGAAAGTAGATACGCAACTTTTCCGTGGTGTACATTATGAAATTATTTGTTTTGATGCGGATGGCAACGAATGGGTCGTTCATTCGACTAAAAAAGCTGTTGAAGGCAGTGAAGTCGGCTTATACTTTGATGCAGAAGATATTCATGTGATGCGTTTCGGTGAGACCGAAGAAGAATTCGATGCTCGTTTAGAAAGCTACGAAGAGGATTAGGAGGGGGAAAAATGAAACAAACACGTATTACGTATTCCGTCCCGTATGTCTTATGGCTCGTCTTTTTTGTATTAGCGCCAGTGTTGTTGATTGTTTATCAGTCATTTACTAATGGTAGCGGACAGTTTACCCTTGAAAATTATCAAGCCTATTTTTCTTCCTCGACGTATTTAAAAATGACATTTAATTCCGTTTTTTATGCGTTTATTATTACAATGGCTGTTTTATTGATTAGCTATCCAACTGCTTATTTATTAAGTAAAACAAAACATAAACAACTATGGTTGATGCTTATTATTTTACCAACATGGATTAATTTGTTATTAAAAGCCTATGCATTTATTGGGATTTTTAGTCAAAATGGAAGTATTAACCATTTCTTATCATTTATCGGAATAGGGAAACAGCAAATTTTGTTTACTGACTTTAGTTTTATTTTTGTAGCTGCGTATATTGAAATACCTTTCATGGTCATGCCGATTTTTAACGCTTTGGAAGAAATTAATCCGTCATTAATCAGTGCCAGTCATGACTTAGGAGCAAATCGTTGGCAAACGTTTCAACGTGTTATTTTTCCGTTATCGCTTAATGGTGTGCGAAGTGGTGTGCAAGCAGTCTTTATTCCGTCACTGAGCTTATTCATGTTGACTCGCTTGATTGGTGGTAATCGTGTCATAACCTTAGGAACAGCGATTGAACAACATTTCTTAGTCACCCAAAACTGGGGCATGGGTTCAACGATTGGTGTCGTGTTGATTGTGGCAATGGTCATTATCATGATTTTAACGGGAGAGAAACGTAAGAAGGGAGGACGTCGCCATGAAAAAGCAACGCATAAAGTGGTCTAATTTGTATTTGGTCTTCGTCTTTGTCTTATTGTATTTGCCGATTTTTTATTTAATCTTTTATTCCTTTAATGCCGGTGGCAATATGAATGGCTTTACCGGATTTACGTGGGAGCATTATCAAGCAGTTTTTGAAGATAAACGTTTATTGGTCATTGTTTTACAGACATTTCTCTTAGCTTTTTTATCTGCTTTGATTGCAACGGTGATTGGGACGTTTGGCGCGATGATGATTCATAGTACCCGTACACGTCAGCGTCGTAATGTCTTGTTAAGTGCGAACAATATTTTAATGGTGTCACCAGATGTTATTATTGGGGCGAGTTTTTTAATCTTCTTTACGATGTTAGGAGTCAGTCTTAACTTTGTGTCAGTAATGTTATCTCACGTGGCGTTTAGTATTCCTATTGTTGTACTAATGGTACTACCTAAACTTAAAGAGATGAACCCGTCACTGATTGACGCCGGTCGAGATTTAGGTGCGACGAATTGGCAAATCATTCGAAAAGTGATTATCCCTTATATTACACCGGGAATTATTGCAGGTTATTTTATGGCTTTTACGTATTCATTAGATGATTTTGCGGTAACCTTTTTTGTAACGGGTAATGGTTTTTCTACCTTATCAGTAGAAATTTACTCCCGTGCACGTCAAGGAATTAGTTTAGAAATCAATGCGCTGAGTACCTTGTTATTCTTATTCTCGATGGTCTTAGTGACAGGTTATTATTTTATCACGCAAGATAAATCACGTAAGAAAGAAAAACAAGCACGTCAGAAACAAGAGGTGGCGGCACTATGAAAAATTTAAAAGTGTTAGTTATTGGCATAGTGGGAATTATCGGATTGTTATTTTTCTCGAGTCAACAAATGCAGCGCTCTCAAGGTTACGCCAGTGGTAATACGGTGACCATTTATAACTGGGGAGATTATATCGACCCGAAATTAATTAAAAAGTTTGAAAAAGAAACCTCTTATAAAGTGAGTTACGAAACATTTGACTCAAACGAAGCCATGTTTACCAAAATTCAACAAGGTGGCACGGCGTATGATTTAACAATCCCTAGTGAGTATATGATTCAAAAGATGATGAAAGAAAAAATGTTAATCCCAATTGATTACAGTAAGATAAAAGGCATTGAACAGATTGATGAGCGGTTTATGGATTTAGACTTCGATCCCAAAAATGTCTACTCGATTCCTTATTTTTGGGGAACACTAGGAATCGTTTATAACGACAAGGTTATTAAAGCCGATGAAATGCAACATTGGGATGACTTGTGGCAAGAAAAATTAGAGAATAACGTTATGTTATTCGATGGTGCACGTGAAGTGATAGGGCTAGCTTTAAATAGTGACGGGCACTCACTAAATAGTAAAGATAATCAGTTGCTAGAAAAAGCTGCGCATAAACTGGACTCTTTACCGAATAATGTCAAAGCTATTGTCGCAGATGAAATTAAAATGTATATGATTAATGAAGAAGCAGCGGCTGCGGTAACTTTCTCAGGTGAAGCTTCAGAAATGCTCGATAACAATGAACATCTACATTATGTTATCCCATCTGAGGGGTCTAACTTATGGTTTGATAATATCGTGATTCCTAAAACAGCTAAAAATATTGAAGGAGCTTACGCGTTTATCAATTTCTTATTGGAACCTGAAAATGCCGCACAAAATGCTGAATATATCGGATACTCCACTCCAAATAAAGGAGCATTAAAATTATTGCCAAAAGAAATCACTGAAGATGAACAGTTTTATCCTAAAGATGATGTGATTGCTAACTTAGAAGTCTATGAGGATTTAGGGCCAGAATATATTGGGATTTACAATGATTTGTTTTTAGAATTCAAAATGCATCGAAAATAAAAAGACAGGTAAGAGTGATGTGACTCTTACCTGTTATTTTTTACTATGGGTATTTTTGGTTATTCTTTGTCTAATTTATGGTATGATATTTTAAAGAGATCATCCGATCAACAAAGGAGGAGAACGATGGAAATTATTGAGAAAGCACCTGCCAAAATCAATCTCGGTTTGGACGTTCTCCGAAAACGAGAAGATGACGGGTATCATGACTTAGAAATGATTATGGCGAGTGTTGATTTAGCCGATAAGTTGTTTATTCAAGAATTAGAAACAGACGATATTGTAGTGAAGACCAGTGCAAGCTTTTTGCCAGTAGATGCTAAAAATAATGTCTATCAAGCTGTCGCATTATTAAAAGAAGCGTGTGGGATTTCTAAAGGCGTCTTTGTCGATATCAAAAAGAATATCCCAGTTGCTGCTGGACTGGGAGGAGGTAGTAGTGACGCTGCTGCTGTGTTACGTGGCTTAAATCAGTTATGGGGGCTTGGTCTTAAAACAAATGAGTTGAGCCAGATTGGTTTTCAAGTCGGTACAGATGTTCCGTATTGTATGTACGGCTCTACAGCGTTTGTCAGTGGACGTGGAGAAAAGGTCGAGCGTTTACCTGCGATGCCACAGTGTTGGGTTGTGCTAGTCAAACCCCCATTCAGTGTATCTACGCGTAAAATATTTGCTGAGTTGGATATGGAAAAAATTAGTCATCCTAATATCGAGGCATTGAAAGAAGCGATATTGAATGAAAGTTATGAAGACATGATTCAATACATGGGAAATGCAATGGAAGCGACGACAATCGAACGTCGTCCGGTTGTGCAAGAAATTAAAGACCGCATGATGCGTTATGGAGCAGACGTTGCGATTATGAGTGGCAGTGGCCCGACCGTTTTTGGTTTGTGTCAAAATTATTCACGTGCAAAACGTGTCTATAATGGCTTAAAAGGATTTTGCCAAGAAGTTCATATTGTTCGGACGTTGAATTGTTAAACGAAAAAAGTTTGAACAGTCGCTAACATATAGCGTATAATAAAAGGCGTATAAGATGAGAGTGTGGAGGGAATAGAATGTTTAAACGATTTAAAAAAAATAAACAAGCAACATGTCATGCTGTAGCGAAAGGTCAGTTAATAGACTTACCAACTGTTGGGGATGGTGTTTTTTCAAGTAAGATGTTAGGAGATGGCTTTGCTATTCGTCCAGAAAACTCAGCGGTGTTTTCACCAGTCTCAGGAAAAGTACTGAGCGTCTTTCCGACAAAGCATGCGATTACGATTGCTAGTGACGACGGTTTAGAAATATTAGTTCATATGGGGATTGATACGGTCGAATTAAAAGGAGTACCTTTTACCATTCACGTCAAAGAAGGCGATAAAGTATCCCCTACAACTCAGCTAGCAGATATGGATTTATCTGAACTAGCTAAAACAGAAACAGACTCTACAGTTGTCGTAGTTGTCACAAACATGGACGCTGTCAAAGAAATGCCAGCTGTGACAGAACGCACAGTGGAAGCTTCTGAAGAAGTATTAACCTTAACCTTAAGTTAACCAAAAAACATCCGACTGCTTTTAAAGCAGTCGGATGTTTTTTTATAAAAATTAATTATTCTTGTGTTAAACCGTCATGAATAGTATCGATATTCCACTTCATCATGTCGTAGTATGTATCTCCTGTTTCACCTTCTTTTGCTAAGGAGTCAGTAAAAATTGTGTCGTAGATATCGACTTTTGTTTGAGCAGCGACAGCTTTCATTGTTTTAGGAGAAACACTTGTTTCCACAAATAAAGCTTTAACGTTTCCGCTATTGACGATATCAGTAATACGAGTCATTTGTTCTGGCGTACCCTGGTTATCAGTATTGATTTCCCAGATGTATTCAGCACGTAGGTCGTAGGCTTTAGAGAAATACTTAAATGCGCCTTCACTTGTTACTAAAATACGTTGTTCTTCAGGAATCGCCGCCATTTTTTCTTTGGCTTCTTCATGTAATGCCGCTAGTTTTTCTTGGTAACGATCATGATTTTTTTCATAATAGTCTTTATTGTCAGGGTCGATTTCGATAAGACGTTTAGTAATATTGTCAACGTAAATCATCCCGTTTGCAAGTGATAACCAAGCATGTGGGTCTTCTTCGTTTTCTTGACCTTCTTCTGTTAAATGTTCGGGTTCAATTCCTTCAGTGACTAAAAATGCTACGTCTTCTTTACGAGCATTTTCTAAAAGTTTGTTGAACCATCCTTTCCCTGTTTCTAAGTTCATCCCGTTGTAGAACAGGATGTCTGCCTTTTCCACGTTTAAGGTATCTTCAGGTGTTGGTTCATACATGTGAGGGTCTGTCCCACGTGTGACGATGCTCGTCACATTGACTTTATCGCCACCGATGTTTTCAACCATATCAGCGATAATCGAATAACTTGCGACAACCTCTAATTTATCTCCTTCTTTTTTTGTTGATGCTTTATCTGATGTGTCAGTCGCGCTACATGCTACTAACGTTGTAGCAGCTACAACACTGACTAATCCAAGTAACCACTTTTTCATTCTGTAACTTCCTTTCCTTTGGCTTTAAAGAAGCCGTTTTTTGGTGAAAATATAAATGAAACAATAAAGAAACTAGCACTGACTAATACAATAGCTGCACTTGTCGGTAAGTTGTACTCAAAACTTAATATTACGCCAATAATTCCGCTAATAACCCCCAAACAAGATGAGCCGATGATCATATGAGACAATTTATTTGACCATAGATAAGCCGTTCCGGCTGGGGTTACTAATAGCGCAATGACCATGACAATTCCAACTTGTGAAAGAGCAGAGACAGTAAAGATAGTTAATAAAAACATCAATAAGTAATGATAAAAGGCAGTGTTCATTCCATAAGTTTGTGAAACAACGGGGTCAAAGGACGTAATTAGAAATTCTTTATATAAAAGACTAATAATGCCTAAAACAATGACCATAATGATAAAAGATTGTAAAATTTCGCCAGGTGTAACGGCTAGCACATTCCCAAATAAAATATGGTTTAAGTCAGCACCACTTTCTGCTTTGGTAATCAAGATAATCCCTAAAGCGAAAAAGGAACTTAAGATAATGCCAATAGAGGTATCGGTTTTAATTTTACTTTTCTTAATAATAAACTCGATTAGCACTGCGGCAAGTAAACCAAAAGCCGTTGCACCAATCATCATATTAATTCCTAGCATGTAAGAAACCGCGACACCGGGTAAAACGGCATGGGATAAGGCATCCCCCATTAAAGAGAGTCGTCTTAAAACAATAAAGCTACCTAAGACACCGGATGTGATACCAAGTATGACAGATGCGAGTAGAGCATTAAACATACTAACTGGCATATTCAGTGCGTCTGCGATACTAAAGAGTATTTCCATGAACAGGTTCCTCCTCTCTAAATAGCAAATTACCAAGTGTTTGGCCGTAAGCAGATTGGATATTTTGTTGATTAAAGACATCTTCTGTTTCTCCAGCACCAATAATTGTATGGTCGAGTAATACAAGATGATCAAAGTAGTCTTGTACTTTATTTAAGTCATGGTGGACGGTAATAATCGTTTTACCGTCAGCGACTAGCTCATTGAGAATATCAATGATGATTTTTTCACTCGCCATATCAATTCCGACAAACGGCTCATCTAAAAAGAAAAAATCAGCTTGTTGAGCTAAAGCACGTGCAATAAAAACACGTTGCAGCTGTCCGCCGGATAAGTTACCTATTTGACGATGAGCAAGGTCGGCTAATCCAACTTTTTCCAAAGCTTCTTTAGCAATGGCTTTTTCTTTTTTTCCAGGATGTTTAAAAAGAGGTAAACGTGGATAGGTACCTGTTATGACAGTATCCATGACGTTAATTGGAAAAGTTAAATCAATTTCACTGCGTTGGGCGACATAGGCAATTTGTTGGCGATAACTGTCTATTTTTTGACCATTAATTGTGACTTGTCCAGAATCTTTTTTTATAATTCCCAGGATGGCTTTTAATAATGTGGATTTACCAGCTCCGTTTGGTCCGATAATACCAATAGAGTGTTCTAAAGGTAAATCGAGTGACACATTATTTAATGCTTTCGTTCCATAATAGGAAACATTCAATTTTTTTACTGAAAGCATATGAGTTCCTCCTTCTATTTTCTTGTAATTACAGTGTAAACCAAAAAAGATTTTTAGGCAAGCCTAAAACGTTATTAAATTTTTATTGTTGCATCCCGATTGACGATTTTCTCGTAACGTGTTATTATTGTAAAGTTAATCAAAACGTAACTGTTACGTTTTGTCAAAAGGAAGGGGAGATGACATGGTTTACTATATAGAAGTAAACGATATTACCTTTTATTACGAAGATGAACCCGTTTTAGAAAATATCTCTTATACCGTTAGTCCGGGAGAGTTTGTGATTTTAACAGGAGAAAATGGCGCTGCGAAATCGACATTACTGCGAAATACGCTCGGTTTATTGCATCCTTCTAGTGGGTCGATTAGGATTGCGGATAAAAATATTAAAGGCGAACCTTTAAGTATCGGCTATATACCACAGCAGATTGCCTCTTTTAATGCAGGATTTCCAAGTACTGTATTAGAGTTAGTTGAATCAGGTCGGTATCAACATGGCAAATGGTTTAAGCGTCTTAACGCACGCGACCATGAGCATGTAGAGAAAGCATTAAAGTCAGTCAACATGTGGGAGATGCGTCATAAGCGGATTGGGGAATTGTCAGGCGGGCAAAAGCAACGGATTGCTTTAGCACGTGTTTTTGCGACTGACCCAGATTTATTTGTTTTGGATGAACCAACGACAGGTATGGATGAGGGGTCACGTGGGGACTTATATCGTCTATTGCAACACAATGCACATGAACATCAAAAAGGTATTTTAATGATTACCCATGATCATGAAGATGTAGAAAAATACGCGGATCGACATATCCGATTAGTTAGAAAGGAGAATTCTCCATGGCGATGTTTTCATATGAATTCATGATTCGAGCCTTGATTGCTGCGAGTATGATGGCTGTTATTGCCCCGTTATTAGGTGTCTTTCTAGTCATTCGTCGACAATCATTACTGGCCGATACACTTTCACATGTCTCACTAGCAGGGATTGCACTCGGCTTTTTTGTAAATTGGAACCCAACGATTACAACGTTATTAGTCGTGATTGCTGCCGCTTTTATTTTAGAAGCGTTAAGACAAGTTTATCGCTCCTATGCCGAGATTGGGACAGCTATTTTAATGTCGGGTGGTATGGCGACCGCCTTAGTTTTAATGAGTTTAAATAAAGGAAATAACGCCATGCGTATTCAAGAATATTTATTCGGTTCGATAGTGACGATTAGTTGGGACCAGATTAAAATTTTAGGCTTTTTATTCGTTTTATTAATTATCGGCTTCTTTTTATTCAAGCGTCCTATGTATGTTTTAACTTTTGATGAAGCAACGGCTCATGTCGATGGTCTGCCTGTTAAAACGATGTCGATTGTTTTCAACGTTTTGACGGGGGTCGCCATAACAGTCCTTATTCCTATTGCTGGAGCCTTATTAATTTCTGCGGTGATGGTTCTACCAGCAGCTATTGGAATGCGTATTGGTAAAAGTTTTAATCACGTTATTCTCGCAAGTATCTTTGTCGGCTTGATAGGTATGCTGGGTGGACTGGTGGGCTCATATCAATGGGATACGCCTGCTGGAGCAACGATTACGTTAATTTTTATTTTTATCTTTTTACTGTTAACCCTTTATAAAAAGTTGCGTGTAGCTTTTAAAAAGCAACAAACTTCGTAATGAAAAGACATAGAATGTAGTGATTCTATGTCTTTTTTTAGTTGCTTCTCATGAAAAGCTGTTTTTCTGTTATAATAGGAAGTGAATCGCTGAAAAAACTATGAAAAGAATGTGTTTCATCATATAATAATATGAAACAGAAGAAAGAACGAGGGATGGCAATGAAAGTGAGACGAAGTGAGCGACTCATTGATATGACGCAGCATTTATTAACACATCCACGAACATTGATTTCACTAACCTACTTTGTTGAAAAGTATCAGTCAGCAAAATCGTCGATTAGTGAGGATTTGGGGATTATTAAGCGGACATTTCAAGAGCGTGGCTATGGCCTATTGGAAACATACCCAGGAGCAGCTGGGGGAGTGGTGTATACACCTAAGATGACCATGACAGAAGCAGAAGAAGTAGCGAAAGAATTGAGTGCTCGCTTATCTGAAAGTGACCGTTTACTACCGGGTGGTTACGTGTATTTATCAGATTTACTAGGCGAACCGGAATTGCTACGTAAAGTAGGACATATGATTGCTTCTAAATATGTGGAGCAACCGATTGATGCCGTCATGACTGTGGCAACAAAAGGAGTACCAATCGCGCAAGCTGTTTCATACTATTTGAACGTTCCATTTGTGATTGTACGCCGTGACTCTAAGATTACAGAAGGGTCGACAGTAAGTGTCAACTATGTTTCAGGTTCATCTGAGCGTATAGAAAAGATGGAGTTATCAAAACGCAGCTTGAAACCAGGCTCTAAAGTACTAATTGTGGACGACTTTATGAAAGGCGGCGGCACAATTAACGGTATGAAGAGTTTGATTGAAGAGTTTGGTGCGGAGCTTGTCGGTACGACTGTTTTTGCAGAGTCAAACTTTAGTGGACGCAAACAAGTAGATGATTATTACTCATTACTGTGCGTAGAAAGTGTTGACACTCAGACGAAAACGATTCAAGTCGTTCCGGGAACGTATTTTCAAGAAGAATCAGATTAAAGGGGGATTTTTTTGATGGGAAATCGTTATGCCATCATTTTAGCTGCGGGGCAAGGCTCTCGTATGAAGTCAAAAAAATATAAAGTATTACATGAGTTAGCAGGAAAAAGCATGGTCGATCATGTTTTAACACAGGTAGAAACATTAGCACCGACACAAGTGGTAACCATTGTAGGGTATGGTGCGGAAAGCGTGAAGGAAGCGTTAGGCGACCGTACGGCTTACGCCTTACAAGCGGAACAATTAGGAACGGGGCATGCGGTGTTACAAGCAGATGCTTTATTAGCTGATAAAGAAGGCACAACACTTGTGATTTGTGGGGATACGCCTCTATTACAAGCGTCGACTTTAGCTGCACTTTTTGAAACACATGAGTCAACAGGGGCGAAGGCGACCGTATTGACTGCAGAAGCACCTAATCCTTTTTCTTATGGACGGATTATTCGCGATGAAGCGGGTAATGTAAAGAAAATTGTAGAAGAACGTGATGCCACAGATGAAGAGCGTCAAGTCACCGAGATTAATACGGGGACGTTTTGTTTTGACAATCAAGCTCTTTTTGACACGTTGAAAAAAGTAGGAAATGATAATGATCAAGGTGAGTATTACTTACCTGATGTTATTGGATTGTTACAACAACAAGGTAAGAAAGTTGCGGCGTATCAAATGGCTGACTTTGCTGAATCAATTGGTGTTAATGACCGCGTAGCGTTAGCGAAAGCAACGGAAACAATGCGTCAACGCATTAATCATCAACATATGGTTAATGGTGTTACCTTTGTTAATCCTGCAGCAACGTATATTGATGCGGAAGTTGAAATTGGTAATGATACATTGATTGAAGCAGGCGTTACTTTGCGTGGACGCACTAAAATTGGTTCTAATTGTGTTATTGGAGCAAATAGCGAGATTGTTGAGAGTGTGATAGCTGATAATGTCGTCGTCACCTCTTCGATGATTGAACATGCGACCATTGCTGCGGGGGTAGATGTCGGCCCTTATGCACATATTCGTCCAAACAGTGATTTAAAAGAAAACGTTCATATTGGAAACTTCGTAGAAATTAAAAACACTACGATTGGGGCAAATACCAAAGTCGGTCATCTAACGTACGTAGGAGATGCGGACTTAGGCGAGCATATTAATGTCGGTTGTGGCACAGTTTTTGTGAACTATGACGGAAAAAATAAACACCGTGCGACAGTAGGGGACCATGTGTTTATTGGATGTAATGCTAACTTAGTTGCGCCGGTAACGATTGGGGACCGGGCATTTATTGCAGCAGGTTCGACGATTACTAAAGATATTCCGAACGATGCATTAGGTATCGCGCGCAGCCGTCAAGAAAATAAGGATGGTTATGCGAAGAAACTACCACATAATGAATAAATAATATAAAATCTCTTGATTTTATATGGAAAAATGACTACTATTTATAAGGAAGTAATATTAATTAGATAGCAAAAAGAAAGCGGAGGTTCTCATGACAAATCATTACTTTGATCCAAGGTTAAAAATATTTGCCCTGAATTCAAACAGACCGTTGGCTCAAAAAATCGCAAAAGCAGTAGGGGTCGAATTAGGAAAATCATCAGTGAAGCAATTTAGTGATGGCGAGATTCAGATTAATATTGAAGAAAGTATTCGTGGTGACCATGTTTATTTAATTCAATCAACAAGTTTCCCAGTCAATGATAATTTGATGGAGTTACTAATTATGATTGATGCCTTGAAACGTGCAAGTGCGAAAACCATTAACGTGGTGATTCCTTATTACGGTTACGCCCGTCAAGACCGTAAAGCACGCTCTCGTGAACCTATTACAGCGAAGCTAGTAGCAGATATGTTAACAGCAGCTGGCACGACACGTGTGTTGACACTTGATTTACACGCGGCACAAATCCAAGGGTTCTTTAATATCCCTGTTGACCACTTGATGGCAGCACCTTTATTAGCTGACCACTTGACACACCAAGGATATGTGGGAGACGATGTGGTTGTCGTATCACCTGATCATGGTGGTGTGACACGTGCGCGCAAGTTAGCCGAGTTTTTAAAAGCACCAATTGCGATTATTGATAAACGTCGTCCAAAAGCAAATGTGGCGGAAGTGATGAATATTATCGGTCAAGTCAATGGGAAAAAATGTATCTTAATTGATGATATGATTGATACAGCTGGCACGATTACATTAGCCGCACAAGCGTTGAAAGATGAAGGCGCGACAGAAGTGTTGGCGTGTTGTACGCACCCTGTTTTATCAGGACCGGCTTTTGAACGTCTTGAAGCTTCTCCGATTGAAAAAGTCATTATTACGGACTCTATCTATTTACCAGAAGAAAACCGTATTGAAAAATTAGAAGAAGTAAGTGTGGGTTCATTGATTGGGGATGCGATTAAACGTATCCATGAGAATAAACCTGTTAGTCCGCTTTTTGAACAAAAGAAACTATAAAAAAACGAGCCAATTACGGCTCGTTTTTTTTATAGACAATATTAAGGTTGGTTATCTTGTTTGATTTTGTTTATAGCTTCTGGATCGTTTGCTAATAAATCTCTAATTTCACGTAAGTATACTTCAGCAGCAGCTAATTCTTCTGCTACCTCTTCCTCTTCTTCTTGTTTTTTGCCAAGTGAACGTGCTTTGTTCATAGCTTTAACAATTAAGAATACGACAAACATAGTAATAAAGAATGTAATAATAGCTGAAACAATCATGTTAAAGTCGAGGACAATTCCTTTTCTTAATGTAACGCTAAGACCAGAGATTTCGCCTGTTTTACTACCAGTAATTAAAGCAATGGCAAATTCAACAAGTGGTGTGATAAACCCTTCTACAAGTGCTGAAACGATAGAACTAAACGCTCCCCCAATAACAACCCCAATAGCTAAGTCTAACGCATTTCCTTGAACAATAAATTCTTTAAATTCTTTAATCATTTACTTCCTCCTTGATTTGATACTTATATTATAACGAAAAAGGATAAAAAAGTAGAATTATTCGCTTTTAAATGTTATTTTTTAATGTAATTTTTATTTGAAAGTCGAGTGTTATTCAAAATTATGCTATGATAGTAAAGATTAAAGACCGTAATGTGAGAAAGATTGGACACATTACACAGTGGAGAAAGGACGGTTGGGAACATGACGATTTCATTAGCAGAAAATGTCACTTTACACGTTATTCCAACAAAGAAATATAAAACGACACGTGTGCTGATTCGTTTTGCCACAGATGTGACAAAAGAAAATGCGAGTTATCGCACATTATTGAGTAGTTTATTGGAGACAAGTAGTGCAAACTATCCCACGAATAAACAAATGAATGAACATCTTTCTGAGCTTTATGGCGCTAGTTTTGGTTCGGGGACGGGAAAAAAGGGAAATCAACACTTTTTAGAGGTTTCTTTATCAGTTGTCAATGAAAAATTTTTACCGCGTAAAGAAGCAGTATTAGCGGCAGGGATTGATTTCTTGGAACAAGTGTTATTTTATCCGAATGTTCAAGATGGTCAGTTTGATAAAGCACAATTTGAGCGAGAAAAGCGTAATTTAATGGCGTATATTCAATCCATTTATGATGATAAACAGAGTCGAGCGGGTCTTAGTTTACAAGCGTTATATTTTGAAGACTATCCAGAACAGGCGATTCCAAGTTTTGGAGACTTTTACATTATTAAAAATATTGAAAATGAAGCACTTGTATCCTACTATCACCAGATGTTACGTGAAGACCAAATTGATATTATGGTGTTAGGGGATGTAGAAGAGGAATCAGTTCGACCATTATTTGAAAGTTTACCCTTCCAGGGACGCTCGATTTCGGCTCCTTCTTTTTTTGTGGACACAGTTGCGACTTCGCTTAAAGAACAAACGGAGTGTTTAGAAGTGAAGCAAGGAAAGCTAAACATGGGGTATCAAACGGGTGTTTACTATTATGATGAGGATTATTTTGCTGCGCAAGTGTTTAATGGTTTGTTTGGTGGTTTCCCTCATTCTAAACTTTTTATGAATGTGCGTGAAAAAGAAAGTATGGCGTATTATGCGTCTAGTCATTTAGATACATTTCGAGGTATGTTGACGGTGCAAACAGGAATTGACGACCGTTTGAAAGATAAAGTGATGACATTAATTGATGCACAATTAGCGTCACTTCAATTAGGAGAAATCAGTCAAGAAGACTTGTTTCAGACGAAAGAGATGCTAAAGAATCAGTATCGTCTGTCGCAAGATAATCCAAGCGTTATGATGGAAGTTTCTTACTTGAGCCACTATATCCCTAACATGGTGATGAGCGATGATGATTGGTTTAACAAGATTGACGCAGTAGAAGTGGCGGATGTTCAAAGAGTCGCCCAACGTGTCAAAAAACAAGCGATTTACTTTATGAAAGGAGTGGGCGAACGTGTTTCATAAAAAGGAATATCCATTATTAGAAGAAACCCTTTATTCAGCCACCTTACCGAATGGTTTGACCGTTCATCTGTTACCTAAAACAGGTTTTCATAAAACTTACGGCATTATGACGACGGAATATGGGTCGATTGATAACGAATTTATACCGTTAGGTGAAACAGAGTTTCGTCATGTTCCAGACGGTATCGCTCATTTCTTAGAACATAAATTGTTTGAAAAAGAAGATGGCGATGTTTTCCAAACATTTGGTAAACAAGGTGCTTCCGCGAACGCTTTTACTAGTTTTACTCGTACGAGTTATTTATTCTCTACCACAAGCCGAGCGATTGAGAATGTGGAGACGTTACTGGATTTTGTACAGGAGCCTTATTTTACCGAACAGTCGGTCAATAAAGAAAAAGGTATTATTGCCCAAGAAATTCAAATGTACGAAGACGATCCGAATTGGCGTTTGTTTTTTGGCGCTTTGAATAATATGTATCCTAAACATCCTTTACACATTGATATTGCAGGGACGGTTGAAAGTATCCAAGATATTACGGCAGAAGATTTATATCAATGTCATGAGACGTTCTATCATCCTAGTAATATGAACTTATTTGTGGTAGGAAATTTTGATTTAGAACAAATGCAGGAAGTGATTACAAGCAATCAATCCAGTAAAAGTTTTGCCCCTCCAACTGTAATAGAGCGTCGTTTCCCTAGTGAAAAGTTGGCGGATATTGTACGAGAGAGTGCCATTGAATTGGATGTTCAACGTCCTAAAATTGCTTTGGGAATTAAAGGCATTGAAGATTTACCTGAAACAGGTTATGAAAAAGTGCGTTATCGTACGGCTGCTAGTCTTTTATTACAGCTACTTTTTGGCAGTACCTCACAAAACTATGCTGATTTATATGATGAAGGGTTACTTGACGACACCTTTAGTTATGAATTTGAAATGAATCGTGGTTTTTATTTTGCTTTATTGAGTGGGGAGGCCGAACAGCCTGAGGAGTTAGCTGAACGTTTGACAGACATTTTGTTGACAGCAGAAGTGTCAACGGAAATTACAGCAGAGAATTTAGAGTTGCTTAAAAAGCGAATGATGGGGAAATATTTACAATCATTAAACTCGTTAGAATACATTGCCAATCAATTTGGTCAAAATCATTTCGGAGATGTGTCATTATTTGATATGATACATGTTATAGAAAGTATTCAATTAGAAGATATTCACACAGTGAGAAAACAATTGCTCCATCCACAGGCAATGACACGTTTCTATATCTATCCTAAAGGAGCGATGTAAGCGTGAAGTATGCGTTGATATTGGGAGCAAGTGGGGATATTGGAATGGCGACGGCTCGCGAACTAGCCTCAGCTGGTTGGTCGCTTTATTGTCATTATCATCGACATGAAGAAGTGGTTAAGACACTAGTACAGGAATTGTGCGAAAATTATCCTGAGCAGTTGTTTTCTGCGGTTTCATTGGATATGACACAGTCAACCGTTCCACTTGCTTTTTATGAAGAGATTGGGCCTGTCGATGCGGTCATCTTTGCAAATGGTAAAACCGTCTATAAGCTGTTAACTGAGATGGAAGCAGAAGAAATGGATGAGTTGTGGCGCTTATTTGTTAAAACACCGGCATTAATTTGCCAGCATTTACAAGAGAATTTAGCCAAACGAAAGCAAGGGCGTATCGTCTTTATCAGCTCGGTTTATGGTTTTTCTGGTAGTGCGATGGAAGTGATGTATAGTACCTTAAAAGGGGCGCAGCACGCGTTTGTTAAAGCGTACGCTCAAGAAGTCGCTTCTTTAGGGATGACGGTTAATGCTGTGGCACCAGGCGCAGTGGACACACATATGAATACGGATTGGACGGCGGAAGAGCAGGCTCAGTTACTGTCTGATATTCCATTGCAACGAATGGCTTCGCCTTATGAAGTCGCAACATTAGTGACATTTTTATTAGGGGAATCTGCTAGTTATATTACGGGAGCGAGTATTCCGATAACTGGAGGTTGGAAGTATTAGTACGAAAAAGAAAAAGGTGAGAATGTGGAAACAATCGGTGAACGACTAAAAAAAGCCCGTTTAGAAAAAGGCTATACCATGGATGAATTGCAACAATTAACTAAAATTCAACGACAATATTTAGAAGCCTTAGAAGAAAATGAATTTGAAAAATTACCAGGAAGTTACTATGCTCGTAACTTTATCAGACAGTATGCGAAAACGGTCGATTTAAATCCAGATGAAATGGTCACCATTTATGACGGAAAGACCCCTAAAGCGCCAGTGGTCGTGGATGAAGTCAATCATTCGCGAAAAGCATTGCATCAAAAAAAAGCGACGAAACAAACGTGGTTTTCTCGCGAGCGCTTACCGATGATGATTTTAATAGCCGTTGCCACACTAATTGTGGGCAGTATTCTTTGGCTGTCGTTAAGAGACGATGGAAAACGTCCTGTGATTGAACGTCCCGAGGAAGTCGTGATTGAAGGGGAAACAAGCTCGGCAGAATCAGAAACGACTCAAGCAGAAACAGAAGAATCGGTGTCTGAAACTGTGGAAGAAAAACAAATGGCTGTGAAATTTGAGCGTGAAAGTGGTAGTAACAGTTACTTTACGATTAAGGACGTAGCGGAACCCCGTACATTAAGTTTTACTTCGCAAAATGGCCGTTGTTGGATTGGCGTAATGGTGGATGGGAACTATATTTTCGATCAAACATTAGAAATAGGAGACCAGACGGAAACGACGCTTCCTAAAGGTGCCGACAATGTTACGATTGTACTAGGGGCATCTGATTATGTTTCGATTGCTATTAACGATGAGGACTTCCAGTTTGACCCTAATCACACGGGTAATATTAAACGAGATATCCATGTGACTTTTAAAAAGTAGTGGAAAGAAAGTGAGCGAAAAAAATGAATTTACCGAATAAATTAACTGTTATTAGAATTTGTATGATTCCCTTTTTTATCATCATGTTAACTGTTCCTTTAAATTGGGGAGTCGTCAATTTAGCCGGGACGAGCGTGGCGTGGACGCAAGTCATTGCCATGGTAATATTTGCCGTAGCGAGCATAACAGACTGGTTGGATGGTAAAATTGCGCGCGACCGAGGTCTAGTTACAAACTTTGGTAAGTTTGCAGACCCTTTAGCCGATAAGATGTTAGTGATGACTGCGTTTATTATGCTAGTGGAACAAGGAAAAGCACCGGGGTGGATTGTAGCTATTATCGTGTGTCGTGAGTTAGCTGTTACTGGTTTACGCTTATTATTAGTAGAAGATGGCGAAGTGATGGCGGCAGCATGGCCGGGTAAAGTTAAAACGATGACGCAAATGTTAGCGATTATCTTTTTATTAATTGATAACGCACCGTTTAATGCGATTCATTTACCAGTGGCTACTATATTATTATATGTCTGTTTATTTTTTACCGTTTATTCAGGTGCCGACTACTTTATTAAAAATAGTCATGTTTTTAAAGGATCTATGTAAGTTAAAATTAATGAGACTCGTATCAAATTCGATACAGAGTCTCTTTTTTTGTAGTAGAATAGTAAAAAAGAGAGAAGATAATAAAAATAAGAAATAAAGTCTTTTTTTTACGTATATTATCTTTGAAAGGAGAAAAAGGATGCGAGCAGAAATTATCGCAGTGGGTACGGAGCTATTAATTGGTCAAGTGGTTAATACCAATGCGACTTTTTTATCAGAAGAATTAGTGGGGATTGGTTATGATATTTATTATCACAGTGTGGTAGGGGATAACCCAGAGCGTTTAAAAGAGTTAATTGGACAAGCCTCTCAGCGAAGTGAATTGATTGTATTGTGTGGGGGATTAGGACCAACAGAAGATGATTTAACGCGAGATGTGTTAGCTGATTATTTAAAAGAGCCGATGGTGTTAGATCCAGAGGGGTACGATAAAATTGCTACCTATATGACTCGCTCTGGTCGCGAGATGACGGAAAATAATCGTAGGCAAGCGTTAACGATTCAAGGAGGTCAAGCGATACCGAATGATACAGGCTTGGCAGTCGGGACTTTTTATCAAGCTGAGACGACGAGTTATTTAGTCTTACCAGGACCGCCGCGTGAGTTAAAACCAATGTTTTATCATCATGTTATCCCATTGTTAAAGCAGCAGTTACCTCAAACCGACCAACTGTATTCTCGCGTATTACGCTTTTTTGGTATCGGGGAGTCACAGTTAGTTTTAGAATTAGAAACATTAATTCACGAGCAAACCAATCCGACCATTGCGCCATACGCAGGAGATACAGAAGTTCGTTTACGACTGACAGTCAAAGCTACAGATGAGACGACAGCAAATGAGATGCTAGATGAGATGGAAGAAAAAATTATGTCTCAAGTAGGGGATTATTTCTATGGTTATGGGGAAGAAAATAGTTTGATTAAAGAAACCGTCAAGGCGTTAAAAGCCGCGGAGCGAACGGTCGCCTCGGCCGAAAGTTTGACTGCCGGGATGTTTATGAGTGCATTGGGAGACGTTCCAGGTGTTTCTAGTGTCTTTAATGGTGGCTTTGTCACATATACGAATGAGATGAAAAGTTGCTTATTAAAGATTGATTCCGCTTTGCTTGCTCAACACGGGGCTGTTAGTGAGGCGTGTGCGTGTGCGATGGCAGAACAGGCTCGTGTGTTAACAAAGAGTGATTATGGCGTAGCGTTAACAGGCGTAGCAGGTCCAGATAAAAGTGAGGGTCAGCCTGTAGGAAGTGTGTGGATTGGGCTCTCTTCTGCGATAAGTGGGACACAGGCTTATCATTTTCAACTTCAGCGAGACCGTCAATATATTCGGCAAAGTGCCATGATGCGCGCAATGGACTTACTACGTCGTCAAGTGATAGCAGAAAATCACGACTAAATCGAATGTTTGTTCGCTTTTTTCTTGCTTTTTATAGATGAAAACATTATGATGAAGAAGTAAAGAATTCAAGGAGGGTAAAGAATTGGCAGATGATCGTAAAGTAGCACTAGATGCTGCATTAAAAAAAATAGAAAAAAACTTTGGTAAAGGCTCAATTATGAAATTAGGAGAAAAAGTAGACACACAAATATCGACCATTCCAAGTGGTTCCATTGCTTTAGATGTGGCATTAGGTGTGGGTGGCTATCCTCGAGGGAGAATTGTAGAAGTTTATGGTCCAGAAAGTTCTGGTAAAACAACAGTGGCTCTTCATGCTATAGCAGAGGTTCAAAAAAATGGTGGAACTGCTGCTTTTATCGATGCGGAACACGCTTTAGATCCTGCGTATGCAAAAAACTTAGGGGTTGATATTGATGAACTATTATTATCTCAACCAGATACTGGGGAGCAAGGATTAGAAATAGCGGATGCATTAGTATCAAGTGGCGCGATTGACATGGTGGTCGTTGACTCGGTGGCTGCTTTAGTACCTAGAGCTGAGATTGATGGTGAGATGGGTGACACACATGTCGGATTACAAGCTCGTTTAATGTCACAAGCCCTAAGAAAATTATCTGGTTCGATTAACAAAACAAAAACCATTGCGATTTTTATTAACCAAATTCGTGAAAAAGTTGGGGTTATGTTTGGGAGCCCAGAAACCACTCCGGGTGGACGCGCCTTAAAATTCTATGCGACGATTCGTATTGATGTACGCCGCGCTGAACAGATTAAAGCGGGTACGGAAGTGATGGGAAATCGTACGCGAATAAAAGTCGTAAAAAATAAGGTGGCCCCTCCTTTTAGAATGGCTGAAGTCGATATTATGTATGGTAAAGGGATATCTAAGGAAGGCGAACTATTAGATATGGCCGTCGAACAAGATATCGTGGATAAGAGTGGCGCTTGGTATAGTTACAATGAAGAGCGTATGGGACAAGGTCGTGAAAACTCTAAACAGTTTCTAATGGATAATCCTGAGATTATGGCAGAAATTGATGCTAAAGTGCGAGCTGCTTATGGTATTGGCGAGCCTGTTGATGAAGAGTTAGATGTGACATTGGATTTAGAAGAAGAATAAATCGATAACGACTTTTAAGCGTTTAAGCGCGCTTAAAAGTCGTTTGTTTGTTCTAAATAGCCGAGCCTATTTAAAATAAAATAAAGTTGACACTTTGATACACAACTATTAGAATTAATGTGTGTATCAATATACATCTATGCAAGTAGGCATAGTGATAATAATATATGTTTATCAAAAAAACTACACTGATATAAAATGATTATACGGAGGTGTACTATGAACACAATTGCTATACTCCTCGGTATCATCAGTTTGATTGTCGGTCTCGGCGCAGGGTTTGTCATTGCGAAAGTACGTCAGGAAAAACGAATTGACGCAGCCAAACATTCAGCAGAAGGCATTTTAGAAGAAGCAAAGCGTGAAGCTGAAACATTAAAAAAAGAAACGTTGTTAGAGTCCAAAGAAGAGAATCAGAAGTATCGTCTAGAAGTTGAAAGTGAGTTGAAAGAGCGAAGAAACGAAGTTAAAGAACAAGAAAATCGTTTACTCCAACGTGAAGCCACGCTTGATCGTAAAGATGAAGCGTTAGTTAAACGTGAAAACTCACTAGAAGATAAAGAAGAAAAACTTGATTCTAGAAAACAATTGATTGGTGAACGAGAAGAAGAAATCACGAAGTTAATAGAGGAACAACGCGTTGAGTTAGAACGGGTGGCCTCCCTTTCTCGTGAAGAAGCAAAAAATATTATCATGACAGAAACAAAAGAAGAGTTAACCCATGAAATGGCTGTTATGGTAAAAGAAAGTGAACAACGTGCGAAAGACGAGGCAGATCGTGTTGCGAAAAACTTACTAGCATTAGCAATGCAGCGTAGCGCGGCAGATCAAGTATCGGAAACGACAGTTTCGGTAGTCTCTTTACCAAATGATGAGATGAAAGGTCGTATTATTGGACGTGAAGGACGTAATATCCGTACGTTAGAAACGCTAACGGGGATTGACCTTATCATTGATGATACACCGGAAGCAGTCGTATTGTCTGGTTTTGATCCTATTCGTCGCGAGATTGCACGAATGGCTTTAGAAAAATTAATTCAAGACGGCCGGATTCATCCAGCTCGTATTGAAGAGATGGTAGACAAAGCACGTAAAGAGATGGATGAGCGTATTCGCGAATACGGTGAAAACGCCGCATTTGAAGTGGGTATCCATACGTTACATCCAGACTTGATTAAGATTATGGGACGTATGCGTTTTAGAACGAGTTACGGCCAAAATGTTTTAAATCATTCCATTGAAGTGGCGAAGTTAACAGGTGTGTTAGCTGCCGAACTAGGGGAAGATGAAGAAATGGCACGCCGTGCAGGTTTCTTACATGACATTGGAAAAGCACTTGACCGTGAAGTTGATGGTTCTCATGTGGAAATTGGAACGGAATTAGCTAAAAAATATAAAGAGCCTGAAATTGTTATTAATGCGATTGCGTCACATCATGGTGATACCGAAGCGACTTCTGTTATTTCAGTTTTAGTCGCAGCTGCTGATGCCTTATCAGCTGCTCGACCTGGAGCACGAAGTGAGTCGTTAGAAAATTATATACGTCGTTTAGAACGTTTAGAACAAATTGCAAACGACTTCTCAGGTGTCGATTATAGTTTTGCAGTTCAAGCGGGACGTGAAGTGCGTATTATGGTTAAACCGGAAGAAATTTCTGATGATCAAGCGACTATCTTAGTCCGCGATATCCGTAAACGAATTGAAGAAGAATTAGAATATCCAGGACATATCAAAGTCACGGTAGTAAGAGAAACACGTGCTGTTGATTATGCCAAATAATAAAAAGTTTTCCGTCATAAAATGTGGCGGAAAACTTTTTTGCTTATAAAAGAGACTTTGAGAGCGGATAGTAGACTGGAGTAGTTATCGTTATTGTTTTTCATTGAAAAATAGTATAATAAAAGAACAAGGAGTAGGGAGGAGAAAGTATATGAAAGATGTGGTGAAAAGAAGTATAGGGACAGCGATTGGTATGACAGCTGGCTTGCTCATCTATGACCAAATAAAAAAATCGCGTTCGTATCAACGTTTAGTAATTGGACAATCGCGTGAAAAAAAGATTCCAACGCTTCTCTTACATGGCGTGCATGGCGATCACCGAACAATGCAAGGTATGATTCGTCGTTGGGGACGTGAAGGACTTGCTTACAAAGCATTACAAATCGAAGTGTCTGCTGATGGCGATATGATAGTAAATGGAACGTGGAATCAAAATCCCGACAACTTAAATCCCTTGATTCAAGTCTTTTTTGAAAATAACGATGCCAGTGCCGATCAACAGGCAAAATGGCTGACGCGTATTATGGTATTTTTAAAAGATAAGCTTGAGATAGATCGTTTGTACCTTCTAGGCCATTCAATGGGAGGAGTCGCGTCCATGTATTATTTAACTTCGGAAGCAGCGACAACAGATGATACGCCGATTGTGAAGAAGTTTGTTTCATTAGGGTCGCCTTATAAGGGAGAAATTGCGGATACACTGATTAGTCGCTTGTATCAATTGGAAAAAGAGGGCAAGCGTGATTTCGATGAAATGTATCAACATTTTATGTCAGTTAATCAACGCCTATCGCCAAATCTCTCCGTTTTAAATATTTATGGTGACTTGGAGGACGGCACTGAGAGTGACGGGATTATTATGACAGAGGATGCGCGTGCCTTACGTGACATAGTAGCGCATAAAGTGGCATCTTATGATGAGGTAGAAATCACGGGGTTAGGCGGTCAACATACGTTATTACATGAGAACGGTGAGGTCGATGAAACAGTGAGCTTATTTTTATGGGGACAATAAATTTTAAGAAAGGAAGAGACATATGAATGAACGAAAAATTGATTGGATGAGTATCTTAGTAGGGATTCTATTTATCCTAGCGGCTATGGCGAGTTTTCGTCAACCTGCGTTAGTTTTAACGACTTTAGTCATGTGGTTAGCATTGATTGCGGTGATAAAAGGCATCCAACACTTTGTGACGTATAATCGCATTAAGAGTAATTTTGGTGGTGCGAGTACGTTGTTAGTCGTGAATGGTGTTCTCGATGTACTTTTTGGGGCAATTGTGTTATTTAATGTTAAAGCAAAATTTATCAGCATGCTATTGTTAGGATGGTTATTTGCCTTATGGTTTATTTCGAGTTCTCTTGTTCGAATTTTTAGTGCAAGATTATTACGTCCATTTAGTAAATTGGCGTATTGGACGACAATGATTTTAAATATTTTATGTGTTATTGCAGGAATAACGATGTTTTTTAACCCGTTGGGAGCATCTCTAACCGTTCCATTTTTAATTGGTTTTTACTTTTTAATGTTTGGTATTGAGCGTATTATATCAGGCTTTACCGCCACAGGTATTTAGAAAAAAGGAAAGTATTTCGGTTTTTAAATGAAAATGCTTTGAAGTATTTTTTATCGTGTGTTATACTAATGTTAGTGATTTTTTGTAACGGGAATACAGGTAAGTTGTTTTAAACTTTTTCCTATTAATTCCATTCAAGAACTACACGAATAATTTGGAAAAGGAGGAGTTTAGAATGACTGAAGGAACAGTAAAATGGTTTAACGCTGAAAAAGGTTTTGGATTCATCACTGTTGAAGGTGGAGACGATGTATTTGTACATTTCTCAGCTATCCAAGGTGAAGGTTTCAAAACTTTAGAAGAAGGTCAAGCTGTAACATTTGATGTTGAAGACGGCGACCGTGGACCTCAAGCTACAAACGTAGTAAAAGCTTAATTAGCCTTTTGAGATCATATCCTACCACTTTGTTGGTAGGATTTTTTATTGAAATCAAATTTCGATAAAAGTGTTGACGAATGGTTTAAGTAGGTATAGTATAATTAACATAGTCATCCGGGATGTTAGCTCAGTTGGTAGAGCAACAGACTCTTAATCTGTGGGTCGCGGGTTCGATCCCCTCACATCCCATTGGGTGCCAAACCCACGAGAATGGCGTTAGATTGGCGTTTTAGGACGTTTCGAAAATCTGACGCGCATTCTCATTTTTTTTTTGGAATAAAATAGGTAAAAAAGACCTTTAAAGAAAAATAATTTCGTAAAAAAGATAAAATTAAATAAAAACTTGAAAAAATATTTCCTAAGCGTTATAATGAAAGCGTATTAAAAGAGAGGAGGATTTCATTGTTAGGTTTTTCAGTTTTTTTAAGTGAAGAAATCACCGAAGAAACAGCGGCTTATGTAGAAATGATGTCTAGAAGTGGTTTTACACATGTTTTTACCTCGCTTCATATTCCAGAAGATGACAGCAGTCAATATGTTCCACGTTTAAAAGCTTTAGGCGGAATATTGAAAGCGCATCATATGAATTTAATGGTAGACATTTCAACAACAGGTCTAAAACAAATCGGGTTTGATATTTCTTCAGAAGATGATTTGAAAGCGATTAAGCAGCTAGGTATTACTGGTTTACGAATGGATTATGGTTTAGATTTAGAAACAATGGCGTTTTTATCTCACCATATTACGGTTGGATTAAATGCGAGTACATTATCTCAAGCTGATGCTGAAGAGTTAGGACGTTTAGGGGCCAATTTTAACAACATGGAATTATTGCATAATTATTATCCACGTCCTGAAACGGGTCTAAGTGAAGCAAGTTTTCGTGAGAAAAATCGTCAATTTCATCATCTGGGTATTAAAAACAGTGCGTTTGTACCGGGAGATGCACGATTGCGAGGGCCATTGCATTTAGGATTGCCAACATTAGAAAAGCATCGTGATGTTCATCCATTAGCAGCAGCTATTGAGTTATTTCAAGATGATACAATTGATGGTGTTTATATTGGGGATGAAACGATTCAACCTTTAACCGCTCAACAATTTTATCAATATTTTAAAGAAGGATGTGTCTTACTACCAGTATCAGTTAAGAGTGAGGCGCATAGGTCGCTCTTTATTGATACGCATACGAATCGTATGGATGATGCCCGTGATGTTGTTCGAAGTCAAGAGGCACGTTTTAAAAAAATTCCCACTATTGAACCAGATAATACAGTGTCAAGAACAGTGGGTTCTGTGACATTGGATAATCGGTTGTACGGACGATATATGGGGGAACTCCAAGTTGTTAAACGACCATTGCCGGCTGATGAAAAAGTGAATGTTGTGGCGACCATCGACACTCCCCACTGCGGCTTAGTGCAATGGATTCAACCTGGACAAAAATTTGAATTAGTACCAAAGGAGAAAGCATAATGGATTTAGGAGCATTAACTACTGAAAAAAGAAATCAACGAACGACTGGGTTGGACGAAATGTCTACCTATGACATTTTAAAAGTGATGAATGAAGAGGATGCGAAAGTACCTCAAGCAATAAGTCAAATCTTGCCTGAGATTGAAGCGGTGGTAGCTAAAATTATTGAAAGCTTTAATAAAGGTGGACGTTTGATTTATATGGGAGCCGGAACAAGCGGACGTTTAGGCATTTTAGATGCAGCAGAGTGTGTTCCAACTTTTGGTACAGAGCCAGAGATGGTACAAGGGTTAATCGCAGGTGGCATGTCTGCCATGACAGTGGCTGTTGAAGGAGCAGAAGACTCTCAAGAATTAGGTAAGGAAGATTTAGAGGCGTTATCTTTAACAGATAAAGATATTGTGATTGGTATCGCCGCAAGTGGTCGTACCCCGTACGTGATTGGTGGTTTAACTTATGCCGCAGAAGTGGGAGCTACAACAGGGTCTGTAACATGTAACAAGGGCTCTAAGATTAGTGAATACGCTTCTTATCCGATTGAAATTGAAGTAGGGCCTGAGATTCTAACAGGTTCCACACGTTTGAAATCAGGAACTGCTCAAAAACTTGTCCTTAATATGCTATCAACTGCTTCTATGATAGGTATTGGAAAAGTATATAAGAATTTAATGGTAGACGTGAAGCCTACGAATGAAAAGTTAGTAGAGCGCTCAAAACGAATTATTATGGAAGCGACAGAATGTGACTATGAGCTAGCGAGTGAGAAGTTTGAAGAAGCAAATCAAAATGTTAAGTTAGCAATTGTGATGATTCTGACAGATAGCGACAAAGAAACGGCATCAGAAAAGTTAATTAAAGGAAATGGGTTCGTGAGAAAAACTTTAGGATAAAAGGAGAGAAAGTAAATGACAGATAAAAATAAACGCATTGCGTCTGAGATTTATCAGTATGTTGGGGGACAAACAAATGTGAACAAGGTTGTCCATTGTATGACACGTGTTCGTATGGAAATTAAAGATTATAATAAAGTCGATTTAGAAGGCTTAAAGAATATTGAAGGTGTTATGGGTGTGGTAGAAGACGATACCCTTCAAGTCGTAGTCGGACCTGGAACGGTTAATAAAGTAGCCAAAGAAATGGTCGATATGGTAGGAGTAGAGTTGGGTGAAGATTTTCCTACCGCAACAACGGTTAGCGGTAAAGAGGCGGTTAACCAAAAAGCTGCTGAGATGAAAGCAGAAGTGAAGAAGAAAAATCAAAAACCATGGTCAAAAGCATTGAAATCTATCGCTAATATTTTCGTACCGTTAATTCCAGCTTTTGTTGGATCAGGGATTATTGGTGGATTTGCTTCTATCATTAAAAACATGTTAACGGCAGGTTCTATTTCAGGCGACGCTTGGGTAAATATTGCAAGTGTGGCGAGTATTATTCAAAGTGGTATCTTTGCTTACTTAGTGATTTATGTTGGGATTAATAGTGCCCGTGAATTTGGAGCTTCTCCAAGTTTAGGTGGGGTTATCGGGGGGATTACGACCTTGACAGGTATGAATCCTGATTTACCACTTCCTAACATTTTTACAGGAGATAACTTAAGTCCAGGTCAAGGTGGGATTATTGGGGTTATCTTTGCAGTATTTCTACTATCATTTATTGAGAAGAAACTACATGACATCGTACCTGAGTCTATCGATATTATTGTGACACCAACCATTAGTTTAATGGTAATGGGGCTTATAACAATTTTCTTAATCATGCCTATTGCAGGAGTGATTTCTAATTCATTAGTTGGAGCATTAAACTGGGTCTTAAATATTGGCGGAGCTTTCGCTGGTTTTGTATTAGGAGCAAGCTTCCTTCCAATGGTAATGTTTGGATTACATCAAATTTTAACACCTGTTCATTTAGAAATGATTGAACAAACAGGCAGTACGTTACTTCTACCTATCTTAGCGATGGCCGGTGCTGGTCAAGTCGGAGCTGCTTTAGCATTATGGGTAAAATGTCGTAAAAACACTCAATTAACAGAATTAATTAAAGGGGCATTACCAGTTGGTATTTTAGGAATTGGTGAGCCACTAATTTATGGTGTGACGTTACCATTAGGTCGTCCGTTTATTACGGCTTGTATCGGTGGTGGAGTCGGTGGTGCCGTGATTGGTTTAATCGGTAACATTGGTGCGACATCTATTGGACCAAGTGGTGTTGCGTTAATTCCATTAATCGCTAACGGTCACTGGTTTGGCTATGTGTTAGGATTATTAGCTGCCTATGCGGGTGGTTTTGTAGCGACTTATTTCTTTGGAACGACTAAAGAAATGCAAATGGGAGCTTAGTCAATGAAAAAAGCAGTTATTTTTGATATGGATGGTGTGCTGATTGCCTCAGAGCCTGTTTATCAAAAAAGACGGCAACGATTCTTTGAAAAATATGGGGTACATTTAACGGAAAAGCAGCAGTTATCTTTTGTAGGCTCTAACCCTCCCAAGATGATGGCGACACTGTTTCCTAATGACGCTCGTAAACAAACAGAATTTTTAACCGCCTATCGGGCGTATACAGCAAAGCATATCATTGATTATGCATCAATTTTAGACCCTACGGCAGAAACGTTATTAAAGAAACTACAACAAAAGGGACTCACGTTAGCTGTCGCATCTTCAGGAAGTCAGCGAGCTATCGAGCAAGTCTTGACAGAAACAGGTCTGGCATCTTATTTTGAAACGTACGTTAGCGGGGAATCATTTGAGGAGTCGAAACCACATCCGGCAATTTATCAAGCAACAGCCGAAAAATTAGGCTATCAACCAAGCGAGTGTATAGCTGTCGAAGACTCTTATTATGGTGTATTAGCGGCTAGCCGAGCGGGTATTGACGTATTGTTATTACGAAATCCGTTTTACTACATCGAGGCCCCTCAAGCTCATGCAGAGATTGACAAGCTGATACAGGTGCTAGACTTTGTTTAAAAGCAGACTCGAACGTCTCGTTCGAGTCTGCTTTTTTTAGAAAGTTCTCGACCAAAGTATCGAAGGAAGGTAAGATAGAGAAGAGGTGATGGGTGTGAATGTATTAATTAAAATAAAAGAAAACTTAGAGCTATTATCTAAGTCAGAACGTAAGCTAGCGGAGTGGATTTTACAATATCCTAAAGACGTGATTCATATGACAGTTACAGGGTTAGCTAAAGAAGCGGATTCGAGTCCAGCAACTATCGTCCGTTTGTGTCACTCGTTAGGATTAGCGGGCTTTCCGGATTTAAAATTACAGCTATCGGCGATACCAGAACAAGTGGCAGAAGATTTATTAACAGATATTGTGCCAGATGAATCGCTTGATCAGTTAAAAAAGAAATTACGAGTGAAATTAGATTATGCTTTTGATGAAACAGTAGAACGATTAAAAAATAAAGAGTTGGAACAAGCTTTAGCTTGGATGCGAGAAACGACTGTTTTTTATACGTATGGTTTAGGTGCTTCTGGTTTGGTGGCCAACGATATTTATCAAAAACTAAGCCGGATAGGACGTAGCGTGATGAATGAGCAAGATCATCATTTACTAGCGACAGCTATGGTAACGCAACAAGCTCCCGCACTACTATTTGCGATTTCTAATTCAGGTGAAAAGCCTGAAGTGTTGAAGCTAATGGAAGTTGCGAAAAATAAAGGGATTAAAGTCGTTGGTTTGACGAGTCGTCGCGATTCGACACTTGCTAAACAAGCAGATGTTACTTTGTTGACCGCAACAGGTGGTGAAGCCCCACTTAGAAGTTCTGCAACGAATTCACTGTTAGTCCAGCTATTTGCTGTGGATATACTTTTTTCTGCTTTCGCTTCACAAGAATATGAATATTCCCTTCAAAAGTTGAATGATTCAAAAGAAGTGATTTCGCAATATTTTGAAAAGTCATCTCGTTGCGATTCGTAAGCGTTACTCGTTGACAAAGGCCGAGTAACACCGTAAAATTATTGGTCATGAACGAAATGTACTGGGGGAATCAATGTGTCAGATGAACGCGAATGGAAACTAGAAGAAGCCTATTTAGATAAAGTTTATAATAAATTAACCGAGACCTATCAAGATGTTGTACAAGCAGCAGAACATGCCGACCAAGATTCACGACAATTTATTCAAGGCTTATCAGGTGATTTGAGGATGAGTCAAGACTCTGTTTCAGATAGTTTTGAGTCATTAATCGAGGTTGAACAAAAAAACCAGGAATTAGCACAGTTAAATTATAAACGGGAATGGCTGGCGAAACAGCATCATAATGTGACGCAATTAATGGATTCCGCTTATTTTGCTAAATTAGATGTGCAGTATCCAGATGAAGAAGACGTAGAGTCTTTTTATATAGGAGTGGCAGGCTTTAGTGATGATAATCATGAACAATATGTTTATGATTGGCGATCACCGATTGCTAACTTATACTATGAAAATAATATAGGCAAAACGTCTTATGAAGCCCCTGTGGGAACCGTCCCTGTTGATTTGAAAAATCGTCGTCAGATTCGCGTAGAACGTGACCGGTTGCTTGATTTCTTTGATACGACGACTGCAATTGAAGACCCGATGTTGTTAGAAGTTTTAAATGAGTCTTCTTCTGCAAAATTACAAGATATTACAAGCACCATTCAGCGCGAGCAAAATGAAATTATTCGTGATACAGCGAGTCACGTGCTGATTGTTGAAGGAATTGCGGGAAGTGGTAAGACGTCGACTATTTTACAGCGAATCGCTTATTTACTCTATCGTTATCGGGATGATTTGTTACCGGAGCAAGTTTTACTTCTGTCGCCTAACCCGATGTTTAGCCAATATATCGAAGAAGTCTTACCAAGTCTTGGTGAAAAAAATCCGCGTCAAATGACGTTTCGTGATTTAATGAAACTAAAAGGACGTCACTATCCTGTTGAGACGATGGCTGAGCAACTAGAGAATCAGACTGTTCGGACAGATTTGACACATATGTTGACATTGGAATCCTATGTGGAAAAATTGACGGCGAAAGATATTTATTTTATCCCATTAAAGCGTGAGGAAGAGGTTGTAATTTCGGCCGAATGGATGCAGGAAACACTGGCATCCTTGCCTGATAGTACGGAGATGTATCGTCGTTTAGAATACGTGCGTGAACAAATGTTGGCACAAGTCGAACGATACATCAAAACAGAGAGTAAGCAAGCATACTGGCGTGATGAAGTTCAAGATTTAAGCAATGAAGAGTATAAGCAACTATTTCCAAAAGGGATGAAAGGTAGTGAAGATGACAATATCGAGCGGATTGCATTTAAACTATTAACGAAACGTTTTGGTAATGTACGTCAGCGTATTCAACGCTATGGTTGGTTAGATTTAGAACGTCACTATGTTGAAGCAACTGGTGAGGCATTATCTTTACCGTTATCACTTGACCAAAGTACAGAGTTTGCTTATCTGCATTATCTATTATTACGTCAGCGAAATGAACGACGGGTTAAATATGTGATTGTAGATGAAGTGCAAGATTATTCAGAAACGCAACTTTATTTCCTATCTAAAATATTTGACCAAGCGAACTTCACATTAGTGGGAGATGGACTACAGTCTATTTTTGTACAGGGCACATCTTTTGACCGCATGGCTCCGATATTTGAAGGAGAAGGGCGTCGTATTAAACGAATGGCGTTAAAAAAATCCTACCGCTCAAGTGGTCCGATTAGTCAGTTGATGAAACACTTAGCAGGTGGCGAAAGCAGTGGGATTGAAGTGATTAATCGTCCGGGTAAGAATCCGGTCTATGTACCTTTAAAAAATGAGCAAGCTTATAGAGAATATTTACAAACGTTTATCGCGCAGCGTGAAAAAAATACGCGTCGTGTCATCTTAACGAAAACAAGTGAGGAAGCCAAAACACTGTATGAATCACTCGGACGTCCACATGATTTACATGTTGTCACAGATACGGCAGCGATGAATTTTTCAACAAAAACCATGATGATGCCGATTCATTTAGCGAAAGGATTAGAGTTTGACCACGTGCTCATTCACGATGTCTCAAATAATCACTATCCAGATACGCAAATGGCAAGGCACTTACTTTATACCGCAAGTTCGCGTGCAATGCATGAATTAACCCTACCATTTATCGCGCAACTTACTGAGTTATTAAAATAGAAAAACTGCCAGTCAATCAAGACTGGTAGTTTTTTATTTTAACAAAGGAATGTCTAGAGTTTAAACTCTTGTTAAAATAATGTATAATGGAAGTAATATCCGTGTAATGAAGTGTTCTGCTCTAGAGGAGGAAATAAATACATGAAAAAGATATTAGTCGTAGATGATGAAAAGCCCATCTCAGATATAGTAAAGTTTAATCTTTCAAAAGAAGGTTATGATGTTTACACGGCTTATGATGGTGAGGAAGCAATCGAACAAGCGGAAGAAGTCGTACCAGACTTAATCCTATTAGATTTAATGTTACCAAAAATAGACGGGCTAGAAGTCTGTCGTCAAATTCGCAAAAAGCATGATATGCCGATTATTATGGTGACAGCCAAAGATTCAGAAATTGATAAAGTTTTGGGTCTTGAATTAGGTGCAGATGATTATGTAACCAAACCATTTTCAAATCGCGAATTAATTGCACGGGTTAAGGCGAATTTACGTCGTCAAGGAGCAGCTGCTGCGTCAGCAGAAGAAGAAAATGATAATAATGAACTAGAAGTGGGCGATTTAACTATTCATCCAGATGCGTACATCGTGTCTAAACGTGGTGAAAAAATCGAGTTAACCCACCGTGAATTTGAGTTGCTTCATTACTTAGCTAAACATTTAGGACAGGTCATGACACGCGAGCATTTATTACAAACCGTTTGGGGATATGATTATTTTGGAGATGTGCGGACGGTCGATGTGACGGTTCGTCGTCTAAGAGAAAAAATAGAAGACAGTCCGAGTCACCCTTCGTGGCTAATTACGCGTCGTGGTGTCGGGTATTATTTAAGAAATCCTGAGCAAGATTAGGAGAAAGAGAAACAGTATGAAGAAAAAATTTAATTTTTTCCAGTCTGTTCATTTTAAAATAGCCATGGTGTTTGTTCTACTGTTAGTGATTTCAGTAGAAATCATCGGGGCTATTTTTATTAGAGAACTGGAAAATACGACTATCAATACGTTTCAAATTAACATGAATTCTCAAGTTGAACAGTTGGCATCCAATTTAAGTAATGAGCTGACATCCGATACGGACGATCCTGATGATTTGAATTTAAAGCGTATCATTAGTGAATTTGCTAAAAATGATATTTTAGAAGTTCGTGTTGTCGATGATAAAGGGATTGTAAGAGCGACGAGTGAAGTTACTAAGCAAAGTGATGTCGGAAAGAAAAATGATTATAATAGTTTAAATGATTTTTCAGAAAAACGAACGGAGATTACAGATCCTAACACGGGAGAGCGTGTGTATATTAATGTTCAACAAGTGAAATCGACCACAGGGAATGCTGTTATCGGTGCAGTTTATGTTAAAAGTAATATTGAGAAAAAATATAAAGAAATTAGTGAAACGACCTTAATTTTCTTTACCGCTTCTGTGATTGCCATGACAATTTCTCTTGGGGTGGCGATTTTGGTTGCACGCACTATCACCAAACCTATTGGCGAGATGCAACGTCAAGCCGTGCGAATTGCTTCAGGCGATTATACGGGGAAGGTCGAAGTTCACGGTCAAGATGAGCTCGGTCAGCTAGGGCACACTTTTAATGAACTCTCTGACCGAGTAAAAGAAGCGCAGGAAACATTAGAAGCCGAGCGTCATCGGTTGGATAGCGTGCTATCTCATATGACAGATGGAGTAGTGGCGACCGACCGACGCGGAAAAGTGATTATTATCAATGAGATGGCTCAATTATTATTAAATGAAACGGTTGAGTCAGCGATTGGACAATCTATTTTACATGTCTTGCGTATTGAAGAAAATTATACGCTCCGACAATTATTAGAAGAACAAAACGAACAATTAATTGAAATACCGGGTGAAGAGGAAGACGATTGGACGATTTTACGCGTTGACTTTGCGATGATTCGTCGAGAGTCAGGGTTTATCAGTGGTCTAGTGTGCGTCTTGCATGATGTAACCGAACAACAAAAAGTAGAATCTGAACGGCGAGAGTTTGTATCAAATGTGTCTCATGAATTACGAACACCTTTAACTAGTATGAGAAGCTATTTAGAAGCGTTATCTGATGGAGCTTGGCAAGATCAAGATATTGCTCCAAAATTTATTAGCGTCTCACTAGAAGAAACAGATCGTATGATTCGCATGATTTCTGACTTGCTAGAGTTATCGCGTATGGATAGTCAAAAGATGAATTTACAGCTTGAAATGGTCAACTTAAACGAGATGTTTAACTTTGTTTTAGATCGATTTGAGATGATGATTACGAGTAAAAATCAAGATTATACAATCCGACGTGAATTTACACGACGCACGATTTGGGTGGAAGTCGATTCTGATAAGATGATTCAAGTGTTGGATAATATTTTAAATAATGCTTTGAAATACTCTCCAGACGGGGGTGTCATTACCTGCTCGTTATTAGAAACGCATAACAATGTGATTATGAGTGTTTCAGACCAAGGAATGGGCATACCTAAAAAAGATGTTAAACGCGTCTTTGATCGCTTCTTCCGTGTTGATAAAGCACGCTCGCGGGCGATGGGTGGTTCTGGATTAGGCTTAGCCATTTCAAAAGAAGTCGTTCAAGGTCACGGTGGAACAATCTGGGCAGAAAGTGAAGAAAATGCAGGTTCTACCTTCTTTATATCCCTACCTTACATACCAGTAGAGGAGGACCTTTGGGAATGAAAAAACTAAAAGAACGTTTAATACGCTATGCATTGATTGTCATGATTGGCCTTAGTTTTTTTCTTTCTTGGAAAATTTGGACGCAATCAGGCAATAAAAGTTTACAGAATATGAACACCAGTGCTACCCCTTCAGCAGTTAAAGAAGCGAAAGATATATTTGTACCCGTGCAGCTCGTTTATCACGAAAGTCCGGATAACGCTGCACTAAGTAATCGAAGTGGGTTAATCGATCGGATGAATCGCTTACTTTTCCAGTTGAAACTTGGCAGAGTGACAGCACATCGCGACTTATCTGATGACCGTTACTTTGCTCTACAACAAGTAGCGCCTAGTGTGGAATTGATATTTTCAGATGCTATCTCGCTTGAGTATTATTTAGATATCAATGAAGAAAAGTTAAAAGGAGATGCTATTGATAATGTCACAGTCAATCGTTTAGTTTTTGATCCGGAGGCCTCCGTTCTTTATTTTATGGATGATCGCAATAAAACAATTTATGAAGCAAGTGCTTCAGGCTTAAATGAAGAGACCTATCAAGATTTACTATCTGAAGGGCGTAATCACTTTAAAAAGGTAACAATGGACGGGACGCTGACACCACATTTGTATTTGTACGATGAACCTGTTACCTTAAAAAAATATAGTTATATCTTAGAAACACAGTCGTATACTATGTTTTCCAATGCCCTTTTTAAAAATACTGAAGATGTCTTTGCCAATGACGCTCAAAAAGATGATAAGAATATCAACTTGATGAATGCTGAAGGCCAGAAATTAAATATTCAATATGAAACAGGAGAAGTCCGCTTTAATGATCGCTATTCGCCAGCTAATCCAAATGCTTTAGAGATGGCGAATACAAGCTATCAAGCGATTAAACGTATCGCAAATAATATGGGGATTGTCCGTTACTTTGCTAATCAAAATGGTACGATAGTGTATCGTAACTTTGTAGAAGGCTATCCTATTTTTAGTGACCAAAACAAAGGTAGAATTGAAGTATCCTTTTTTGAAGGACAATTATCTATCGTCACTAACCAAGAGACGATTTTAGTTCCCATACCGGCTGATGAGACAGTGACATTGCCACAAACGAGTGATGTTTTAAATGAGTTATTAATGGCTGGTGTCAAAAAAGAAGATATTCAAGGCTTGCAAATTGGTTATACATGGCACACAAACCGCGAAACGCGTCAAGTAGTAGATTTAGAACCTGAATGGTATGTCAACTATCGCGGCGTGTGGAATAATGTCCCAACAGTGTTACACTTATTAGCGACGGAACGGGAGGAGATGTAATGGATTTTAAACGAATTGAGTTTATCTTTTTGATTACTTTTTTATCCCTCAATCTCTTTTTAGCATTTTCATACTTTCAAGGACAAGCAGAAACAACTCAATTGCCAGAAAGCAGTTATTTAGATAATATTGAAAGTAGACTGAAAGAAGAAAAGATTACGATTCCGCATGATTTTTCTACCCAAGAAAAAGAAGGCTATTATTTAAGCGCCTTACCGACTAACTTTGAAGAGCGTGAAGTGACGAAAAATGCGCGACTAAATGATGCTATGACAGTCGTTGAGGATTTGGAGAGTATACCGATTGTTGATATTTCGAAGAAGAACGTGAGACAAGAAGTGGAGTCTTTTGTGACGAATTCGGAAGATATAGTTGAAAGAGAGAGTTACACGTATAGTAGCGCTTTATCCGAACCGCCGTATGCTTTCGTCTATACGCAATCGTTTGAAGGGATTCCTTTCTATGACGGTTCTAGCAAATTAGTGGTCACATTGGAAGATACCGCTAATGGACGTTTGACATTGTCGCAGTTTAGCCAAACGCATATAGAAGATGTTGAACCTTTACGTGAAAAGCAAGTTCTCATCACCGAACATGATGCTATTGTAACCTTGTATTTAGCCAGTCGTATCCCAAATGGCGCGACGATTAAACAAACAACACTAGCCTACACCAAAATATTTAGCGTGAGAGGGAAAGATGTTTACGTGCCCACATGGTTGATTTGGATTGAAAACAAAGATAAAGAGTTACAAATAGAAAAAATCAATGCTTTTTCTAACTCTATTATTTCTAGTGGAATGTCAGAAGTTAGAAAAGAAACATTTTAAAGAAGGACAGTGATAAAGTGAGTGATTTACAAGCATTTAATGTGAGTGTGCTAGCGAGTGGTAGTACGGGAAACTCACTTTACATCGAAACAGAAAAGCGACGGCTTTTAGTGGATGCTGGTTTAAGCGGGAAAAAAATTACAGAGTTATTAGCTGAAATAGGACGAACCCCTGCTGAGTTAGATGGGATTTTTGTTACCCACGAGCATACTGACCACATTAAGGGCGTAGGTGTTTTATCGCGACGTTATGGTATTGATGTTTTTGCTAATGAAAAAACATGGCAAGCGATGAGTAAAAATGTGGGCACAATCAAACCAGAAAATCGTCATCATTTTGAAATGGGAAAAGTCCTGACTTTTGGCGATATGGATATTGAAAGTTTTGGCGTCTCTCACGATGCGATTGAGCCTCAATTTTACCAGTTTCATCGTCATAACAAAACGGTCACAGTCGTCACCGATACCGGTTATTGTAGCGACCGTCTAAGAGGGACTATTCGTAATTCAGATTGTTATTTAGTCGAAAGTAATCACGATATAAATATGTTACGAACAGGTGGTTACCCTTGGCATCTAAAACAACGCATTTTAGGCGATAGTGGTCATCTATCAAATGAAGATGGCGCTGAATTAATGACCGATGTCATCGGTTCGCGTACGAAGAAAATCTTTTTAGGTCATCTAAGCAAAGAGAATAACTTAAAAGAAATTGCACATATGACGATGGAACAAACCTTGTCATCAATTGGGATTGACACACGACGAGAGGTACAAGTGTTTGATACAAGTCCAGATGCTGCAACACCATTATTTGAAGTCTAAAAAAGACCGCTTTCCAATGGAAAGCGGTCTTTTTGCTTATTCTTTTTCTAAAGAAGAACGGTCTAATGAAAGGGAAACTTTCACGGTATTTTTGTGATGCTCACGATAGTAGGTTACCTCAATCTCGTCCCCGACTTTTTTCGTATATAGAATGGTTTGAAGGTCAGTCGCATTTTCAATCTCTTTACCATCAATTCCTACAATCACATCATACTGTTTTAAGCCTGCTGCTTCAGCAGGAGAAGCGGCCTGAACGCTACGAATGATTACACCAGATTTAATATCTGTTGGTAACTTCAAGATTTTTTCTTGTTGTTCTTGGCTAATGACCGCTAAATCAATCATCGTCACACCTAACATTGGGCGAATGACTTGTCCGTTTTGTTCTAGTTGATTAATAATATCGACAACATCGTTACTTGGAATAGAAAAGCCCATACCCTCAGCAGAGATACCACTAGCTGCTCGCGCAATCTTAATAGAGTTAATTCCGATTACTTGGCCCGCAATATTAATTAATGGCCCACCAGAGTTCCCAGGATTAATCGCCGCATCTGTTTGAATGGCATTAATATTCGTAGGTTGGCCTGTTTCTGGATTTTGATTCGTGATCGTTCGGTTTTTAGCGGAAATGATACCCTGTGTCACAGAGTTAGCATAATCAGAACCGAGTGGAGAACCAATCGCAATCGCAGGTTCACCAATTTTTAGAACATCAGAATCACCAAATTCAGCAGTATCTTTTACGCCCTCGGCACTGATTTTTAAAACAGCCAAATCGGTATAAGCGTCGGCACCAACTAGTTCAGCGGACACTTTTGAACCGTCGTTCATTAAAACTTCTAAAGCATCAGAACCTTCCACGACGTGATTATTAGTCACAACATAGGCGTTTTTACCATCTTTTTTATAAATAACCCCACTGCCCTCGCTAGAAGTTTCGAGCTCGTCTTGATTATCTTCTGATTTCTTTTCGGGTTGTTGCGGTAAACCGAATAGTCCACCTAGTCCATATTCATCCGCCATTTCTTGTCGTTTTTGTAAATTAATGACAGAAACGACAGCGCCTTGTACTTTCTCCACGGCTTTAGAAGTATTGTTTTCCACATCATAAGCCACTTTCTCAACTTTTGTTGCTTCACCATGATTGTTTAATGGCTGAGATGTCTTATCACTGCCTTGATTGAAATTAAATAAAAGACCAAACGCGACGGCACCTCCAATGAGTCCGCCTAAAAGTCCCGTTCCAAAACGTTTAAGAGGGGATGAAGTAGATGTTTCATATGTTTTCATAATTGTCGGTTAAAAACCTTTCCTCCTTTAACTTAACTGTGTAATTAAAGTATATAAGGGTTTTGTGAATAAGTCTAATAAGATTATTTGAATATTTTATGAAAGAAAGTCTTAAAATACGAAGAAATATATAAATCACAAGTTATGCACAAAAGTTATCCACAAAACATACATTCTGTGGATTGTGGACAAGTTATTTGAAGAAAAGGGATAAAATAAAGAAAATTACTATATCGATAACGTGGATATGTGCATAAGTCTGTGGATAACTGTGGAAAACTCCTTTTTAATGTGATAAACTTATAAAAACGAATGTACGGATATACGGAGGAAAAAATGAAAGTCACAATATTAGCAGTAGGAAAATTAAAAGAGAAATATTTGAAACAAGGTATTGAAGAATATAGTAAACGCTTAGGTCCTTATACAAAGTTAGATATTATTGAAGTGCCAGATGAGCAAGCGCCTGAAAATCTTAGCGAAACGCAAATGATACAGGTGAAAGAAAAAGAGGGACAGCGTTTGTTGGGGAAGGTAAAGGAAACAGATTTTGTCATAACACTTGAAATTCAAGGGAAATTAGTCAGTTCTGAAGAGCTCTCTAAAACCATTGCTACACAAATGGTTAGAGGGAAAAGTCATTTTGTTTTTGTCATAGGAGGGTCACTTGGGTTATCTGATGCTGTGATGAAAAGGAGCAACTATGCTATCTCTTTTGGGCGAATCACTTATCCACACCAATTAATGCGTTTAGTTTTAACCGAACAAATTTACCGAAGTTTTAGAATAATGAAAGGCGAACCGTATCATAAATGATGCGGTTGAAAGAGAGTTTACTAGGAATGGAGCGGTATAATGATTACGGAAATTACTAGGCGAGATATTATGGAATTGCTTGAAGAAGGAATAGAAACAGGAAATTTTTTTTATTATGGAACATTTGACGAAGTAGATTTTTTCTCTAGATTATACGACTTACATCAGTTACCTTCTACAGATAGCAGGCTTCAATTTAATACAGCTTATAAAGATATCTACCAACATAGAATTAATAACGAAGATTGGGAATGGGATTGGTTTTATCAGTACTATAATGATAATTTTGATTTAGTATCAAATGATGAAAAATTTTTATTATTTCTTAGTGAGATATTTCATCCAACAGTTATAGATAAGAATCAAATATGGCAGTTTTACTTAAACTCAATTAATGAATTATTAAAACATGATGGATTCAGATTAGTTACTTCTTCTTTCATTTCAGGACGTGCTATTTATTCTTATGAAGCCATTGAGAATAATTCTGTTATTGAAAAGTATAGCGATGATATTAAGCAAAAGTTTAATTCGGATTACATTGACAAGCAAATAGAAATGATGATTGATAATATAGAGAAACATCCGAATCTTTCAATAGGTAAAGCAAAAGAATTATTAGAGTCTTGTGCTAAGACTATATTAGATGAAATGGATATTATGTATGATAAGAATATTGAATTAACACCGCTTATGAAAAAAGTCTATTCAGCACTTGAATTGGATGTTCGGTCTATAGACAACAATAGAAAAGATGCAGAGGTAGCTATTAGGATTTTAGGCAATTTAACAGCAATAACTCAAAATATGGCTGAATTAAGAAATGCTTTTGGTGATGGGCATGGAAAAAATAGTACATTTAGAAACCTACCATCTAGATATGCTGAGCTCGCGGTGGGGACATCTACATCTGTTGTCCATTTTATTTGGAAAACTTATGAGGATAAAACAAGAAAATAGAATTGGTAGCAAATTAAAATATATAGGTTCTTTCATCAAATAGATATGCTGAGCGAAAAAGAAGTCGAAAGATGGTTGGAACTTGTTCCATTCATCTTTTTTATTTAACTTCAACGAGGGGATTCATTTAACAAATTAATTATTCTAAGTACGACATGTTTCGAAATAGAGTATTCGTTCTCAACAAAAAAGAGATCGGCGTAATGATTAGAACAATTTTTAAAATAGAGCGCTATTTTGTGACGGCCATAGTTAAATGAAAGTGATTAAATTGATAAAAACACACGACCGCTTTTTTCTTAGAATTTATCACGATTACTTGTTTCTCATTAAATTAAAGAGAATATTTTAGCAGATTAATAAACACAATAGTTGGACATCTTTTTTTAATGAATGTTATGATTAGCTTAGTACAAAAAGTAAGGAGTGATAACATGACAGATTATACATTGCCTACTGTATGGGAATGGGAAGATGCCAATACTAACATAGGTGGAAACCGTCCAACTGCGGGCAGTCGGTTTAAACAAAAGCTACCCGTAGGAGATGCACCATTTCAAGTTTATTCGTTGGGCACACCAAATGGAGTAAAAGTGACGATTATGTTAGAAGAATTGAAAGAAATAGGCAAGACAGACGTAGCCTATGATTTATATCAGATTCATATTGGTGAAGGAGACCAGTTTGGATCGGATTTTGTATCAATTAGTCCTAACTCAAAAATACCTGCGATGGTGGATCAATCACAAACACCATCAGTTAATATATTTGAATCGGGTTCTATATTATTATATCTGGCAGAAAAATTTGATGCTTTTTTACCAAAAGAAATCCACGAGAAGACAGAGGTGCTTAACTGGTTGTTTTGGCAAGTTGGGTCAGGTCCTTTTGTAGGAGGAGGATTTGGGCATTTCTTCCGTTATGCTCCTGAAAAGTTGCAGTATCCAATAGACCGCTATACGATGGAAACGAAAAGACAGTTAGATTTATTGAATAAAATATTAGCCGAACGTGAGTATATTGCCGGAGATGAGTATACGATTGCTGACATTGCGAATTGGTCTTGGTATGGTCAGTTAGTCTTAGGGGATTTATATGATGGTGCGGCTGAATTTTTAGATGTTGAAAGTTACCCGCATGTATTAAAATGGGCTCATAAAATTGCAGAGCGCCCAGCCGTAAAACGTGGAATGACAGTAGAATATCAATCGATTAAATAAAGATGAGTATTAAAAACCGCCACATCATTCGTGATATGGCGGTTTTCGTATTATTAAGTTCATATAGTGTTTGTAAAAATTTTTAAGATTGTAGGTAGATAGTATATGATTCATGATGCTTATAACAAAACATTTCGTTATAAGACATAATAATAATCGCTAAGTGGTTACGTTTCGTGAGAGATGACGTATGATATTAGTTCTTACCAAAATATTCTTGATATATTTTTTCAGCTTCGTCTTTTAAGATATTTTTCGTTACAGCAGGAACATGTGGACTTCTTTCAAAAACTTCATCACTGCCAATCATAATATTAAAGCCGGCGATTTCTGCAAGTTCGTCATGAGACAAACTGTAAACAACGCGTCCAACATTTGCCCAAACAATCGCGCCTGCACACATGCAACAGGGCTCGCAACTGGTGTAAAGGGTGTAGTCAGATAAATCTGTAACACCAGATGAGTGACAATAATCACGAATAATACCTAGTTCAGCGTGATAGGTTGGGTCGCTTTCAGTATGAATATGATTTTTTCCCGTAGCAACGATGTGTTGATTTTTGACTAATAGTGCACCAAACGGCTCATTACCCTCCTTAGCAGCAGCTTTAGCTAATTCTAAAGCGTCTTTCATAAATCGTAAATCTGATTGATGTGAATTTTTAAGCATGAATTATCCCTCCGTTAGTTTATTTATCTTATTGTAACCTATTTTAGAGTAGTTTTATAAGTAAACGGATGTTGTGATTTTTATTACAATATCTCATTATAATTTAATGATTAAAATGTTAATCATATATTATAATGGAAGTATTGAATTTCATAAAATGAATATTTGATAATTAATCTTTTATAAATGGAGGGATTTATATGAAAAGGTGTACAGCACTGTTTCTAAGTAGCCTGTTAATTTTGTCGCCTGTGACAGGGATAGCAACAGAATTGGAGTCTGAAACATTGATATCTGATACGGCTATTAGTAATGGAGGGTTGCAAGAAGAAACGGATGATGTGCAAAATACAGCATCATCGTTAGATACTCAAAATTTAATAGGTACGGATAGCTCTGAAGAAGTAGAAACAGAGACAATTGATAGTGAAGAAGAGAGTAAGAATGCTCAATCAATTGATTTTTCTTCGTTATCAGATGATGAATTAGCAGAGTATTTGAATGATCCAGAGAAGTATCAAGAGTTGTTAGATTATATTAAAGATACAACTGACTACAGTGATATGTTACCAATGGCACGTTCAGCCAGAGCGAACCAAAAGATGGGTGTCGCAGAATATATGGGAATATCTAGAGATCAATTAATGAAGCGACTAACAATGCACGAGTATGATAATTATTATCTTGGAACACCTTTTAAAGGATTATGGACACCTATCGAAATGTGTATGAGTCCTCTGGGCAATCCTAACAAATACGGTCCTGGATTTAACTGTACAGGCTTTGTTGCGACTGTTTTTAAAGAAGCAGGCGCTAATATGAATAGAATTACAAATGTTGCGAATGCATGGGGAAGTATTGCGAATGCTTACAATTGGCGCGATGCCTTAGTTAGAAATACTGAGTATTATTCTTTTGATTCCGTTTCTCAATTATTAAATAGCGGGAAAGCGGAGAAAGGCGATGTGATTTATTTTGAACCAGATTATACAAAGCCGGGATATGATTGTCATATAGGTTTTTTCTGGGGAAACACACCGAATCATAATCGCATGTGGCATTCATATGATCGAAATATTATGAGTAATATCAAATCTGCTACGCCATATACGAAAATATTTTTATTTAAATTAGGAGAAAAAGCAGACCCTAATGACCGTGGTCCATACATTCCACTAGGTGAGTATGTTCGAATAAAATCTGGAAATTATAGTGTTTTTAGTGATTTTGAGTGGCATATTAAAAATAGTTCAAATATCTTGTTAAATAAAACATATTATGCGAAAGGAAAATATAACCATAAAAATGGTCATACTTACTATTCGTTATATGATTCAAAAGATAAATGGATGGGATATATTGATAAAAAAGCAGTAAATCATACAGCTGTTTACGGTGAATATTTATCATTTAATCAGTATGTAACCATTAGTTCTTCGGATTATAACACGTGGACAAATTTTGACTGGAAGTTTCGCCAATCAACGAAAGAGTTAAAAGATCAAACATTTATGGCGCGTGGTGAATATCGTCACTTCAATGGTAGTACTTACTACTCTTTATATGATATCGATGGTAAATGGCAAGGATATTTAAACAAAAATGCGACACGTCCAGGTCCATCTCAGGGAAGTTATATTCCGTATGGAAAACACGTCCGTATCCAGTCGCCAAACTATGATGTGTTTCAAAACTTTGGTTGGAAAGTAGCAAGAAGTAGCAAATCACTCCATAATAAAACCTATTTAGCAAAAGGTAAATACCATCATCAAAATGGTAGTGTTTACTACTCTATTTACGATAATAAAAATACTTGGTTAGGATATCTGAATAAAAATGCAACTAAGGAGGTTCCTGCACAAGGAGAATATCTTTCATTTAATAAAAATGTAGTAATTAGTTCGTCTAATTATAATACTTGGACGGGCTTTAATTGGAAATTCCGTCAATCGACAAAAGACTTAAAAGGTCAGACGTTCACTGCGCGAGGACAATACCATCATTTTAATGGTAGTACCTATTACTCTTTGTATGATACTTCTGGAAAATGGTGCGGCTACATAAACAAAAAAGCGACACGTTTAGCTTCAGCTCAAGGTAGTTACATTCCGTATGGTAAATATGTTCGTATCCAGTCTCCAAACTATGAGGTGTTTCAAAACTTTAGTTGGAAAGTAGCGAGAAGTAGCAAATCAATCCATAATAAAACATACTTAGCGAAAGGGAAGTACCACCATCAAAATGGAAGTGTTTATTATTCTCTATATGATGATAAGAATAACTGGTTAGGCTATATTAATAAAAATGCGACGAAAGAAGTTCCGCATTATGGTGAATATATTTCGCTATATCAACGCGTAAAGATAGATTCGCCGAACTACAATACTTGGTCTAATTTTGATTGGAAGTTCCGTCAATCAACGAAAAAGTTAAAAGGTCAGACATTTATGGCACGTGGTGTATACTATCACTTTAATGGTAGTACCTATTATTCTTTATATGATGAAAAAGGACAATGGTATGGTTACCTTAACAAAAATGCTACGGTGCCGATGAAATAATGAAAAATAATCTTATGGCTAGTAGGTCATAAGATTATTTTTATTTTTAATAAAGAAAGCCTTTACAGATAATTTTTATTATGATATATTAACATCATCATAAGGATTGTGACTGGCAAGCAGGCAAAACCTGAATTGATAAGAATAATATGAGTACGGCTGTCGTAATGGACGGGTGCTTTATATTGTTTTTCTCAATTTGGGTTTTTTTGTTTGTCTAAAATCCAAAAGGAGGAGCCAAAATGGCAAAGCAAACAAATAAAGAACTAGCTTTAAAAGTGTTAGATCTCGTCGGAGGCGAGAAAAATGTTCAGAGCGTTGTTCATTGTGCCACTCGTTTACGTTTTAAGTTAAAAGATGAGTCGCTCGCACAAACAGAGGTCTTAAATAATATGGACGGTGTTATTCAAGTTGTTCAAAGTGGTGGGCAATATCAGGTTGTAATAGGCAGCCATGTACGCGACGTTTATCAAGAGTTGGTTGGAGCGACAGGTCTTGGAGAAGGAACTGACGCGGAAGATAGCACTAGCGATAAAAATGTTTTTAATAAATTTGTAGATATTATTTCTAGTGTATTTACACCGTTCTTAGGTGCGCTCGCAGGGATTGGGGTATTAAAAGGATTTCTGACGTTAGCAACTGTTACGAATTTGATTTCAGTAGAATCAGGGACGTATCAAATCTTTTTAGCTGCTTCTGACGGGTTTATGCAATTTCTACCGATGGCTCTGGCATTTACAGCAGCGAAGAAATTTAAAGCCGATCCTTTTATTGCCTTAGCGATAGCATCTGCATTGGTGTATCCTGAAATTACAGCGAACGCGACAACTGGTTTATTAAACTTCTTTGGTTTACCAGTCATTATGGGACCTACCGGATACATGCAAACGGTTATTCCGATTATTTTATTTGTATGGGTTCAATCTTACTTAGAGAGATTTGTTAAAAAAATCTCACCTGATTTTTTACAGTTAATACTAGTACCGTTATTGACTATTTTAATTATGGTGCCCTTAACGTTTGTAGTCATTGGGCCAATTGGAACAATTTTTGGTAATGTTCTTGGAAAAGGATATGATGCAATCTTCGGCTTTAGCCCTATTGTTGCTGGTTTAGTGATGGGTGGATTATGGCAAGTGTTTGTTATGTTTGGTATGCATTGGGGCTTTATTCCTATTGCGTTGAACAACTTGACTATTAATAATTTTGATACAATGACCCCTATGCTTCTTGGTGCCGTTTTGGCGCAAGCCGGAGCCTCTTTAGCTGTTGCTTTACGAACAAAAAGTGAAAAACGTAAAACATTGGCAGCAACAGGTGCTTTAACAGCTATCTTTGGTATTACGGAACCAACTGTTTACGGTGTTACTTTACCACTTAAAAAACCTTTTATTGCAGCGTGTATCGGTGGTGCTGTAGGTGGTGGGATTATTGGTGGCGCTGGTGTGAAGCTATTTGCTGGCGGTTTAATCAGTGTTTTAAGTATTCCTGGATTTATTAGTACAATTGAAGGAGTAGAATCTAACGTTACGATGGGGATTGTTGGGGTAGTTGTTTCATTTGTTTTAGCCTTTGTTTTAACATTGGTACTTGGTTTCGATACAGAGGGCGAAGCAGGCACAACAGTTGAAGCCTCATCAAACGATTCAGATGAAGACCGTTTAATCAGTGCCCCATTAACAGGTAAAATTGTGGCGTTAAAAGATGTTCCAGATGAAGTATTTGCTTCTGAAGCATTAGGAAAAGGTTTAGCCATTGAACCAACTATCGGCGAACTACACTCACCAGTGAAAGGAACCGTCACCACTGTATTTCCAACAGGTCATGCTGTCGGTGTGACATCAGACAGTGGTATTGAAGTTTTGATGCATATTGGAATGGATACAGTCGCTTTAAATGGGGAAGGATTTTCTATTAAAGTAAAAGAAGGCGAAGCTGTCGATAAAGGAACATTATTAGTAACCATGGACTTAGATTTTATCCGTAAACAAGGCTATCCAACGATTACGCCAGTAGTGATTACGAACTCAGGCGACTATTTAGATATTCTAGATTTGGGGCAGACTGACGTCGTGATAGGAGAAGATGTTTTAACGGTCGTTAAATAATGATAAAAGTAAAGGAATCATGACGTGACGTGTTATAATCTTCTTAAAGGCAGATCAGAAAGGGATTATGATCATGTATGTAATCAATAAAATCTTAAATAATAACGTGGTAATATCGGTAGATGAACAAAAGCGCGAGATTATTGTCATGGGAAGAGGCATAGCGTTTGGGAAAAAATCCGGCGATAATGTTGAAAAGCAAGCGATTGATAAAGTGTTTGTTTTATCAAACGAAGATAATGTCTCAGAAATTGCCTCTTTCCTTCATCAAGTCGATGAACATATTCTGGATATTTCAAAGGAACTATTGATGGAAGCGGAGCGTCAGTTTGACTTTGCTTATACAGACAAAACGTATTTGACTTTAATAGATCATTTAAACTACGCAGTGTTAAGAAAGCAAAAAGGTATCACTATTCCGAATCCACTGCTACTAGATATTAAAAAGTTTTATCCAAAAGAGTTTGCCTTAGCACTACAAGGATTAGAGTGGATTGAACAGCGGATGTCTGTTCACTTTAATGAAGATGAAGCTGGGTTTATTGCGTTGCATCTGGTGACGAATAATCTTAATACAGACAATGTCCAGACGACCATACGCGCGACAGAACTTGTAAGAGATATTTTGACGATTATACGCCGGTTTTTTGGTTTAGATTTTGATGAACAGTCGCTTAGTTATACGAGAATGGTGACACATATTCAGTATTTCGTTCAGCGGATACTAGCTGACAAAACTTATCAGGAAGAAGATGTATTTTTATATGAGTTAGTGCAAGCGAAGTATCCGCGAGCGTATCAATGTAGTTCACGTGTTAAAGATTACTTACAACAAAAGGAAGGCATTGTAGTAGAAAACGCTGAGATGATATATTTAGTTATTCATATTAATCGAGTTGTGGATGAAACGATGAAAGAACAATCAGAAAGGAGCCAATAAAATGGCATTTAGAAAAGACTTTTTATGGGGTGGCGCTACAGCTGCGAATCAATGTGAGGGAGGATACGATCAAGGAGGACGTGGTTTAGCGAACGTTGATTTAGCTCCGACAGGTCCCGACCGTTTTCCAGTGATTGCTGGAGAGATGAAGATGTTTGAATTTGATGATGAGCATTTTTATCCAGCGAAAGAAGCAATTGATATGTATCATCGTTATAAAGAAGACATTGCTCTTTTTGGAGAGATGGGCTTTAAAACCTATCGCTTGTCGATTGCTTGGAGTCGGATTTTCCCTAAGGGGGATGAAACAGAGCCAAATGAAGAAGGGCTTCAATTCTATGAAGATTTATTTAAAGAATGTCATAAATATGGCATTGAGCCTTTAGTAACGATTACGCACTTTGATTGTCCCATGCATTTAGTTGAAAAATATGGAGCATGGCGCAGTCGTGAGTTAGTTGGTTTTTATGAAAATCTTTGTCATGTTATTTTTAATCGTTATAAAGGTCTGGTTAAATACTGGCTCACATTTAATGAAATTAATATGATTTTACATGCACCATTTATGGGAGCAGGTCTTTACTTTGAAGAAGGCGAAAATAAAGAGCAAGTAAAATATCAAGCGGCGCATCATGAGCTAGTAGCTAGTGCGATTGCAACGAAGATTGCTCATGAGGTAGACCCTGAAAACCAAGTTGGTTGTATGTTAGCAGCAGGAGCGAATTATAGCTATACATGTAAGCCGGAAGATGTATGGGCTTCACGAAAAGCAGACCGTGAAAACTATTTCTTTATTGATGTCCAGTCACGTGGTGAGTACCCAGCCTATGCGTTGAAAGAAATGGAACGTCAAGGTATCGAGATAAAAATGGAAGAAGGAGACTTAGAATTACTGAAAGAGCATACGGTTGACTTTATTTCCTTCTCTTATTATTCCTCTCGTGTCCAATCGACAGACCCTAAAGTGAATGAACAAACGGAAGGAAATATCTTTGCTTCTATTAAAAATCCTTATCTAGAAGCAAGTGAGTGGGGTTGGCAAATTGACCCACTTGGTTTAAGAATTACGATGAATGATATTTATGATCGTTATCAAAAACCATTATTTATCGTAGAAAATGGCTTAGGTGCGATTGACGAACCCGATGAAAATGGTTACGTAGAAGATGATTATCGTATCGATTATTTAGCAGCTCACATTCAAGCGATGAAAGATGCGGTTGAATTAGACGGTGTGGATTTAATGGGTTATACGACTTGGGGCTGTATTGATTTAGTCAGTGCGGGAACAGGTGAGATGAAAAAACGTTACGGATTCATCTATGTAGACCGAGATAACGAAGGTAATGGTACCCTAGCTCGTAGTAAGAAAAAATCATTTGATTGGTATAAGAAAGTTATTGCCACAAATGGAGAAGATTTATCAAATCGTTAGATTTAGCAAAAGACGTGAGAGAGCATACTCACGTCTTTTTTGTATGATAGATAAACAATTCTCCGTTTTGTATGTGTTATAATAAAGAAAAAGAGGGGGGACGTCTGTTGAAACCAATACATCTATTAGTCACGCTTGATGAAGGGTATGTGTACCCTTTAAAAGTCATGTTGCTATCGTTATTTGAGAATAATCCAGACGAAGAAATTAAAGTATGGCTTGTTCACGCTGGAATTTCAGTATCTTCTTTAACTAGTATTTCACGTTTAGTTAATCGGTTAGGTGGCACATTCGAACCATGCTTGATTGACGATACGTTTTTTGACTCCGCTCCAGTTGTGGAACGTTACCCTAAAGAAATGTATTTTCGCCTATTAGCTGGGCAAATTTTACCAGAAGAATTGGAGCGCGTTTTGTACATTGATCCAGATACCTTGATTATTAACCCGTTAACAAATTTATGGGAGATGGATTTGCAAGGGTATATGTTTGGCGCCGCTGTTCATAAAGGAATTACGAATTTAACAACAGGGATTAACAATATCCGATTGGGTACTAAACATGGTTATTATAATTCGGGTATTATGTTGATTGATTTGCAACAAGCTCGGCAAAAGATACATCTAGCAGATATTGAATACGTTATTCAAGAATCAGGACACTACTTAATGCTCCCTGATCAAGATATTTTAAATTTCTTATACGGGGAAGATATTTTAGAAATACCTGAAGAGAAGTGGAACTATGATACGCGTAAATTTAAAACGTACTATGCACGGAGTTTGACGAAAATTGATTTACACTGGGTTATGGAGAATACGCATATTTTACATTTTTGTGGACGTCCAAAGCCTTGGGAAAAAGAAAGTGACGGTCGCTTTGTAGCGTTATATCATCATTATGAACAACGTTTACATCGCTACAACAAAAAGATGGATAGAGGGGAAAATAATGGCTGATTTAACTTTAGGAGAAATCGTCATTCGTTTAATACTAAGTACCGCATTTGGCGGTGTCGTGGGATTTGAGCGGCAGTATAAAAACCGACCAGCTGGGATGCGAACGCACATTTTAGTGTGTATTGGTGCGACTATTATTGCGCTCATACAAAGTGAGATAGCGGTTAATGCCCTAAATTTAGCGATTGAATATCCAAAACTAACCGGTGTTTTACGAGCTGACGAGGCACGTTTAATTGCGCAAGTCGTGAGTGGTATTGGTTTTTTAGGTGCCGGCACGATTATTGTGACGAAACAAAGTGTTATGGGCTTAACGACGGCTGCTTCCTTGTGGGCATGCGCTGGTTTAGGAATTGCGACCGGTATGGGATATTATCAAATTGCTGTGGCGGGGTTTGCCGCGATTATGTTTTCTTTAACCCTTGTAAAACGGATTGTTAAAGTGCCGAAATTGAAAAAATTAGAGGTACAATACGTGCATCGTGTTGAAACGAAAGAATTTCTAAATGCGTATTTTGAAAAACATGCAATTGAAATAGAAGATGTCGTGTTTGATGTATATACCGTGCGAGATAAAAAAATCTATAAGAATGTGTTTACTATTGATTTACCACGTGAGCTGACTTATGCGGATGTGATCGAAGAGTTATCGATGCATCCTAATATGATGAAAGTAAGAATGGTCGCCTTAGCAGAGTAGAAAATCCCTTATTCATTTTTGGATAAGGGATTTTATTTAGATGATGGCTTAAAAATAATTCTTGCGAGAATAAAAAGCTTGCTCTATACTAATACAAGACATTAAATAATCGAATGACAGAGAGCATTCATTTAAAGGAGAAAATTAAATATGAAAACAACACATTCGCTACATGCACCAAAAATGACACGTCATCAGCGGTTGACACTTTTATCGTCCGCTTTTGGTATGGGGTTAGAAAATATGGATATTATGTTTATTGCATATTCGCTGACATCCATCATCCATGATCTTGGTTTAACAGGTGCGCAAGCAGGTCTGATATCGTCTGTGACGAATATTGGCATGCTAGTAGGCGGTGTTTTTTTTGGCCGTTTAGCTGATAAATATGGGCGTGTGAAGATTTTTACCTATACGATTTTTATTTTCGCTTTTGCCACGGCAGCCATGTTTTTTGCCACAAATATTTATTGGATTTATCTTTTTCGTTTTCTAGCTGGGATAGGTGCTGGTGGAGAATACGGGATTGGGATTGCGTTAGTGGCAGAGGCCTTTCCAGCACAAAAGGTTGGGAAAATGTCGTCTATCATTGGTGTTTCAGGACAAATTGGAGCAATTGTCGCAGCTATTTTAGCAGCTGTTCTAGTTCCGCTTTTCGGATGGCGTGAGCTGTTTCTATTTGGTTTAATTCCGGTAATACTCGCTTTTATCGTTCGTGAGAATCTAGAAGAAAGTGAAACTTGGAAGAATAATCAAGAGATTGGTCGTCAAGAGAGTGGTCTAAGTGAGCTTTTTGGAACAAAACAATTAACAAGACGGACGCTATCATTGATGCTTATGGCGATTGTTCAAATTGCTGGTTATTTTGGTTTAATGAATTGGCTACCATCGATTATGCAAACAGAAATGGGGTTTAGCGTGGCAGGTTCGTCTTACTGGATGATTGCGACTATTATAGGTATGAGTTTAGGCATGCTGGTTTTTGGAAAGTTCTTTGACCAGTATGGTCCGCGATTTTCTTTTGGTGTCTTTTTATTAGCATCTGCCGTATCTGTTTTCGTTTTTCCGTTGGCAACATCGCCGTTCATGTTATTAATTTTAGGGGCAGTCGTAGGATTTTTTTCAAACGGGATGTTCGGTGGATATGGAGCGATTGTCAGTTTGCTGTACCCGACGCATGTAAGGTCTTTAGCAAATAATCTAGTAATTAATGTTGGTCGAGCTATTGGAGGGTTTTCATCGGTTGCGATTGGTTTTTTACTTGATCGTTATTCTCTAAGTGTTGTGATGACATGTCTTTCTATGATGTATTTAGTAAGTTTTGTCATTATGATATCTTTAACCGATTTAAAAAAACAAAATTTTAAACATCATCAATAAAGTAAGCCAAAGGGTTAGACAATTAAGTTGTCACAGTAGGTTTGTTTAATGATAAAGTATCGTTAAAGATAGGAGCACCATGCTCATTCTTAACGGTACTTTTTTATATCCCTGAAATCGTTTGAAAATGTTAAATATCAACTAATTGTGATAGGATAGGAGTAGGAAAGTCGGGAACGTAGAAGAGGCTGGGAGGAGTTGAAAGATGAAACGAGTCGAGCGAGTATTTCTTTTTGTTAGTGAGAAAACGAAAGAACTATCGTCAGAAGATATTAAAAAGGGTGCGGGTATTACGACTCGCGAAGTCGCGGAAGCGTTAGATATTCAACGCTCAAATGCAAGTAAAGATTTAAATGAACTTGTAAAGGATGGCTTGTTACTAAAGACAGACGGACGTCCTGTTCGTTATTTAATACGAAGTGAGCAAACGGAACGACCAACACCTTTTTCTAAAAGAGCTGTCAAGCCAACGTCTTCTCTATCTGAGCATGATATTTTTGAAAGGATGATTGGTGCCAACGGTAGCATGCGTGTGCCGATTGAACAGGCTAAGGCGGCGATTATGTATCCACCAAAAGGTTTGAACTGTTTGATTACAGGTGCTACGGGTTCTGGTAAAACGCATTTTGCGCATATTATGTTTGAGTTTGCAAAAGCTCAAGGGTTGATTAAAGGTCATCAAGAGCTCGTAGTCTTTAATTGTGCCGATTACGCTCATAATTCTGAGCTTCTAATGAGTCACTTGTTCGGTTATGTGGCAGGGGCTTTTACTGGCGCAACAGCAGATAAAGAAGGATTGATTGCTAAAGCAGATGGTGGCATGCTCTTTCTAGATGAGGTCCATCGTTTGCCACCAGAAGGACAAGAGATGATTTTTTATTTTATGGACCACGGTAAGTATAGCCGTTTGGGTGAAACGACCAAAGAAAGTCGTGCGGACGTGCGTATTATCAGTGCCACGACAGAAGATACGACGTCGTATTTATTGCAAACATTTGTGAGACGGATTCCGATTCATATTCAACTACCAAGCTTTGAACAGCGTCAAACAAAAGAAAAAATTGACTTGGTAAAACTAATGGTTGGTATGGAGTCAGAACGTATTCAACACAGTATTTCCTTAACAGAGGATGTAGTAAAAGCGTTAATCGGAAGTGTAACGTATGGTAACATTGGTCAATTAAAATCGAATATTCAGTTGACCTGTGCGCGTAGTTTTTTGAATCACATGGATAAGGAAGAAATCGTGATTACAGTCGATGATTTAACTGAGGAAGTGAAGAGTGGTTTAACTCATTTAGCCAACGACCGTCAAACATCAGCCGAGCTCTCTCAATATTTAGATCCAGTTATGGCAATTTCCTCAGATGAAACATTACTACCACACGTAGCAGATGCATATGAATTACCTTATAATTTATATGAAATTATTAATGAAAAAGCGGCTTTGTTAAGAGATGATGGTGTCGATCAAGAGTCGATTAATCAGTTTATCATGACGGATATTCATGCCCATTTGAATTCATTTTATAAAAACTATCGTCTGACATTTGATATTGAAAATCAATTGGCAGAAATTGTCGATCCAGCTGTCATTGAGGTGACCAAAGAGATTTATGAAGTGGCGCGTTTACGTTTAGGTGACCAATTTCAAGTCAATTTTATCTATGCGATGAGTTTACATATCAGCTCCTTTTTAAAACGTCACAATAGTGATTATGCTTTGACAACGGATGATCAAAAGCATGATAGTATTCGTAAAATGGTCAAAGAATATCCAGCTGAATATGATGTCGCTTTGGAAATTAAACGTCTCCTATATGATGCTTTTCAAGTGGAAATACCGGTTGCGGAAGTAGAGTATTTGACCGTTTTATTAGTCTCTTTAAAGAAAGCTAGTCAAGTAGGACGAATAGGTATGGTAGTAGCTGCACATGGAAATAGTACGGCCACTAGTATGGTACAGGTAGTCAAACAACTTTTTGGAAGCGATAATATTTTGGCTGTAGATATGCCGCTTGAGATGAAACCGCGTGTTGCGTTAGAGGAAATGATTACAGCAGTAGAACGGGTAGATCAAGGTCGCGGCGTCATGACTTTAGTAGATATGGGATCGCTTGCGACATTTAGTGAAGAAATTACACGTCGAACGGGTATCGAAGTGCGTACGGTTGATATGGTAACCACAGCTTTAGTGCTAGAAGTAGCGCGTAAGACTGAATTATTAGATACGGATTTAGAAGAGTTGTATCAAAGTACAAAAAAGTTCCGTGGTTATGGCAGTGTTCCTGAACCGACTCATTATCAAGCGTCGAGCACACCGGCACAATCTAAGCGTGCTATTTTAGCTATTTGTGCTTCTGGTAAGGGGACGGCGGAACGAATGAAAGAGCTGATAGAAACATACGTAGCTGAGGTAGGAGAAAAAAATCTAGAAGTGTTACCTATTTCTGTTGTGGATATGAAGAATGTCACGCGAAAAATTCAACAGGATTATCATGTTATAGCAGCGACAGGGATTGTTGATCCGGATATAGGGGTGACCTATATTCCAATGGAAGCTCTTTTTTCTGGTGAAGGTAAAAAAATTATTCAAGAAGAGTTAATGGATGCTGAGATGTCCTCATTTGAACCAGTAGTCGTAGATGATGAGCAAGCGTTACAACTATGTTACGACTATTTTGAATCGACTTTCTTGTTCATCAATGCCAATCGGGTAATTCCGTTGCTTTGGGATTATACACAAAATGTTGAGCAGCGGTTTATACCCGTTCATAGTCAAGCATTCAGAATTAATTTCATGATGCATTTAGGTGGAATGATTGAGAGATTGCTGCATCACGACGCTCTGACTGTAGATGAGTCACAACGTGAGTCTTTTTCGGATTCGTTATTCTTAGAGATGAGAAGAGAGACACAAGTGTTAGAAGAAACACTAGGTATGACTGTACCAGATGAAGAATTGTACTATCTCGTTCAAATTGTTGATAATACACTGACTAGGGAAGGTTCTTAGTGTATCTTTTTAGTGGTACACAATTAAATAACAATACACATACTGAAAAGAGCTTGATTTATCGAGCTCTTTTTATGTATACACTAACTTGGCACGATAATTGCTTATATAATAAGTAGCGACAATAGTGAAGTAAAGGAGTAGGAACTATGATGGATATTCGTTTAGTCCGAATTGACGACCGTTTAATTCATGGACAAGTGGCAACTGTCTGGGCAAAGCGGCTAGACATTCAACGTATTTTAGTGGTAAGTGATGCCGTCACCAAAGACCACTTACGTAAAACGTTACTACAACAAGCAGCACCGCCAGGGGTCAAAGTTAATGTGATTACTGTAGCGAAGATGATAGAAGTCTACTCACATGAATTGTTTGACGGCTTACGCGTGATTGTGCTGTTTACGAATCCTTTAGAAGTGGCAGCTGTTGTCGAAGCAGGAGTGCCTTTGTCATCAGTTAATATTGGTGCAATGGGGTATGCTGCGGGGAAAAAAATGATTTCTAATACGATTGCGGTTGATCAACAAGATATTGAAGCGTTTCGTTACTTACATACGCGTGGTATTGAATTAGAAATCAGAAAAGTGATAACGGATAATAAACAACTACTGTGGGATGTTTTAAAAAAGGCAAAGATACAGTAATTGTTAAAAGTTATTTGAAAGGAAGTGAAAAGGAAAGAGACAAAGAAAAGATGAGACCAAATTAACATCAGACAGTCTCGTTAGAAGGGTGTTGTTTGATGGGGGTATTTGGAAATGATGACAAAACAATAGGAGGTATGGATATGGTAGGAATTATCTTAGCAAGCCATGGAGAGTTTGCTGAAGGTATTTTGCAATCCGGTGCAATGATTTTCGGAGAGCAAGAAAACGTCAAAGCGATTACGTTAATGCCAAGTGAAGGTCCAGATGATGTAAAAGCAAAAATGCAAGAAGCAATTGCTTCATTTGATAACCAAAAAGAAGTCTTGTTTTTAGTGGACTTATGGGGAGGCACACCGTTTAATCAGGCCAATACATTATATGAAGAGCACAAAGATACATGGGCGATTGTCGCAGGGTTAAACTTACCTATGGTGATTGAAGCATATGCTTCTCGCTTATCAATGGATTCTGCACAAGAAATTGCTGCTCACATTATTAATACAGCAAAAGAAGGGGTTAAAGTAAGACCCGAAGCGTTAGAGCCGGAAGAAGAAGTGGCTAAAGAAGTGGTGCCTGTTACACCTCAAGGAGCTATTCCAGAGGGAACAGTTATTGGAGATGGAAAAATTAAATTTGTTCTAGCTCGTATCGATAGTCGTTTATTACATGGACAAGTGGCAACCGCTTGGACGAAAACAACACAACCGAATCGAATTATTGTCGTTTCAGATGCGGTATCGAAAGACGAACTACGTAAGAAATTAATTGAACAAGCAGCGCCTCCAGGGGTTAAAGCAAACGTTATTCCAATTAGAAAATTAATTGAAATCTCAAAAGATCCACGTTTCGGTGGAACAAAAGCCTTATTATTATTTGAAAACCCACAAGATGTTCTTGAAGCAATCGAAGGTGGCGTAGAAATACCTGAAGTAAACATCGGGTCAATGGCACACTCTGTTGGGAAAGTCGTAGTAAGCAAAGTGTTATCAATGGGACCAGAAGATGTCGAAGCTTTTGAAACAATGAAAGCAAAAGGCGTTCAATTTGATGTCCGTAAAGTACCGAATGATTCACAAGCTAACATGGCAGAAATTATGAAAAAAGCTAAAAATGACTTAGCACGCGCTAAGTCATAAAATAAATTAAAATAGGAGGCGTACTATGTCTATTATATCAATGATTTTAGTTGTACTCATTGCGTTTCTAGCTGGTATGGAAGGGATTTTGGATGAATTCCAATTTCACCAACCGCTAGTCGCATGTACATTAATTGGATTAGTCACAGGAAACTTAGAAGCAGGAATTATTTTAGGTGGTTCATTACAAATGATCGCACTTGGATGGGCAAACATCGGTGCGGCAGTCGCTCCGGATGCGGCTTTAGCATCTGTAGCATCAGCAATTATTCTAGCATTAGGTGGTCAAGGTGTTAAAGGTGTTTCATCAGCGATTGCGATTGCAATTCCTTTAGCCGTAGCCGGTTTATTCTTAACAATGGTAGTTCGTACTGTAGCGGTACCTATCGTCCATATGATGGATACAGCAGCAGAAAAAGGTGACATTCGTAAAATTGAAATGTTACATATTTTAGCAGTTTGTTTACAAGGGATTCGTATTGCAATTCCAGCAGCCGCTCTTTTATTTATTCCAGCGCAAACAGTTCAAAACTTTTTAGAATCAATGCCAGCGTGGTTAACAGACGGAATGGCAATTGGTGGTGGAATGGTCGTAGCAGTTGGATATGCGCTTGTTATTAACATGATGGCGACTAAAGAAGTATGGCCATTCTTCATCATTGGTTTCGTTGTGGCAGCTGTTTCTGAATTAACGTTAATCGCTTTAGGAGCTTTAGGTGTGGCTTTAGCTTTAATCTATTTAAACCTATCTAAAATGGGTGGCTCTTCAAACGGCGGCGGTGGACACACTGGTGATCCGTTAGGCGATATCTTGAATGACTACTAATCTAATCGAAGGAGGAAACAGAACATGGCAGAAAAAATAGAATTAACAAAAAAAGACCGTCTAGCTGTAGCATGGCGCTCAACATTTATCCAAGGTTCATGGAACTACGAGCGTATGCAAAATGGTGGTTGGGCGTTCTCAATGATTCCAGCAATTAAAAAATTATATAAAACACAAGAAGATCGTTCAGCAGCATTAAAACGTCACTTGGAGTTCTTTAATACGCACCCATACATTGCTTCACCTATTTTAGGGGTGACACTAGCGCTTGAGGAAGAGCGTGCTAATGGTGCGCCTGTTGATGATGTAGCAATTCAAGGGGTAAAAGTAGGGATGATGGGACCCTTAGCCGGAGTAGGTGACCCAGTCTTCTGGTTTACTGTTCGTCCTATGTTAGGAGCATTAGGTGCTTCATTAGCGATGGCAGGTAATATTTTAGGGCCAATCATTTTCTTCGTGGCATGGAACCTAATTCGTTGGGGCTTCATGTGGTATACACAAGAGTTTGGCTACAAAGCTGGTTCAAAAATTACTGAAGACTTATCAGGTGGCTTGTTACAAGACATTACTAAAGGGGCATCTATTTTAGGGATGTTCGTGCTCGCCGCACTCGTTCAGCGTTGGGTTTCTATTCGCTTCTTACCGATTGTCTCTGAAGTAAGACTCGACGATGGTGCTTACATTGAATGGAACAACTTACCAGCGGGTGGAGAAGGGCTACAAAAAGCTTTCGAACAAGTCAACCAAGGTTTAGCGTTGTCACCAATTAAAGTAACGACTTTACAAGATAACTTGGATCAATTAATTCCAGGTCTTGCGCCATTACTTTTAACATTCTTATGTATGTGGCTATTGAAGAAAAAAGTTAGCCCTATTGTTATTATTCTAGGCCTATTCGTTGTCGGTGTTGTTGGACACGTTATTGGGTTACTATAATCGATTGAACTCGGGCTTAGTCCCGAGTTTTTTTATCTTAACTATGTTAGAATATAAGCAAATGCAAGTGTAAAGGATGTGATAGGGTGGTACAATCATTAAATACAAAAGTTGATTTAGTCATCGATGCAACAGCTTTTACAGGGTTGACTGATTACGGGAAAATTATGATTGGTGATAAAGGATTTGAATTTTATAACGATCGTGATACTCGCAAATATATACAAATCCCTTGGGAAGAGGTAGAGTATGTGATTGCGTCTGTCATGTTTAAAGGGAAGTGGATTCCTCGTTATGCGATTGAGACGAAAAAAAATGGTACCTATACGTTTTCTTCGAAAGAACCTAAGCGTGTATTACGAGCGGTTCGCGAATATGTTGACCCAGAAAAAATGGTTCAGTCTTTAAGCTTTATGGAAGTAGTCATGCGAGGCTTAAAATCCATCGGGAAAAAGAAAAAATAAAAGAGTATGAGCTACGGTCTTCTGATTGACATAAGAAGAACCGCGTCTCGTACTCTTTTTATTTTGGTGCATGTTCGACTGTGGCACGCCACATTGGAAAAAGACATAGTGGACCTAAGATAAAACCTGGCAGTAAGTATAAAAACGTTGGGACCATCATGGAAGCCACGATGAGAAGACAAATAAGCGTGAGTAAGATGAGCCAAATAGTAACACGCCAAGGTTCATGTTTAGTCGTTACTAAAATAGCGGGTAATTTTGGTCGAAACTTATCTCTTAGTATAAGGCTAATGCCAAATAAAATTGAAACAGGTAGGCTAACCATTAAGCCAATAGGAAGTAAAGAAAGACCAGATTGAAATAATTCGCGTATTAAAAAAGAAAGCGAAGTGACCTCTTCGGGATGAGAGATAAAGCCAACCATAGCGGCTAGGCTCCCACTAAAAAATGTTCCTAATAAAATAGCTAGAAAGCCATATAAAATAGCAGTAATAGTCAGATAAAAAGTGCGCATATTCACGACTCCTTCGTAAAAGGTAATTAACTAAATTGTAGCACGATAAAGGATGGATTGTCATTTAAGCTTTTTTAAAGATTGTATAAGTGATTTCATTGGTGGTAAAAAAGATATGTGGTATGATATTAAAAACATTGAAAGGGGACGTAACGTATGGGGTTAAATGAGTTTATCTTAGGTCTTAATAATTTAGAAACGATTACACGTGCGCCAGGATTTTTTAAATATACAGAACATACTGTAGCTGCACATTCCTATCGTGTTGCTTCTATTGCACAAGTGTTAGGCGATATCGAAGAGTTAGAAGGAGTCGCTGTTGATTGGAAAATGTTATATGAAAAAGCGTTAAATCATGATTATACCGAGCGTTTTATAGGAGATATAAAAACACCTGTTAAGTACGCTAGTCCTGAGCTTCGTGGAATGTTGCAACTAGTCGAAGAGAAAATGACAGATGAGTTTATCAATCAAGAAATCCCTGAAGCGTTCCAAGACATATATAGACGACGCCTATTTGAAGGGAAAGATGACACGATAGAAGGCGAGCTATTAGCGATTGCTGATAAAGTCGATTTATTGTATGAGTCATTTGAAGAAATCGTCAAAAACAATCCGGAACCTGTTTATCAAGAGATGTTTATGGAGTCTATTCAGACAATTCAACAATTTCGTCACCGTCCTTCTGTTTCTTATTTTTTTAAAGAGATATTCCCAGAGTTATTGGATAAAGATTTTTTTGGCAAAGAGCAATTTGTCAATCGTGTGAAACAATATGTGACGCTAAGTGAGGGTAATTAAAAAAAAGAAGATGCCGCAATTAGAATATGCGGATCTCCTTTTTTTATTCGGCTCTTTGTCAAATAGGACTGATGAGTCAAAATGAAGTCGAAAGATGAGTGGAACTCGTTCCATTCATCTTTTTTATTTTACTTCAATAAGGCGATTCATCATGAATATTCTTAATTTCATGTTCT
>NZ_NGJW01000008.1 GCF_003987555.1 Vagococcus lutrae | reverse complement strand
ATTATGGATGCTTTCAGAAGCAAAAATCACGTGTCATTTATCCAACAACTAAAAGAACTACCTGAAACATTAGATTCAGAATTTCGTAAGAAACTTCAAAACCTTTTAAACTATGAAGAAGGGATTCGTAATTCCCTAATATATCCCTATTCAAATGGTAAGATTGAAGCTAAAAACACACATATTAAAACCTTAAAACGGGTATCCTATGGATTTAAATCATTTGAGAACATGAAATTAAGAATATTCATGATGAATCGCCTCATTGAAGTAAAATAAAAAGATGAATGGAACAAGTTCCACTCATCTTTCGACTTCATTTTGACTCATCAGTCCTATTTGACAAAGAGCCAAATAATCATTTAAATCGTTTAGCTCTTTGCTTTTAAGCAAAGAGCTTTTTTGTTTAAAAGAAACTTGCATTTTGTTGTGAAATTACTTACACTGTTATTGGGAATGAAAATCATTCTCATTTAGATAATTGAGGTGAGAAGCTTGCAAAAGAAAGTGCTTTTTATACTATTACTTGGTTTTAGCTTACTGTCATTATTTGTAGGAGTTAAAAGTGTACCGATAACCTCCTTGATACATTTAACGCCCGAACAGTCTTTGGTGTTATGGACTACGAGGATACCGCGAACTTTGAGCTTATTGATAGCTGGAGCGACGATTGCGGTTAATGGGTTAATCATGCAACAGTTAACTCAAAATAAATTTGTTTCCCCAACGACAGCTGGAACTATGGATAGTGCTAAACTAGGTATTTTGATTGCTATGCTTTTCTTTCATGATAGTAGTATTTTGGTACGCTCCGGCATTGCGTTTGTATTTTCGTTACTTGGAACCTTTGTATTTTTACGACTTATCCAGAAATTACCTCAGTATAATCAATTAATGATTCCACTGATAGGGTTAATGTACGGCAATGTAATCGGTGCTGTGGTGACATTTTTTGCTTATCAATTTCAGCTTATTCAAAATATCTCATCATGGTTACAAGGTAATTTTGCTACGGTTACTAAGGGATCTTTTGAGTTAATGTATTTGGCTTTTCCTTTATTAATAGTTGTGCAGTTATACGCTCAGCATTTCACGCTAGCAGGGTTGGGAAAAGACACGGCGACAGCAGTGGGGTTAAACTATCAAAAAACGCAGTGGCTAGGTTTAACCATTGTGGCGATGTCTAGTAGTGTCGTATTAGTTACGGTCGGGACACTACCATTTTTAGGTGTAGTTGTACCGAATATTGTTTCATTATTTTATGGTGATTATTTAAAAGAAACGGTTAGTATTACGGCGATTTGCGGGAGTTTATTTTTAGTCGTTTCTGACATTTTAGCTCGGCTTGTGATTGCGCCTTATGAAGTTCCTGTTAGTTTGATTGTATCGGTAATTGGTAGCTTATTATTTATTGGTTTGCTAATAAGGGGGTATCGCAATGAATAAGGGATACTCGACGAAGCGTGTTTGTCTGTTACTTGTCCTTTTACTTATAATGAGTACGCTCGGCTATTTATTTTATCAAACCTATGGGAATTGGGAGTTTGCCTTAGCGATTAGAGGGAAAAAATGGTTGGCTTTTCTATTAGTCGGGATTAGTGCTAGTTTTTCAACCATCACGTTTCAAACGTTAAGCCATAATCATTTTATTACGCCCACTATTTTAGGATTTGATGCCCTTTATGTTCTCATTCAAACCTGTTTGTTTTTTCTGTTTGGAGCTTCGTTTGTCTTGCATCCGCAACAACAAGTCTGGCTCTTTGTTCTTAATGTCCTGTTAATGGTTGTCATGGGGACGCTTTTGTATACTGGCTTGCTACGGTTTGCTAAAAAGGATATTTTCATCCTTTTGATGATTGGGATGATTTTAGGCACGCTTTTTTCTAATTTTGGGACCTTTTTACAAGTTCTGATGGATCCAAATGAGTATGATAAATTACAAGGTCGTCTATTCGCTAGTTTTGGCAATATTAATCAACAATTATTACTATACACGGCTATCGGTACGCTTATTACGATTATTTGGCTTTGGTCACAGCGACATAAATTAGATGTCTTATTACTCGGCGATGATTTAGCGATTAATTTGGGTGTCAATGTCGCGGTCTTTCGTATACAATTACTCATTGCGATTACGTTATTAGTAGCATTGAGTACGGCGTTAGTAGGACCTATTTTATTTTTAGGCTTTTTAGTCGCTAATTTAACCTACCGTTTAGTGAATCGACATGAACATCGCCTTTTATTTGCAGTAGGAAGTTTGATAGGAATGACCTTATTGATTGTGGGACAGTTTTTAGTTGAATTTATTTTTCATTGGAATACGACGTTAAGTGTCGTGATTGAATTTATTGGAGGTAGTTATTTTATTTGGCTAATATGGAAGCAAAGAAAGGCGTTGGGTTAGATGGAGCTATCGTCAGTATCAAAACGTTATGAAGCAAAACAAGTCATTGAACCAGTCGATTTGACTATTAAAGAAAAAAGTATGACCGCCTTTATCGGTCCAAACGGTGCGGGAAAGAGTACTTTGTTAAGTATGATGAGTCGATTAATTGAAAAAGATACCGGATCTATTTATATCGACCGACAGGAAATAAAATCTTGGAAACAAGATGAGTTAGCTAAAAAACTAGCGATTTTGAAACAATCCAATACCGTCCAGTTAAAATTGACGGTCGAAGAACTGGTGTCGTTTGGACGCTTTCCTTATAGCCATGGCCGATTGACAAAAGAAGATAACATTTTAATCAATGAAGCTATTCAGTTTATGGGGTTAGATGAATTGAAAATGTGTCGTATTAATACGTTATCCGGGGGGCAATTACAGCGCGCGTATATTGCTATGGTTTTAGCTCAAGATACGGATTACATTTTATTGGATGAGCCGCTCAACAACTTGGATATGAGTCACGCAGTTCAAATGATGCAGATATTACGTCAACTAGTCGATGAAAGGGGCAAAACAGTGATAATTGTTTTGCACGATATCAATTTTGCAGCGAGTTATGCAGATGAAATTGTTGCAATGAAAAAAGGGAAAATTTATCAGACAGGTCCGACTAATGATATTATTCAAAAAGAGATATTAGATAGTTTGTATGAAATGAACATTCGAGTTTGCGAATTGGAAGGGAAACGTTTTTGTTTGTATTTTAATGAATAGGAGAAAAAAGATGAAAAAATGGATGAGTTTAGCAGTGTTAGGAATCATGATAGTTGGCTTAGTAGGTTGCGGTAAGCAAGAAACAAAAACAAGTGAAACAAAAGATGCTGCTGATAAAGAGGTAGTGACGGTACAAGATGGTCACGGTCAAGAGTTTGAAATGATGAAAAACCCTCAAAAAATAGTGATTTTTGATATGGGGTCATTAGATACGATTCATGCGCTAGAAGAAAGTGAAAAGGTTGTAGGAGTACCTCAGAAAAATCTACCTAGCTATCTTTCTGAGTTTGAAAGCGTGTCCTCTGTTGGTGGATTAAAAGAACCGGACTTAGAAAAGATTAATCAATTGAAGCCGGATTTAATTATTATTTCAGGTCGTCAAGAAGATTATCAAGAAACTCTTTCAGCTATTGCACCGACATTGTACGTTGCTTTAGAAAGTGGACAAGCGTGGGAAGATACACTAAAAAATATAGAACAATTGGGGCAGATATTAGATAAAGAATCTGAAGCAAAATCACACATAGACTCGTTAAAAGCAAGACGCGACCAGTTACATGAAAAAATTGAAAAGAAAGAAGAGAAAGCGTTAATCATACTTGTGAACGAAGGACAGCTATCAGCGTATGGCTCCGGTTCGCGCTTTGGGATTATTCATGATGCGTTTGGTTACAAGCAAGCAGATGATACCATTGAAGCTTCGACACATGGTCAGTCAGTATCGTTTGAATATGTTTTAGAAAAAAATCCAGATGTATTATTTATTATTGACCGTACGCAAGCTATTGGGGGAGATACACATAACAATAATATTGAAAGTCAACCATTAATAGCAGAAACGACAGCAGCCCAAAAGGAACGATTGGTTCGACTAGATCCTGAAGTTTGGTATTTATCTGGTGGTGGAATTGAGTCTTTAAATCGCATGATGGATGATTTAGAAAAATAAAAAAAATGATAAAAAGAGAACGTGTTTGGCTTAGCTAAACACGTTTTTTAATACTTAAAACATAAAAAAGCGCTTTAAATTATGATAATATAAATAAAAAAGGCGAAAGGGATTTTTAGATGAATGGAAAACAAGATGAATTAATCAGACGTGCTAAAAATGATGACGGTGATGCTTTTTCTGAGCTGTTTCAGCAGTATACTCCGATAGTGTCGAATTTCTTTCATCACTATTATGTAAGGGGGGTTGACTGGGAAGACTGGGTGCAAGAAGCTAACATCGTTCTTTATTTAGCCATTCAAGATTACAATGAATTTTTTGGTATTCATTTTTCTGCATATTATAAGATTCTTTTAAAACGTCATCTTTTTAGTTTAATTCGACGTGACAATGCAAAGAAACGGCGTAGTAATCAAGAATTACTGTCTATCCATTCGTTGTATGAGAATGATAAAGTACGCCGTTTAATGAGCGATAGTGTTGATTTAGATGCGATTGATCAAGTTATTATTAATGAAACGATTAAAAACATGATTGAAAAGTTAGATAAGTTTGATCAAGAGATTTTCTGTGCTTATTTACAAGGAAATACATTGAAACAAATTAGTGGTAAATATGACTGTAGCATTTATAAAGCCACTCAGATTCTCAAAAAAATAAAAACAAGAATGATAACATTACTACGCGATAGTTAGGAAAATGTTGAGCTATCAATCATTTGGAATAATAGTTATCGAAAATCTATCAAAGATGTGATACAATCAGTAGAAGTTTAATATAAAAATGATCATCTCATATGATAGAGATAATGGACAAACAATATATTCAGATAGGAGCGGTTGAATCCGTGCTAAAAAAACAATTACTTAGGCGACAGTGGCAGTTTATACTTATGAACGTCATGCTACTCATAACCTTTTGTTATCCGTTTATAATGGTTAAAGCGGCGACAGAGGAATTTAGGGTTGTAGGTTACTTACCAGACTATGATATGGTTCATTTGAAGCATACTGTTGACTTTAAACAAATGACGGATATTAACTATTTTTCAATGGTCCCGACCAGTTCAGGTAGTTTGAAATTTACTGATAGTGGGAGCGGTGATCAACTGACTCACCTAGTAACTGAAGCTCATAAAGAAAATGTAAGAGTGGGTGTCAGTATTGGTGGTTGGGGGTTAAGTGATAATTTTAGTCAAGCAACGAGCAAAGATAATCGTGCCCACTTTGTTAAGGAAATTGTTCGTTTTGCAGCTAAATATAAGTTGGATACGATAGATATTGATTGGGAATATCCTTCTGTTTCAGAGGCGGCACAATTTACTGATTTTATGAAAGAGCTAAGAGTGGCGCTTCCCTCTAAGGTTGACGTGACCATTTGTGTCCCTTCTGGTGTTACAGCCGACGGGGTTCCAAGTGGCAGTTGGGAACAACATTTTACCCCAGAGGCATTGGCAGAAGCTGATTGGATTAATGTGATGTCATATGATGCTCAATCTGCAGGCTATCCTAATCACTCACCACTTGAACTACACGAACAAAATTTGACGTATTGGAATCAAGTTATGGGTGGGAATCATCTTGACAAGTTAGTTATTGGGATTCCATTTTATGGGAAAGCACTTGACGGTTCAGTGCTAACGTATCAAAATATGATTGCCAAGCTTTCGGAAGTCCCGACGCGTGATGATGCAGAAGTGAACGGAACAGTCTATTACTTTAACAATAAAGAAACAATCAGTAAGAAAACACAATTGTCAATAGACCAACAAGCGCTAGGTGTGATGATTTGGGCGCCCACACAGGATGTCGAGTTAAATAGTCCGCGTCGTTTAACCGATGTGATTACAGGGACTATTAAGAAAAATCAACTGGCTTTGGATAAGACTGTTTTTCCAAAAGCAAAGCAAGTAAAGACTTCTCGATTTAAAGGGATAGTTACATGGAAGATGTTCTTCACGATAATCATGTTAGGTGTGCTTGCTTTTGGACTCTGGCTATTTTCTGGACGAGGGAACCAGTGGATGCCTGACTATCTCGGCGAAAAGAAAGTAAAAAAGGAAAAGTTTGGACCGATGGTGGGACTTCTAGTCACCAGTCTTTCCATTTTAGTCTTAATAGCGATTTTATTTCCTTGGTATGTGATTATGACACTCTTAGTTGCTTTAGCAGGAGCAATTGTCTGGTTATTAAAAAATTAAAAGCGTGAAAGTGTTAAAATCTAACACTTTCACGCTTTTTTATTGTAAATCTCCTGTTAAGAATTGAGCCTTGCCAAAACCAAAACTCCAGTCTTCATCCTCATTGATAACAAAATTAATCATCAAATCCTCAGGTTTTAATTGACATTCTTTATAAAGGGCTTGTTGTAGTTGTTCATACAGTTTTTCCTTCTGTTCGGTCGTGCGTTTACGACTAACAACAGTGATGAGTACGCGCTGATGTGTACGTTCAAAGCCAAGGCCTGTATCTTCCATGACTAATTCATAAGGTTCATGTTGAGTCACGACTTGATAACGGTCACCTTCTGGTAATTCTAAAGCATCTAAAAAAATACGATGTGATACGTCTAATAAATGAGTGATTTCCTGCTGACTCCGTCCTTTTACGAGGTCAAATTTAACTAATGGCATAATACATGTAACTCCTTTCTATATGTCAACTGTTATGGGTTCAATCTGTTTGTCATTAAAGAAATCAAGATAAGGCGCATCAAAATCTTTATCCGTAATAATCTTATCTACCTGATCGAGAGAAGCGTAAGTGAGTAAGGTTGATTTTTCAAACTTACTTTTATCGGCAAGTAAGTAAATGTTAGCGGCTTTATCCACAATATGTTTCTTTATTTCATATTCCATTAAATCAGAGTTCATCATGCCATTATCAATAGAAACGGCAGTAGCTGCCATAAATGCTTTTGAAATATTATATTTATTAGTAATTTGATCCGGTGTAATGCCGACAAAAGAACGCGTTGAGCGTTTGAACATATTCCCTAATAAAAAGACTTGGATTTTTTCAAAAACCTCAGCTTTTAGTACAATATCTAGACTATTCGTAATAATCGTCATTTCGATGTCTTTCGGTAAATAATCTAAAATATACTTGGTGGTTGTCCCAGAGTCAATATAGATTAAATCGTGTGGTTGGATAAGTTTTGCCGCTTCCTCAGCAATTTTTTGCTTGACTTCTTTATTTTTAATACTTCTATTTTCGAAAGAAATTAATTTGTTTTTCTTCACACTGACGCCACCATAAACTTTTTCAAAACGAGGGTCGGTAATAATTTTGGCAACATCTCGTCGAATAGTGTTCATTGAAACGTTAAATGTTTCCTCTAATTCTTTCAGTGTCACATGTTCTTTTTCTAATATATATTCTTTAATTAAATCATTGCGTTTGGCTTTCATCTCAGTTTCTCCTGCTTCTTAATTTCTATGCTCACTATATCATGCCAAGTCAACTTAATCAACAGTTAACCATAAAATAACGTTTATTTCATGTTAGATACTCAAAAAAACATTTATTTGAAAAAATGATGCAAAAATAGATTGACTATCTTGGTAAAGTTGTGTAGTATATGTTTTGAAGATAACCAACTTAACCATAAGTTGATAGTAACTTGTGGGAGGTTGGAAATAAGATAATACGGAGGAATATTATGTCTGAGGTAAGAAAACTTAAAAATTATGTAAACGGTGAGTGGATCGAAAGTCGTACATCAACATATGAAACAGTGGTCAATCCAGCTACGAAAGAGCCGATGTGTGAAGTTCCTTTATCAACACGTGAAGATTTAAATCATGCTGCAGAAGTCGCTCATGAAACATTTTTAGAATGGAAAGAAGTAGCGGCACCTCGTCGTGCACGTATTTTATATAAATTTCATCAATTATTAATGGATAACAAAGACGAGCTAGCTCGCTTAGTCACAATTGAAAATGGAAAGGCTTTATCTGAATCTTACGGTGAAGTACAACGTGGGATTGAAAACGTAGAATTTGCAGCTGGAGCACCTACATTAATGATGGGCGACAGTTCATCCTCTATTGCAACAGATGTTGAAGCGACAACTTATAAATATCCAGTTGGGGTTGTTGGCGGTATTACACCATTTAACTTCCCGATGATGGTACCATTTTGGATGTTCCCAATGGCAATTGCAACAGGGAATACAGTTGTTTTAAAACCATCTGAGCGTACACCAATGTTAATGGAAAAAGTCGTTGAGTTATTTACTGAAGCTGGTTTACCAAAAGGAGTCTTGAATATTGTTTACGGAGCACATGATGTGGTTAACGGTATTTTAGAACATCCAGCGATTAAAGCAATTTCTTTTGTAGGGTCTAAACCAGTTGGTGAATATATTTATACAGAAGGATCTAAAAACTTAAAACGTGTTCAGGCTTTAACTGGCGCGAAAAATCACACAGTCGTCTTAAATGATGCAAACTTAGATGACAGCATTCCGGCGATTGTTGGTGCAGCATTTGGTTCCGCTGGAGAACGTTGTATGGCGGCAGCTGTTGTAACCGTTCAAGAAGGCATATACGATGAATTTATGGAGCGCTTAGTTGCAGCAACGAAAGATATTAAGATGGGGAACGGACTAGATGATGGCGTCTTCTTAGGCCCAGTTATTCGTGAAGACAATCTAAAACGAACACTTGGATATATCGAAAAAGGTATTGAAGAAGGAGCAAACTTAGTTTGCGACGGACGTGAAATGGTTAATGAAGATGGTTACTTCGTTGGACCAACTATTTTTGAAAATGTGACAACAGATATGACGATTTGGAAAGATGAAATTTTCGCACCGGTTCTCTCTATTGTGAAAATTAAAGATTTAAAAGAAGGGATTGCTATTGCTAATCAATCTGAATTTGCGAATGGAGCATGTCTATTTACAAATAATGCTTCAGCAATTCGTTACTTCAGAGAAAATATTGACGCAGGTATGATTGGTATTAACTTGGGCGTTCCAGCTCCAATGGCGATGTTCCCATTCTCTGGATGGAAATCTTCTTTCTACGGTACATTACCAGCAAACGGAAAAGCAGGAGTCGATTTCTATACACGTAACAAAGTGGTCACAGCTCGCTACTCACGTAATGATATATAAAGATTAGGAGAATAAAGAATGGCGGATTTAAAACGAACACCTCAAACAAAAGCGTTAAATGATAAAGTGATTGAACGACATCATGTTACGCGAGAAAAAGACGGATTAGAATATATCGAACTACGTTTACTTTCATTTGAAGCAGGTGGTACTTATCAAGAGCATTTAGACGGCTTGGAAGTATGTGCAGTTGTGTTAACGGGTCAAGTAACAATTTCAGATGAAACAGAAACATTTGAAAACATTGGGACACGAGATAGTGTGTTTGAGAAAATACCAACCGATAGTGTCTATATATCTCATAACCATGACATGACGATAACAGCCAATAAAGAGGCAAAAGTTATCCTTTGCTACTCGCCATCTGAGAATCAGTTGCCAACGCAACTGATTCCAGCAGCAAGTAATCGCATTGAAAAACGTGGAAAATATAGTAATAAACGAATGGTTCATAATATTTTAGATGACGAAAGTCCGATTTCTAATAGTTTGATTGTGGTAGAGGTTTATACAGATAGCGGCAATTGGTCAAGCTATCCACCACATAAGCACGACCAAAATAACTTGCCACATGAGTCATTCTTAGAAGAAACTTACTATCATGAAGTCGATCCGGGACAAGGCTTTGTCTTCCAACGTGTTTATACGGACGATCGTTCGCTAGATGAAACGATGGCAGTTGAAAATGAAAATGTTGTCGTAGTACCAAAAGGTTATCATCCAGTGGCTGTGCCAGATGGATATAACTCATACTATCTGAACATTATGGCAGGTCCAATTAAAAAATGGCAATTCCATAATGACCCAGATCATGAGTGGATTTTAGATCGAAAATAAAAAGGAAAATAAAAATTAGGAGTGTCATTATGGCAAATAAAAAGTATGATTTAATCGCTGTTGGACGGGCATGTGTGGATTTAAATGCTGTCGAGTATAATCGACCTATGGAAGAAACCATGACGTTTAGTAAATATGTTGGCGGTTCTCCCGCTAACATTGCAATTGGAGCTTCAAAATTAGGATTGAAATGTGGGTTCATCGGTAAAATACCAGATGATCAACATGGTCGTTTTATTACAGATTACATGGGCAAGGTAGGAGTTGACACTAGTAATTTTGTATTAGACACAGAAGGACGTAAGACAGGTTTAGCTTTTACTGAAATTTTAAGTCCGGAAGAATGTAGTATTTTAATGTATCGCGATAACGTAGCTGATTTATACTTAGATCCATCAGAAGTTAATGAAGAGTATATTAAAGAGGCGAAAATGTTAGTCGTTTCAGGAACAGGTTTGGCGCAAAGCCCTTCTCGTGAAGCAGTATTAAAAGCGGTTTCTATTGCTCGAGAAAATCAAGTGAAAGTAGTGTTTGAGTTAGATTATCGTCCATACACGTGGAAAAATGCGGAAGAAACATCTATTTATTATGCTTTAGTAGCAGAACAATCAGATGTCGTGATTGGTACACGTGACGAGTATAATATGTTGGAAAATGTTGAGAATGGTTCGAACGATGTAACGGTAGATTATCTGTTTTCACATCGTCCAGAATTACTTGTGATTAAACACGGTGTTCAAGGATCATACGCCTATACAAAAGACGGGCAAACATTTGCAACAAAAGCCTATAAGTCTAATGTATTAAAAACATTTGGAGCAGGTGACTCATATGCTGCGGCCTTTATCTATGCCCTTTCACAAGGGAAAGATATTCAAACCGCATTACAATACGGTAGTGCTTCAGCAGCTATCGTTGTAAGTAAACACAGTTCATCTGAAGCGATGCCGACAGTCGAACAAATAGAACAATTAATGGCAGAACAAGCAGAATAAAGGAAGTGTGAAGATGGGTAAAACAATAAGAATGACAACAGCTCAAGCCCTTGTCAAATTCTTAAATCAACAATATATCTCAGTCAATGGTAAAGAGTTTCCATTTGTAGAAGGTGTATTTAATATTTTTGGACATGGTAATGTCTTAGGAATTGGGCATGCCCTTGAACAAGATCCTGGTCATTTAAAAGTGATTCAAGGAAAAAATGAACAAGGAATGGCGCATGCTGCCATTGCATTTAGTAAACAACAGTTACGCCAAAAAATATATGCCGTTACAGCGTCAGCAGGTCCTGGGTCAGCTAACATGGTAACAGCTGCAGCGACGGCTCATGCTAACAATATTCCCTTATTGATTTTACCAGCTGACACCTTTGCGACACGTCAACCAGACCCTGTTTTACAACAGTTAGAACATGAAACAAGTATTGCAACTACTACTAATGATGCGTTTAAAGCTGTTTCTCGGTACTGGGATCGCGTGCAACGACCAGAGCAACTAATGTCGGCATTAATCCGAGCATTTGAAGTAATGACGAATCCTGCAACAGCAGGTCCTGCGACGATTTGTATTTCACAAGATACAGAAGGAGAGGCGTATGATTTTGAAGCGAGTTTCTTTGAAAAACGCGTGCATTATCTAGATCGTCGCGTACCTACTGATCGTGAAATAGAAGGAGCGGTAGCGCGTATTAAAGAGAGCAAAAAGCCCGTTATTATTGTAGGTGGTGGGGCTAAATACTCACAAGCTGGTGACATTTTACGTCAATTATCAGAGACTCATGAGATTCCACTGGTGGAAACTCATGCAGGAAAATCTACTGTCGCTCATTCATTTGAGAATAATTTAGGAGGCACTGGGATTTTAGGAACCTCAGCTGCTAACAAGGCGATTGATAATGCGGACTTGATTATAGGAGTGGGAACGCGTTATACAGATTTTACAACGTCTTCTAAAACAGCGTTTGATTACGACCGTACGAAATTCTTAAATATAAACGTAGGTAGAATGCATGCTTATAAATTCGATGCGTTTCAAGTTGTTGGAGATGCGAAAGTATCGTTAGAAATGATGGCGAAAGAATTAGGAAACTATCGTGCGTCGTTTGGTTCGCAGTTAAGCGAGTGGAAAAAGGAATGGGAACAAGAACGCGAGCGTCTACATAATGTTACGTTTAATCGTACAGCCTTTAAACCGGAAATTGACGGACATTTCAGTCAAGAAGTCATGAATGAATATGCAGATAGTTTGAAGACCGAATACACGCAAACCGATGCGTTTATTACAATGAATGACACTGTAGAAGAAGGTAGCATCGTCGTAGCCTCAGCTGGTTCATTGCCAGGTGACATGCAACGTCTATGGGAAACGGATACGGAAAACACCTATCACCTAGAATATGGTTATTCATGTATGGGGTATGAAGTAGCAGGAGCATTAGGTGCTAAGTTAGCAGAACCTGAACGAGAAGTATATGCCGTGTTAGGAGACGGTAGCTTCTTAATGTTACATACCGAATTAGTAACAGCATTACAATATAAACAAAAAATCAATGTCATGCTTTTTGATAATTCAGGCTATGGTTGTATCAATAATTTACAAATGTCTAATGGTGGTGGTAGTTATAATTGTGAATTCCGCGATGCCGATCACAATATTATGGCTATCGACTATGCTAAAGTGGCGGAAGGCTACGGTGCTAAGACGTATCGTGTGACGACGCGTGACGAATTAATAGCTGCTATTGAGGACGCTAAAAAACAAACTGTTTCAACTTTAATTGACATTAAAGTGTTACCTAAAACTATGACAGACGGCTACGGCGGCTGGTGGAATGTTGGAGTTTCCGAAGTTTCTGAAACAGAAGCCGTAGTTCAAGCGGCGCAAGAACGTGCTGAAAAATTACAAGACGCTTGGAAATATTAATTCTAGGAGGCGCACCATGAAGGTTGTAAAAGTTGGGATTATCGGGTTAGGAAGGTTAGGGAAAGAACATGCTAAAAATCTAGCATTTCACGTACCTAACTGTGAGCTCTATGCTGCATGCAGTGTGGTCGAAGCAGAGTTAGATTTTGCTCGAGAAGCACTTGGCGTGACCAAATTGTATCGTGATTATGGAGAAATGGTGCAAGATGAAGCCATTGATGCTATCTTTATCGTTTCGCCGTCTGGGCTACACTGTGAGCATATTCAGTTGGCGATGAAGAATGGCAAGCATGTTTTCTCTGAAAAGCCAATTGGTCTAGACGTCGCTGAAATTGAAAAAACAATGGATGTGATTGACGATCATCCTAATCAAGTCTTTATGCTAGGTTTTATGAGAAGATACGACGAATCTTATCAATATGCCAAACAAATGGTTGAAAAAGGTGAGTTGGGAGAACTGACATTAATTCGTAGCTACGGAATTGATCCAAGCGAAGGTCTCGAAAGTTTTGTGAAATTTGCTGGAGCAAGTAATAGTGGCGGCTTGTTCGCTGATATGTCTATTCATGATATTGACTTAGTTCGTTGGTTTTCAAATCAAGAAATCGAACGTGTCTGGGCAATTGGTAAAAACGCCGCTTACCCTGAGTTAGATGCTGTGGGTGAATTAGAAACAGGGGCAGCTATGATGCAGCTGACAGACCAGACGATGGCTATCTTAGTTGCAGGTCGTAATTGTCATCATGGTTACCATGTAGAAACGGAATTAATCGGAACAAAAGGAATGTTGCGAATTGCGCAAATACCAGAAAAAAATCTTGTCACAGTAATGAATGAACATGGTGTGGTTAGACCGTGTTCACAGAATTTCCCAGAGCGCTTCAAGGAAGCTTTTATCAATGAGACAAAAGAATTTATCCGTTGTATTCAAACGGGTGAACAGCCTGGCGTTAATGCTAACGACGGCTTGCAATCAACTAAAGTAGCGATTGCTTGTCAATCATCTTATGAAGGAAAATGCTTGGTTGAAGTGCCCCATTAAAAAGGATTTTAAGCAGTGGAGTCACACTGACTCCGCTTGCTTTTACATCACAAATGAAAACGCTGTACCGAAAACAAGGAGGAAGAAAAATGACAATCAAATTAGGAATTGCACCAATCGCTTGGACAAATGATGACATGCCTGAATTAGGAAGCGAAAACAGTTTTGAACAATGTATTAGTGAAATGGCTTTATCAGGTTATGTTGGAACTGAAATTGGAAACAAATATCCACGTGATCCCGAAGTATTAAAAAGCTATTTGGAACCACGAGGATTATCAGTGGCAAGCGCTTGGTTCAGTGCCTTTTTAACAACGAAACCTTACGAGGAGACGGCTCAAGCATTTATTGAACATCGTGATTTTTTACATGCAATGGGAGCGAAAGTTATCGTTGTATCAGAACAAGGTCATAGTGTACAAGGACAAATGGAAACACCTGTTTTTGATAAAAAACCAATCTTTAATGATGAAGAATGGGAGTTGCTAACAACTGGTTTAGAAAAATTAGGTGAGTTAGCGGCTGAAAAAGACATGAAAATTGTTTACCATCACCATATGGGAACAGGAGTTCAAACGACAGCTGAAATTAAACGTTTAATGGATCATACAGACCCAGAAAAAGTTAGCTTACTATTTGATACAGGACATCTCGTTTTTTCTGGTGAAAATCCACTTGAAATTTATAATTTATATCAAGATCGTATTTTCCACATCCACTTTAAAGACATTCGTGAAGCAAAAATGGCTGAAGTCAAAGCGAATAAAATGAGCTTTTTAAATGGTGTGAAAGAAGGCGTCTTTACAGTTCCTGGAGATGGCATGATCGACTTTAATCCTATTTGGGAAGCCATAGAGAAGAGTGGTTATGAAGGATGGATTGTTGTGGAAGCCGAACAAGATCCAGCAAAAGCTAATCCATTTATTTATGCAAAAAAAGCACGTCAATATATCAATGACGTCACAAAACTTTAAAAATAAGAGGTGTAGACATGAATGTATTTTCAATGGTAAGTTTTATTCTCATCATTGTGGCGGTTTGGATGTTTGCGTTTAAGAGGTCACGTGGCGTCGATGTAACAGATTCTGAAGGATTCTTTATGGGTGGTCGAAGTTTAACGGCATTACCAATTGCAGGGTCCATTATTATGACCAATTTATCAACTGAACAGATTGTCGGACAAAACGGTCAAAGTTATGTAGCAGGTATGGAAGTTATGGCTTGGGAAGTGACATCAGCGATAGCTATCGTCATGCTAGCTGCGGTGTTCTTACCAAAGTATTTCAAGTACGGTATCAATACGGTTTCTGACTTTATTGAAATTCGTTATGATACGCGTACGAAGCGTATTATCTCAGCTTTGTTTATTATTACTTATATGACATCATTCTTACCTGTTGTGCTGTATTCTGGTTCACTTGTTTTTAACAAAATATTCAGAATAGACGAACTATTGGGAATTCGTCCGATTACAGCAATCATTTTGGTGTCATTTGCAATCGGTATTATTGGTATTTTGTATTTATTAATTGGTGGATTGAGTCTAAGTGCGAACAGTGATACAGTTTATGGATTTGGTTTATTAATATGTGGCTTGTTAGTACCAATTTTAGGAGTGACTAAGCTAGGTGGAGGAAACTTCATTGGTGGTATTGATCATATCGTAGATAATACGCCTTGGTTACTAAATTCAGTCGGCTCGATTGATTCTGCGGTCGTTCCTTGGCCAACACTCTTTACAGGTATGTTATTTAATAACTTGTATTTCTGGTGTACGAACCAGATGATTGTTCAAAAGGCTTTGTCAGGGAAAAACTTAGCTGAAGCTCAAAAAGGGGCGTTCATGGTTGGATTCTTCAAGATTTTTGGGGCATTATTCCTAGTATTCCCAGGAATTGTAGCTCGTAATATATTTGGTGAATTACTCATTAATACACCAGATGAAGCGTATCCAGCATTAGTAACGGAAGTTTTACCACAAATGATGTATGGTATTTTTGCGGCGGTCATTTTCGGAGCTATTTTATCTTCATTCTCAGGAGCGCTAAACGCTACCTCAACATTAGTTTCATTAGATTTTTATAAGCCAGTTATCAACAAACAAGCAACAGACGCGCAGATTGCTCGTGCCGGTAAAATGGTAACGGTTATTGTTGGCTTAGTTTCGGTTATTGTGGCACCTTTTATTTCGTTTGCACCAGCTGGACTTTATCAATTTGTACAAGAGTTCAATGGACTATATAATATGCCGCTTTTAGTTATTATTTTGTTAGCCTTCTACTCTAAAAAAGCGACAGCATTGTCTGCCAAGGTTACAATCTCTATGCATATTGTTTTATATGCGTTATCTAAAGTTTTCTTAAAAGATGTTCACTTCTTATATGTGTTAAGTGTATTATTCTTCTTAGACATGCTAGTGATGTTCTTAGTTTCAAAATGGAAACCAGAAGGCGACTTCGAATTGAAAGTGTTTAATACGAAAGTTGACATTACCCCTTGGAAACATACGAAGTTAGTTAGTGTGATTACGATTGTTACAGTTATTATTACCTATTTAGCATTCTCACCAATTGGATTTGCTAGATAATAAAAAATAGGAGTTGAAAAAGATGAGTAAAGAATTAGTAGTAGGTGTTATCGGTGGAGGACGTATTGGGAAATTGCATACCAACAACTTAGTCCAAATGGCCGGCGTTAAAGTTAAAAAAGTAGCAGATATTTTTGCGGATAAAATGCCTGATTTTGAAAAAGAAGTCGGTGTACCGTTAGTAGCAGATTTTGATGAAATTTTAACCGATGATGAAATTGATGCTGTTTTTATTTGTAGTCCGACAGATACCCATGCGGAGTTAATCAAAAAAGCAGCCAAAGCAGGGAAGCATATTTTCTGTGAAAAACCAATCAGTTCATCAGATGAAGAAACATTGTCAGCTTATGAAGTAGTGAAAGAAGCAGGCGTAAAATTCCAATTAGGTGTTAACCGTCGTTTTGACCGCAACTTTGCTCAGGTAAAAGAACATGTCACAAGCGGTGCGATTGGAGATATTCAATTATTACGTATTGATTCACGTGATCCTGAAGCGCCACCATTGTCTTATGTTAAATCATCAGGGGGCTTGTTCTTTGATATGATGATTCATGACTTTGATATGGCACGTTTTATTGCGGGTAGTGAAGTAGAAGAAGTTTATGCGACAGGAGAAGCGTTAGTCAATCCTGAGATTAAAGGCATTGATATTGATACTGCTGTTGTCACATTAAAATTTGAAAATGGTTGTTTAGGCGTTATTAGCAATAGTCGTCAAGCAGTTTATGGCTATGATCAACGTTTAGAAGCTTTTGGTTCAAAAGGAGCGTCACAGGCAGAAAATGAATTAGTGAATAATGTGACGTTATCAGATGTAGAAGGCGTTCATAGCCAAAAACCATTGCATTTCTTCTTAGAACGTTACAATGATGCGTATATCGCAGAAGTAGAGCAATTTTTAGATGCGATTAGAAATAATACAGAAACTGTGGTAACATTTGAAGATGGTATTATGGCGCAACGTTTGGCTTTCGCAGCGAATGAGTCATTAAAAACAGGGCAACCTGTGCGCGTTAAAAAAATATAGATAGGGGTTTTACGATGGAAAAAAGTATCTTGCTCGTTTGTGAAACAGGAATCAGTGCATCACTATTTGTTTCTAAGATGTTAGAAAGTCTACGTGCAAAATCACTGAATTACGATGTGGACTATGCACCTGTTGCGAGAGTAGAAGAGAAATTGGACTTTAAACACTATGACTATATTTTACTATCACCTCAAGTACATCGTTATGAAGAAGAGTTAACGGGATTACTTGAACAAGTAAAATGTGAATCAGAAATTATTGGGATTTCTGGTGAAGAATTTGCAACCATGAATATTGAAAAAATCATGGCGAAGTTTTTAGATTAAAATAAAAAGGTTGTCCGCGAGCGGACAGCCTTTTTATTTATTTAAATGTTACTAAAAGGCTCTTGCGTATTGACTACCTAGACGGTAGGGATTATGGTACAATCTTAAGGGAACGTTTGTTTAAGTATGGAGGAAAAAAGATGTATGAATATATAAAAGGAATGGTAACCTATATAAGTCCTTATTATATTGTGATAGAAACACATGGAATAGGCTATCAAATACTAGTTGCAAATCCGTTTAAATTATCAAGTTATCGTGACAAGCAAGTCACCCTTTATTTGTATCAAGCGGTAAGAGAAGATGCGATGACGCTTTATGGGTTTGAAACATTAGAAGAAAAGCAGTTGTTTTTAAAATTAATCAGTGTATCTGGTATTGGGCCTAAGAGTGGCTTAGCGATAATGGCAAGTGCTGATCATGCTGGTTTAGTAACAGCGATTGAAAATGCCGACCATAGTTATTTGACTAAATTTCCTGGTGTTGGTAAAAAGACAGCGCAGCAAATGGTCTTAGATTTAAAAGGAAAATTAGGGGATGTTAACTTTGAACCGTCATTAGTCGGTCAACAACAGTTAGAAATGGATTCTGAATTTACAGCGAAAGGAACAATCAGTGCTTTAGAAGAGGCATGTGAAGCCTTGAAAGCATTAGGATACAGTGCTCGAGAGATTTCGAAAGTGAAAAAAGGGTTGGCAGCTGAAAACTTAACGACGACAGATGAATATCTGCGTAAAGGATTAAGTTTATTGATGAAAAAGTAAGGAGTGATGCTAGATGACGGAAGAACGGATTGTATCGCCAGACGAATGGGAGAATGACGCTTCATCTGATAAAACCTTACGCCCTCAGTACTTAACTCAGTATATTGGACAGGAAAAAGTTAAGCGAGAATTACTGATATATATTGAAGCAGCTAAACGAAGACAAGAATCACTGGATCACGTGCTATTGTTTGGGCCTCCTGGTTTAGGGAAGACGACTTTGGCGATGGTTATTGCGAATGAACTAGACGTCAATATTCGGACAACGAGTGGACCAGCAATCGAACGTCCAGGTGACTTAGTGGCGATATTAAATGAATTAAGTCCAGGTGATGTCTTATTTATTGATGAAATACATCGCCTACCCCGTGTAGTGGAAGAAATGTTATACTCCGCGATGGAAGATTTTTACGTAGATATTATGATGGGACAAGGCGAAACTGCTTATCCCCTTCATTTTGAACTGCCACCCTTTACATTAATAGGAGCGACGACGCGTGCGGGTATGCTTTCGGCACCATTGCGTGACCGCTTTGGGATTGTGTCTCATTTGGAGTATTACTATCCAGAAGAATTGGCGGAGATTATCGTGCGTTCAGCAGCTATTTTTGAAACGGATATTGTTGAAGAAGGGGCTTTTGAGATTGCACGACGTTCACGTGGAACGCCAAGAATTGCGAACCGTTTATTGCGTCGAGTTAGAGATGTGGCTCAAGTTGAAAGTGATGGTGTCATTACACCGCAAATAGCAGACTATGCTTTAGCTTTACTGCGTGTTGACCAAGAAGGCTTAGATTATATCGATCAGAAGATTTTACGTACGATGATTGAAGTATATCGAGGTGGGCCTGTTGGATTAAGCACGATTGCCGTCAACATCAGTGAAGAAACAGAAACAGTGGAAGACATGTATGAGCCATTTTTAATCCAAAAAGGGTTTATAAAGCGAACGGCTCGTGGACGAGTAGCAACAGAAAAAGCGTATCATCATTTAGGCTATGCTTATGATGAGAAGAACTAGAGAGAAGAGTGAAAGTATGGTTATGAGTACCGAAGATTTTGATTTTGATTTACCAGAAAAATTAATTGCACAAACGCCTCTGAAAAACAGGGAAACATCGCGTTTGCTCGTAGTGGAACAAGCGACTGGTAAAATGGCAGACAAACATTTTACGGATATTTTAGACGAGTTACATCCTGGAGATGCGTTAGTTATGAATGATACACGAGTGTTACCTGCTCGTTTGCATGGTGTTAAGCCAGATACAGGGGGGCAGTTAGAAGTATTATTATTAGTGAACCAAGAAGGTAATCGTTGGGAAACGCTAATTAAACCGGCACGTCGAGCGAAAGTTGGAACTGAAATTTATTTTGGTGACGGTCGCTTAAAAGCGAAAGTGGTAGAAGAACTGGATCACGGGGGACGAATTATTGATTTTATGTATGAGGGTGTTTTTCTTGAAATTTTAGAGTCTCTTGGCGAAATGCCTTTACCGCCATATATCAAAGAACAATTAGAAGATCCAGAACGTTATCAAACGGTTTATGCGAAAGAAAATGGTTCGGCAGCTGCACCAACTGCAGGTTTGCATTTTACTAAAGAGTTGTTGCAAAAAATTGAAGAAAAAGGTGTAAAACTAGTGTATTTGACACTTCATGTTGGATTAGGAACCTTTCGTCCAGTGAGTGTTGAGAACGTAGATGAGCATGAAATGCACCGTGAGTTTTATCGCTTAACAGAAGAAGCGGCTGAAACGCTAAAAGAGGTCAAAGCCAGTGGCGGACGGATTGTCGCAGTAGGGACAACAAGTATTCGTACGTTAGAAACGATAGGCACTAAATTTGATGGACAATTACAAGCTGATAGTGGTTGGACAGATATCTTTATCTATCCAGGATATGAATTTAAAATTGTCGATGCTTTTTCGACGAATTTTCATTTGCCAAAATCAACACTCGTGATGCTAGTCTCTGCCTTTTTAGGCAAAGAGTTAACAATGGAAGCATACGCACATGCTGTTTCTGAAGAATATCGCTTCTTTAGTTTTGGTGATGCGATGTTTGTTAAATAAATAGTCAAAGAAAGTAGGAACAAAAATGACAGAATCACCGATTCGTTACCGATTAATTAAAACAGAAAAACATACAGGGGCTCGTTTAGGCGAAATCATTACACCACATGGAACATTTCCGACACCGATGTTTATGCCAGTCGGAACACTAGCTACTGTTAAAACAATGGCGCCAGAAGAATTGAAAGAAATGGGAGCAGGAATTATCTTAAGTAATACATATCATCTATGGTTGCGCCCAGGCGAAGATATTGTAGAAGAAGCAGGTGGCTTACACCAATTTATGAACTGGGATCAAGGGATTTTAACGGACTCAGGCGGCTTTCAAGTTTGGTCGCTAGCTGACATGCGTAATATAACAGAAGAAGGCGTTCATTTTAAAAATCATTTAAATGGTTCTAAAATGTTCCTCTCACCTGAAAAAGCGATTCAAATTCAGAATAAACTAGGACCAGATATTATGATGAGTTTCGATGAATGTCCGCCATTTTACGAAAGTCACGATTATGTTAAGAAATCAATCGAGCGTACAACGCGCTGGGCTGAACGTGGTTTGAAAGCTCATGCCAATCCAGATCGTCAAGGATTATTTGGAATTGTTCAAGGAGCTGGCTATAAAGACTTACGTATTCAAAGTGCGAAAGATTTAGTAAGTCTTGACTTCCCAGGTTATTCTATAGGAGGCCTTTCAGTTGGTGAATCAAAAGAAGAGATGAATGAAGCGTTAGAATGGCTTAATCCTATCTTACCGTCAAATAAACCACGCTATTTAATGGGAGTTGGGACACCGGACTCATTGATTGACGGTGTTATTCGTGGAGTCGATATGTTTGATTGCGTCTTGCCAACTCGTATTGCTCGTAATGGAACATGTATGACAAGTCAAGGACGTTTAGTGGTGAAAAATGCGAAATATGAGCGCGATTTCCGACCAATCGATGAGAAGTGCGACTGTTATACTTGCCGTAACTATACCCGTGCTTACGTGCGTCATTTAATCAAAGCGAATGAAACCTTTGGATTGCGTTTAACCTCGTATCATAACTTGTATTTCTTATTAAATGTGATGAAACAAGTTCGTCAAGCGATTATGGATGATAATTTATTAGAATTCCGTGAAGCCTTTTTTGAAGAGTACGGTTTTAACGAAAAAAACGCAAAAAACTTTTAAATCGTCGAAGATAAAACTAGTAGTTTAGGAAATTATTTGTTAAAGTTAAGAGTGAACGAGAATAGGATGAGGTGAATAGAATGCAAAGTTTAGGTATGTTTTTTCCATTAATTATTATTGGTGGTATGTTGTTCTTTATGACACGTACACAGAAAAAGCAACAAAATGAACGAAAACAGTTACTTGATAGTATGGCAATTGGTGATAAAGTTGTCACTATTGGGGGGTTACATGGTATTGTGTCAGAATTCAATCAAGAAGACGGAAATAATACAGTAATTCTTGACTGTGAAGGAATCTTCTTAGAATTCAACCGAGCAGCGATTGCACAAGTAACACCTGGTACTCATGAACCTGAAGTCGTAGAAGAAGTTTCTGTGACTGAAGTTGATGAAACATCAAATGAAGAGTAGTCACTTAAGATAAAATCAGCAGTTGTTGGTTTTATCTTTTTTAGTCTGTTACGTTGTTTTGATGGTTAAAAGGTAAAGGAAAGTACAATGAAAACAATGGAAGTATGGGAACGTTGGCAATTAAGACGTGGGATGAAACAAAAAACAAAAGAGTTTCATCGTCTAGGTTATTTAAATATGACGGAGGCAGAACTTTGGGAGTATATGCAAGAAAAAGTTTGGCATCACGACTGGTCGACTAAAGAAAAAAGACAAAGTGTGATGACCATTACTCCGAATGATTTTTTTGATTATCAACGTGTTAAAGCACAAGTAAAAGATGTGCTGTCATTTGATTGGGAAGATATTGATGATTTATTATAGAAAAGAGCTGAAAAACGGCTCTTTTCTTTTTTTACAAAAGAAAGTGAAAAAAATCACAAATATCTCTTTACAAATAAAAAAAGATGTAGTATAGTTATTTGTGAAAGAGGTAACAAATAAAATTTTCATGGAGGTTTCCTAAATGAGTAAAAAAGAAGACGTTAAAAAAGAAGTAGTAGACAAAAATCAAGTGGCATTAGAGATGGTCAATGATTTAGTTGCAAAAGGGCAAGAAGCACTAAAAGCAATGGAAGAATTTACGCAAGAACAAGTTGACCACATTGTTCATCAAATGGCAATGGCGGGCTTGGATGCACACATGCCTCTAGCAAAAATGGCAGTAGAAGAAACAGGTCGCGGTGTCTATGAAGATAAATGTATCAAAAATATGTATGCCTCTGAGTACATCTGGAATAATATAAAAAATGATAAAACAGTCGGTGTGATTCGTGATGACGAACAACATAACATTATTGAAGTAGCAGCACCAGTTGGCGTTGTGTGTGGTGTAACACCTACAACAAACCCAACATCAACGACGATTTTTAAAGCATTAATTTCAATCAAAACACGTAATCCGATTATCTTTGCTTTTCACCCAAGTGCACAAAAATCATCAGCTGAAGCAGCTCGAATTGTAAGAGATGCAGCGATTGCAGCAGGCGCACCAGAAAATTGTGTTCAATGGATTGATCAACCTTCTATGGAAGCAACTAGTCATCTTATGAACCACGCTGGCGTAGCCATTGTTTTAGCAACAGGTGGAGCAGGAATGGTCAAATCAGCATATTCTACTGGAAAACCAGCGTTAGGAGTTGGACCGGGTAATACGCCAGCTTACATTGAAAAATCAGCAAAAATTAAACGAGCAGTTAACGACTTAATCGTCTCTAAAACATTTGATAACGGCATGATTTGTGCTTCTGAGCAAGGAGTCATTGTTGACAAAGAAATCTATGACGATGTAAAAGCAGAATTTTTAGCTCATCAAGTTCACTTTGTCACAAAAGAAGATTTGCCAAAATTAGAAGCAACGGTTATGAATGAAGCTAAAACAGCCGTTAATCCTAAAGTAGTAGGGATGCCAGCGACTCAAATTGCAGAATGGGCAGGAATTAAAGTGCCAGCTGGAACGAAAATATTAGTCGCTGAATTAGAAGGAACAGGTAAAGAGTACCCACTTTCACTTGAAAAACTATCCCCTGTATTAGCTATGGTGAAAGCAACTGATCGCGATCATGCTTTCCAATTATGTGAAAATATGTTGGAATTTGGTTTAGGACATACAGCTGTGATTCACTCTGAAGATGAAGAATTACAATTAGCATTTGGCTTGAAAATGAAAGCGTGTCGTGTACTAGTAAACTCTCCAGCAGCTCAAGGAGGTATCGGTGATTTGTATAATGAAATGATTCCATCACTAACTTTAGGTTGTGGTTCATATGGTAAAAACTCTGTTTCTAAAAACGTCACAGCTATTAACTTGATTAACACGAAAACAATTGCGAAAAGAAGGAATAATATGCAATGGTTCAAACTACCATCAAAAATTTATTTTGAGAAAAACTCATTAAATTATTTAGAACAAATGAAGGATGTAGAAAAAGTCTTTATCGTCTGTGATAAAGGAATGGTCGACTTAGGCTATGTTGATCGCGTGATTGAAGCGTTAAATCGTCGTGAAGGAAAAGTCAGTATTGAAGTCTTCTCTGATGTCGAGCCAGATCCTTCAACGAACACTGTTTATAAAGGAACAGACCAAATGATGAACTTCGAACCAGATACAATTATCGCACTTGGTGGTGGATCTCCAATGGATGCGGCAAAAGGTATGTGGATGTTCTATGAAAATCCAAATGTAGAATTCTTCGGAGCGAAACAAAAATTCTTAGATATTCGTAAACGTACTTACCGTATTCCAGAACCAAATAAAACAAAATTTGTATGTATTCCAACAACATCAGGAACAGGTTCTGAAGTAACACCTTTTGCTGTTATTACCGACAGTGAAACAGGCGTGAAATATCCATTAGCAGACTACGCCTTAACGCCACATGTAGCAATTGTTGACCCACAGTTTGTCTACTCAGTACCAGCGAGCGTCACAGCTGATACAGGAATGGACGTATTAACACATGCTATTGAATCATATGTGTCTGTAATGGCATCTGATTATACACGTGGTTTAAGTCTCCAAGCGATTAAATTAGTATTTGAAAGTTTAGAAGATTCCGTTAAACGACCTAATGAAGTGAACCGTGAAAAAATGCATAACGCTTCATGTTTAGCAGGTATGGCGTTTGCAAATGCGTTCTTAGGTGTTTGTCACTCTATTGCGCATAAATGTGGAGGTACATATCATATCCCACATGGTCGTACGAACGCGATTTTATTACCACATGTTATACGTTATAATGCGAAAGATCCTTCTAAACATGCGTTATTCCCTAAATATGATTACTTCAGAGCTCATGAAGACTATGCTGATATCGCTCGTTTCTTAGGCTTGAAAGGTGAAACGACTGAAGAGCTTGTCGAAGCATTGGCAACAGCAGTCGCAGAGTTAGGTGAAACTGTAGGTATTGACATGAGCTTCAAAGCACAAGGGGTAACGGAAAAACAATTGAATGAAACAGTAGATCAATTAGCTGAATTAGCTTATCTTGACCAATGTACAACGGCTAACCCTAAAGAGCCACTAATCAGTGAATTGAAAGAAATTATCATTCAAGCATACAACGGTCAATAAGATAACAGCACAACCTCCTAAAAGCCAAAGATTCGTCTTTGGCTTTTTTAATATTTCACTAAAATTGCAAAGGGCTATTAGCAATAGTAGAAAAACGAACGTAACAATGATAAAATAAGAAAGATTAGTGTCATGTTTTAGATGAATAATATGAGGTGTATAAATGAAAAAAAATAATTCAAGCAAACAAATGATTATTGGCATTATCATCGCGATTATCATTGTTTTTCTAGTAAGTGTCAGTGTGATGCAACGTGATAAAAAAAATGAAAGTGGTCCGATTCAATCGACAGGAAATGATTTAGTCGCAAAAGTAGATAAAGCTATTTCGTTTCCGTTAAGAGCCTTTGAAGCAACAGTTTCATCTGTGACAAATTTATTTGGCACGTATCAAGAAAATAGTCAGTTAAAAAAACGTTTAGATAGTTATGCGTCGTTAGAAAATCAAAACTTGTTATTAGAGAAAGAAAACCAAGCGTTGAAAGACCAGCTTGAGTTGACCGCTACGATTTCGAGTTATGAACAAATCAATGCGAACGTGATTAGTCGTTCGCCAGACGATTGGCAAAACATCTTGATTATCGATCGCGGCACGAATGATGGTATTGAAGCCAATATGCCTGTGATGGGACGTAAAGGTTTAATCGGTCGTGTCATTGTAGCTAATAAATCGAGTTCAAAAGTGGAATTACTAACGTCACGTAATCAAAATAGCAATCATTTTCCAATCATGGTCGTGAGTGAAAAGGGTGAAACAGCTTACGGATTGATGGAAAACTATCTTGATGAGGAAGAGTCACTTGTGATTACACAATTGACGACTACTAAAGACATTCAACCCGGAGATCAAGTGTTAACATCAGGATTAGGAAGCACGTCACCGAAAGGGTTATTAATTGGAGAAGTAAAAAAAGTCAATCCTACTAAATATGGTTTGGAACAAGAAGTGTATGTGACACCTGCATCTTCTCTTTATGATATTTCAGTCGTAACTGTCGTGAAACGTTTAGTAGGAAGTGAGCTAGAAGAATGAGAGAAACAATATGGAAAGGAATATACCCCATCTTACTAGGGGTGATGATGCTTGCAGATGCGCAGATCAGTAATGTCTTGCGAATTGCAACGAAAAATGAAGTGTTTTTAAATAGCCACTTATTTCTGATAGGATTAATTTTAGGATGTTTTTATTATAGTCGTCGCTATATGATGAGTATTGCCATTGTTTTAGGTTTGATATTTGATATGTATTATTACGGAATTTTAGGGATTAACACAGTATCATTTCCTTTAACTGTTATGCTTATCTATTTTGTCTTTACTTATATTAAGCCAAGTATTTCGATGATTTTTATAAGTCTAGTTATTTTTATTACGATTATGGATAGCAGTATTTATATGATCCAATTAATCTTTAATTTAATTCAAAGTAATACACAAGCATTTATCGTCCGACAATTAGGCCCAACAATGCTACTGAATTTGGTGTTTTTCATCCTTCTCGCGTATCCGATTCAAAAAATGATAAAAAATAGAGATTATTTGTAATGAAATATTTTTGTAACATTCCTATTATATGATTGTGACATGGATGTGCTACAATGCAATCATGCTTAAGAAAAGATTAAGGTTTACCCTTAATACAAATCGGAGGAATTACAACGTGAAGAAGCGAATCTTATCAGTAGTATTAGTAAGTTCAATAGCATTAGGAAGTGTAATGGCTCCTACAGTTGCATTAGCAACAGACTTAGATCAAAAAATTGAAAAATCTAATAATAAAATTAAAGAATTATCTAGTAAAGAAGCAAGTGCTGCTGCAGAATTAGAAGCAGTTAAAGTGAATATTGCAAAAATCCAAGAAAAATCAGCTAAATTACAAAGCGAACAGCAATCATTGGATAAAGAAGTAAACACATTAGCTTCAGAAATTGAAGTGCTAAATGAAAAAATTGCCAAGCGTGATGCAGCAATTAAAGAACAAGCACGTTCAACACAAACTGAAGGAATGGGTAACAACTTAGTAGAGGCTGTTTTTTCAGCAGAAACTGTTTCAGAAGCAGTGACACGTGTAGCTGCTGCAACAAAATTAGTCTCAGCAAGTAATGACTTATTAAAACAACAAGAAAATGATAAAAAATCTGTTGAACAAAAGAAAAATGAAACAGAACAAAAATTAGAACAAATTACTGAAAATGCTATTGCTTTAGAAGCACAACAAGGGCAATTATATGATCAAGAGTTAGCACAACAAATTTTAGTTGCTACCGTATCAGCAGAACGTGCAACTGAAGAAGGTAAAAAAGCAGAATTTATTAAAGAAAAAGAAGAATTAGAAGCTAAACGTAAAGAAGAAGCACGTTTAGTTGCTGAAGCGAAAGTACAAGCTGAACAAGCAGCTACTGTAGCGACGACTGAAAATACAACAGCGCCTTCTCAAACTCAAGAGACAGCAGCGACTGAAAATCAAACGCAAGCGCCGCAAACATCGACTGAACAGCCAGCAGCACCAGCTCCAAGTCAACCGGCTGCTCCAGCACCAAGCCAACCGGCTCCAAGTCAACCAGCTGCTCCAGCGCCAAGCCAACCAGCGCCAAGCCAACCGGCACCGAGTCAACCAGCAGCACCGGCTCCAAGCCAACCGGCACCAGCCCCAACGCCAGCTCCAAGTAATGCATCAGGAGCAGCGATTGTTGCAGAAGCGCAAAAGCATTTTGGTAAGCCTTATACGCAAGAAGCTGGACGTCGTATGGGACCTAACTCATTTGACTGTTCAGGTTTAACGAACTATGTTTACCGTCAAGTAACTGGTAGAGATATCGGTGGATGGACAGTACCTCAAGAAGCAGCAGGAGTACAAATTCCTGTTTCACAAGCACAACCAGGTGACTTATTATTCTGGGGAGCTCGTGGAGCTACATATCACGTAGCTATTTCAACAGGTGGTAGTGGTTATATTCATGCCCCTACTTATGGACAAACTGTAACATCAGCATCAATTTCGCCATACTTTGCACCAAGCTTTGCAGTACGTGTTTTGTAATTTTTAAAACTTGAAAGAACCTCTCAGTTAGAGGTTCTTTTTTTATTGAAAGACTAATTGAGGAGTGAATTATGAAAGAAACTAAAAAACTTCATAGTGGTTATAATTTGATGACGGCTATTACAATGATTGTCGGTATCTGCATAGGTTCAGGTATCTTTTTTAAGGCAGATGATATTTTAGCATATACAGGAGGAAATGTTGGTTTAGGTGTTTTATTATTAAGTATAGGTGCTTTTAGTATTATATTTGGAAGTATGACCCTAACCGAACTTTCCGTAAGAACATCAAGTTTGGGTGGATTAGTCGGTTTTTATGAAGTTTTTATTTCAAAAGCCTTTGCAAATGGCTTTGGTTGGTTTCAAACATTTGTTTATTATCCAACAATCAATGTTGTAGTAGCATGGGCAGCAGGGATTTACACTGTAATGTTACTTGGACTTGAAATGACGCTTGAATATCAAATATTAATTGGAACAGGCTATCTATTATTAATGTATGCAATGAATTACGGCTTCAAACAAATAGGTGGTTGGTTTCAAGTTTTAACTACTTATGTGAAACTTTTACCGTTGCTTTCGATAGCGATTATTGGAATGTTTCAGCTTGCGCCTGTCACGACTGTTGCTACATCTGAAACGTCAGTTTTACCGTCTGTTGGGTTTTCTTTTTTAGCAGGTCTAGCGCCTGTGGCATTTTCGTTTGACGGTTGGCCGATTGCAACAAGTATCAGTAATGAAGTTAAGAATCCAAAACGTAATATGCCTATTGCGTTAACAATTGGCCCATTAATAGTTTTAATCGTCTATGTGACGTATTTTCTAGGTTTGACAAAATTATTAGGGATAGAGCATATTTTAGCAGTGGGCGATCAGGCTATTTATGATGTAGGTAATATCATTTTTGGCGCGTATGGAGGTAAGCTGATTTTAGTTTTTGTTATTATATCAGTTCTTGGAGTTGTAAATGGGGTTACGCTTGGTCACATACGAATGCCGTATGCACTGGCAACTAAAGAAATGCTTCCTAATAGTGAAGCGGTAAAAATAATGAATGATCATCGTCAATTGTCTCCTCGTTCGTTCAAAATATCTTTATACACCTCCTTAGTATGGATGACTATTCACTATCTGACACAAAAGCTAGGATTATTAGCCACAGGAGATGTCAGTGAAATAGCGATTGTTTTTGCTTATATATGCTATCCTATTTTGTATGTGTATGTTATGAAGCTATATATGAAGAAAGAGATTAAGAGTCATTTTAAGGGGATAATAGCGCCTATGTTAGCGTGTATAGGCAGTGGGATTATTATCCTAGGGGGCATTATGTCTAATCCGGTCTATATGCCAGTTTTTATTGTGCTATGTGGCATTGTATTTTATCAAGGGTATCGCTTTAAAAGAGAATAAAACACCGTTGCCTCTTTAAGAGGTAACGGTGTTTTGTTTTTAGATAAGGTCTTCAGTTAATGTCATGAATTCTTCAATATCTTTTTTGACCATATCAATGCCAGCTTGCCAGAAATCTGGTTGCGTTAAATCGACATTGAGGTGTTTTTGTGCGAGTTCTTCAGTCGTCATTGAAGCAGTGTCGCGTAGGAGGGCAATATATTTGTCTTCAAAATTATCCCCAGATTGTTGAGCGTATGCATAGATTCCCATACTGAATAAGTAACCAAATGTATAAGGGAAGTTATAAAACGGTACGTCGTCAATAAAGAAATGTAATTTACTTGCCCAGAAGTGTGGATGATAAGAAGCCAATGTTCCTTGATAAGCTTCTTCCTGTGCTTCTAGCATTAATTCAGTTATTTCATCGACCGATAGAACGTGGTCTTGACGAGTTTGATAGAATTTATTTTCAAAGATAAAGCGCGCATGAATATTTAAGAACATCGCAGTAGCATTTTGTAGTTTTGTATCGAGCAAGCTGATCTTTTCTTCTTTAGAACTTGCTTCTTTTAAAGTCGCATCTGCTACAATGAGTTCTGCAAAAGTACTAGCAGTTTCAGCAACGTTCATCGCATATCCTTGGCTCATGACAGGTAAATCCCACATCACGTGACTATGGTAAGCGTGGCCTAGTTCGTGCGCCAATGTAGCTACTTCATTTATTGATTCGCCATAAGTCATAAAGATACGTGACTCTTTACTTTCTGGGATTCCTGTACAATAACCACCTGGGCGTTTTCCTGGACGGTCTTCTGCTTCAATCCAAGCATTTTCAAAGGCATGTTGAGCAAATGTTGCCATCTTAGGACTGAATTTATTAAAATTAGCAATGATAAATTCAGCGGCTTCATCAAAAGTGAAACGTTTTTCTTTTAAATCTCCTAGAATGATAGGAGCATCGACATCTTGCCACTCCATTTTCTCTTTTCCGAATAATTGTGCTTTACGTGTTAAAAAGTCAGTGAAAGCTTTCTTATTATCAGTGATAGTTTGCCACATCATCTCTAACGTTTCTTTTTTCATACGATTGTAAGTGAGTGGTGTTTCTAAATAATCAGATTTACCGTGTAACTCGTAATTTGTTAAACGGAATCCTTGTAAATGGTTAAGTGTATCGGCAAACAAAGGCGCTTTTTCTTCCCATGTTTTTTCCCAAATTTCAAATAAATCAGCACGTACTTGTGGGTTGGCATCTCCCATCATTTTATTGAAGGCTTGGCCAGCTGAAAGTGTTTCTCCATCGTATTCGATTTGAATAGACGCGACAATTGTATCGTAATGAGAGCTCCATGCATTAAAACCATCTAAAGCTAAATGGTTAATAATATTTTCTTCTCGCTCGCTTAAAAGCTCTTTTCCGTCACGACGAATTTCATTTAAGTTAAATAAGACACCATGTGCTTGTGCAAAAGACGTATGTGATAAGTCGTGCCACGCGTCATCAGATAGCTCTGTTAATTTTTTAGTGAATGTCACATGAGCGTTGCTGAAGAGTGTGTGTAAACTATAAAGAGTCCCTAGCAATGTGTTAGCATCTTTGTTATTTACATCGGCTGATTGAATAGCGTTGACAAAACTAATTGTTTGTCCGAAAGCTTGTGATAAAGTAGCCGATTCTTTTAATAGTTCCTCAAGTGTTTCAAAATGAGGGGCATCTTGTTGAGGTTCCCACGCTTGAACGTGTGATTCATATGTTTTAACAAGCGTCTTCATCTCTGTAATTTTTTCTTGGAGAGCTTTTGATTGCGTACCTCCTGGAAAAATACTTTCTAAATCCCATGTAATTGAATATGACATTAAATCCGCTCCTTTCAAGTTAACTTCTATTATAAGCTATATCTTAAAAAATGATAAGAAATAATCTCAAACTTCTTCATTTTATTTTCATTATGTAGGATAATAAAACAAAAGGAGGGATGGCAATGGCAAAATATCGTAAGGATGGAACCCTGTATTTATTTTTAGCGTTTCTAGTGATGGGGTTACTTTTTTGGAGTTCATCCCAGACGTATGAACAGCAATCTCAAATAGGTTTGTTAGAAGTGCTACTTAAAAAGCAGCCATTTCATGAGGCGTTAAGCTCCATTCAATTTATGTATGCTGGAGAAGAAGTCAGTGTGGCACATAGTGGTTATTTTAAGTTTGTTGAGTTTTTTATCCGAAAAGGGGCACATTTTTTTACTTACTTCCTATTGGGCAGCTTTTTATTTCTAGGTTTAACTCCGCGAGTTAAAGGGATATGGATAACTACAGTGATAAGTTGGTTATCTGCTACAGGATATGCTGGTCTAGATGAATTTCATCAACAATTGACGGGTGGACGAACGCCGCTATTTGAAGATGTTATGCTCGATAGTATGGGCGCCTTGACCGGAATTGTGATTTGCTTAGTCGTTCTTTACATAAAAAAATCAAAGAAATAATAAAAAAATCTTGCGTTAAGATAGTAAGTGTGTTAAAATTTGAGTTTTTATTATGTTTGTGGTATAATAGCTACGAGGTGAAGGGAATGCCACAAACATTAGCGACGATTAAGAAGAAGATGGAAGCACGTATTGGTAGTGAAATTATGTTAACTGCACAAACAGGTCGAAAACGCCAAACAGAGCATCGTGGTGTTTTAACAGAAACTTATCCTGCCGTCTTTGTGGTAGACTTAGATGAAGATCTGAATTCATGTGACCGGGTCTCTTATAGTTATACAGATATTTTGACAAATACTGTAGCAGTAGAATTTTTATAATAAGAGCGAAAAAGACCTTACAGCTTATGGCTGTAAGGTCTTTTTTGTGTGGTTAGAGAAAAACACATCACGAAAAAAATACATACGTAAAAGCGGTTGCATATTCTTTTTAGTAGTATATACTAGCGTTGTTAAGTGATAAAGGGAGGGTGTTACACGTGAATCGACAGTATTATTCAAAATGGTTAGTGGCAGTAGCCTACGCTTTTTTATCATCGTTAGCATTTAATTTTTTTTGGTTTCCGGGAAAAATTTACGCAAATGGGATAACAGGCCTGTCTCAATTAATGAGTACATTAGCAGGCACATTTTACGATTATGAGATGTCGATACCTTTACTCGTGCTACTATTCAATCTTCCTTTGTTATTTATTGCTTGGTTCCATATCGACCGAGAATTTACAGCGATGACCGTTGTAGCGGTTTTTCTTACATCCTTTATGATGGCTCGTTTACCAGTAGTGACATTGACGACAGATCCGGTCATTTGTGCGGTCTTTGGAGGAGTGTTACATGGGGTGTCGGTGGGTATTACGTTAAATAGTGGCTTTTCAACGGGCGGACTTGATATTATAGGAATTTTAGTTCGGCAAAAGACCAACAAATCATTAGGGACGATTTTTATTATTTTTAATGTGTGTATTCAGTTTGTAGCTGGCTACGTTTATGGTTGGCCGCTTGCTTTCTACAGTGCGATTTCCGTTTTCATTAGTGGTCGTGTTGTAGATTTTGTTAATACTCGACAACAAAAAGTACAAGTGATGATTGTGACCGAAAAAGCAGAGGCTCTGATTACACAAATGCAAACACATTTAAAGCGTGGGATGACGATTGTCAATGATGTTGAAGGAGCGTTTAAGCGAGAAGAAAAGAAAATTATCTTTGTCGTTATTGCGAAGAATGAACTAACAGCACTGTATGATGACATTCAACTTTCAGATCCCGATGCTTTTATGAGTGTTTCACCTAAAGTGATAACCAATAAAGTGTTTTATGAATGGTAGGTGAGAATAATGACGAAACGCGTTACCCTTTTTACAGAAGTGGCAGATGAACTTAGACGACGGATTCAGACCGGGGTTTATTCAGAACAAATGAAATTGCCGTCTGATTATGAATTGGCAGATGAATTTGGTGTTAGTCGTTTGACCATACGTAAGGCAGTCGATCAATTGATAAGTGAGCAGCGACTGGTGAAACATCGGGGAAAAGGAACTTATGTCATGCGTGCGCCCAAATTATACAGTGGACATTATGGTTTAACGAGTTTTACAGAGGTTGGCGAACATTTAGGAAAAGATGTTCACACAAAACTTTTGTCTTTGAAAAAAATAAAGACTGACCAAGTAGCGTTGGATTTTGGCGAAGCACGTGAGTTATTTGTGATTCAACGCTTACGTCAATACAATCAGACGGCGATGACGGTCGAAGAGCTATGGATACCTGTTGACTACTTGCCGCCGACCTTTTCTGAAGAACAGGCGACACAGTCGCTTTTTCAACTCTTAGAGCAGTCTCATGTTATAGGTTACTCTCATCAAGAAATTGCGGCAGTTAATATAGAGGCGCCCTATCATGAGTTACTAAATGTCCCTTTGCATCAAGCTGGTTTTAAAATGATGTCCGAAACCTACTCGGTAGATGGAGCCTTATTATTATATGATTGCTCTTACTATCGAGGCGATGAATATCGCATAAAACAAACTTTACAACGTTAAGAAGAAATGAGGAGAAATCATGGTGTATCATCCAGAATTTAAACAATGGATTGCAGAGAATCAAGCGCTATTTTTAAAAGATTTAGCACGAATCATTCGAATACCAAGTAAGAAATCAGTTGCCACGACAGAAGCTCCTTTTGGCGAAGCTAATTTAAACGTATTACGAGAAGCCTTGACGATTGCCGACGAATATGGTTTTTCAACGAAGATGGTTGAGAATGCAGTCGGCTACGCTCAGCTAGGGGAAGAAGAAGATTATATCGGAGTTGTGGGGCATCTAGATGTGGTGCCAGAAGGAGAGGGTTGGAGTAGTCCACCGTATGAACTAACATTACGCGATGAAAAATTATATGGACGAGGGGTTTTGGATAATAAAGGCCCTATCATGGCGTGTCTATTTGCATTGAAGCTATTACAAGACCATGAAGTCCCTTTAAAAAGAACTGTCCGAATCGTTTTTGGGACAGACGAGGAAAGTGGTTCGCAAGATATGCCGCTATATCTAGCAAAAGAAAAAGCGCCTATTTTTGGTTTTACGCCTGACTGTAAATATCCAGTAGTTTATGGTGAACGAGGAATTTTAAGAGTGGGGATAACGACGAAAATAACGGCAGACTCTTTTACACATTTAGGTGCGATTGTTGGTAGTCAAGATCCTTCTTTTATTCCCGATAGTTTAACCACTGTGTTTCAAGGAAGAACGTTTACAGCTAGTGGCAAGCGAAGTCCTTCCAATGCACCAGAATTAGGGGAAAATAGTATTACGCTATTAGCGAAACAATTAGAACAAGTATTGACTTATGAGGATGATTTGAAAGACTATCTTGCATGGATAGTGGCACATTTACATCAGCAACATCAGGGAGAAGGACTTGGGTTAAATTGGTCTGATTCAGATAGTGGAACGTTGCAAATAAGTCCATATCGTTGGACTAAGCAAGATGACGGGATGTGTTTAGAAATTAGCATACGTTATCCTGTGACAGTCACAGAAGAAGCAGTTCTAGAACAGTTGACAAAAGTGCTACCGAAGCAAAGTACGTTAAATGTTTTAAGACGTCTACCAAGTACAGTCTTTCCTAAGGAACATTGGGGTGTTCAAAAATTAGTGACGGTATACGAAGAGGTCATGCACGAAGATGGACAACCTGTGACGACGACAGGCGCTACCTATGCTCGTTTTGTTCCTAACATTGTGGCGTTTGGCCCTTCTTTTCCAGGGCAGAAAGGGATTGCTCACAATCCGGATGAATATATGGATTTAACAGATTGGTTAAAAAATATTGAAATTTATATGCATGCGATTCTTGCATTGGCAAATGATTGAGGAGGAAATATAAATGAAATGGGGCGCAATTGCAACTTGGCGAATGGCACATGATGGTGTCAAAAAAGCTGGGGATATTTTAAAAAATGGTGGAAAAGCCGGAGATGGTGTTGAAGTTTTAATCAAAACGGTTGAAGACTATCCTTTTTACAAATCAGTAGGATATGGCGGGTTACCAAATGAAGAAGGTATTCTTGAAATGGACGCTGCGTATATGAATGGAGATACGTTTGCAATTGGTGGTGTCGCAGGAATTCAAGATGTTAAAAATCCCATATCAGTGGCACGTCAATTAAGTCATGACCATTTTAATAGTTTTCGCGTGGGGGTAGGGGCAACGAAGTACGCCTCGCTAGCAGGATTTGAAAAGCAAAACATGTTAACACCACGCGCTCATAAAATATGGAAAAAACGATTGAAAGAAGTACAAGAAAACCAACTAAACCCTTATGACGGACATGATACCGTAGGGGCGGTCACCTTAAATAGTCAAGGAAGTATGGCTGTGGGGACGTCGAGCTCTGGTCTTTTTATGAAGAAAGCAGGACGAGTCGGAGACTCCCCTTTATCAGGCTCTGGTTTTTATGTAGACAGTGAAGTTGGAGGAGCTAGCGCAACAGGATTAGGAGAAGACTTGATGAAAGGGTGCCTTTCCTATGAGATTGTACGGTTAATGAAAGAAGGACTTACTCCACAAGCCGCATGTGATCGAGCTGTTTACGACTTTGCTGATATGTTAAAAAAACGTTATGGCAAAGCAGGTGCGATGAGTCTTGTCGCGATGAATAATCAAGGAGAGTGGGGCGTGGCTACTAATGTCGAGTTTACATTCTCAGTCGTGAATCATAAGGAGGAAGCAGCTATCTATATCGCTCATCCCGGAGAAAATCATACAACGTCTATTGCACCGATTACTCAAGAGTGGTTAGATGCTTATGAAAAACGTATTAAAGCCCCTATCGAAGACTAAAAAGGAGAGTGTCCTATGTTAAATTATCGTCAAGTACATTTAGATTTTCATACAAGTGAACATATTCCAAATATTGCGGAACGTTTTGATGCCCGTTTATTTGCGAAACAAGTAAAAGAAGCGCATATTGATTCGATAACGTGTTTTGGTAGATGCCATCACGGTTGGCTTTATTACCCGTCGAAAGCACAACCTGAAATGATTCATCCTAATTTGAAAAATGAACGACTATTATTAGATCAAATCGATGCTTGTCATGCGGAAGGCATTAAAGTGCCTGTTTATACAACTGTTCAATGGGATGGCTATGTGGCAAAACATCATCCAGAATGGTTGTGTCGTGACGAAAAAGGGGAGCCGATTAATAGTCAGGGAGTGCCAGAACCGCATTTTTATTATACGCTTTGTTTAAATAGTGATTATCGAACTTACTTTAAAGAGCACCTTGTGGATATGATTGAGTCTGTCACGCCAGATAAGTTGGACGGTGTATTTATGGATATATTATTCCGCACAGATTGCCAATGTGAGCATTGTCAAAAAGAGATGAAAAAGCATGGCTATGACGTGACGAATAAGTCAGACCGTTTGGCGTATTCTGATGAAATGCTACGTATCTTTAAAATAGAAATTAGCGAATTAATCCGTCAAAAAGCACCTAAAGCGAGTATTTTTTATAATGGTTCGCATGTTGGGTTTGCAGATAAACATCATTTAGAGGCATACTCACATTTAGAACTGGAAAGTTTACCAAGTGGTGGTTGGGGATACGACCATTTTCCGATTACCATGCGTTATGCTCGAAATTTAGGGAAACCAGTGATTGGTATGACAGGAAAATTCCATACTTATTGGGGAGATTTTCACTCATATAAAAACTTGCCAGCCCTACAATTTGAGTGTTTTAATATGTTGGCTTTGGGAGCAGGCTGTTCGATTGGCGATCAACTTCATCCTGATGGTGCTTTGTCACCAGCTAGCTATGAGTTGATTGGTAAAGTTTATGAAGAAGTAGCAGGAATTGAAAAATGGTGTCGTCAGGCAAATCAAGCGCAAGTAGAGATAGGGGTATTAACGCCAGAAGAAACGTGGCGACCTGGTAGTCACAGCTTACGTATTTCGCCTTCAATAATCGGTGTCAACCGTTTGTTACAAGAATTAAACTATCAATTTGATATTATCGACAGTGAGATGTTATTTGACCGTTATCGTGTGCTAATCTTACCAGATATTGTGGAGGTGACACCGTCATTAGTAGAGAAATTAGCTACCTTTACAAGTCGTGGTGGCGCAGTCATAGGAAGTTTTAAATCATTGGTCGAAAACCAAGCAGGCGCAGAGTTTTTTGGGATAGAGTTTGAAGGATTAAGTCCTTATCACCGTGATTTTATTTTACCAAATGACCGTTATGGTCGTGAACTCCCTCAAGAACCTCATGTCATGTATTTACAAGGAGCATCGGTAAAAACGACGAAAGCAGAAACATTAATGGCGACGGTAAAAAGTTACTTTAACCGTGAGGGTGAAACATTTTGTTCGCATCAACATGCACCTGCTCAGAATGAATTAGGAAGACCTGCACTGACACGCTACCAAAACCGGGTCTATTTTTCACACCCTATTTTTGAAAGCTATCGTCACAATGCACCTCGTTGGATAAAAGTGTTGTTGGCAGAACAATTAGCCGAGTTACTGCCAGACAAGTTATTAACACACGATGGCCCAAGTACGTTATTAACGACCGTGAATCAAAGTGAGGACTCCCAGTTGGCTCTAATACATTGCTTACACTATATTACACAGAAGAATACAGAAACGATTTATACCATTGATGAAGTTATTCCACTTCACGATATTCATCTAACTTATCAAATCGGCTCTCGCTCAGTCAAACGAGTCACAAATGCTTTGACTGGCGAAACGATATTTGCAAAAGAAGAAGCAGGCAAGCTCCTTCTTGATATCGACCGGATCGACGGACATCTTGTGATTGCCGTTGAATTTGAATAGATAAGGAGTGGTTGGTATGACGCTATTAGTAGTTGATATAGGAGGAAGTGCATTAAAAACAGCGATTTGGCACGATGCTTCTTTAGTTGATAAACAGACGGAGCCGATGGTGGCAAGCTGGGAGTTGTTAGAACAAGCTCTTTTTGAAAAATGGCAGAGGTATCGAGAGAAATATGACTTAAAAGCTCTTCATCTTAGCTTACCTGGAGTTGTAAATCAGGAAACCGGCTATCTAGAGGGAGCTAGTTCGTTAGCATTTTTGCATGGGGTTCCTATTCGTGAGCGATTAGTGAAGTTAATCGGCGCTCCTGTAAAAATGGAAAATGATGCGAACTGTGCAGCTTTGGCAGAGTGTCATCAAGGTGCTGCCAAAGGTAAAAAGAATGTTGTGTTTGTAGTAGTAGGAACGGGGATTGGCGGTACAATGGTGATAGACGGTAAAATTCGTCAAGGGCATCATCTTTATGGAGGCGAATTTGGCATGATGTTGATTGATGGCCGACGAGAATGGGCAGAGTTAGGCTCTGCAGTTCATATGGCACGCAAAGTTTCGATAGCCAAAGGACTCGACATGCATGCACTGTCTGGAAAAGAAGTTTTTGCTTTAGCTGAACAGGGTGACAATATAGCACAAGAGGCCGTCGAAGAATGGTATCATTATCTAGCATTAGGGTGTTATAATTTGCAATACATACTCGACCCAGAAGTGATTCTTATCGGGGGCGGTATTTCGCAAAATCCTGATTTGATTGCTCATATCAACCGTCATTTAACAAAAATAATGTCTTATGGCCAACGTTCTCCCCTAACGCCCAACGTGCAAACATGTGATTTTTACAATGATGCGAATCTCATTGGATTGGCATATCTTTAATAAAAAAAGACGACTTATCTCAGAAGAGTTAAGTCGTCTTTTTGTCTCACTATTTTAATGTGAGTTTTACAACCACTTCACAACGAGCGGTTTGAGGGAACATATCGACCGATTGTAGATAGGCGACGTGATAAAATTTGGAAAGGGTGACTAAGTCACGTGCTAAGGTTGACGGGTTGCAAGAAACGTAAACCAATGTTGGTGTCGGATAGCGACAAAGAGCATCTAACAGGGATTTATCGAGGCCCGTACGTGGTGGGTCAACAATAATCCCGTCGAATGTCTGACCTTGTTTGAGCCATTTAGGTAGTAAGGCTTCTGCCGTTCCTACTTCATAGTGTGTATTGGTTACACCTAGTCGCCGTGCATTTTCTTTCGCGTCATCTATGGCTGAAGGAATAATATCCATTCCCCAGATCCCCCTCACTTTTTTGGCTAAACTCAGACCAATCGTTCCAACACCACAATAAGCATCCACGATATGATGATGTTGTTTTGGGTTAAGAGCTTTTTCGACTTCTTTGTAAAGTACTTCCGTCTGAGCGGGGTTTAGTTGGAAAAAAGCGCGAGCAGATAAGTCAAAGGTCACATCACGTAGGGTCTCTTCAATGCTTTCTTTTCCCCACAGATGATGCGTGACATCTCCCATAATAGTAGAGTCACGTGTTGGTTGCACATTGTGCATGATAGAGACGACTTGTGGGAACTCAGAAGTTATCATATCGATTAACACGCGTGATTTTGGCAAATGCTGACTATGAGTAATAAACACGACTTGTATCTCGTTAGAAGCGAGTCCTTCTCGAATCATGACCGTCTTTAAAATCCCTTTGTGATCGCGTTCGTTGTATGCAGGTATATGAATAGTTTGAATTTTTTTAATAATTTGATTTAAAAGCGACATCGATGTAGGTTGTTGAATGTAACAATCATCTATTGCGACTAGTTGATGTGAATTTGGCTCATATAGGCCGGCAACGACTTCTCCGTGTTCTTCACGAATTTGAAATTGTAATTTATTACGATAGCGCCAAGGGTTTTTCATTCCGATAGTAGGATGTAATGTGTACGACTGATAGCCTGCTGGTTTAAACTTAGCGAGAGCCTGTTTCACGACATCACGTTTATAAACTAGCTGTCCTTCATAAGCCAAGTGTTGAAGCTGACAACCACCACAGCGGTCGTAAAAAGGACAAGGAGGTATGACACGTTTCTTTGACGGTTTCAGTGCTTTAATCATCTTTGCTTCGATAAATGTGGGGGTCACGCGAGTGATTTTTGCCTTTACCGTTTCATCTGGTAAAGCTCCCGTGACAAAGACTACTTTTTTCTTATAATAACCAATACCTTCACCATTAATACCTAGACGTTTAATTGGTAGTGTGATGATTTGATTGGGGTTACTTTCGGTTTTTACCGCCATTGTTTTTCACCCTTTTATAGTTGTTTAGCTCAGTTTACCATATTTTTATCATTTAGAAAGTAAAAATTAAGACAGAGAATCATAAGAATTTAAAGGGCAACTGTTGACAAATTGTCAGTTTATCCGTAACGTAGAAGAAAGTACTTGACTTGAGGAAAAGGGGAAAACAGATGAAAGAATTAGAAGCACGTATTTTAAAAGATGGCAACGCTATTGCTGACGGTGTTTTAAAAGTCGATCAGTTTTTGACACACCAAGTGGATCCTGACTTAATGATGAAAGTGGGCCAAACATTTGCTGATTATTTTAAAGAAGCAGGTATTACAAAAGTTGTAACAATCGAAACGTCAGGCATTGCGCCCGCTTTGTATGCGGCTCAAGCATTAGGAGTGCCGATGATTTTTGCTCGAAAATCAAAAAGCTTAACGATGAAAGAAGAGTTATTGACTAGCTCGGTTTATTCATTTACAAAACAAACGACCTTTCAAGTGTCAGTTTCTAATAAATTTTTAACAGCCGATGACCATGCATTGTTAATAGATGATTTCTTAGCGAATGGACAGGCAGCAGAAGGATTAATCGAAGTATGTCAACAAGCCGGTGCATCAATCGCTGGTTTAGGAATTGTGATAGAAAAGTCGTTCCAAGACGGTCGCTCACTATTAGAAAAATATCCATTCCCTGTGGTATCACTTGCACGTATTGCCTCACTAAAAGAAAATGAAATTACCTTTACAGAAGCCGATATTTAAAAAGGAGTGAGTATAGATGAACGTCATATTCCATATTGATGAGCAAGAGAAATGGCCATTAGTTCTGGCTAACGTCCAAAACTTTGCTAATGAGATGACATCACGAGCAGCGACATATCATATTCTGATTTTAGCGAATGGACCGGCAGTACGCTTTTTAGAGAGTAAAGAGACTGTCGACAAAGTCAAGGCTGTTTTAGATGAATCGCGTGTGGCGTTATTACTTTGCCGTAACGCTTTAAAAGGACATGCTTTACTCGAACATGCTAATTTAAAGACCATTACGCACGAAGTCGTACCGGCAGGAGTTGTCGCATTAGCAGAAAAGCAACAGGAAGGCTATGCTTACATTCGCCCATAATAAAAAAAGTTATTCCAATTTTGGAATAACTTTTTTTGTTAGTGAAGGATATGACCTTCTTGTAATTTTTCATTTAGTTTTTTCGTAAAGCCTCTTACTTCAGGGAAGAATAAGACACCTAGTAAGAAGAAGGCAATACCGAAAATGAGTAAAATAACCATGGCTTTAATCGTGTTTGGCCAATAGATGCCTCCGACTGATTCACGTAGTAAGTTAACGGCATGGGTAAATGGTAGAAACGGATGAATGAACTGGAAGAATTTACCAGACATTTCAATTGGATAGTTACCACCACCACCGGAAATTGAAAGCACGAGAATAATGACGGCTGCCCCTTTACCTAAGTTGCCAAGCAAGGCGACAAGTACATAAACCATCATCATAAAGACAAATGCGATAAATAATGCGAACAATACATTATACACAGGGTTAAATGCATACGTACCTAATAACCACAAGTTTCCACATGCTACAATCAATGCTTGGAAAAAGGCAACAGTTTGGAATGTAAGCATACGAGCTAAAAACTGTTGACGTTTGCTGTAACGTTTTTGGTCATCTTTTGATAAATGGAAATCGGTTGTTGCGATACTTGAAAATAGTACAGCACCGACCCATAAACATAGCGCTGTATAGAAAGGTGCGCTGGCAGAACCGTTATTTGGTACTGGGTAGACATCGTGTTGATTAATCATGACCGGATTGGCGATAAAATCACTTTCTGATTGAGCATCGGATTTAAGAAGTTTGATTAATTCTGCTAAATCGACATCTTTTTGACCCTCGCGGATAAAGCCTGCTGCTTTATGAATACCGCTCTTGATATTAGGCCAATCATTTTGGATTAACGTCGTGGCTGAAGCTAAAGCTTTTTCAACTTCTGGGACTTTTTCATCCACCAACTTCATCGTTTTGTTTAAATCTTTTTTGACGCCTGGCCAGTCATTTTTAACAAAATTAGCTGCTAAGGCTAGTTTCTTTTCCGCTTCAGGTAAGTCATTTTCATACATAGCGACGGCTTTATTAATGCCATTAACGATTTTGTCCATGTTGCCATTTAACATGAGATTGGCATCATGAATTTCTTTCTTGATAGCAGGTAATTCTTTTTGGTATTTTTCGAGTACAGGAATCGTCTCTTCTACAAGGACTTTCGTATTACTTAGTAAAGAAGAAATATTATCAATAATGTTTTCATCAATTATTTCACCTGTGATAGATTGTCCCTCATTAATAATGTTAATAACTGCTTGTAAGTCTTTCTTTAAAGTACTGATTAATTCAGGACTTATGATTTTTTCCACAGTATTTCTTACATCTTTTATGGCATTGATATACGGTGTGAAATCAGGATCAGTGATAGAACCATCTCTAATACCATTAGCGGTATTAGTTAAATCAGTAGCTATTGATTTTAAACGATTGCTTTTATTTCTTAAATCCTGAATCTTAGCATCAAATTTATCTGTATTGATAATATGACTCAAAGCTTCTAAAATGTTTGCATTTGTATCAATCAACTTAGCTTGTTTACTTAATACATTAGCGATTGAAGAAAGGACATTGGCAATTTCATCTTTATTTTGTTCAATAATTTTAATATCTTGTAAATCTTCTAGTTCTTTAATAACACTATCTAATGTATTGATAATAAGAGTACCAGTTGTCTGAACGGTATTGGCAATTTCATCAAATTCTGTTGGCCAGTTTTCCGCTTGCTTGTTCAAATCTTGCAGTAATTGGTTGGAATCTTTTGTTAATTGAGCTACCTTAGGCATGATTTTTATCAGATTATCAATTATAACAAGGCTGTTTTTAGCTTCAGTAATTGCTTTGTTCATACCTTCTTCCACTTGCTCAAAATCTTCATCGACCATAGCAATTTGTCGGCCTGCGTCTTGTATTTCTGGAATTTTGTCTTGCAAGTCATAGACGATTTTCCCTTGTTTTTTAATCTCTGGCATTTTGTCATTTAACTCTACGATTTTCCCACCGAGTTTATCAACTTCTGGAATGTAATCCATCACTTCATGTGCTTTATCAATTTTCTTCTTATATTCAGGGAAATCTTGGTTGAGTTGTACGACCTTTTGAGCATAGCCGTCAATATTATCAAGATTGTCATCTAATGTTAAAATTTTGCTGCTAATTTTGTTAATAGTCACAAGGTTACTATCTAAATCGTACCCGATGTCATTGAATACTTTTAATAACGTATCACTGACTGTTGCGACAAACTCTGTTGAGATGGTGTCTTTGATACCAGCTGCCCCTTTATCTGTAATCTTAGGTGCAATGGCGTTGATTTTTTGGTTGACGGAGTATTCAATTTTAGGCTTTTGAATATCTCCGCTGACAAAGCTGACGAGGTTTTCAGAGAAATCTTTCGGTAGGTAAATTCCTCCGTAATATTTTCCGCTTTGAACGCCTTTATCTAGCTCAGATTTAGACTTAACGAATTGCCAACCTACCTTATCATTATCTTTCAAGCCATCGATAATTTTATCCCCAATATTGACTGTTTGACCTAGTACTTCGGCAGTTTCATCGTCCGAATAAACAGCAATCGCGATATCTTTTGTATTTGAGTAGGGATCCCATAGTGCCGCAATGTTAAACCATGCGTAAAGTGATGGGATAATCATCAAGGCGATAATTAGTAAAAAAGTTAATTTGTTATCATAAATACGTCGCCAATCTAACTTATATAGTTCGAAGACGTTTTTAAATTTTTGCTTCATAGCACTCACTCCTTATCAATGTTCTAAGTTCCAATCATGCACTGGAAAGGTTTCATAACCTTGAAAAACTTTTGTAAAAACGTCTGCTACGGATATGTTTGCTAAAGAGTTTTTCCAAGACTCATCAGCTTGTGTAAAAAAATTAGCGATAACATAGTGGCCGTTTTGTGCTTCTTCATCAAATTCAGCAAACGCCTGTTTGAGTACCCCAATATCTGGGAAAGAATGAAACGGTCCTTCAATAGCTTTCACGACATCATAAAGCGAGATATCGTGTAATGCCTTGTTCAATTGGAAACCACCACTGTTTCCTGAAACGCTAGAGACAATTTCCGCTACGACTAATTTCCGTAATAGTTTTTTTATGTAAGACTGTGAAACAGATAGTTTACGATAAATTGTTTCAGATGAGACAAGAGTCTCATGCGATTGTGTCGCAAGTATGGCGACAATCGCGACGGCTTGTTCGGTCGCATTAGTTAATTTCATTTAAATCACTCCATTAATAATAGGTCACAAATCATTATAGATTTTTTTTATCTATGATGCAACCAATTCGACCACTTTTTTAAAATTTTAAGGAACCTTAATAGTATGGTACGATAGAGAGGAAAAAAAGAGGATGAGGTTGGGGTTATGAATAAATTTAATTTAATTTTTAAAGACTTAGAAGAAAAAATAAGACAGGGAATTTATCAAGAAGGAGACTTACTTCCTAGTGAAAATGAACTGACCAAAACGTATGATGTTTCCAGAGAAACAGTTCGTAAAGCCTTGAATCTCTTATTAGAACACGGTTATATTCAAAAACAGCAAGGGAAAGGGTCTATCGTCTTACCGACTGGTCAATATCAATTTCCTGTTTCTGGATTAACAAGTTATAAAGAACTTGAACGCTCACAAGGGATTAAAGGAAACACAAAAGTAATAGTGAACGACTATCTTTCTTTTCCAGATGTGTTAAGAGAAGAAAGTGATATGCCTGAGGTGGCAGAAGTTCAGTATATTTTAAGAGAACGCTTAGTGAATGGTGAGGTCTTAATTTTAGATAAAGATTATTTTGATCCTGCGATTGTCCCACACATTCCAACAGAAGTAGCAGAAGACTCTATTTATGCCTATCTTGAAGGAGTACATCATTTAGATATAAGTTACGCTAAAAAAACGATTACGGTAGAGCCGGCTACAACGGAGGATAAAGAGTTAATGCAGTTGCAAGAGCCTTTTGTCGTCGTTGTTCGAAGTGATGTCTATCTAGATGATACGCGTCTGTTTCAACACACAGAGTCAAGACATCGCCTAGACCGATTTAAATTTGTAGAATTTGCACGTCGTCGAAATGTATAGTCGTTTATCACCATATAATAGTAGAAAACAGCTCACGCCTTTTGTCAAAAAGGAAGTGAGCTGTTTCTGTTAAGCGAGATAAAGTGCTAGTGTTTCATAAGGTTCTAGTGTCATCTCTTTTGTAAGTGGTCGTTTTGTACCATTTCCAATGAGCCACGTTGTATGGTCATTCAGATAATCATCAGGCAATGTAATAGTCGCTTCTACATCTTGATAGTTATTAAGCACAAGAAGGCGTTCAGACTCATAAGTGCGTTCATAGGCCATAATTTCCGGATGCTCTAACTGATAAGCTTCATAGGAGCCGTGTGAAATCACACGATAATCTTTACGTAATTGTATTAATTGTTGATAGAAATAAAAGACTGAGTCAGGTTCGTTTAAAGACTGCTCAACGTGAATGCTTTCAGCACTTTTTCCTACACTTAGCCAAGGTTTTTCGTTAGAGAAACCTGCATGTTTTCCACCATTCCACTGCATTGGTGTCCGCCCATTATCACGTGATTTAGCACGTAGCATTCGTAAAGCTTTTTCCTCAGAAAGTCCGTCATCGCGTAATTGCTGATAGGCATTGTGGGACTCAACATCTTGATAGTCTTCTAGCGAATCAAATTCTGGATTAATCATTCCGATTTCTTCACCTTGATAAATGTAAGGAGTACCGCGCAATAAGTGCATACTCGCTGCTAACATCTTAGCTGACTTTTCACGATAGCGCCCAGTATCGCCAAAACGATTTAGCGCGCGTGGTTGGTCGTGATTATTCCAAAAAAGTGCATTCCAGCCGTTACCGTCGTTCATTCCTTTTTGCCATTCATGTAAAATCTGTTTTAATGCCATAAAGTCATAAGGCATATCCGTCCATTTTTCTCCATTTTCATAATCTACTTTTAGATGATGAAAACTAAAGACCATTGAAAGCTCTTGGCGGTCTGGTTGTGAATAGAGAATCCCTTGGTCGACTGTCGTGGAGGACATTTCCCCTACCGTGATAATGCCGTCATGTTGACCAAATGAAGCTTGATTCATTTCATGTAGATAATCATGAACGATTGGTCGATCGGTGTAAAGCAATTTATCATTTTCGCCAGGAAGAGCATCACGTAGCTCTTTATCTTTTCCTATAAGATTAATAACATCAAAACGAAAACCTTTAACGCCTTTGTCTAACCAAAAATTAACGACGTCATAAAGTTTTTTGCGTACAGATTCGTGACGCCAATTTAAGTCGGCTTGTGACGGGTCAAAGAGATGTAAGTAATAATCACCAGTATCGCCAAAAGGTGCCCAGACTGGCCCTGAGAATTTTGATTCCCAATTAGTTGGCAAGGAACCGTCAGTTTTTAAAGGATGACGAATATAAAAATCTTGGTATTCTGGAACGCCCGCTAACGCTTTTTGAAACCATTCATGCTCTGTCGACGTGTGATTAAAGACCATATCAAACATGATATCAATATTGACTGCCTTTAGCTTTGCGACTAACTCTTCAAAATCAGCCATTGTGCCAAATAGGGGGTCAATCTTACAGTAATCAGATACGTCATATCCATTATCTTTTTGAGGTGACGGGAAAATCGGATTTAACCAAATCATATCGATTCCTAATTCGTTTAAATACGGTATTTTTTCTATAATACCACGTAAATCACCAATCCCGTCGCCGTCACTGTCGCGAAAAGATTTTGGATAGATTTGATAAATTACTTTTTGTTTAAAATCTAAAGTCACATTAAAACTCCTTTATATTAGTGTGCTGTTTTAGTAAATAAATTTTTCTTGTTAAATAAAATAGTTAATAGGAATGGTACAACAATCACAATGACCATACATAGAGCGAACCATATAACAGATTGAGGTTGAATAGAAATAATTCCCGGTAAGCCACCGACACCGATCGAGTTAGCGGTTACTTTCGTAAGCGTTGCGACTAAGCCCGCGACAGATGAACCAATCATAGCTGCGACGAAAGGATAAACATATTTTAAATTAATCCCAAACATTGCAGGTTCGGTAACACCGAGATAAGCAGAAATCATTGCGGGAATGGATACTTGTTCTTCTTCCTTGTTACCCCAATGTAAGTAGATGATTCCTAGAATAGCAGAACCTTGTGCGATGTTAGAAAGAGCAATCATCGGCCAAAGATTAGTACCGCCAAAGTCTGCAATCAATTGTAAATCAATGGCATTACTCATATGGTGTAAACCAGTGATAACCAGTGGTGCATATAGGAAACCAAAAATAGCACCGAATAACCAATTGAACGTACTTTCTAAACCAGCGTTAACAATAGAAGAAATAAATGATCCAATCTTCCAACCAATTGGTCCAAGAATTACGTGTGCTGCCATAATAGCAGGAATAAGAGCAAAGAATGGCACTAGAATCATTGAAACAGCGTTTGGAATAACTTTTCGCAGCCAGATTTCCAAGTAAGCTAAGACGAAGCCGGCAAGCATTGCTGGAATTACTTGCGCTTGATATCCAATCATATCAATTTGAAAAGCACCGAAATCCCATTGTGGAATATCACCTGCGGCAGCTCCTGAAACGCCATACGCATTTAATAATTGAGGTGATACTAAGGTAATCCCGAGAACGATTCCTAAAATTTGTGTCGTTCCCATTTTTTTAGCGATACTCCAAGTAATTCCGACTGGTAAGAAATGGAAAATCGCTTCACCTGGTAGCCATAAGAAAGCATTGACACCACTCCAGAAAGGATAGACATCGACAATCGTTTGATTGTTTAAAGCTTCAAAGGGAACGCCTTCTAGAATATTTCTAAACCCTAAGATTAACCCTCCAACGACAAGGGCAGGAATAAGCGGACTAAAAATTTCTGCTAAAACCGCCATAGCACGTTGTAGTGGATTCATATTTTTCTTTGCTGCCACTTTAGCCGCATCTTTTGATACGCCGTCTTTACCTGAAAGTGCTATAAAATCATTGTAAAACTCTGCAACATCATTTCCAATAATGACTTGAAACTGGCCCGCTTGAGTAAATGTCCCTTTAACAGCTGGAATTTTTTCTATTGCTTGCTCGTTGGCAATGCTTGGATCTTCTAAGACAAAGCGCATACGTGTCACACAGTGTGTTACCGCTGAAATATTTTCTGTCCCTCCAACTAAATCGAGCAACTGCTGTGCATCGTTTTTAAATTTTCCCATTTTAATTCCTCCAAAATTTTATTACTTGTATATACAAGTCGAGATAAGTGTAAACCTTTTCTTAAAAGAATGCAAGCGATTTAATTTTTTAGCATGTAAACACAGATAAAATATTTTTCATTTATCGAAAATAATCGAAACTATGATAAAGTAATAAGAGCATGAAAAAGAAGGAGAGAGGTGTGATGAATAGACATCCTTTTATTATATTATCTTTTTACCTCACCGTGTTGAGTCTTTTGATGACAATCACGCATCCCGTTTGGCGTTTAGTCGCTTGGTTGGTAAGTTTGTTATTAATAAAAGTGACAAACCATGATCGAGATCATTTAAAAAAACTATGTCAATGGCAACTAGGATTGATTATCGTGAGTAGCTTAAGTAATTTTCTATTCATTCGTCAAGGTTTGACAGTTCTTTGGCGACCGACTGTTCATATCGGTCATCACAGTATTTCTTTCCCATTATCGCTAGAAGCTGCGCTTTACGGACTGTTTTTTGGTGTGATGATGGCAGCCATGTTAAATTGGTTTTATCTATTCAGCCAAGCGTTAAGCAGTCGTGATATTGTGTTTCTTTTTGGCAAACGATTACCAATGTTTTCTTTTTTATTAACGCTAAGCCTCCGACTAGTTCATCGATTTAATGCACTACTCATCGAGATTCAATACGCATTAGATGGTTTGGGTGCTAGTAACCGACCACCACGGTCTTTTAAAGCGCGACTCTATCCCTATCAGCAAAAATGGTTGAAAGTTTGGGATGTAGGTTTTGCAGAAAGCCTAGGTTTGGCTAATGCTTTAGAGGAAAAATGTTTAGATTTTCAAAAGCGACGACCTTATACGACTTATCGCTGGCGTTTTCAGGAATACGCTGAATTAGGCTTATTAATTATGATAGTGGTAGCACTGAGCTATGGTGCGCGTCAAGGTGTGATGACTTTTTATTATTATCCTAAACTCACGTGGGCTATCATCCTTCGACGGTTTAGTATGGCGCAAGTCTATTGGTTAGCGTTTGCCACACTGTATGTGTCACTTCCACTTTTAACCTTAGGAAAGGAGCGTTTAAAATGGCAATTATTCACATTGAAACTCTCTCGTTTCAGTATAAAGAATCCAAGACAAAATTAGTGAGCCAGCTAGACGCTGCAATCGAGAAAAACACGTGGACTACCGTGGTAGGAGCGGTAGGAGTGGGGAAGACAACCTTGTTACGCTTGTTGAAAAGAAATCGTCAGCCTAAAGGTGATTTGTCAGGTCGGATAACAGCGGACGAGGATTTAGTGATCGCGTATCTTCCTGAAAATCCAGACGGACAGTTTGTGACAGAAGATGTGTGGAGTGAGTTAGTCTTTCCTTTAGAAAATCTAGGTCTATCAGCCAGTGAAATTGATTGGCGTGTCGGAGAAATGGTTCACTTTATGGGCATTTCGTCTTGGCTATCTCGTTCGCTCTCGTCGCTATCTGCTGGACAAAAACAATTAGTTCAACTGATGGCCTGCTTGATAACACGACCAGACGTCCTTATATTAGATAATCCTTTAACGTATCTTGATGACATTATACGTCGCCGTTATTTAGATTTATTAAGTGAGATACAGGCAGTCACGTCGCTGACGATTATAATGAGTACACATGATATCTCCCAAGTAATGGCTAAAAGCGATGCGTTTATCTGGTTAAAAGAAAACGAGAAAACCGTTTATTTAAATCGTCAAGAATTTATAAAATCCGTATATCACTCTTCGTCAGACGCAGCCTTTCAGTTACCGATTCCTTTAACTATGGCTCGACGATTAAGATACGAAGAAATAGGAGAACTTTCGCTCAAAGAAACACGCCACTGGCTAGAGAGAGATTCAGTGGTAGTTGAAGGATGTTCGCACCCCTATCAACAAGACTTTGAAACAGGTCATCCTGTTCTGATACAGTTGAAGGACGCTATATTTCGTTATGAACGAACAGGCGAGATGATTTTAAACCAAGCAGAGTTAACGATTGAAACAGGTGAGCGCTTGATGTTATTAGGAGCGAATGGTGTCGGAAAAACGACTCTTTTGAAATTGCTAGCTCGTCAGCTACCGCTCTATCAAGGAAGTCTGTCTAGTCCAGCTTTTAAAAAACGCGAATGGCGTCATTTTGTCAAATGGTTACCACAACATGCGTTATATATTTTAACTGAAACCAATGCAGACGCTGAGTATCGGCAATATTTGAATAGTTTAGGCGTTTCTGCCGAGATGATTTCAGCGAAAATTCAAGAGGTTGTGACTAAATTAAAGTTAAATACGATGATGAGCCGACCGTATTATCAACTAAGTGCTGGACAGCAACAGTTGATTGCACTGGGGAAATTAATGTTAAGCCAACCTAAATTGCTTCTACTAGACGAACCCACACAACATTTGGATGAACATGAAAAACACCGTCTTGGTCAAATATTACGCCAGTTATCGAGTGAAGGAGTGACGATTGTTATCGCAACGCATGACCGTGAGTTTGCGGCGCTATATGGTAGCAGTTGTTGTATGATGTTTCATGGAAAATTAACACAAAAAGAAAATCCAGTCACTTTCTTTTCGAAGCATTATTTTTATCGAACGCCGATTGCGTCATTATTGCGTGACTATGCCGACGAGGTAGTCGTCCCCGAGCAGTTAGAAACACAGGGGCAAAATTTATGAAGAAGTATTTAAAATGGGGTATCTATGTAGGGCTGTTATTCGGCGCTTATAGTTTAAGTCAAACTTATGCAGCATATGGGTTTTACTTAGGGGTATTGACCACGCTATATATTGTAATAAAAGAGTTCGAACAGCGTTTCTTGTCATTGAATCAATTAGTCGTCATGGCGATGATGATTGCGATGGGAACAATCGGACGTTTAATCTTTTTCTTTATACCGGGTGTTAATCCTATGTCAGCGATAGTGATATTAACGAGTTTATATTTAGGTCGAAAAGAAGGTATGATAGTCGGATTAATGTTACCTTTTGTTTCAAATTTCTTCTTTACACAGGGACCTTGGACGCCATTTCAAATGTTAGCCATGCTTATCATTGGTGGATTAGCGGGACAACCTTTTGTTGCGAAGCTTGTCAAGCAATCTTTTCTTTGTTTGAGCCTACTAGCAGTCTTTTCGGGCGTCGGTTATTCTTTACTAATGGATATATGGACGACACTATCCATTGACGGTTATTTTTCTTTTTATCGTTATTTTATATTGATAGGACAGGCGTTACCATTTACAATAAAGTATAGTATCAGTAACATTATATTTTTAAAAGTATTACAAAAACCGTTAGCCGAACGTTTCATATACATACGTGACGAGCTAATTGAAAAATAAAAAGGACGTGTTGAGATGAAAAAGAAATGGTTAGTAGTCGGGATGACTTGCGTAACATCGTTGGTGCTAGTAGCTTGCACACCAGCTAGTCAAACTTCAGAGGAAAGTAAGCAAACAGCAGTTTCAGAAGTGAGTCAAGCGGAATTTACACTGGAGTTGAAAGAAGATGGGGAAACATTTTCAAATGAAACTTTAGTTATCAAAGAAGGAGAAAGTCTCATGTCACTAATGTCAGAACAACATGATATTGGTGAAGAAAACGGCATGATTATGGAAATCGATGGACATAAGAGTGATAGTCAAGCGGATAAATACTGGCTGTATGAAGTCAACGGTGAAATGCCTGATGTTGGAGCAAATGAGTATTTTCCTCAAAAAGATGACAAAATTGTGTGGGAATTAAAAGAATTGGAAATAGAATAGCTAAAAAAGTGTCTTGTTTAAGGCACTTTTTTTTAGTCTTGACCTAGAGTCAACTCCAAGTGTTACAATCAAGTAAATAGAAAGAAAGATGTGATGAAATGAAGATTAGCGAAGTCAGCGAACAGTATGACATGAGTGCGGACACGCTACGTTATTATGAAAAAATTGGACTGATTCCACCTGTCCCTAAAATTAGCGGTCAGCGCGTCTATGATGAAAATAGTTTAGAACATTTGACTTTCATTCAATGTATGAAAACATCGGGTTTGACATTAGCTGAGATCAAGCAATACCAAACTTGGTTTCGTGAAGGAGATGCGACACTTTTGCAACGATTAGAATTACTAGAAGCGCATTATGAGCAGTCGCAACAACGTTTAAAAAAATTACAAGAATCTATAGACTATGTCGCCTATAAGATTGATTTGACGAAACAAAATTTAACTCGTTATGAAGGAAAGGAGTAATAGTATGACGCAAGTATTATATTTAATGCGACACGGACAGACACTCTTTAATCAACGGAGAAAAATTCAAGGCGCGTGTGATTCACCCTTAACGCAACTAGGGAGAGAACAGGCGCAAGCTGCGAGCGATTACTTTAAAGCACAAGGAATTCAATTTGATTACGTTTATAGTTCGACACAAGAACGTGCGTGTGACACAGCTGAAATTGTCACCAATAACCAATCCTATGAGCGCTTAAAAGGGTTAAAAGAGTGGAACTTTGGTTTGTTTGAGGGAGAGAGTGAAGATTTGAATCCGCCACGTGATGAAACACGCCACTCTTACGGTGACTATTTTTTAGATTATGGTGGCGAATCGGATTTGCAAGTCCAAGCTAGAATGACGGCGTGTTTGACAGAAGTGATGAATCGCTCACACCATCAAGAGGTTTTAGCCGTTAGTCATGGTGGTGCTGTCTTTATGTTTACGCAACAGTGGTTAGAATGGGAAAAAGTGGCACAGATTCAATTTACCAATTGTTGCATTTTAAAATTCACTTATGAAGCAGGACGCTTTGAATTTGTTGACGTGATTCATCCAGTCAGCTAATAATATAAGGTATGTAATATTAGATAGTTATTGAAATAAGAGTGATAATGGATTCATGTTAAACCAGGGGGGATGGTAAATAATATAAAAAGATTTGAGGATTTTTAAATGAAGCACGGTGCTAATATAAGCGATATATTATTATAAAATAAATTTTTATAGATAAGAATATACTAGGTTCTTTTTTGATAACTACTATTATCTTAATTCTTCATAGATGTACACGAGAGGTTGATAGAATTTTAAAGAAATGATTTTAAAAATCTAGGAATGGTTCTACTTATTTACTTTAATTCAATCGTAATCTGTTAATAAAAAATAAAAGGACTGATGGATCATTTTTATATTCATCAGTCCTTTTAAACTATAGAGTCATTCTTTTTGATAGATGATATATTTTCAGCAATTTCTCTTAGCCTTTTTTCGTTTTTAATAAGTAAGTGATTCTTTTGCTTTTCTAAAAGACCTTCTTCTTTAAAATTATTAATGGTTCTAAGAAGGTGTCTATAACTAACATTTAAAATCACCGAACACGTTGTTAATTTGAAAGAAAAAACCTGATTAGATGCGTTTTCTAAAATAAATTTGGCTAATCTTGTTTCGACAGGTTCAGTTAAAGAATTTGCCAATGTAATGTTAGAATTTAAACGATAACTAAGAATCTGGCAGACATTTTGTAAAAAACTAATATCATGTTGTAAAAGAGAACGATACTTTTTTAGATTAATCCCAACACAGATACACTTTGTTTCAGCGATGACATTACTTTTTGGTGTTAACTCCCATAATGAAGAGGCTTCACCGATTAATGAGACCGGCTTACTGCGGTTGATAACAATCTGTTGAGTATCAGAAGAATAAACCCTGACAGTACCTTCAACTAAAAAGTATAAATAGTTAGAAGGATTGTCTAGATGAATAAGAGCTTCGTTTTTTTCAAAGGTGTGAAGGTTAGAAATAGGGATTAAATCATTATCTAAATACGATTGTAAGCTACAGGTTTCAATATAGTTTTTTAAACGTAAGGGATCTGAAATTATTTTCATTAGTTTTCAAACCTCCTATCTTTTAGAATTAAATTTATTATAGCTCAGAATAGATTTAGGTACAATCCGAACCATACGACTAACATATTGTCCTATTCACTCACAAGTGAGTGTTTTTATTATTCGCTATAGATTTCCGGGTAGTAGAAAAAAGAACAATACAGCAGTACTGAACTCCAATAATTCACTAGGAATTTAACATGCGTTTCATCAATAAGTACTTCTTATAATTCTAATAAAACTGACTCGATAAATGCTTCATAGTTTTGTATGTAAACTATATGTAAAATGAATGTAAAACCTAGGTAAAACTGCAATAAATGTGACGTATGTCATTTTAAAAAAAGAGAAATCTTGTTATTCTGTAAATGTAACATAACGATATTTCCATAGGAGGAGAAAATGAGTTTTAAAAAATTAGCAATAGTAGCACTAAGTCTATTAACAGTTGGTTTATTAGCTAGTTGTGGGGTAGAAACTAACAAGAAGGATACTGAAAGTACTAAAAAAGAAAGCCTAGCCGTTCAATTTGTACCAACAAATAATGATGGTTCAATGGAAGCTAAAGCCAAACCCTTTGCTGAGTATTTATCAAAAGCGTTAGACAAAGAAGTGACAGTAACCTTAGCAACAGATTATTCAACCATTGTAGAAGCAATGGCGTCTGGTCAAGTTGATATTGGGATTATGCCACCAGCAGCTTATGTACAAGCAAGAGACATAAACGCTGCAGAAGCTCTTCTTACTTCTCAAATTGGAGATATGGATTTAGAAACAGGTTTACCAATCGATGGTAAGTTAACCAATACATTTAAAGGTGAAGTTTTAGTTAAAGCAGATAGTGATATTATGGAATTGGAAGACTTAAAAGGCAAAAAAATTGCGACACTAAGTCCAAATTCCGCGAGTGGTTATATTTATCCAGTAGCTGAAATGAGACACGCTGGTGTTGACCCGACAATAGAATCAACTTTAACAACAGTTAATGATATTCCGAGTGAAATAACAGCAGTTTTAAACGGTCAAATGGATGCAGCGTTTGTATTTGAGGGAGCAAGAAATGTTTTTGCTTCAGCATTTGTGGATAAAGATTTGTTTAAAGAATTACGTGTTTTATACTTAACTGAAGGAGATATTCCAAATGATGCTATAGCTGTACAGCCATCAATGGATGCCAAATTAAAAGAACAAGTTAAAGAAGCGTTCTTAAAAATGAAAGATGACGAAAAAGGTGCTGAAGCAATGACTTTGTGGAGCCATAAAGGATATGAAGAATCAGCTGAATCAGCTTATGACACGATTCATGAATACATAGAAAAAGCATCAGAATAAAAAGACTAAACAAAGAGCCACGGACACTTTTTCGTTCATGGCTCTTTATATAAAGAAATGGGTGATAAAATGATTGTTTTTGAAAATGTCTCAAAAACCTATCCTAATGGAGTAAAAGGACTTCGAAATATTAATTTGAGAATTAATAAAGGAGAATTTGTATCTATTATTGGATTAAGTGGAGCTGGGAAAAGCACCTTACTGCGTGCTGTTAATCGTTTAGAGTCTATTACAACAGGTGAGATTAAAGTAAACAATCGTTCGATTACGTGTGCGAGTAAAAAAGAATTGCGAGAAATAAGACGAGAAATCGGCTTGATTTCACAACATTTTAATCTGATTAAAAGAAGTACCGTCCAAAAAAATGTCTTATCAGGTCGTTTAGGTTATTACGGTACACTTAAAAGTATTTTGGGTTTATTTACAAAAGAAGATTATGAGCGAACTGTTAATGCTTTAACAAATGTTGGTCTGTTAGATAAATTGCATGCAAGAAGTGATGAATTAAGTGGTGGACAACAACAGCGTGTGCTGATTGCAAGAGCATTAGTTCAGCAAGCACCATTGATTTTGGCTGATGAACCTGTTTCATCACTAGATCCTATCACAACACAAAAAGTGATGGATGATTTGAAAGAAATCAATCAGACTTTAAATAAAACTATTTTAATCAATTTACACTCAATTTCACTTGCTAGAGATTATTCTACTCGCATAATAGCCTTAAAAGCCGGTGAAATTGTTTTTGATGGCGTGCCAAGTGAGTTGACAGATGAGCGACTCGAAAAAATATATGGACAAAGTATCTTTGATGAAAGGCAAGGGGATATCAGTGAAAATTAAAGATACAGTTCACTTTAAATGGCATAAAAATCTAATAACAATTATTGTATTACTATTATTATTTCAATTCAGTCGGATCATAACAAATGCCGATTTTAAACAAGTCTTTACGAATTCAAATCAAATTGTTGTTTTCTTATCACGATTAATCCACCCAGATTTCGCCTACTTTTCTAAATTAATTGTTCCTCTAATAAAGACTTTACAAATGTCTTTATTAGGAACTTTTCTAGGATTATTAGTAGCAGTCCCTATTAGTTTTTTAGCCACTCCAGTTGTTACAGGAAACAAATACATCTCTGTTGTTTTTAGATCTATTTTAGGAATTATTAGAACTATACCAACTCTTTTACTAGCAGCTCTTTTAGTAGCTGTTTTTGGCATAGGTGAAGCAACTGGTGTCATAACCATTACTATATTCACATTTGGAATGGTTTCTCAATTACTGTTTCAAGCTATTGAAACGATTGATTTTGAACCAATAGAAGCTCAACTTGCAGTCGGATCAACAAGAACACAAATGGCAGTTTGGGCAATTGCACCTCAAGTTTTCAGCCAGTTTGCTAGTTACGCTTTTTACGCCTTTGAAGTCAATGTTAGAGCTTCAACTGTGCTTGGTTATTTAGGAGCAGGTGGCATTGGTGTTATATTAAATTCTTCTATGGCTTTAATGATGTACGAAAGAGTTTCGATTATTATCTTAACTATCTTAGTATCTGTTGTAATTGTTGATAAAATAAGTGGAAAAGTGAGGAGAACACTGGCATGATGATTAACGAGATAAGTAAAAAAACAGTTTTCTTTCTAAGTGTTTTAGGAGTCCTTCTAGCTTATTCAGCAATAAGTATTGACTATTCAGGTTTAAGTACTTTTTCATTATCAATGGGCTTAGATGTTTTAAAAGGACTTAGTCACCCAGATTGGTCTTTTGTCTATGATGGTAGTGGAGAAGATTTAATTAGCTTGCTTTTTTTAACAATGGGTATTGCTTTTTTAGGAACAACAATTGGGACTATACTGGCTATCCCATTTACTTTATTAAGTGCTTTTAACCTGTGGAAAAATTTTGGAGTTGTACCATTTGTAGGTAAATTTATTTTAAATATTTTAAGAGCATTTCCAGAGCTGGTTTTTGCGATTATCTTCGTTAAAGTTGTGGGACCAGGACCATTTGCTGGAGTTATGGCTATTGGTGTTCATCATATTGGTATGTTAGGTAAGTTGTACACTGAAGAATTAGAAGCGATGGATGAAAAATTAATCGAAGAAGCCGAAGCAATAGGAGCTAACTTTTGGCAAACTCTATTTTTTGTTAGAATACCAACCTTGATAGCAATCTACAGCTCACTTTCTTTAAATCACTTTGAAATAGCTGTTCGAAGTGCAGCTACTTTAGGATTGGTTGGAGCTGGTGGAGTCGGGGCGCCACTCATTTTTGCAATCCAAACACGTAGTTGGGAAAAGGTAAGTATTATTTTGTTAGGTGTTATTTTAACTGTATTTACATTAGATTTAATGACAGGAATGATAAGAAGGAAATTGAGATAGATGAATATACTACATATTTCAGATATACATTATTGTCAAAATGATAAGATGGATTCAACAAGATATAAAGGGATGATTTATAAAATGGATAATCCGCTTATTCATTTAGAAAAATGTTTAAAAGAAGCGGAAAAAAAGCGACAAATTGACTTGTTGCTAATTAGTGGGGATCTAACAGAAGATGGTAGTGTTGAAGACTATGTCTACTTAAAAAAATGGTTTAAAGAGCAAGTTCCGGATATAAAAATTATTGTGACACTAGGCAATCATGATATTAAAGAAAATTTTTATAAAGGTTGGCTAGACAAAACGCCCTCTAATGACCCTTATAATCTAGTCGAAACATTTGAAGATTTTTATTTGATTTCATTTGATAGTTCGGTATATGGTTTAGCTGATGGAAGTATGTCAGATGACCAGTTTAATTGGTTAGAAAAACAATTAAATACGTGCAAAGATAAACCAGTTATATTAATGACACACCACCATATACTAAAAAAACAAAGTAGTACTCCTGTTTTACCAGAATCGAACAGATTAATAAATCTAATTAGAGGATACTCCATTTCTTCTTTTGTTAATGGTCATACTCATCATATTTTTAATGGAGATATTCACGGAATTCCTTATTTTACGGTGAATGGAATGTCATTTGTGGGAGAAGACGAGGGAGATGGTTGGGTAAGATTTGAACAAAAGTATGGATATAATATTTACCAGATTGAACATGGTGTGGTTAAAAAACAAATATCTGAAAATTATTTCACAGGAAAAACCATTGCTAGAGTTGATATGAAAAATAATATCTAAAACAGCTCCTTGGCAAAGAGACTTGATAATGCAAAATGAGCTCACATAAAAGCAATCGATATAAACCTTTGCTGACAGGAAGACATTACTGGTGAAGTGGAAGTAACCCACATTCATATCTGTGACTAATCGTTTAACTTGAGCAAAGATTGATATCGTTTGAAATGAGCATATCGTCTCCTGTTTGTTTTTATAGTAAATTAATCATATAGGAGAACGGTATGCTTTTTAATACCTAAAATTAAGAAAATTAAAAAAGGGCTGATGAATCATTTATTTGATTCATCAGTCCTTTAAATTATAGAGCCTAAATTATACCTTCTCTTTTTTAGAGACCAACTGTTTTTATTGTAAGTCTAAGACAGAATAGCCACGCACATCAAAGCGATTGCGGCTGCGAGAATACTCGAGTAATTGTCCGTTTTTCAAGTAGACAACTTGTTCCACTTCTAAAATAGGGTCGGTTACCTCGCAATTTAGATAGCTTTGATCAAACGAGTCACTTTTATCTGCTTGAATCATGCGGTAGGCACCTGCAAATTTTAAGTCTAACTCGTTTTTCAGATAGTCATAAATAGATTGTTTTAAAATGTCTTCTGTTAAATGTGGCACTAAGTGAACGGGCATATAAATATGTTCTAAGATGTAGGGTTGATTATCTACACGACGTAAGCGAATGATGTGATAAACGGCTTGAGTGGATGTGATGTGTAGTTTTTCTTGAATGTGTTGATTAGGAAATGTGACATCAAATAAAATAATATCACTATCGACCGAACGTTCTTCTTTTTCCATAAGCGCCGTTAACCCGTAATACTCTGTAGCAGGTGATGCTTCTTTTTGAGAAAATGGTCGATTTAAAACGACCGTTCCAGAACCACGCTGAGCGTAAACAAGGCCTTCCATCGTAAGAAGGTCTATCGCTTTTTTAATCGTTTCTCTACTTGCAGAAAATTCTTCCGCTAATAAACTTTGTTTCGGTAATTGTGAGTGAACAGGATACTCATTCTTTTTGATTCGTTCGCGGATAATATCAGCGATTTGTTCGTACTTTGTCAATGAAATCACCTCTTCCAAAGTATAGCTAAAAATAAAAGAATAGACAAGTTGATAAAAAGACTAGTCTTTTATTATTGAAAGATTGCTCTTTTTATAAATGTGGTTTATGATAATCGTATAGAAAGGATGATGAACATGACAACGTATCAATTTCCGAAAGATTTTTGGTGGGGGTCTGCGGCAAGTGGTCCTCAAACTGAAGGTCGACATGAAGGTGACGGCAAAGGAGATAGTATTTGGGATTATTGGTATCAACAAGAACCAGAAAAATTTTTCAACCAAGTCGGACCAGAAATAACTTCCAATGTTTTATCCTATTACAAAGAAGATATCCAATTAATGAAACAAACTGGACATAATACATTTCGCACATCGATACAGTGGAGCAGACTTTTCCCAGAAGGAACTGGCGAACCAAATCCAAAAGCAATAGCATTTTATCGTGATTATTTCAATGAGTTGCTTGCAAACGATATTGAACCATTTGTTAACTTATATCACTTTGACATGCCTATGGCTTTACAGGAAAAAGGCGGTTGGCTCAATAAAGAAACCGTAGAAGCCTATGCAAATTATGCAGAAACTTGCTTTAAATTATTTGGTGATAAGGTGACGAAATGGTTCACTCATAATGAACCAATTGTTCCTGTAGAGGGTGGCTATTTATATCAATTTCACTATCCAAATCACGTTAATATGAAAGAAGCCGTGCAAGTTGCTTATCATGAAGCGTTGGCAAGTGCCAAAGCCATTGAACGTTTTCGTCAGTTATCCTGTGAGGGGGAAATCGGGATTATTTTAAATCTAACCCCGAGCTATCCACGTAATCCAGAAGATCCAGAAGATGTGAAAGCAGCTTCTATTGCCGATGCTTTTTTCAATCGTTCTTTCTTAGAGCCTGCGATTAAAGGAGAATATCCACAAGATTTAATATCTATTATTAAAGAATTAGATATATTACCAGACTACACCGCAGATGAGCTGACTGTGATAAAAGAAAATACGATCGACCTATTAGGGATTAATTATTATCAGCCGAGACGTATAAAGAAAAAAGAATCTCCTGTGACGAATGATAAGACACCTATGCCGGATGATTTTTTTGATATGTACGACATGCCTGGTAAAAAAATGAATCCCTATCGTGGTTGGGAAATTTATGAAAAAGGTATTTATGATATATTAATTAACTTACGAGATCATTATGGAAACATCCCTTGTTACATTTCTGAAAACGGTATGGGAGTGGAAAACGAAGAACGTTTTATTAATGAAAAAGGCGAGATAGAAGATGATTACCGTATTGAATTTGTTAGTGAACATCTGCGATATGTTCATCAAGCAATACAAGAAGGAAGTGCGTGCAAAGGCTATCACATGTGGACGTGCATGGATAACTGGTCTTGGATGAATGCGTATAAAAATCGTTACGGTTTTATTTCAGTTGATTTAGAAAATAACGGTCAACGCACGATTAAAAAGTCTGGATATTGGTTTAATGAAGTTTCTAAAAATAATGGTTTTTAACGGACATATAAAACAAGATGTTACAAAGTGTTAAAAATAACAAAAAAATGTAATCTGAATGTAACTTGGTGAAGTAGTGGACGTGATATAGTAGTTAGTGTCGAATAAAAGGAAAAGAAGAGGTATAGCTAACTATGAAGAAATATATCGCGTTATTTACTGCAGTGTCAATTACAGCATTAACTCCTTTAACAGTAGCGGCAGATAACATTGATACTAAAATTAATGAATCAACTAATAAAATAACAGAATTAAAAAATCAAAAATCAGCAGCTGAACGTGAATTACAGCAACTAGACAGTGAAATCAGTCATTTAGAAAATGAAATCTCACAAGTACTAGCTGAAAAAGTAAAATTAGAAAAAGAAATCAACACATTGCGTGAAGAAATTGCTCAGTTGGAAGCAGCAATTGAAAAAAGAACGGAACGTATTAAAGATCAAGCACGTTCTGCACAGGTTAGCGATGTCGGATCAAGTCTGATTAACGCTGTTTTTGAAGCAGATAATATTTCAGATGCGGTGACAGCATCACTTGCTTATATGAAAGTCTTAAACGTTAACAAAGAAATCGTCGAAGACCAAAAACGTGACCAAGAAGCTTTGGAACAAAAAGAAGCAGAAATCGAAGAAAAGATTGAAACGGTTAATCAAAAGCAAGCTGAGCTAAATCGTAAACAAGAGTCTTTAACTGAAAAACGTTATGACCAAGCTATTTTAGCAAAAGAAGTAGCAGCGAGCTTAACTAATGAAGAGTCTAAAAAAGCGGCGTTGTTAAAAGAAAAAGAAGAAGCCGAAGCGCGTAAACGCGAAGCTGAGCGTCTTGAAAGAGAACGACAAGCAAAAGAAGCACAAGCGCGAGCAGAAGCAGAAAAACAAGCGGCTGCATTAGCTGCACAACAAGCACAGGCACAAAAACAAACAAGTGTTGCACCAGAGACAACACCAGTGTCAAATAACACTGTAGTAGAATCAGCACCTCAATCAAAACCAGCGGCGCCAGAATCTACACCAGCTCCAAGCCCAGCACCGTCTACGGGTAATGGTTATCAATCACCGTTATCAAGCTTAGTCGTTACAAGCCCATTTGGACCACGAGTTGATCCAACGGGAACAGCTGGAACGTATCATGATGGTATCGATTTTGCTGGAAGTATGAATCAAAGCGTTTTTGCTGCACGTGGAGGTTCAGTTGTAATGACTGGATTTGATGGTAGCGCAGGAAACTATGTCATTATTAAACATGATAATGGTATGTATACTTATTACCTACATTTAAATCAAATCATGGCGTCATCAGGACAATCTGTTTCAGCTGGAACAGTGATTGGGCTGATGGGAACAACAGGGAACTCGACTGGCGTTCACTTGCACTTTGGAATGGCGTCTACACCGTATTGGTCAGGATTTGTGAATCCAGCACCTTATTTAGGATTATAATAAAAAGCTCGTTACGTATCGAAACGTAACGAGCTTTTTTTATTTTATTATGAAGGAGATAGCTCACGTTGATCCATAGAAGAATAATAAACCGTAAGCGGTTCGGACTGATTGACTAGCTCCGAGACAGTTTTAAATTGATATCCTTGTTTTTTTAACTCAGTAATAATATCAGGTAAAGCTTCCGCGCTTTGTTCATGAATATCATGCATTAAAATAATCCCTTGATTGTGTGTTGAAGTTTTAACGTCTTCGATAATCTTTTTCTTATCTTTAGCTTTCCAGTCAAGTGAGTCAACTGACCAATTCATAATTGGTTTTCCAATAGCGACCGCCGTTTCATAATTAACACTACCGTATGGTGGACGCACGTATTTTGGTAAGACACCAGACGCTTCATAAATCGCAACTTGGGTATTAATGATCTGTTCGCGTACTTGTTCAGCTGGTAAAGTGGTCAAGTCAGGATGATTATAAGAATGATTAGCTAGTTCATGTCCTTCGTCAGCAATTTTCTTTACGACATTTGGATATCTTTCTGCTTGAGTTCCTAGCATAAAGAAGGTAGCTGGAACATTTTCATTTTTTAATGTATTCAGAATTTTTAATGTGGTTGAATCGTTCGGGCCGTCGTCGAAAGTAAGAGCGACAGATTTAGTGTCTAAAACAGGGACATCGACCTCAGTAGCAGGCTTAATATAGGCACTGTCAACGTATTCTGGATTTAATAAATCACCAACGTCTTGATAATCCACTTGATACTGACTTAAGCCTAACTCGTTTTTAGGAAAATTAATGACGACATGATTTTTATCGTATGTAAAGTTAGTCTCTTCCGTAGATAATAATGGCAATGAAAGGATAGGTTTAACTGATTGTTCTTTTTTATGATGCAACAAATCGCTTTGTATAAGTTCATTTACTTTAATCAAATTTTTCTGATTTTGGAAGAGATGTCCTAACGTTAAGGGACTATGCGACCGACTCTCTAAAATATGAGAGGAAACAGCTTCGTTCTGTTTTTCTTCCCACTGTTCTTGATGCTTATTCCAAGTGAATAATTGATGTTTAAATGTTGCCTTTTCTACATTATCTTGCAGCGGTTCTTGCTCGACTGAAAGTACGTGTTTAACATCGTCTTTAGTCGTTGACTTTAATTCTCCAGATACCTTAGCCATCGTATCCTCGTAGAAAGAAATCGGTTCTTTTTCCGATGTATGAGGAATAAATTGAATAATTTCACCATGTTTCATTTTTTCGGATACGAAAGTTTGATTTGGATGTTTTTCTATAAGATTGTTTACTAACGTTTCTTCTTGCTCTTTATAATGGAGACGCGCTTTTTTCTCTTGGTTCTTAACGAAGAAACGTCCATAAGCACCTAATAATGTCATAATAAGAATTAGAGAAATGATTTTTTTCTTCATAGTAAGTATCAGAATCCTTTTCTATCATATTTGTCAATATTGTAACGTATTTGTAACATAACTGCAACAAAAAGAGGTGGAATTTTTATAAATTAAAGACTTGCTTAATCGTCTTTTTTTTGATAATATTTAAAACGTAACCGTTACGCTTTATAAAAAGAAAGGATTATTATGGCAAAAAAATCGAAAATAGCAAAATATCAACGTCAAGAACAACTGATTGCATCCTATGCTGAGAAACGCAAAGCGTTAAAAGCAGCAGGAGATTATGAAGGATTAAGAAAACTTCCAAGAGATTCTAATCCGAATCGTTTGAGAAAAAGAGATAAGATTGATGGTCGCCCTAGAGGATATATGGGCAAGTTTGGCCTATCACGCATTCGTTTTAGAGAAGAGGCGTTGAAAGGTCATATACCGGGTATAAAAAAAGCAAGCTGGTAGAAAGGATTAACAATATGGAGAAGCAAGATATTTCAAGTGCTTATCGTCGTTTAAAGAGTCCTAATATCAAGACGAGAAAGCGAGCACTTAAGATTATAAAAGCACATAAAGCTAAACGGAATAAGGTGAATCGTTCAGCTTCGTAAAAAAAGCCCTCAATTTTGAGGGCTTTTTTAAACGTTATCTGTTTACATTTCATTTTCGTAGCGTGAATCTTTAACAAAGTTAGCACCTAGTAAACCGCCGTATGAAGCAATAACTAAGCTAATAACCATGGCGATAAAGCCCCAAATAGAAGCTTTTGCTGTGGCATTGGTTGCATCATCAGCTGTTTCACGAGCGTCTTTAATAGTTTTATCTAAATCTTGTTTAGCTTGTTTAATGTTTTCACCAGCATTTTTAAGTTGAGTTTGTGTTTCATCTACCGCTTTGTTTAAGCCATCCGTAATATTTTTGGTAGCTTGTTCAGCTTCGGCTTGGGATAAGTCTGTATTAGCCGCAACTTCATTAGCAATAGCTTGTTCATCAATCGCATCACCAATTGTTTGAGCACGGTCTTCTAACTTGCTAGATAAATCATCAATGATTTTGTCTGAGTTTTCTGGGTGAAGTGCTAGTTCTTTTCCGGCTGCTGTAACATCATCTGTGGCAGCTGAAAGCTCATTTTTCAAATAATCAGGTTGTAACTCAGGTATTTGCGTGTCTTTTAAAACATCGTTAACGTTTTGTTCTAATTCCTTAGTATCAACGTCTCCCATTCCATCTGTTATTTTATCAAATGATTTTGATATCGCATCTGCTGAGCCAGAAGCGACAGTTTCAACACCGCTACCAATAGCTGAAGTAACATTTCCTAACATAGATCCGACAGCTGAGAAAGCCCCCACTGTTAAATAAGAAAATAATAATATCATTACGATAACACTAGATCCCCATGTTAAAAAGCCATGAACTAAGCCAACACGTCTTGCGGTTACACCTGAAATAAAGCCAGCACCTAGAAAAGATAAGGCAAGCGTAATAATTGTCCAAATCATTAAACCGGTACCTACGCCATCTAATGGATTATTAGAGGTTGGATCGGCTACTCCAAAACCAATAGCAGAACCTATAAGTGAAAGAGTAAAGAACAATGCGATGAAGGTCACCACACCTGCAATCACGGAACCCCAAGACAAGTTGTAACCAGCTTCTCGTTCGTCAGCACCTAAATAACTTCTAAAATTTTGTCTCATTTGTTTTCCTCCTTGTGTTCTTTTTGTCTTACAATTTAACTGTAACAATTGTTATTTTATTATGCAAATCATACGTTTTGTGTAAAGTTTATCAATATAACGTATCTTTAATGAATGACAGAAGGGTTTTTTGTGTCTCAATAGTAGCATCACTGTTGTAAAAGGTATGTCGAGGGGGAATAGGAGCTGATCAGTATCAGTGCAAAAACATTATGTGAAGAAAAAAACTTGTGAAAATAACAATGAGTAATCTCTCATAAAAACATTATTGTTTATGTAAGCGTATTCCTTAAATTGTGAAAAAGTGTTATACTAAAGAAAATAACCCCTTTAGGAAGGTGCTTGAAATGTTGACTACAAAAGACATGTGGCAGTCATTTATCCTCTCAAATGAGTCCACGCAACTGAACTTACCTGAACATATTGTCGAATCGTGGCGCTATTGTACAACGAACAAAGTAAACCCTTATCAAGATAAAGGAATTCAACGTGTTAGTTTAGAAAGACTTAAAGAAACGAAAAGTGAATTGCAACGTGTCATTCGGTTGGTAGAAAGTGAAATCGCACGTCTCCAACATTTTTTTGATGTAAAAAAGCCCTTATTTATTTTAACGGATAAAAATGGCGTCGTGATTTGGCGCGAAGGACATACCGAAACTCGTCACTCAGCCAATGATATTCATTTTTTAGAGGGAAATATTTGGACGGAAAAAGCAGTAGGGACTAATGCGATAGGTATTGCTTTGCGAACATTACAAGGTGTGACTGTCGAGCGTTTTGAGCATTTTTCAAAAGCCTCACACCCTTTTACCTGTACGTCTACGCCTATTTTAAACGATGAAGGAAATGTTATTGCATGTCTAAATATCTCTACCAATGAACAGTTACAGGAGACCACTTACACGTTAATGGCATTACAAATGATTGCCCAAAACGTACAAGACCAGCTAACAATCGATTACTATACTGAACAGAAACACTATTTAATGCAGTTGTTATCAGAGCCGTTTGAGCAAGGGGTACTTTGTAATAAACACGGTCAAGTAATAGCGGTATCTAAGGAGTTCAGTGTGGATGAAAAACACTGGCAAGGAAAGGATATTTCTCGATTTATGACCAAACATCCAGAAACATATCAGAAAATGGACGTTAGAGAGGGGCGAGAAGTGGTAGGGTATTTTTATCACTATCGCTCTTCAGGAATTACGACATCATATGTTTCATTTGGGATTGAATCGAAAAATAGTGCCTATCAGACATTTTTAAAGCAGTTATTGAGGGCAGCGGACTCTGATTTGCCGATACACATATATGGTGAGACGGGAACAGGGAAAGAAGTTTCTGCTAAGACGATTCATTACAATAGTCGCCGAAAAGATGAAAAGATGTTAGCCATTAATTGTGGGGCTTTAAGTGAGAACTTATTAGAGAGTGAGCTGTTCGGATATGCGCCCGGCTCATTTACTGGTGCGCAAGCAAAAGGTCATCAAGGAAAATTTGAACAAGTAAAGGGTGGAACGCTGTTTTTAGATGAGATTGATAGTATGTCACCACGCATGCAAGTTTCTTTGTTACGTGTATTAGAAGAAAAAAGAATCATGCCAATAGGTGGGACAGAAGAAGTGTCTGTCGATTTTCGATTAGTAACGGCTAGTAACCGTGATTTAAAAGAACAAGTAATAGCTGGAAAATTTCGTGAAGACTTATTTTATCGTCTATATGTTATTCCACTTTCTCTGCCACCACTCAGAGAACGACAAGAGGATATCAGTGTATTAACACATCATTATTGCGTTCAGCATCAATGGTATCCAAAGTGGATTGAGGGAGTATTGGACATTGCTAAAGAATATGAATGGACAGGGAATATTCGCGAATTTCACAATTTTTTAGATCGCTTATCTCTGTTTTATGAAACAACGCCACCAAATCGCCAACAAGTACATGAGTTGATTGCAATGGGAGCACTTGTACTTGAAAAACCTAAAAACCATTCAGAAAGTGAACCAGCTCAGATAGAACGCGCGCTAGAAAAGCATCACTATCACATGACACGGACAGCTGAAGCATTAAATATTGCTAGAAGTACACTTTATCGCAAAATAGATAAGTATCAAATTGAGATACCAAAAGACTAGGGAAACCTAGTCTTTTTTTGTTGCATGTTGTTGCAACAAACTGTTGCAATAATGTCGCACGCTAAAATGTGTGAAAAGATAAAACGTGTAAAAGTAAGCGTTTTCTTAATTGGCATGGTATTTGCATATAGTAAGGCAAGAACAGATTAAGGAAGGTGATGGAATGAAGCAGTATGATTTGATCGTGATAGGCGCAGGCCCTGGAGGCTATGTGGCAGCGATTGAAGCAAGTCAGTTAGGCAAAAGAGTAGCAGTGGTAGAGCGAAAAGCAATTGGTGGTACCTGTTTAAATGTAGGGTGTATTCCTTCTAAAGCTTACCTCAAACATGCGAGCTGGATGGAAGAAATCCAAACGGCACGACAGTTTGGCATCAACGCAAAAGAAATAGACGTTGATTTTTCAAAACTAGTTAAACGAAAAGACGATGTTGTAGTGCAACTTCAAACAGGGATTCACTCACTTTTTAAACAACATGGGATTGACTATTACGAAGGGGAGGCAGAAATTCCACAGACGAATCAAGTTCAAGTGGGAGAGCAAGTTTTACAGGCATCGTACATCTTATTAGCGACTGGAAGTCGTCCGTTTGTTCCGCCGATAAAAGGGTTAGATGAGACTTCTTATCTTACGACGGATACATTCTTTGAGTTAAAAAAACAGCCAGACAACCTTATCATTATCGGAGGAGGAGTGATAGGGGTGGAATTAGCTTTTGCTATGGCACCTCTGGGAACATCGGTCACGATAGTAGAAGTAGCAGATGATATTTTAATGACAGAAGACGATGAAGCGAGAACATTGATTAAAAAACGGTTGAAAGAATTATCTGTCTCGGTCATCACAAAAGCGACAATCAAAGAGGTTAAAGAAAAGGCCCTTTATTTATCAGATGCGTCCCTCAACTTTGATGAGTTATTAGTGGTGACAGGTCGCCAAGCGAATTTGGAATTAGTGCAGCAACTACACCTAGAAACGACGGAACGTGATAAATATGTGAAAGTCAATCACTATTATCAAACGTCAAATCCCTCAATCTATGCGGTTGGCGATATGGTAGATAGCTATATGCTAGCGCATGCAGCTAGCAAAGAAGGAATAAAAGCCGTCCGTCATATGTTTGGCAAAAAAGAACGACGTCTACTGCGTGAACAAATACCACGTTGTGTGTATACCCATCCTGAAATTGCAAGTTTTGGATTAAACAAACAAGAAGCAACCGAAGCTGGCTATGATGTGAAGGTCGGTAAAATACCGTATGCAGCCAATGGTCGGGCGATTGCCGGACAAGAAACGACGGGCTACATTAAAATTATTTCTGAACGACGTTACGATGAAATTTTAGGAGCCGTCATTGTTGGAGCGAATGCAACCGAACTTATCCACACGATCTTAGCTGTAAAAGAATCAGAAGGAACCTTAGCAGAAATTGAAAAGATGACATTTGCACATCCTACCTTGTCTGAGATGATGGGCGAATTAGGAAATCAAATGATCGAATAAGGAGGAACAACAATGGAAAAAATGACGAAACAAAAAGCAGAATGGATTTACAAAGCAATGCATGATATTCGTAACTTCGAAGATGAAGTGCATCGCATCTTTACTTCAGGTGAAATACCAGGATTTGTTCACTTGTATGCAGGTCAAGAAGCTGTCGCAACGGGAGTCTGTGCTCATTTAACAGATAGCGACTATATTACCAGTACACATAGAGGACACGGACACTGTATTGCTAAAGGCTGTGACTTAAATGGAATGATGGCCGAAATATTTGGAAAAGAGACAGGTCTTTGTAAAGGAAAAGGCGGCTCCATGCACATCGCAGATATTGATAAAGGCATGTTGGGAGCGAACGGCATGGTCGGTGGAGGATTTCCAATTGCTGTCGGTGCCGGCTTAAGAAATAAATACTTAAAGACGGATGATGTCGCTATTTGTTTCTTTGGGGATGGTGCTTCCAATGAGGGGACTTTCCATGAAGGGATTAACATGGCAGCGATTTGGGACTTGCCAGTCGTCTTTGTCTGTGAGAATAACTCATTTGCTGAAGCAACACCTATGACGTATTCATGTGGCTCAAAAACCATTGCTGAACGAAGTGTCGCTTATGGTATACCTGGCGTTCGTGTCAACGGTAAAGACTTAGTAGAAGTATATGAAGCAGCAGGCGAAGCAATCGCACGTGCGCGTCGAGGCGAAGGACCGACATTAATCGAATGTGTGACTTATCGTAATTACGGGCACTTTGAAGGAGATGAACAAAAATATAAAGCAAAAGAAGGCGATGAGAAAGAATTCGCTGATTTTGAAAATATTACTCACTTTAGAGAAGTAGCCATTAAAAATAAATGGCTAACAGAAAAGAAAGCGAAAGAAATTGAAGAGCAATCTCGTCAAGATACCGAAGCAGCTGTTCAGTTTGCTCGAGAAAGCTCTGTGCCAAAACCTGAAGCATTATTTGAAGATGTTTCGATTTAATACCTATTATAAAGATAAGGAGTGACCAAAATGAGTAGAAGAATAACCTTTATGCAAGCAGTTAATGAAGGCCTTGATATGGCAATGGAAAAAGACGAGCGTGTCATTTTATTAGGGGAAGATATTGCAGGTGGTACGACAATTGAACATTTAGAAGGAAGCGGTGCTTGGGGTGGTGTTTTCGGCGTCACGAAAGGACTGGTTGAAAAACACGGGTTTGATCGTGTCATCGATACCCCTATTTCAGAAATGGGGTACATGGGAGCGGCAGTAGGAGCGGCTGCAACAGGTTTACGTCCCGTTCCAGAGTTAATGTTTAACGATTTCTTAGGTTTCTGTTTTGATACGTTGTTATCTCAAGGATCTAAAATGCGTTATATGTTTGGAGGAAAAGCGACGATACCTATGACTGTGCGGACATGTCATGGAGCAGGAGCGTCAGCCGCTGCTCAACACTCAGGTTCTTATTACGGTATGTTTGGTTCTATTCCAGGATTAAAAGTAGTCGTTCCTTCAAATCCGTATGACGCGAAAGGTTTGTTACTTGCTGCCATAGAAGATGATAATATTGTCATTTTTTCAGAAGATAAGACACTTTACGGTATTAAAGATGAAGTGCCGGAAGATTACTACACGGTCGAGATTGGTAAGGCAAAAGTAAAACGAGAAGGAAACGACCTTACTATCGTCACAATTGGCAAGATGCTATATGTAGCATTAGAAGTTGCGGAAGAATTAGAAAAATCAGGCGTTTCAGTTGAAGTTATAGACTTAATCACAGTCGCACCTTGGGACCAAGAGACGGTTATCAACTCAGTGAAGAAAACAGGCCGCTTAATTGTCATTGACGAAGCTAATCCACATAATAATACGGCAACAGACATTGCATCTGTCGTTGGAGATAAAGCATTTGACTATCTAGATGGACCGATTAAATGTGTGTGCGCACCTAACACACCTGTTCCATTTGCTGCAAACTTAGAAGCACTGTATTTACCAAGTAAAGAACGTGTATTAGAAGAAGCCAACGAACTAATAGAAGACTTAAAATAAAAGGTAGGTGATAGATATGGCAGAAGCAATTTTAATGCCGACATTAGGATTAACAATGACCGAAGGAACGGTTGATAAATGGTATAAAGCGGTTGGCGATTCAGTGGAAAAAGGAGAAGCGTTAGTTTCAATTAGCTCAGAAAAATTGACGCATGATGTGGAAGCGTCTGAAGATGGGTATTTGATTGCCATTACAGTAGAAGAAGGTGGCGAAGTACCGTGTCAGGCGGTAATTGGTTATATTGGTGAAAAAGGGGAGTTCGTTCCTACAGGGGAAGAAGAACAGACAGTAGAACAGCCAGAACCTGAAACACCAAAAACGGTATCAGAAACAGAGAACAACAATCCACCATCAACTCGTCAAACAGGAGAGCGTCTCTTTGTTACACCATTAGCTAGAAGAATTGCCGAAGAAAAAGGTTATGAGTTGTCAGAAATCGTTGGAACAGGTGGTAATGGTCGTATTACACGCCGCGACGTTGAACGACATCAACCAACCGTGAAAGCCGCCACCAGTGCTCCTGTTACTGAAGTGGGAGAAGGATTACAAGGTATGCGTAAAGTTATTGCTAAACGCATGCATCATAGTTTACAACAAAGTGCACAATTAACATTGCACCGTAAAGCGAATATTTCGTCACTCTTAGCTTTTAGAAAAGAGATGAAAGTAAAAACGGGTGAACAAGTCAAACGCAGTACATTTAGCCTTAATACTCTACTAATTAAAGCGATTAGCTTAGCTTTACAAGACTATCCTGAGATGAATGCTTGGTATGATCAAACCACACATACACTACATGACGCGATACATGTAGGTGTAGCGGTAGCAGTGGAAGATGGCTTAGTAGTGCCTGTCATTCAAAACGTTCAACAACAATCACTTTCACAATTGGGAGAATCCTTTACAACAGTGACCTCACAAGCATTGGATGGAACGTTGCCAGGTGACTTATATAGTGGTTCTACCTTCACGATAACGAACTTGGGACAAGCAGGTATTGAGTATTTTACGCCTATTTTAAATACACCTGAAGTCGGAATCTTAGGTATTGGTGCAACCACTAGTCGCTTAGTTTTAACAGAACAAAAAGAAGTAGCAGAAATTCAAGAATTACCTTTAAGCTTGACGATTGACCATCAAGTCATTGACGGAGCGCCAGCCGCGGCATTCTTAGGAAAAGTTTGTGACTACTTAGAAAATCCTTATATGTTATTAGTATAGTGTGAGAATAAAGAAAAAGAGCGACCAAAATGGGTGCTCTTTTTTTGTTTATTTATTCCCACTCTACTGTTGCAGGTGGCTTGCTTGTAATATCATACACGATACGGTTAACGTGAGGGACTTCGTTAACAATACGAACTGAGATTTTTTGTAGTAAATCCCAATCGATACGAGCAAAGTCAGCAGTCATGCCGTCAATAGAAGTGATAGCACGTATACCAACAGTGTAGTCGTATGTACGACCGTCACCCATGACACCAACAGAACGAATACCTGGTAGGACGGTAAAGTATTGCCAAATATCACGGTCAAGACCTGCTTTAGCAATTTCTTCACGTAAAATGGCGTCACTTTCGCGCACAATTTCTAATTTTTCTTCCGTGATTTCCCCTAATACACGAATACCAAGACCTGGTCCTGGGAATGGTTGACGCCAAACGATGTGGTCAGGCATGCCTAGTTCAGTACCTAAAGCACGAACTTCATCTTTAAACAAAGTATTTAAAGGCTCGATTAGTTGAAACTCCATATCTTCAGGTAAACCACCAACATTGTGATGAGACTTAATCACTTCTGCCGTATCCGTTCCACTTTCAATAACATCAGTATAAAGAGTTCCTTGTGCTAAAAATTCGATACCATCTAGTTTAGCTGCTTCATCGTCAAAAACATAGATGAATTCGTTACCGATGATTTTACGTTTTTGTTCAGGATCAGAAACGCCAGCTAGTTTGTCTAAGAATCGTTTTTGAGCGTTAACGCGGATGATATTTAAACCAAATTTACCACTTAACATATCCATAACTTGGTCGCCTTCATCTTTACGTAACAAGCCGTGGTCGACAAAGATACACGTTAATTGGTCGCCGATTGCTTTTTGTAAAAGAACGCCAACAACACTTGAATCGACACCGCCAGAAAGGGCAAGGAGTACTTTTTTATCGCCGACTGTTTCACGAATTTTAGCAATTTCGATATCAATGAAGCTTTCCATTGACCAATCACCTTTACAGCCACAAACGTCAAAAGCAAAGTTTTTTAGTAAGTCATTACCATATTCAGAGTGACGAACTTCCGGGTGGAATTGAACGCCATAGAATTGACGAGCTGTATCAGCCATTGCTGCAATTGGGCAGTCGGTGCTTGTTGCGGTCACTTCAAAACCTTCAGGAACTTCTGTGACTAAGTCGCCATGACTCATCCAGACTTGCTGGTTTGTTGGTAACTCTGAGAATAAGCCATCTTTGTTTTCTTTGACATCAATAAAAGCTTGGCCGTACTCGCGTTTAGAAGCGGCTTCTACTTTTCCATTGAATTGAGCGGTCATTAGTTGCATACCGTAGCAAATGCCTAAAACAGGCACACCTAAGTCAAAAATAGCAGGGTCAACTTTAAAGGCATCTTCTGCGTAGACACTATTGGGACCACCTGAGAAGATAATCCCTTTAGGGTTCATCGCTTTGATTTCTGCGGCTGTTGTTTTGTGGCTAAGTAATTCTGAAAAAACACCAAACTCACGAATTCGTCGTGTAATGAGTTGGTTATATTGGCTTCCGAAATCTAAGACAATAATTTTTTCAAGAGATGCAATATCTTTTGTCACATTTTTCACCTTTTTCTATAAAATTTTAATATTTACGTAAGAATACTTCAGCGATTTGATGATGTTCTTCTTTACGGAGAATGACATCAGCTCGGCTGCGGGTTGGAAGGATATATTCTTCCAAGTTTTTTAAGTTCACGGTCTTCCAGACACGTTGGGCCATTTCAAAGGCTTCTTCTCTAGGTCCCATAGCATACGGGTAGTAGAAGTTTCCAGGATTACGAAAGGCAGTATCTAAGAGAGAGCCGAAACGGTCTAAATACCATGTTTCGATTAACGCAGGGTCGGCATCGACGTAGACTGAGAAGTCAAAGAAGTCACTCACATAAATCTGTTCGTTTGCCGGTAGTTGTAACGTGTTAATCCCTTCGACAATTAAAATGTCTGGTTCAACAATCGTTTCAATCTGGTCGGGAACGATATCGTAGCTTTCATGTGAATAGACGGGAATGTCGATACGTTCTTTGCCACTTTTCACCGCATCTAAAAAGTCAATCAAGCGTTCCATATCATAGCTTTCCGGGAATCCTTTGCGGCTCATGATACCACGTTCTTCTAAGACGGCGTTAGGATATAAGAAGCCATCGGTCGTGATTAAACGGACATTACGTCGTTTAAAAAGACGTGACAACATCATTTGTAATAAGCGAGCGGTCGTGCTTTTTCCAACGGCCACACTACCTGCTACGCCGATAACGTAAGGAGGGACACCTTGATATGATTGAATAAATAATCCTTTACTGACTTGTAAAGATTCATATTCTTTCATATAGACACGAATTAAATGTGTCAGTGGCAAATAAATATCTTGTACGTCTTGTAAAGATATTTGGTCGTTTAAACTCTTGATTTCTTGTAATTCCTCTTCCGTGAGCGGGGGAATACCATTGCGGTAAAGCTCCTGCCATTCTTCCCGAGAAAAACGGTGAAACTTTTTGGATGTGTTCATGAGAAGTAAGCCTCCAAGTTTACGAATTATGATATTAAATCAATGATACTATCTTATCATAAGCTGCTTGAGTTTTCTTCATTTTTCTTGAATTTTTACATCCAAGGTGGGTCGAGTGAAATCTCTTTGGCAAATGCTTCGCGTAATTTTAAATCGCGCATGCGGTTTTCTTTGCGAGTGAGATAGTCTTTGCTGACAGCAATTTCTTCGGCTGTTTCAGGTTGAACGCGTGGTAATGTGTACCCTTCTGGTAAATCCCCAGCTGCGACAAATGTCATAAAGCATGTTGCAGCGATAAAGCGGCGACCTGTTGGCAAGTCTTCACCAGTTACTTTGACAAATACTTCCATTGAAGTACGACCTGTTCCAGAAACAAAAGACTCGAGGCAAACAGATTGATTGGCATAAAGGGGTTCGAAAAAGTCGAGACGGTCAGTGGAAGCAGTCACGACGGGTTTGCGGGATAAGCGCGCAGCAGAAATGGCTGCACAGTTATCAATAAAGCCCATAAGTTTTCCGCCAAATAGTGTTTGATGATAATTTAAATCGGGTGGTAAAATAAGATGTGTTTGGACAACCCGTGTGTCTTTACAATGTAAGACTTCGGGTAATGATTCGTTTGACATGTTAAAAGATCTCCTATCGTGCTATGATGATTAAAATAATGCGTTATGATTATAACACAAGTAACGTAGTATGTGAAAAAGAGAGGAGCGAAAAGTGATGATAAAGATTGTTTTATTTGGAGATAGTATTACAGCCGGCTATACGAAAAAAGAAATCACAGCGAAATTAACGTGTCGAATGTCGGAATATTTTCCAAAAGCAGATATTATCAATGCAGGGATTCCCGGTGAAACGACAGAAGATGGGTTGAAACGGATTGAGGCGCATGTTTTAAAATATAAACCTGACATCGTCGTGATTTTTTTTGGAGCCAATGATGCCGCTCGTCATAAGTTTGTCTCGCTCGATCGCTATCAAAGAAATTTAGAAGAGATGATTCAATTAATCGGTCAAGAAAAAGTGGTGCTAGTTTCGCCGCCGTATACCAATCAGTTGCTTCGTCATAATGACCGTCCATTAGAACGTTTAATGCTGTATCGCGACGTGACAAAAAAACTAGCAAAGAAGTATCACTTGCCTTATGTAAATATGATGGCGAGTATGATGGCTGCACCTGACCCGAACGTTTATTTACAAAAAGATGGTTTACATTTTTCAAATAAAGGGTATGATTTACTAGCGAAAGAAATGGCTCGGGCGATTAAAGAAAGTAAAGGAGTTTGACATGACAAATCATTATTATACGAATGACCCTCAGAGTGCTCATGATTATCAGGAATGGACGTTTGAGTTGCGTGGTCATGTTTTAAAATTTACAACGGATAGCGGTGTGTTTTCTCGTGACCGTGTCGATTATGGTAGTGTCGTGTTGTTAGAGCATTTTGAAACAACACTGTTACCCGAAGGACCCATCTTAGATGTTGGTTGTGGCTATGGTCCGATTGGCTTGACGTTAGCGAAAGAAACAGGACGTTTGGTAGAAATGGTGGACGTGAATGACCGTGCGCTAGAGTTGGCGCAACGCAATGCTCGTATCAATGGCATAGACAAGGTAGAAATTTATCATTCACATGCGTATGAAGCTGTAAAAGAAAATGATTTCGCAGCAATCGTAACAAATCCTCCAATTCGCGCGGGGAAAAAGGTCGTCCATGAGATTTTAAGTGAGAGTTATCAGTATTTAACTACAGGTGGAACGCTGACGTGCGTCATTCAAAAGAAACAAGGAGCGCCAAGTGCCATGAAAAAGTTAGAAGAAGTATTTGGAAATGTCGAGGTAGTCGCCAAAGATAAAGGATACTATATCTTACGTAGTATCAAAGAAGCGTAATTTGGTACAAAGGACTTGCGTCGTTATCGTTCTTGTTGTATACTTATAAAGGTTCTGTAAAAATACAGGGCTAATACCACATCTACAATGATTTTCGGAGTGGTGCTAACACCTTGTTAGTTCTCTGTGAAAGAAGAGTTGTAGAGAGGAAAATAAAACCAAAATGGAGGAAACACAACATGGCAGTAATCTCAATGAAACAATTGCTAGAATCAGGTGTACACTTTGGACACCAAACACGTCGCTGGAACCCTAAGATGAAAAAATACATCTTCACTGAAAGAAACGGTATTTATATCATCGACTTACAAAAAACAGTTCGCTTAGTAGACGATGCTTACAACTATATGAAAGACATCGCAGCTAACGACGGCGTGGCATTATTCGTCGGTACAAAAAAACAAGCACAAGAAGCAATCAAAGAAGAAGCAGAACGTGCTGGTCAATACTACGTTAACCATCGTTGGTTAGGTGGAACATTGACTAACTGGGATACTATCCAAAAACGTATCGCACGTCTAAAAGAAATTACAAAAATGGAAGAAGAAGGCGTATTTGAAGTTCTTCCTAAAAAAGAAGTAGCGGGCTTAAACAAAGAACGTGAACGTTTAGAAAAATTCTTAGGCGGTATCGCTGATATGCCAAGAATTCCAGATGTTATCTTTATTGTAGACCCTCGTAAAGAGCGTATTGCAGTACAAGAAGCACGTAAACTTAATATTCCTATCGTAGCGATGGTTGATACTAACTGTGATCCAGATGAGATCGATGTAGTTATCCCATCTAACGATGACGCGATTCGCGCGGTAAAATTAATTGCTGGTAAAATGGCAGACGCATTCATCGAAGGCCGTCAAGGTGAAGATGAAGTAGTCGAAGAAACATTTGCAGCAGAAGCAACAGATGCTGATTCTTTAGAAGAAATCGTAGAAGTTGTAGAAGGCGACAACGCTGAATAATTAAACGAAATTAAATGTGTCTCAAAGGCTATGTATCAGTTGGCGAAAGAAGTAGCCCGCTCTACCCTTTGAGACTTTTTTTAAAGAGAGAATAGAGAATACAGATTAAATAGGAGGCAATAGTAATGGCACAAAAAATTACAGCAGCAATGGTTAAAGAGTTACGCGACAAAACAGGCGTTGGTATGATGGACGCTAAACGCGCTTTAGTAGAAGTAGATGGCGATATGGAAAAAGCGATTGACCATTTACGTGAAACAGGTATGGCAAAAGCAGCTAAGAAAGGCGACCGTATTGCAGCAGAAGGTTTAGCAAACGTCTATGTAGCTGGAAATGTTGCAGCAGCTGTTGAAATCAACTCAGAAACAGACTTCGTTGCAAAAAATGATCAATTTAAAGATTTAGTTGTTAAAATCGCTAAACTTGTAGCAGAAAACAAACCTGCTAACATGGAAGAAGCGTTAGCAATTGAAACAGATAAAGGAACTGTTGAAAAAGAAATCATGGAAGCAACTACTGTTATCGGTGAGAAAATTGCATTCCGTCGTTTCCATTTAGTTGAAAAAACAGATGAACAATCATTTGGTGCTTACGTGCATGCGGGTGGTTCAATTGTAGCAATCACAGTAGTAGATGGCGATAATGAAGATGTTGCTAAAGACGTTGCTATGCACGTTGCAGCGATCAACCCTCGTTACTTAACAAGTGCTGAAGTACCAGCAGAAGAATTAGATCGCGAGCGTTCAGTTTTAACTGAGCAAGCATTAAACGAAGGCAAACCTGAAAAAATCGTTGAAAAAATGGTTGAAGGTCGTATGCATAAATTCTTAGCAGAAATCTGTTTAGTGGACCAACCATTTGTTAAAGATCCAGACATGACTGTAGCGAAATACGTTGCGTCTAAAAATACAGAAATTAAAAACTTTGTTCGCTTTGAAGTGGGCGAAGGTTTAGAAAAACGCGAAGAAAACTTTGCTGACGAAGTTAAGAGCCAAATGAAATAAGCTATCTCAATGATAGAAAGGGACGCACCTTGTTGTAACAAGGGCGCTCCCTTTTTTTAGGCAAAATAGTCTAAGAAGCATTGACAGATAGAATATGTTAAACTGAAGAGAGCACGAAAATGGAGGGAAAGTGGATGTCTAATCCTAAATATCAACGCGTTGTATTAAAAGTAAGTGGTGAAGCTTTAGCGGGAGATGCTGGTTTCGGTATTCAACCACCAACAATTGAAGAAATCTGTGAAGAGATTAAAGAAGTACATGATTTAGGAATCGAAGTCGCGATTGTTGTTGGCGGTGGTAATATTTGGCGTGGTAACGTTGGAGCTGAGATGGGGATGGAACGTGCCCAAGCTGATTATATGGGAATGTTAGCAACAGTGATGAATGCTCTTGCGTTGCAAGATGTATTAGAAAATGTTGGCGTACCAACGCGCGTTCAAACGTCAATTGAAATGCGTCAAATTGCTGAACCTTATATTCGTCGTCGTGCCGTACGTCACCTTGAAAAAGGACGTGTTGTTATTTTTGCAGGAGGAACGGGTAACCCATACTTCTCAACAGATACAACAGCAGCACTTCGAGCGGCTGAAATTAATGCAGACGTGATATTAATGGCTAAAAACAATGTGGATGGGGTTTATTCTGCCGATCCAAAACATGAAAAAACAGCCACAAAATTTGATGAATTAACACACTTAGATGTTATTTCAAAAGGGTTAGCTGTGATGGATTCAACAGCAAGCTCATTAAGTATGGATAATGACATTCCATTAGTCGTCTTTAACTTGAATGAACGAGGCAATATTAAACGCGTTTGTCTTGGAGAAAATATTGGAACAACTGTAAGGGGGAAATAAGAATGGCACAAGAAGTATTAACAGCAGCAGCTGACCGTATGAAAAAATCGGAAGAAAGTTTACAACGTGAACTTGGGTATATTCGTGCCGGTCGTGCAAATGCAAGTATTTTAGACCGTGTAGAAGTGATGTACTACGGTGCACCAACACCTTTAAATCAACTCGCTCAAATTTCTATTCCAGAAGCGCGCGTATTGATGATTACACCTTTTGATAAAAATTCACTTGAAGATGTTGAAAAAGCTATTTTAGCAAGTGATGTTGGCATTAGTCCGGCAAATGACGGTAACGTGATTCGCTTGGTTATTCCTCAATTAACAGAAGAGCGTCGTAAAGAATTAGCAAAAGAAGTCGGCAAATATGCTGAAAATGCGAAAGTAGCAGTTCGTAATATCCGTCGTGACGCGATTGACGAATTGAAAAAGTTAGAAAAAGATAAAGAAATCTCTGAAGATGAGTTACGTACGTTAGAGAAAAAAGTTCAAGATATTACAGATAAAAGTACTGCACGTATCGATGAAATTACGGCAGCAAAAGAAGAAGAATTACTAGAAGTTTAAAAAGAAAAACGTTAGATGTGGTTTAATCCACAACTAACGTTTTTTTATTAGTCGCAAGCGTGCGCGACTCGATAATTTGACGAACTTCTTTATTACCTAAATCATAGCTTAAAATATATAAAATATCGCCAGATGTCACAATCGTATCTCCTGAAGGGATGAGTTCTCTTTCGCCTCGACGGATGCTAGCGACTAGGCATCCGCTTGGTAAGGTAGCGTCCATTAATGGACGACCGTCCAGAAAACTTCCAACTTGAACGGGAAAAGCGAGTAACTCTTTAGTGCCTTTTGTTAATGGCACAGCTTTGGTATCGAGTCGTTCTAAAAGAGCTTCGTAAATGGGTTCGCCACCTAGTAAGTCTAAAGTGATGTATGCGACTAAAGCCACAATAGAAAGCGTCATTAATTGTTGAAAATTACCTGTCATCTCTGTAATTAAAATAATAGCGGTCAGAGGTGCTTTCCCTACGGCTGTAAAAAAGCCAGCCATACCTAGAATAATAAAATTAATCTTAAAGTCAGCGGGGAGCCAAGTTTCTGGTAACGCTGCAACATACAGTGTGCCAAGTATAGCGCCTAAAGACAGTACAGGTAAGAAAATACCTCCTGGTAAACCGGAACCGTAAGAAATCATTGAAAAGATAAAACGTAGAAGAAAAATACCGAGTAAAAGTTGAAAAGAATAACTTTGCGTTTCTAATAAACTAATGACTTGGCTGCCGCCTCCTAATAAGTGTGGAAAGAAAAAACCAATAGGAATCACGCAGATGAAAGGGACGACTCCCCAGTAGTGACTTGGAAGATGTCGTAATTTTTTGTAGAAGCGTGGCATAGCAAGTAAAACGAGTTGATACAAATAGCCTATGACACCTAAAAGTATACCTAATCCAACTAACCAAGGATAGAAACGTAAGGGTATTTTTTCTAATGCACCAAAATGTAGAATAGGTGAAAGGCCAAAAAATGTTTGTGAGACAAAGTTTGCTGAGACAGTAGCTGAAAAAGCAGATAAAAGAACAATGGGTGAAAAATGATGATGAATCTCTTCTAGTACAAAAACGAGTCCAGCTAAAGGAGCGTTAAATGCCGCAGCTAAACCTGCTCCAGCTCCACTTGAAATCAATATTTTTTTCGAAGTGGCATTGCCATTCAACCAACTATTCACTCCATCTCCAACAGCTGCTCCTAGTTGAATAGAAGGGCCTTCGCGACCAAGAAACAGACCAGAACTAATGCTGAGTAAGCCTGCAATCGTTTTACGCCATAAGACTGACCACCAGTTCATCGTTAGGACACCGGCAACTTGGCCTTCGACTTGAGGGATGCCGCTTCCTTTAATCGCAGGTTCTTGTTTTACGAGTCTACCGATAAAAATAGCGACTATCAGCGATAAACCAAGCCAGGGGATTAGCCACAGCGGATGTTCTGTAGCAAAATGATAAAAACGAATCACTTGATGAGTAAGAGCGTGTATCCCCAAGCGAAACAGACTGACGACCAGTCCGGCAAGTAAGCCAACAAGCACACCTTTTCCAATAAAAGTTAAACGATGTCGATCTAAGTAAGTCGTTAAAAAGGACTCACTTTTTTCCTTTTCTTTCATAATATTCTCTCCTTTGAAAATAACCTCTCTATCTATCATATAGATAAAAACGAAAACTTTCAAAAAGATTTTGAAAAACTCTGTAAAAAAACGTGAAATCAAGTGACAAAGTGTTAAGAAACAGCAAAAAAAGAGTGTATTCTATAGTTTTGATAGGTTTTTAAGGGTAATTTTGCTACAATAATAACGATAGACTCATAGAAAGGATGGGAGAATATGTTTCGACTATTCCCGCAAAAAAATAAATATACTAAAACAGATTCCACTGTGGCTTTTCAAGCCAATGGACCTGTTCCAAAACATTTAGCGATTATCATGGACGGTAACGGTCGTTGGGCTGAAAATCGACGCTTGCCACGTGTCGCAGGGCATCGAGAAGGTATGAACACGGTAAAGAAGATTACAAAAAAAGCAAGTCAGTTAGGAATAAAGGCATTAACGTTGTACGCTTTTTCAACAGAAAACTGGAAACGGCCAGATGACGAGGTTAATTTCTTAATGCAGTTGCCTGTTGATTTTTTCGATGAATTTGTACCTGAATTGGTAGCAGAAGATGTCCAAGTACAAGTAATGGGAGATGTGATGGGGCTGCCTGCGCATACACAAGGTGCAGTTAAGCGTGCCATTGAAGCAACAGCTCACTGTCGGGGAATGATTTTAAATTTCGCGTTAAATTACGGAAGCCGGTCTGAAATTTTACAAGCGGTCAACCGCCTACTTGTCGAAGCAAAAGAAGGACGTTTAGAAGGAACTGTAACAGAAGAACAATTTTCTGAGCAACTGATGACAGCTGCTTTAGGAAGTGAATTGCAAGATCCTGATTTACTAATTCGTACAAGTGGAGAAGAACGTATTAGTAATTTTTTATTATGGCAAATTGCTTATAGCGAGTTATATTTTTCGCCAGCTTATTGGCCTGATTTTGATGGAGAACATTTAGAGGAAGCGTTAGCTACTTATCAACAGCGCAACCGCCGCTTTGGTGGTCTCTCTACGCCATCAGTGGAAGAAATAAAGGAGGAAATAGAATGAAACAACGTGTGATTACAGCGGTCATAGCCCTGTTAGTTTTTATTCCCATTATTTGGTACGGAGGAGTTGTTTTCCAATTTGCCGTAGCACTATTAGCAGCGGTTGCGATATACGAACTGTTTCGTATGCGAGGACTTAAAATTAATAGTTTTGAAGGAGTTATTTCAATTATAGGTGTTTTGTTTTTAGTGTTACCGATTGATGACTGGTTTTTCTTTTTACCTGCCACGGCAGATAACTTTTATCTATTTTACTTATCAGTGATGGTGTTGCTAAGCGCCTCTGTTTTTTCAAAAAACACGTATACATTTGAAGATGCGGCTTTTCCAGTTTTGGCAACACTCTATGTGGGTATTGGCTTCAAGAGTTTTTTATTAGCACGTGGACTGGGACAAGATTTCAGTGTATTAATATATGGTTTAGCCATCGTTTGGAGTACGGATATTGGGGCCTATATGATTGGACGAAAAGTTGGGAAAAACAAATTAGCCCCGCATGTCTCGCCTAATAAAACAATAGAAGGCTCTTTGGGTGGCATCCTCTGTGCGTTAGCAGCGTCACTTATCGTCTTTTTAATCTACCCGGCCAAAACATATTTTGGACATTCTGTATGGGCTTTATTGCCGATGACCGTCGTTTTATCAGTAGCGGGTCAGTTGGGAGATTTAGTTGAATCAGCGTTAAAACGTTTCTATGGTGTTAAAGATTCTGGCAAGATTTTACCTGGACACGGCGGTATTTTAGACCGATTTGATAGCTTGCTATTCGTGTTTCCTTTGATGAAGCTGTTCGGTATTATCTAAAAATCATATCTTGGTTTGTTCGAACGTCTTGTGATAGAATAGAAACAGTTTATTAATAGTAGAACAGGAGCGTGTGCATGAAAGCTTTACTTGTTTTTATCTTAGTATTTGGCTTAATCGTGACCATTCATGAGTTGGGACACTTTCTTTTTGCCAAATGGTCAGGCATTCTCGTTAGAGAGTTTTCTATCGGGATGGGGCCAAAAGTTTTTGCTCATCAAGCAAAAGATGGGACAACCTACACGTTACGTCTTTTACCAGTTGGCGGTTACGTTCGCATGGCTGGGATGGGAGAAGAAGAGGCTGATTTAACTGCTGGCCAAACAATCGGCTTAGTGCTTAATGAGCAGCAACGTGTAGTTAAAATTAACACGAGTGAAAAAGTGCAATTGCCTAACGCATTGCCCATGGAGTTAGTGAAAGCTGATTTAGAAGATGAATTAATGATAGTTGGGAATGTTTACTATGCAGGTGGTCGAGAACAACGTACCTATCAAGTAGAACATGATGCGACGATTATCGAGGCAGATGGAACGGAAGTGCGTATTGCACCACTAGATGTTCAGTTTCAATCGGCTAAGCTATACCAACGTCTGTTAACGAACTTCGCCGGTCCATTATTTAACTTCATCCTAACCTTTACTTTGTTTTTTATTATGTTGAATATGCAAGGTGGTATTTATGAAGCCGAGTTAGATTCTGGTAAAATTGGTGGCATTCAAGCTGAAAGTTTAGCTGACGAGATAGGCTTGAAAGCTGGAGATGAAATCGTGTCGATTGATAATCAACCGATTCGTGAGTTTACCGATATTTCAAAAGAGCTTGAAAAAGCTGAAAATAAAGAAATTCAAATGACTATCAAGCGTCAAAAGTCAGAAAAACAATTAACGTTAACGCCTAAAGAAGTAACACAAGAAGATGGCACTAAGCGTGTCATGTTAGGAGTCGTGCCGGCAACGCGCCTCGTTCCGCTAAATATTGGTGGAAAGTTAAAAGAAGCCGTTCATCAAACGACAGCTAGTGCATTATTAATCTTTCGAGCATTAAAAGATTTAGTGTCAGACTTTAGTTTAAATAAACTAGGAGGCCCTGTGATGATTTTCCAAGCGTCTTCTCAGGTGGCCAATGAAAGCCTGTTAACGATTTTACGTTTTACTGCTATTTTAAGTGTCAACTTAGGTATTATGAACTTATTGCCGATTCCGATGTTAGATGGTGGGAAAATACTTTTCAACTTAATCGAAGGAATACGTCGCAAACCGTTAAACCCGGAATTAGAAGCACGTGTAACGTTTGTTGGGTTTGCGTTACTCATGTTATTAATGGTGTTAGTTACTTGGAATGATATATTACGCTTTTTTACGAAATAATTGAAATCAAAGGATAGAGGAGATTGAATATGAAACAGTCAAAAATGTTGATTCCAACATTAAGAGAAGTGCCAAATGAAGCAGAGGTGCTAAGTCACCAATTATTGTTACGCGCAGGGTATATTCGTCAAGTTTCTGCAGGTGTTTATAGTTACTTGCCTTTAGCAACACGTGTTTTAGAGAAAATCAAAACGATTTTACGCGAAGAGTTTGAAGAAATCGATGCGGTGGAAATGTTAATGCCGTCTATGTTGCCAGCTGAGTTATGGAAAGAATCAGGGCGTTACGAAACATACGGACCATTATTGATGAAGTTTAATGATCGTCATGGTCGTGATTATATCTTAGGGCCAACTCATGAAGAAGCCTTTACGGATTTGATTAAACAAGAAGTGACGTCTTATAAACGCCTACCACTATCACTATATCAAATTCAAACGAAATATCGCGATGAAAAACGTCCACGCTCTGGTCTGTTACGTGGTCGCGACTTCATTATGAAAGATGCTTACTCTTTCCATGATTCTGAAGAGAGTTTAGACGAAGGATACCGTGGTTATGAAAAAGCTTATACGCGCATCTTTGAACGTTGCGGTTTAGACTTCCGTGCCATTATCGGTGACGGTGGTGCGATGGGTGGTAGCGATTCGAAAGAATTTATGGCGATTTCTGATATTGGTGAAGATGTCATTTGCTATTCAAGCGAAAGTGACTATGCCGCGAACTTAGAAATGGCAACCTCTCTATATCAGCCTTCACAAGTACGTGAGTCTGTTTTAGAACTTGAAAAAGTAGCAACACCTAATGTTGAGACGATTGAACAAGTCGCTGAATTCCTAGAAGTTGATCCAAAACGTATTATTAAATCTGTGCTCTTTATGGCGGATGAAAAACCAGTGCTTGTTTTAGTACGTGGTGATCATGAAGTCAACGATATCAAATTGAAAAACTATTTAGGCGCAGACTTTTTAGAACCAGCTGAAAATGAAGAAGCTATACGTTACTTTGGCGCAGACTTTGGTTCGATTGGTCCTATATCTGTTCCAGAAGACGTGAAAGTTTTAGCTGATTTATACATTCAAGATGTTCAAAACGGTGTTTGCGGTGCGAATGAATCAGGTTATCACTATATCAATGTTAACTTAGACCGTGATTTTAAAGTTGAAACATTCGAAGATTTACGCTTTGTTCAAGAAGGCGACCCATCTCCTGATGGTGAAGGCGTTATTAAATTCACTAAAGGAATTGAGATTGGTCACATTTTCAAATTAGGAACACGTTATAGTGAAAGTATGGGAGCTAATGTTTTAGATAAAAATGGCCGTGAGATTCCAGTGATTATGGGATGTTATGGTATCGGGGTTAGTCGTTTAATGTCTGCTATCGTAGAGCAATATGCCGATGAGAATGGCATGAACTGGCCAAAAGGCTTAGCGCCATTTGATTTACATCTCGTTCCAATCAACTTAAATGACGAAGCACAAGCGGCATTAACGAGTGAAGTTGAAGACACCATGAAAAAAGCTGGTTATCAAGTGTTAATTGACGACCGCAAAGAACGTGCTGGAGTTAAATTTGCCGATTCAGATTTGATTGGTCTACCAGTACGTGTGACAATTGGTAAAAAAGCAGCGGAAGGTATCGTTGAAGTTAAAATTCGTGCGACAGGCGAGACCGTTGAAGTACGAAAAGAAGAATTAATTGAAACGCTGAATATTTTAATGAACGCGTAGTGTTAGCTAAAGGAAGTTAGAAGAGGAGACAAGTGATGCGAGTATACAGCCTTACTTGTCTCTTTTTATGGAAAAGAAGTAGGAGGGACCAACCTTGTCGTTAAATGCTCAAGAGCTATTTGAAAAATTAATGGAACAAGCACGACTCACATCATATGTGCAGGAGCAACCGATTTTACAATCAGGAAAAGTTGAAAAAGTGAAAGTCTATAAGCATGAGCGACGTTGGCATTTTCATTTACAATTTGAACAGCTATTACCTTTTGCCGTATATGAAACGATGACGCAAGCTTTAGCGAAAGCTTTTGCTGAAATAGCGCACGTCGATTGGACGATACATGTCGAAAATCCAGTGTGTGATGAAGCGCTGATTCGTGCATACTGGCAAACGGCTTTACAAAGAAGTGAATGTAATGAAGCAATTGTAAATGGGACACTTTCATCACAATTACCCCATTATCAAAATAATCAGTTGAGTGTGTTGATTGAAAATGATGGGATATTAAATTACTTAACAGACAATTATTTACCGGCTGTTAGTCGTGCGTATTGTCAACTAGGTTTTCCTAAGTTGCCAATTACGCCAGTCTTACATCAAGAAAAAGCAGAGGAAAACCGCCAAGCATTTGCCGAACGTCAGCGAGTACAGCAAGAAGCAATTATGGCGAAAGCTAATGAAGCACTATTAAAACACGAACAACAAAAACAGGAGAAAAAGCAAGCTGTGCCTGTTTTAGAAGGCCCAATTCAAATGGGACGTCCGATTCAAATGGAAGAGCCGATTACGCCAATGGTGACCATCTTAGAAGAAGAACGTCGTGTCACGCTTGAAGGCTATGTGTTTGATATTGAAGTCCGTGACTTACGTTCTGGACGTCAGATTCTCATCTTAAAAATGACGGATTATTCGTCATCGTTTATCGTTAAAAAGTTTTCTAATGGCGAGAAAGATGAAGCGGTATTCGCTGCGTTGAAAAAAGGCATGTGGCTAAAAGTTCGCGGAAGTATTCAAGAAGACACGTTCATGCGTGATTTAGTAATGAATGCGCAAGATTTGGTAGAAGTGAAAAAGTCCGTTCGTAAAGATACAGCACCTGCCGACCAAAAGCGGGTTGAATTTCACGCGCATACGAATATGAGTACGATGGATGGAATTGTCAGCGCCAGTGACTTAGTCGCAAGAGCAGGGGAATGGGGCATGCCGGCAATTGCGATTACTGACCATAGTGGTGCGCAATCTTTTCCTGACGCTCATCACGCTGGTCAAAAACACGGTGTGAAGATTTTATATGGCGTCGAGGCGAATGTTATTGATGACGGCGTTCCTATTGCATACAATGTCGACGACCGCTCGTTAAGTGACGCCACATATGTCGTGTTTGACGTCGAAACAACCGGTTTATCGGCGGTTTATGATACGATTATTGAATTAGCCGGCGTCAAAATGCAAAAAGGGAATATCATCGAAACTTTTGAAGAGTTCATCGACCCAGGACATCCTTTATCTCAGACAACGATTAGTTTGACAGGGATTACTGATGAGATGGTACGAGGCTCTAAGTCTGAAGAAGAAGTACTCCGACAATTTCGTGAGTTTTGTGGCGATGCAATTTTGGTCGCGCATAATGCGAGTTTTGATATGGGGTTCTTAAATACAAGTTATGGTAAGTATGAAATACCTGAAGCTCCTAACCCAGTGATTGATACGCTAGAACTGTCACGCTTTCTTCATCCCGCATGGAAAAGTCACCGTTTGAATACATTAGCGAAAAAGTACGGTGTTAATTTAGAGCAACATCACCGTGCCATTTATGACTCGGAAACGACCAGTCACTTATGCTGGATATTTTTAAAGAAAGCAGCAGATGAACATGGTATTTTAAAACATTCAGAGTTAAACGAGCATGTCGGAGAAGGGGATGCTTATAAGCGTGCGCGTCCATTTCATGCCACGATTATGGCACAGACTCAAGCGGGCTTAAAAATTCTCTTTAAACTAATTTCCGCTTCGAATATCGATTATTTTTATCGTATCCCTAGAATACCTCGCTCATTATTGAATGAATTAAGAGAAGGACTATTGATAGGGTCAGCTTGTAGTAATGGTGAAATTTTTGAAGCGATGATGCAAAAAGGCTATGATGAAGCCTTGTCACGTGCGAAGTTTTATGATTATATTGAAATCATGCCAAAACCTGTCTATGCCCCGTTAATGGAGCAAGAAATGATAAAAAGTGAGCACGACTTAGAAGAAATCCTTACGAACTTAGTTAAGATAGGGGACGAATTAGGAAAACCTGTGATTGCTACGGGGAATGTTCACTATTTAGATGAAACAGATAAAATCTATCGGGAAGTACTGATTAATTCAATGGGCGGCGCTAATCCGTTAAATCGGTTTAAATTACCAGATGTACAATTTAGAACAACTGATGAGATGTTAGAGGCATTTTCATTCTTAGGCGAAGACGTTGCTCAACGAGTAGTAGTGACGGAAACACAAAAACTTGCCAATCGATTTGAAGAAGTGACACCTGTCAAGACCGATTTGTATACACCCAAGATTGAAGGGTCTGAACAAGAAATTACAGATTTGAGTTACAATGAAGCTCGCCGCTTATATGGCGAAGACTTACCAGAGATAGTCGAGAAACGACTAAAGAAAGAGCTAGACAGTATTATCGGAAACGGCTTTTCCGTTATCTATCTGATTTCTCAAAAGTTGGTTCATAAAAGTCTACAAGATGGCTACTTAGTTGGGTCACGTGGGTCGGTTGGTTCAAGTTTTGTCGCAACCATGACGGGGATTACCGAAGTTAACCCTCTAGCTCCGCACTACCGATGTGCAAAATGTCAGTACTCAGAATTTTTCGAAGACGGTTCAGTCGGTTCAGGCTTTGACTTACCTGAAAAAGATTGTCCAAAATGTGGAGCACGTTTGTTTAAAGATGGTCATGATATTCCGTTTGAAACGTTTTTAGGATTTCATGGAGATAAAGTACCGGATATTGATTTAAACTTTTCTGGGACGTATCAACCACAGGCACATGATTATACAAAAGTGCTATTCGGGGAAGAGTACGTCTATCGAGCAGGAACCATCGGAACCGTTGCGGATAAAACAGCTTTCGGCTTTGCTAAAGGATACGAACGCGACCATAACTTAACACTCCGTAGTGCCGAAATTGATCGTTTGGCTAAGGGGTCGACAGGTGTTAAAAGAACCACCGGTCAACATCCGGGTGGGATAATTGTTATACCTGATTATATGGATGTTTATGATTTTACTCCAATACAGTATCCAGCAGATGATCAAGATTCGGAATGGAAAACGACCCACTTTGACTTCCACTCGATTCATGACAACGTCTTAAAACTAGATATTCTCGGTCATGATGATCCTACAGTGATTCGTATGCTGCAAGATTTATCAGGTATCGATCCAACCACGATTCCAACAGATGACCCGGAAGTAATGAAGATTTTTTCAGGACCGGAAGTATTAGGTGTGACTCCAGATCAAATAAACTCTAAAACCGGTTCGCTAGGTATTCCCGAATTTGGAACAAAGTTTGTTAGAGGAATGCTAGAACAGACGCATCCAACAACCTTTGCTGAATTGCTACAAATATCTGGACTATCACACGGAACAGATGTCTGGTTAGGAAATGCTGAAGAGCTTATTCGTCAAGGAACAACGACTTTATCCGAAGTTATCGGGTGTCGTGATGATATCATGGTGTACCTCATTCATAACGGCTTGGAAGATGGGTTGGCATTTAAAATTATGGAAAGCGTCCGAAAGGGGAAAGGTATACCCGATGAATGGCAAAAAGAAATGCGAGAAGTCGGTATTCCAGAGTGGTATATTGATTCATGTTTAAAAATTAAATATATGTTCCCGAAAGCTCACGCTGCCGCTTATGTTTTGATGGCGTTGCGCGTTGCTTACTTTAAAGTCCACTTCCCAATTCTTTACTATGCTGCTTATTTTTCCGTTCGTGCAAACGACTTTGATTTAGTCGCCATGGCAAACGGAAAAGAGGCTGTGAAAGAAAAAATGAAAGAAATTACTCACAAAGGAATGGACGCCTCTGCGAAAGAAAAAAACCTCCTAACTGTTTTGGAGTTGTGCAATGAGATGTTAGAACGTGGATTTGAATTTAAAATGGTAGATTTGTATAAATCAGACGCTAATGACTTTGTTATAGAAGGAAATACGTTAATTGCACCATTTAGAGCAGTACCGAGTTTAGGAGATAACGTTGCGAAACAAATAATGGCCGCACGAGAAGAACGAGAATTTCTCTCTAAAGAGGATTTAGCAACGAGAGGAAAAGTATCTAAGACGGTGATTGAATATTTGGATGAAAATGGAGTTTTAAAAGGACTTCCAGATGAAAACCAACTATCTTTATTCGATATGCTATAAGCCTAGAAAATTTCTAGGCTTATTTTTTTGGTTTTGCTATTGGAAAAAAATAGTAGATTGGTGTATATTATATAGAAGAATGAAAGGAGGAGAGACTTCAATGGAAAATCATAAAGTAATGGAAGCTGTTGCAGAGTTAAAACATAATGACATTCGTATTACACCACAACGGTATGCAATTTTAGAGTATTTAATTGAAAGTCATGCTCATCCAACAGCTGATGAGATATACCAAGCATTAGTCGATCGCTTTCCTAATATGAGTGTTGCGACAGTCTACAATAACTTACGCTTATTCACAAAAATTGGATTTGTCCAAGAAATGGCATATGGAGATGCATCTAGTCGCTTTGACTTTGCAAGCAAGCCGCATTATCATGCCATATGCGAAGAATGTGGAAAAATTGTCGATACCTACTATCCAGGGTTAGAGGACGTCGAAGTAGCGACTGAGCAACTAACAGGCTTCAAGATACATGAACACCGAATGGAGCTATATGGTGTCTGTCCAGAATGTCAGGCTAAAAAAAGCCAATTAATGTAAAATAAGACTTGCTTTTTAAATTTAAAGTTGCTATAGTAATTAATGCCGATAACGAATGATAAACATGTTTTAAAAATATGTTGACATTTATATGAGGCGATGATATGATATAAAAGTTGTCGCTTTTAAAAGAGACGACAAAAAATAAATAATATTTTTTAAAAAGATAGTTGACGGATTCAACTAATCGTGATATTATTTAGAAGTTGTCACAAACGACAACGAAAAAAAAAATAAAAAATAATTTCAAAAAAGTTGTTGACACAGTCAACCAACTGTGATATTATTTAGAAGTTGTCGCAAACGGCAACGAAGTAGACCTTTGAAAACTGAACAAAGTAAGACGAACCAAATGTGTAGGGCGTTTTTACAAGTGTAAAAACAAACACAATTTTACAGTTTTTTATAAAAACTGATAGTGAAGTCAATTCGCTAGCAA
>NZ_NGJW01000007.1 GCF_003987555.1 Vagococcus lutrae | reverse complement strand
AGTGTGGTGGCGATAGCAAGAAGGATACACCTGTTCCCATATCGAACACAGTAGTTAAGCTTCTTAGCGCCGATGGTAGTGGGGGGTTGCCCCCTGTGAGAGTAGGACGTTGCCACGCTTGTGTTTTATTCCGGCATAGCTCAGTTGGTAGTAGCGCATGACTGTTAATCATGATGTCGTAGGTTCGAGTCCTACTGCCGGAGTTGTTACAAATTAACATATAGAGTAATATGTGACTTGGGAGAGTTGTCCGAGCTGGCCGAAGGAGCATGATTGGAAATCATGTAGGCGGCAACCGCTGTCTCAAGGGTTCAAATCCCTTACTCTCCGTTAATATGTAAAAATGGCCCGTTGGTCAAGCGGTTAAGACACCGCCCTTTCACGGCGGTAACACGGGTTCGAGTCCCGTACGGGTCATAAGTATAATGTATGTTATACTAGGGAAGGTTCCGTGGTGTAGGGGTTAACATGCCTGCCTGTCACGCAGGAGATCGCGGGTTCGATTCCCGTCGGAACCGCCATTTTAGATTAATATTTTGGCTCGGTAGCTCAGTTGGTAGAGCAACGGATTGAAGCTCCGTGTGTCGGCAGTTCGATTCTGTCCCGAGCCACCATTTGGAGGAATAGCGAAGTGGCTAAACGCGACGGACTGTAAATCCGTTCCTTAGGGTTCAGTGGTTCGAATCCACTTTCCTCCATTTCTTTAGGGGTATAGTTTAGCGGTAGAACTACGGTCTCCAAAACCGTCAGCGTGGGTTCGATTCCTACTACCCCTGCTACTTTTTATAATATGGCGATTGTGGCGAAGTGGTTAACGCACCGGATTGTGGCTCCGGCATTCGTGGGTTCGATTCCCATCAGTCGCCCCTTTATTGGGCTATAGCCAAGCGGTAAGGCAACGGACTTTGACTCCGTCATTCGTTGGTTCGAATCCAGCTAGCCCAGTTTTTTATTTTTATTAGGCGGTATAGCCAAGTGGTAAGGCAGAGGTCTGCAAAACCTTTATCATCGGTTCAAATCCGGTTACCGCCTTTATCATGGCTATTTTTTATCTTTAAAATTTATATTTAATTAGCCGGTGTGGCGGAATTGGCAGACGCGCTGGACTCAAAATCCTGTGATCTCACGATCGTGCCGGTTCGACCCCGGCCACCGGTACTGCGAAACATCAACGTAACTTTACGTTGATGTTTTTTTATGAGCAAAAATTGATATAGATAAGTAAACCGGTCACTAGCGCAGGAATGAAGGGCAAGATGTTTCGTTTAAAGTAATGTTTAATGATTAGTCCGTAGCAGATACCGACGAAACTTGCGATAAATAAGATGCTATAAATCTCTAAAGGAGAAAAGTAACAGCTCCACCAAATGAGTAATTTTATATCACCTTGACCAATCCAATCACTAAAGAACGTGTGAATGATGATAAGAAAAACTATCAAGGTAATCTGACTAACGGTTAGATTTATTTGAAATCCATAATCGTACAAGTGATAAATTATAGACAAGAAAACACTCGCATAATAAATGATAGGCGAAATCATTAAATAATAACTGTCACTAAAAGTAAAAAAAATACCACTGACAGTAATAAGCATGATTGGAAAAAGTGTATGGTTAAATGAATGTTGCTTAAAATAGACTATGAATAAGCCAATCTGCAAAATTAAAATAAATAAAATCATGCTGTTTGGCAAGTAAATGACGGGTCTATCAGACTTTTTAAAGCTAAAATAATGGAATATAGTAAAAATAACAATTAGTAAGAATGTATTTATCCATAGATTCATATAAAACCTTCTTTCTTTATTTGAAACAAAGATGCAATTTAGTTATTTTTAATACAAAATAGATAATGGTATAATAGTTAGGATAGGAGGGATTTGATGAGTGAATGGTTACAACATAAATTAAGTCTATTGCCAACAGATCCTGGTTGCTATTTAATGAAAGATAAAAATCAAACGATTATTTATGTTGGTAAAGCTAAGAATTTGCGAAATCGGGTTCGTTCTTATTTTACAGGAAGTCATGATACAAAAACAGCTCGATTAGTCAGTGAAATAGTTGATTTTGAATATATTGTCACAGAGTCTAATATTGAAGCGTTGATATTAGAGATTAATCTGATTCAAAAGAATGATCCAAAATATAATATCATGTTAAAAGATGATAAGAGCTATCCGTTTATCAAAATCACGAATGAGAAATATCCACGCTTGATGATTACGCGAGAAGTAAAAAAAGATCATGCTTGGTATTTCGGTCCTTATCCAGATGTTAAAGCGGCCAATGAAACGAAAAAGCTTTTAGATAAGCTCTATCCATTAAGAAAATGTAGTTTAAATGCGAAAGAGGTCTGTCTTTATTATCATTTGGGGCAATGTTTATGTCCAGCAGTAAATGATGTCGATCCACAAGTTTATCGTGATATGGTGGAAGAGATTAAGCGATTTTTGAATGGTGGCTATACAGAAATTCAAAAAAATCTAGAGAAAAAAATGTATCAAGCAGCTGATGAAATGGCGTTTGAACGTGCGGCGGAGTTGCGTGATCAGATTCAATCGATTGAAACGGTTATGACACGTCAAAAAATGACAAATGCAGATTTTATTGACCGTGACGTGTTTGGCTATGCAATTGATAAAGGCTATATGTGCGTGCAAGTCTTTTTTGTCCGTCAAGGAAAGTTGATTGAGCGTGATGTTTCTATTTTTCCTTTTTATAATGAAGCGACGGAAGATTTTTTGACGTTTATAGGTCAATTTTATCAGGAAACGCAGCATTTTATTCCTAAAGAAATCTTTATACCACGAGATATTGATAAAGAAAGTGTGGAAGCGCTAGTGAGTAGTAAAGTGTATCAACCGCAGCGTGGTGAAAAGCGTAAGCTAGTGGACTTAGCGAGTGAAAATGCACGTGTGTCGTTAGCCGAACGTTTTAGTTTATTAGAAAGAAAGCAAGAGCGGACAGTGGGAGCGATTGAGACACTCGGTGAGTTGTTAAATATCCCGACACCGGTCAGGATTGAAGCGTTTGATAACTCTAACATTATGGGGACAAGTCCGGTATCTGCGATGGTTGTCTTTGTTGATGGTAAACCGCTAAAAAAAGAATATCGTAAGTACCGTATTAAAACAGTGCAAGGGCCAGACGATTATGCGTCCATGCGTGAGGTAATCTATCGTCGTTATTCGCGTGTTTTAAAAGAAGGTCTACCACTACCTGATTTAATTATGATTGATGGTGGTAAAGGCCAAGTCGAAGTGGCACGTGATGTATTGGTGAATCAACTAGGTTTAACGATTCCGATTGCAGGATTAGTTAAGAATGACAAGCATCGGACAAGTGAATTAATCTTCGGTCCAGAACTGGCTGTGGTTCCAATGGAAAGACAATCGGAAGCTTTCTTTTTACTACAACGTATTCAAGACGAAGTCCATCGTTATGCGATTACCTTTCATCGACAAGTACGTAGTAAAAATAGCTTCTCTTCGCAATTAGATGATATTGAAGGGTTGGGACCAAAACGTAAGCGGAAGCTTTTAAAACACTTTAAATCGATAAAAAAAATGGAAGACGCTTCGCTAGAGGAAATACAGGCAGCGGGTATACCAAAATCTGTAGCGGAGAACGTTTTAGCGTATTTTAATATCAAAGAGAAACAGACCTAAGACCGATGACAGCTAATAGGAGGTATGTTACAATTTTGATATTAACAACAAGAAAATGAAGAAGAACGAAAGAGATGAAGAAATGAAGGCACTTTGGGTTCAAGTAATTGTAAGTTTGGTTATGGTAGCAGGAATTGTGTATTATTTACGAGCAGTATCAGTCTTTAAAGATTCAAAGCGCGGTCATGAGATTTTAGCCCGTGCTAGCGTTATGACATTTAGTACCTTCATGATAGGCTTCGCTTGGATACTCATTATTCTGAATACGGCGGGTATGTCACGCAAAAACTTTGTGATGAGTTGTTTGCTACATGCTACAGCAGTATCGGTTGTTAATGCAGGGAGCATTTGGTATTTTTCAAAATCAGAAAATAAAAGGTAAGTAACGATTCCAAAGAATCGTTATTTTCTTTTAGGGAAAGGAGAAAAGATGTTAGAAGTTAGAGGGTTAAGTAAACAGTTTGGGGAGTTAAAGGCGTTGGATGATTTGCATTTTACCATTCCTAAGGGGACGATTTTAGGTTTAATTGGTCAAAACGGCGCTGGTAAGACGACTACATTTCGTCTTATTTTAGATTTTTTGAGAGCGGATACGGGCAAGGTTTTTTGGAACGGTCGTGAGTTAACGGAAAAAGACTATAATATTATTGGGTATCTGCCAGAAGAAAGAGGGTTGTATCCTAAGATTTCGATTGAAGAACAGTTAATTTATTTTGCGAAATTACGTGGAAAAAGTAAAAAAGAAATTGCACCGAAAATTGATGAATGGTTAGAAAAGTTTGAAGTGAAGGGGAAAAAGACGGATAAAGTCAAATCACTTTCAAAAGGGAATCAACAAAAAGTGCAAGTAATTGCGACATTGATTCACGAACCCGAGTTAATTATTTTAGATGAGCCGTTTAGTGGTTTGGATCCTGTCAATGCCGAGTTATTAAAAGATGCTATCATTGAGTTGAAAGATAAAGGGTCTTGTGTAATTTTTTCCAGTCATAATATGGATAACGTGGAAAAGATTTGTGATCATTTGATTATGTTGCGAAATGGACGTACGGTATTGGATGGTAAGGTACATGAAATTCGTGAACAATTTGGTCGCACTAAGTTAACAATGGATTCACTCATGCCACGCATCGAAGTGGAAGAAACACTTGGTGTGCAGCGAGTTGTCACACGAGCGGATGGCGCATTAGAGATTCAATTAGCAAATGAAGAAGTAGGGCGCGAGCTTTTTGAAAAAGCTGTTTCTTACGGTTATATGCCTGTTTTTAATCAAGTTCCTCCTACACTGGAAGAGATATTTAAAATGAAAGTGGGGGAAAAAGATGAATAAGTTTTGGATAGTGGCGTTAGAAACATTTAAGCGTAATGTTAAGAGTGTGACATTTATAGTGATGTTATTTGCACCGTTATTGTTTATTGGGTTTATCGGTCTTTCAGCGTTTATTGGCTCAAAAGTAGCCGATACGGATACGGTAGCCATTGTGTCAGAAAATCCTGATATTCGTGCGGCTGTGTTAAGTCAAACAGCATTAGATATTGACAAGAATATCACAACGGTAGATGCTGGCAAAAAAGAGTTAGAAAAAGGGAATATCGATGGGTATATTCTCATTGACAAAAACGAGCAAAACATCGTGGGAACATACTACGGAAATAGTTCACTTGCTATGAGTGACAAGCTACAGTTGACGCAAATATTATCACAATTTCAGTTAGCTGAGCGTAGTAAGTCTTTAGGATTAAGCGAGACTGAAGTCGCGAGTTTAATGGCTCCTGCTCAAATTAAAGAGAAAACAGTGGAATTTTCAGATGGCGAATTGGTCGAGAAAAAAGATGATAAGTTTGCTCGTATGGGTGTCGCCATGTTTATTAGTTTTGCGATGTTCATGATTATATTAATGTACGCGCAAATTATTTCACAAGAAGTGGCTTCTGAAAAAGGGACACGTATTATGGAAGTCATCTTATCGAGTACGTCAGCTGAAAAACATTTTTACGGGAAAATTATGGGGATTTTCATGGTGATTTTAACCCAAATCGGTGTGTATATTCTAACAGCCGTTATGGCTTTTCAAGTTGTTAAAAATCAACCTATTGTCAAAGAGGCCCTTTCCTTTATTTCAATTGGCGAAATTATGAAAGCTCTACTCGGTTACAATTTAATTTTCTTACTATTGGGTGTCATGATTTATACGATTGCTGCAGCGTTTTCTGGTTCTCTCGTATCAAAATCAGAGGATGCCGCAAAAGCGGTTGTACCAGTGACGTATATTACGATGATTGGTTATTTCCTAAATATTTTCCTAGGCATGAATAATCCAAAAAATCTCGTCTTTGTCATTTCTTCGTACGTGCCATTTGTTTCAAGTTTTACAATGCCAGTGCGAATTGCCAATGATACAGTTTCAGCTTACGAACCACTTATTTCCGTCTTGATTTTAGCAGTTGCAACCGTCTTACTGTTAAGATTATCAGCGAAGATGTACCGAGCAACGTCACTTGTCTATAGTGATGAAGGCATTTGGAAAGTGATGAAACGTTCGTTTACATTATTAAAATATGAGAAGGCTGTGTAATGCGTCTTAAAGCTGTCCGCTTATTTGGGCAGCTTTTTTTGTTTGTGTTTGGCAAACAATTAGAAGAAGTTTTTGTGTAAATTTGCTATAATATAAGAGATTGTGTAAAGAGAGGACGTTGTGAATGCCAACAAGAAAAAGTTTATTAGATGGGATGAACCCGCAGCAGCAAAAGGCGGTGCTTAAAACAGAAGGGCCTCTTTTGATCATGGCAGGTGCAGGAAGTGGAAAGACACGAGTTTTGACACATCGGATTGCTTATTTGATAGCTGAAAAAGGGATTAATCCGTGGAATATTTTAGCGATTACCTTTACTAATAAAGCGTCAAAAGAAATGAAAGAACGTGTTAGTCAGATTATTGCTGGCGAGGGTGATAGTGTTTGGGTATCTACTTTCCACAGTATGTGTGTGAGAATTTTACGTCGTGATGTCGACCTGATTGGTTATAATAGTAATTTTACAATTGCAGATCCAGCCGAACAGTTAACGTTAATTAAGCGAATTATTCGCGAGATGAACTTGGATGATAAAAAGTTTGAGCCGCGTCAAATGTTGGGTAAAATTAGTCAGGCTAAAAATGAGTTGCTAACAGTAGAAGATTATCAACAAGAGCAAGGCAGTTATATAGAAGATATTACCGCGCAAGTTTATGCTAACTATCAACGAGAATTGCGTAAAAATCAAACGGTTGATTTTGATGACTTAATTATGCTAACGATTCGTTTATTTAATGAACACCCTGAAGTGCTAGCTTATTATCAACAGAAATTTCAATATATCCATGTGGATGAGTATCAAGATACTAACCACGCGCAATATACATTGGTTAATCTATTAGCAGGTCGCTTTAAAAATCTCTGTGTAGTAGGGGATGCCGACCAAAGTATTTATGGTTGGCGTGGAGCAGATATGCAAAATATTTTAGATTTTGAAAAAGATTATCCGGATGCAGCGGTTATTTTATTAGAACAAAATTATCGTTCGACTAAAAATATCTTGCAAGCAGCTAATAATGTCATACAACAAAACCAAAATCGAAAAGATAAACGTTTGTGGACGGATAATGAGCAAGGTGAAAAAATCAACTACTATCGTGGGCCAACAGAGCGAGATGAAGGTCGCTTTATCGTTGAAAAAATTCAAGAAGAAAAACAACAAAACAGCCGCCGAAATGGCGATTTCGCTGTACTTTATCGGACAAATGCACAATCTCGTGTGGTAGAAGAAATGTTAATGAAAGCAAATATTCCTTATAAAATGGTTGGGGGACATAAGTTCTACGACCGAAAAGAGATTAAAGACTTAATGGCTTATTTACGTTTAATTGCTAACCCTATGGACTCGCTGAGTTTTGAACGTATTGTGAATGAGCCAAAGCGTGGGATAGGTGCGACGTCGATTCAAAAACTACGAGAGTTTGCTGTCATGCATGATTGGTCGATGCTGGAAGCAGCTCAAAATGTCGCATTGACGACGATTAGTGGTAAGGCAGCACGTGAATTAGCAAATTTTGCGGAAATGATTGTTTCCTTACAAAAAATGGCGGAGTTTTTAAGTATTACCGAGATAGTTGAACAAGTGCTAGCACGTAGTGGATACTTAGATGCTCTAACCTTACAAAATAATTTAGAAGCGCAGACACGCATTGAAAACTTAGAAGAGTTTTATACGGTGACACGTGCCTATGATGAAGAGCAAGCTAAAGCAGAAGTAGAGGAAACAGAAGAAGGCCAACCACTTGCACGTTTTCTGAGCGAATTAGCGCTTGTATCGGATTTGGATACGCTAGAAGAAGGTCAGACACAAGTTACCTTAATGACGCTTCATGCGGCAAAAGGGTTAGAATTTCCTGTGGTCTTTCTCTTAGGTATGGAAGAAGGGATTTTCCCACTATCACGGGCGATGTTTGAAGATGATCAGCTAGAAGAAGAGCGCCGATTAGCGTATGTTGGCATTACTCGGGCAGAAGAAAAGCTTTATTTAACGAATGCTTTATCACGGACGCTATACGGACGGACACAAAATAATCCCGTTTCACGTTTTATTCATGAGATTAATCAAGAGTTGATTGAGCCTGTTGGCAATCAAGCGAGTATTGTCGCGCGCCAAAGACAATCGCCTTTTATGACGAAAAAGTCAACGATTGGTCATCGCCCAACACGACCTGAAACGACTGTGAAAAAAACGACTTCAGTGCGTCAAACAGGTAGCGAGCAGAGAGATTGGCAACCTGGCGACAAGGCGCACCATAAAGTATGGGGTGAAGGCACGATTGTTAGCGTTTCGGGCAAAGGAAAAGAGATGGAGTTAGATGTTGCCTTTCCACAACAGGGCATTAAACGTCTATTGGCTGCCTTTGCGCCATTAACTCGACCGGAGAAGTAGAGGAGGATAAAGAGATGCAACCTGAAGAGGCAAAACAACGGATTGAAGAACTAAGAGCAACATTACAAACGTGGGCAAAAGCTTATTATGAAGACGATAATCCCATTACGACGGATGCCGACTATGATAAGGCATATCATGAATTGGTTGAATTAGAAGAAGCCTTTCCAGAATTTCAATCGACTGACTCAATTACTCAGAAAGTCGGGGGAGAAGTAGCAGAAGGGTTTGAAAAAGTACGTCACGATACGCCCATGTTAAGTTTAAGTAATGCTTTTAATAAAGAAGATTTAGTAGCATTTGACCAACGAATCCGTCGTTTAACATCTGCTGATTTTAGTTATGTCTGTGAGTTAAAGATAGATGGACTGGCAATTGCTCTAAAATATGAAAATGGCCAACTCGTTCGAGGCGCGACACGTGGCGACGGAACGATTGGCGAAAATATTACGAATAATTTACGACAAGTGACAAGTATTCCGCACCAATTACCAGAAGCCATTGATTTAGAAGTGCGTGGGGAATGTTACATGCCGAAAGAAAGTTTTGTAAAGTTAAATGACATGCGTGAAGCAGAGGGCCAAACTGTCTTTGCTAATCCACGTAATGCGGCAGCTGGAACGCTACGACAGTTAGACAGCCGTGTCGTGAAACAGCGTCAGCTAAGTGCGTTTATGTATGGTTTAGTGCATCAGCCAACAGATGGTTTATCTTCTCAAGAGGATGCGTTAGAACAAATGTCGGACTGGGGCTTTCAAATTAACCCAGACCGTACTGTTTGTCAGACAATCGAGGAAGTCTGGTCATTTATCGAAACGTATCAAGAAAAACGAATGGCGTTACCTTATGAAATCGATGGCATTGTAATTAAGGTGAATGAGTTTTCCGTCCAAAATGAAATCGGCTTTACGGTAAAAGCACCGCGCTGGGCGATTGCTTATAAATTTCCAGCGGAAGAAGCGTTAACTGAGATTTTAGATATTGAATGGACGGTTGGAAGGACGGGAGTTGTCACACCAACAGCGATTATGACACCTGTACGACTGGCAGGAACAACTGTTGGACGAGCGAGTTTGCATAATGTCGATTTAATTCGTAAACGGGACATCCGTCTTCATGATACCGTCGTGATTCATAAAGCAGGTGATATTATACCAGAAGTGACACGAGTTATTTTGGATAAACGTCCGATAGACTCTCAGCCGTATGAGATGCCCACGACCTGTCCAGAATGTCATAGTGACCTCGTTCATTTGGAAGAAGAAGTCGCTTTGCGTTGTTTAAACCCTATGTGTCCTGCTCAGATTAAAGAAGGTTTGAATCACTTTGTGTCGCGAAATGCAATGAATATTGACGGTGTCGGGCCGCGAATTATAGAACAACTTTATCAACATCAACTGGTAAAAGATGTGGCGGACTTATATCGCTTGACGGCAGACGATTTATTAGGTTTGGAAAAAATTAAAGAAAAATCCGCCCAGAATATTTTAACTGCGATTGAAGCAAGTAAACAAAATTCTTTAGAGCGGTTAATATTTGGACTTGGAATTCGTCATGTCGGAGCAAAAGCGGCAACGTTGATTGCGGAACGTTTTAAAACGCTGGAGGCTGCTCGCCAAGCGACAGTAGAAGAAATCACTCAGATTGAAACACTAGGTGAGGTCATTGCGGAAAGTTTTGTGACCTATATGGCGCAGCCAGAAGTCGGGTTGTTAATGGAAGAATTAGAAGAAGTCGGTGTGAACATGACCTACCAAGGCGTGACACAAGCAGAAATTGAAGCTATCGACTCTCCTTTTAAAGAAAAAACAGTGGTTCTGACTGGAAGTCTTGAAGCCATGACACGCCCAGAAGCGAAAAAAATCATCGAATCGTTAGGTGGGAAAGTAACTGGCAGCGTATCGAAAAAAACCGATATTGTCATTGCCGGAAGTGAAGCCGGAAGTAAACTAACGAAAGCGGAGAGCTTAGGCGTGACCGTTTGGGATGAAAAACGGATGTTAGAAGCCTTTAAAGAAGCGAATCAGAATGTGTCAGAATAAAAAGAACACTGCATAAGTAAGCAAAATATGATAAAATGTGAAAAGAAAATGAAGAGAGAAGGGAAATTATGGCAATTAGTGAAGCAGAAGTAAAACATGTCGCAGCTCTGTCAAAATTAGAAATTTCAGATGAAGAAATTGCAATGTTTACCGAGCAACTAGGTGATATTATTGACATGGTTGAATATTTAGATGAAGTCGATACAACAGGTGTACCTGTTACAGTGAATGTTGTGCATAACGAGACAGTATTACGACCTGATACAGTCGCACAAGACAATACACGTGAAGAATTATTAAGAAATGTTCCAGATAAAGAAAATGGCTATATTCGTGTGCCAGTCATTATTGAAGATGGAGGTGCGGGAGCCTAATGATGTCATTATTTCAAGGAAGTATTCAAGATTTACACCAAAAATTAGTTAATAAAGAGTTAACTGTTGTCGAACTAATTGAGGCAACCTTTGACCGTATTGAAGCAACTGACGAGGTGTTAAACGCCTTTTTAACACTTGATAAAGAAGGCGCTCTTGAACAAGCAGCTGCTTTAGATGAAAAAGGAATTGACGAAGGAAATATTTTAGCAGGTATTCCAATCGGGATTAAAGATAACATTGTTACAAAAGATGTGGAAACAACAGCAGCAAGTAAAATGTTAGGTGGGTTTATCCCAGTTTATGATGCTACAGTTATGTCAGCAGTGAAAGCTCATGATATGATTCCAGTTGGTAAACTCAATATGGACGAGTTTGCTATGGGAGGAAGTACTGAAACATCTTATTATAAAAAAACAACTAATGCATGGGACGCTACAAAAGTACCGGGTGGCTCATCAGGTGGTTCAGCTGCAGCAGTCGCAGCAGGACAAGTTCCAGTTTCATTAGGAACTGATACGGGTGGTAGTATTCGCCAACCAGCAGCCTTTAACGGAATTGTTGGAATGAAACCGACATACGGTCGTATTTCACGTTTTGGTTTAATAGCGTTTGCTTCAAGTTTAGATCAAATTGGACCATTAACCCGTACGGTAGAAGAAAACGCCAATGTCTTACAAGCCATTAGCGGACACGATCCGAAAGATAGTACGAGTGCGCAACTAGAGGTTCCAGATTTCACGGCGAACTTAAAAGCTGGTGTTAAAGGAATGAAAATAGCCCTACCAAAAGAATACTTAGAAGAAGGGATTGACCCAGCGATTCGCGAAGCAGTCTTAAAAGCTGTGGAAACGTATCGTGAACTTGGTGCGACGGTTGAAGAAGTCTCATTGCCACATTCTAAATATGGTGTTGCAGCTTACTACATCATTGCTTCATCCGAAGCTTCTTCGAATTTACAACGTTTCGACGGTATTCGCTATGGCTATCGCTCGGAATCTGCTACTAATTTAGAAGAATTATATGTCAAAACACGTTCTGAAGGCTTTGGTTCAGAAGTGAAACGCCGTATTATGTTAGGGACATTCTCACTAAGTTCAGGCTTTTACGATGCTCACTTTAAGAAAGCCGGACAAGTCCGTACCTTGATAAAAAATGACTTTGAAAAAGTCTTTGAATCATATGATTTAATCATTGGGCCGACAACGCCTACTGTTGCCTATGACTTAGGAGATAAAATCTCTGACCCACTTGCGATGTATATGGCTGACATTTTAACCATTCCAGTTAACTTGGCGGGTGTACCGGGTATGTCGATTCCATGTGGATTTGCAGACGGACTACCAATCGGCTTACAATTAATCGGCAAACGTTTTGATGAAGCAACTATGTACCAAGCAGCATACGCATTTGAACAAGCGACAAACTTTCATCAACAACGTCCTGAGATTTTAGGAGGTAAGGCATAATGAACTTTGAAACAGTCATTGGATTAGAAATCCACGTAGAATTAAAAACAGATTCTAAAATCTTTTCAACATCACCCGCTCATTTTGGAGCAGAGCCGAATGTGAACACAAACGTCGTCGACTTTAGTTATCCAGGCGTATTACCGGTGATGAATGAAAAAGCTTTAGAGTACGGTATTAAAGCAGCTCTTGCTTTAAACTGTGATATTTCTCAACATACACATTTTGACCGCAAAAACTACTTTTATCCAGATAATCCTAAAGCATATCAAATCTCCCAAGATGAGTCACCCGTTGGACATGATGGTTGGGTAGAAATTGATGTAGCAGGTAAAAAGAAAAAAATTCGCGTTGAACGCGTCCATTTAGAAGAAGATGCTGGGAAAAACATCCATGGCACTGACGGATATTCATACGTTGACTTAAACCGTCAAGGCACCCCGTTAATTGAAATCGTTTCTGAAGCAGATATTCGTTCACCTGAAGAAGCCTATGCCTATTTAGATGCGGTACGTTCAATTATTCAGTTTACGGGTGTCAGTGATGTTAAAATGGAAGAAGGCTCTATGCGTTGTGACGCTAACATCTCATTACGTCCATACGGTCAAGAAGAATTCGGAACAAAAACGGAGTTGAAAAACTTAAACTCACTGAACTTTGTCAAAAAAGGTTTGGAATATGAAGTCAAACGTCAAACGCAAGTCCTTTTATCTGGAGGCGTTATTCAACAAGAAACACGTCGTTATGACGATGCTACGGGCGAAACAGTCTTAATGCGTGTGAAAGAAGGAGCGAGCGATTATCGTTACTTCCCAGAGCCAGATTTACCACCTTTGACAATTTCAGATGAAACAATCGCGCGTATCAAAGAGGAATTACCAGAGATGCCTCAAGCACGTCGTGAACGATACATTAAAGATTTAGGTTTACCAGAGTATGATGCGATGGTCTTGACTTTAACACGTGAAATGTCTGATTTCTTTGATGCAACATTAGAGGCTGGAGCAGACGCTAAACAAGCTTCAAACTGGTTAATGGGAGATGTCTCTGCATATCTTAACAGCCAACAAAAAACGTTGTCAGAGACGAAGCTGACACCAGATAATCTTGCTGGAATGATTCAATTAATTGCAGACGGAACCATCAGCTCGAAAATTGCGAAGAAAGTCTTTAAAGAATTAATTGAACATGGTGGCGATGCGAAAAAAGTCGTCGAAGAAAAAGGATTGGTTCAGTTATCTGACCCAGCACAATTATTACCTATTATTACTGAAATTTTAGATAACAATGCGCAATCAATCGAAGATTTTAAAAACGGTAAAGACCGAGCAGTTGGCTTCTTAGTAGGTCAAGCGATGAAACAAACAAAAGGAAAAGCCAATCCAGGTGTCGTCAATAAATTGATAATGGAAGAACTGGCAAAACGCTAGAAAAAGAGGGAAAACCATGCGGGCAAGAGTAATATATAATCCAACATCAGGAAAAGAGTTATTAAAGAAAAATTTGCCGGATATTTTAACGATTCTAGAGCGAGCAGGTTATGAAGCAAGTGCGTTTGCGACCACACCTGATCCCAAATCAGCTGAACGTGAAGCCAAACGGGCTGCTTTAGCAGGCTTTGATTTGATCGTCGCAGCAGGTGGTGACGGAACTATCAACCAAGTTGTTAATGGGATTGCGCCTTTGGAAAAACGACCTAAAATGGCGGTCATACCTGGTGGAACGACGAATGACTATGCACGCGCATTAAAAATACCACGTGATGATGTTTTAGCAGCAGCACGAATTATTGCTAAAAATCAAACGGTCAAGATGGATATCGGACAGGCTGGTGCGCAATACTTTATTAATATTGGGGCAGGTGGCTATTTAACAGAGCTAACCTATGAAGTACCGTCACACTTAAAGAGTATTTTTGGTTATCTAGCTTATCTCGTTAAAGGAGCAGAAATGCTGCCACATGTGAAGCCAATTGACATGAAATTAATCTATGACGATGGCGAGTATGTTGGGAAGGCGTCGATGTTTTTCTTAGGCTTAACGAATTCCATTGGTGGTTTTGAAACGATTGCACCTGACGCACGTTTAGATGATGGTAAGTTCTCATTAATCATAGTCAAAACAGCGAATCTTGTTGAAATATTACGTTTGATTGTAAAACTTTTAAACGGTGGTAAGCATATCGATGATCCGAATATTATTTATGTGAAAACATCAGAACTATATGCGGAAGCGACGGAAGAAAATGTGAAAATGATGATTAATTTAGACGGAGAATACGGTGGCGATGCGCCAATGACGTTTAAGAATCTACCACAACATATAGAAACTTTTGTCAATCTCGACCAAATTTCAGAAGAAGCTGTGATTGGAAATGAGTTTAAAGAAGCCTCAAGTGCGTTTGTGCGAGAAATGGAACATTTAACACAAGAAGATTTAGACGGTGATGGAGAGATTTCCAAATAACCAGGAGAAAGGAAGAGACGTGGTCGCTTCCTTTCTTTTTGTCAAGAAGAAGAGTGAATTATGAAGGGAAAAAATAAATGACAGTGAAAAAAAATCGTCAACTGACGGTGAAAATTGAAGACTTAACACATGAAGGAATGGGCGTAGCGAAAGTTGAAGGGTATCCTCTGTTTATCGAAAATGCTTTACCGGGAGAAGAGGTACTTGTGCATGTCGTGAAAGCAGGTAAAAAGTTTGGCTTTGCTAAAGTCATCGATTATCTGACTGAAAGTCATCAGCGTGTGTCTCAGACAGATGATGTGCTTATCCGAACAGGTATTGCGCCATTAAGTCACTTAACGTATGAGCAGCAACTTCTTTTTAAACAGACTCAAGTCAAGCGTAATCTAAGCAAGATAGCGCAATTAGATGACGTCTCTGTCTTAGAGACAATCGGAATGACAGACCCTTGGCAGTATCGAAATAAAGCTCAAGTTCCTTTTCGTCGCGTCAACGGACGAGGAGAAACCGGATTTTATCGTAAAAACTCGCATGATTTAATACCGATTGAGGACTATCAGATACAACATACTGAAATAGATAAGGTTATTGCCATCGTGCGTGACGCTCTGAATGATTATCGGATTAAACCATATAATGAAGAGGAACATACAGGGTTAATCCGCCACATTATTGTCAGACGTGGATTTTATACAGGCGAGATGATGGTGGGCTTTGTCACACGTACGAAGAAGTTTTTTGATAGTGACCGTGTTGTGAAAAAGATTTTAGAACAAGCACCTGAAGTGACCACGATTGTCCAAAATATTAACGAAGATAAAACCAATGTGATATTAGGAAATGAAACAGTAACATTATATGGCGATGGCGTTATACATGACCGTTTATTTGATAAGACTTACCGTTTATCACTTAATTCTTTCTTCCAAGTGAATACTCGGCAAGCAGAGGTGCTGTATGAACAAGCAATGAACTTTGCAGAACTGAATTCGTCAGATATTGTCATAGATGCTTACTGTGGAATTGGGACGATAGGGATGTCTCTTGCCAATCGTGTGGCGCACGTTTATGGTATGGATGTTGTCCCACAAGCGATTGCAGATGCGAAAGAAAATCAGAAGTTAAATGATATTAAGAATGTCACATTTGAAACAGGAAAAGCGGAAGAAGTGTTACCAAGCTGGGTGGAAGAAGGCATAAAAGCGAATGTTCTGATTGTCGACCCACCACGTAAAGGCTTAGACCCAAGTTTTATTGAGACGGCTTGTGAGCTAGCTCCTGACAGAATCGTTTATGTATCCTGTCATCCAGGAACATTTGCCCGTGATGTTAAGTTATTTGGCGAAAAAGGCTATGAATTAACGAAAGTACAACCGGTTGATATGTTTCCACAAACGACACATGTGGAGACGGTTGTGTTGCTTTCCAAACTGGACTCAAAAAGACACATTAGTGTAGAACTTCCAATTGATGAAATGGATTTAACTAGTGCAGAGAGTAATGCTACTTATAATCAAATTCAAAATTATATTTTGGAAAAGTTTAGGCTTAAGGTATCTACACTTTATATTGCACAAGTAAAGAGAAAATATGGTTTAGATGTTAGAAAACACTATAATATTTCAAAGAACGAGAATCAGAAAGTTCTACAGTGTCCAATTGAAAAGGAAGAAGCTATTTTGGATGCGTTGAAGCATTTTAAGATGATGTAGTATTAAAACAATAGGGGGGCATAGACAGTGGCTAATATTGAAAGTATTAAACAAAAAATACTACAACTGGATCCAGGTTCATTTCAAAATCTTTGTGATTCTTATTTATATAAAACTGGCTATCCGAGTATAGTATCTCTTGGTGGAGAAGCAGGTACACGAAAGACCACTTTAGGTACACCTGATACTTATTTTATTGCATCAAATGGGAAGTATGTTTTTGTTGAATACACAACTCAAATGACGAATTTATTTGCAAAAATTAGTGATGATCTTGGAAAATGTCTTGATATAGCAAAGACAGGTATTCCGCATGACAAAATATCTGAAATTATTTATTGTCATACTTCATCAAACCTTACACCCTTTCAAGATAGTGAAGTAAAAAAACTGTGTGAAGATGTTGGAGTTAAGCTTATAATTATTGGAATTGATAAGCTTGCAGAAGATATATATCTTTTCCATCATAATCTTTCACGTGATTTTTTGGGAATATCAATAAGTACAGATCAAATTCAATCATATGATGAATTTATTAATAGTTATAATGCAAATAGAATGGCTGCTCCAATTGACACTAAGTTTCTTTTCAGAGAAAAAGAATTTCAAGATATCATCAATGCTTATCTGAAAGTGGATGTTGTTATACTTAGTGGTTCAGCAGGTACGGGAAAAACCCGTTTAGCCTTGCATTATGTAAAAAATCATGCAGATGCTAAGAATGAAAAGACTTACTGTATTCATAGTAATGCATTACCAATATATGAGGACTTAAAACTTTTTTTAGATAGACCAGGAGATTATTTTCTTTTTATTGATGATGCAAATCAATTGTCAGGACTGCAGCATATTATCCGTTACGTTAGTATGAAACCAGAGGGATATAATGTAAAAATACTTATTACAGTAAGGGATTATGCACTTCAAAAAGTGATAAACGATGTTCGAAAAATCACTTATTTTGAGATTGTGAATGTAAATGTATTTTCAAATAATGAGATTAAGGAATTACTTGAAACTTCATTGGGTATTTTGAATCAAGACTATCAAGAACGAATTATAAGAATTGCAGAAGGAAATGCTCGTATTGCTATACTTGCTGGGAAAGTAGCATGCAGTTCAAATCGTTTGGAGTCTATTGATGATGTGTCACAATTATATGAAGATTATTATGGTTCTAATTTAGAAGATAGGCAATTTTTTATAGACAAAAATCTGTGTATAACTGCTGGTATAGTTGCTTTTCTTGAAGCAATTCATTTAGATTATATTGATGCACTTTTACCGATTTTACAGGAAAAAGGGTTAAATCGTGATAATTTCATTGAAAATATCCGTATGCTTCACGAGCTGGAAATTGTCGATATTTATAATGATAAAGCTGTTCGTTTTTCTGATCAATGTTTGTCTAATTATTTGTTAAAATATATTTTCTTTGACAGAAAATTACTTAGTTTGTCGAAGATGATTAAAGCTTGCTTTTCAAGCTACAGAGAGAGAACTGTATCTTCTGTTAATACATTAATTAATATCTTTAGAAATAAAGAGCTTTTAAATTTTGTTGAGAAAGAAATAAAGTTATTATGGGATGAATTATCAACAGAAGAATCGCCAATATTCTTTGAATTTGTAAAAGTCTTTTTTCGTATTAATCCTACTGAAACACTTTTGCTTTTGCAAAATGAAATTGAATCTGAAGAAAGAGTGATTTGTGAATGGAGTGATATAGATACTGAAAAAAGAAAAAACTATCAGCATGTAGAAAATGATATCATTAAAATTCTTGGTGGATTTGCAGATATGACTGATTTGCCAACCGCTTGTGATTTGTTTTTTCAATATTATCTAAAGCGACCCGATTTATTTATGGAATTTTATCATGCAGTCAATATATTTTTTGGGATTCATAGGGATGCCATACGTTATGATTTTTACACTCAAATAACATTTTTTGAAAAAATAAAAGAATATTCAGATGACTGGAAACAAGAATTTATTGTTAGCTTCTTTTTACAAATAACAGAAGAATTTTTGAAATTGTATTTTTCACCAGCGGAGGAAGGACGAAAAAATACATTAACCGTATATCAAATTCCATTAGCTATGTCTAAAGGTGTTGAAAAATATCGCAATTTAATTTGGGAATCTTTATCTTCTTTAAGCAAAATTGAAAAATATAGAGCAAAAGTGAGGGAAATCCTCAGCTTTTATGGTGGCACTATCGACGATGTAAGCATTCCTGTTTTACAATTTGATTTAAAATATATTAAATTGATTTTGAAGTCATATTTTCTGCCAGATAAATTGATAAATTGTCTTTTGGCGGACGAAATAGTGCAAGTTTTTAGTAGAATGAATTGTTCCTGTGAATCCTTGTTTTCTGAATACTTTGAAGAAGAGAGCTTTCAATTATATCGTCTTCTTAAAGGACCAGAATATAAAGAAGTTGGTTATGAAGAACATGAAAAACGGAAGCAGCAATCAATTAATCAATATACTTCGAATTGTGATTTACAAATGTTTAAGAAGTTAATCGATGTTTGCAGCGGTATTTCCGAGCTAGATAACCATTCATCTTGGGAGGTTGGCGAAGGATTAAATATTGCCTTTGATTCTATTTCCGATAAAAAAGATTTGTACGTTGATGCAATTAAATATTATATCAAAAACGATACACCACACAATTTACATCCATATCATCTAGTAGACACTCTATTTTCCTTATTATCTGATTCAGAAGTGTATGAAATTATTATTAGTGAAGAATATAGTCAGAAAAACGCTTGGACATATGCATATTATCATGAATTACCGCTGGAATTAATTACAGAAAAGCATTTACAAGAGCTTTATGATTTTTTGAAAGATACTTCTGACAGATATATTACCTCATCATCAATGCGTGATGTAGATTTTCTTGAGAAATATAATGTAATAGATGAATTAGCATTGATAGAAGGTTGCAAAATTATTTTGGATAAAAAAGAGTATTCCTCCTTTATCGTGGATATTTACTTTGGTTTGTTATTTAATTATCATCATAATACACCAAAGGAAGTGATTCAAAAATTTAATTGTAATTTCGAATTGCTTGAAGAAATATACTATGCTATGTTGTCATATGATAAACATCATGATTATGACGGACAATTTTTGAAGGAAATATATTCGGTTAGACCTTCTATATTGGACAAGTATATAGATTATTTAATAAATAGTGACTCTTTTAGCGACCATCAAGAAAAGCATTGTTGCTTTTTTGATTTGGACGATTTTGTAGAAATATATAATAAAATTTTTGAGCAGTTGATAAGAAACCGACGATATTCTAAATTGTCCGTACCGGATTTCTTAGAATCTTTATTATTGCCAAAGCAAAATGAGAAAAAGCTGTTAGAAAGACAAGATATGTGGATTCGGCAATGTATTCAACGATTCTGCAATGATGAAGCAAAAATGTATTGCCTATTTTCAGTTGTGTCAAAATTAGAGTTCAAAAGAAAAAAAGAGTATATCTTGCTCTTTCTTGAGAATAATCCGTTGTTTGAAGACTTTGAAAGAATACCATTAACACCTACTTCTTGGAGTTGGTCAGGTAGTGCAGTACCTATGTATTCAGCTTGGATTGAATTTCTCGAATCATTGTTACCAAACTGTATAGGTTTAAAGTGGATAAAACATAAAAACTATATTGAAACAAAAATTGGTTATTTAAAAGAGCGAATTGAATCAGAGCAAATAGATGAAATTTTAAGAGGATGATTTATAAACACAAAAAGACTGTATAAATATAGAAGTAAAACTGTCTGTGAATTGACATTTCATGATGGTTTAACCTACAAAGAAAAACAAATGTATCTAAATTTTATTTAAGGTATTTTTTAAAACTTATAGATGTTGGAGATGATATGAAGACTAGTTTGGACAATTATTAGCACGTCGAGACGGTAGGGTTGCTACAAAGAAAAATTATATAGAAATCCTGTGATTCAAGCAGTTTTACTACCATTTTTACTTTGTAGAACAAGGTGAAGTAGAAATCTAAGTTGAACTTTGGGCATAATTTCTATAACTGGTTTTTTAAGTAATGCGCAATCTACAGTATATAAAGTAAATAATATTTTATTTAAGTACTTACGAAAATGCTTGGAAAGTATAATTCATTAAATGAATTATACTTATAAATAAAAGAAGCCAGTATAAAAAGGGCATTGTGTTTTGATAATAGGCTGTGGTTAGTATATTTATGAATATTTTTGGAAATGCGGGGGAAACAATGGCTAGAGTAGAGAAAGTCGGGGCAAAAGAAAACACAAGAATAATAAGTAGTTTTATCAAGGGAAATAACAAATCGGTTACTTCAAAGTTAGGAGAAATTTCTAATTTAGAACAAATAGGTCAGGGCGGTAATGGTCTTGTCTATGCTGGAATTCAAAATAATCAAGAGGTTGCAATAAAATTTCTTGTAGAAGATACACAATCCAGTAAATTAGAACGCTTTAAAGCAGAGTATTTTAACATTAATTTAATAGAAGAACGTACTAACATCGTTAATTATATTAATTATGAAGAAATTCATCTAGATGCTGATAATATTGTTCCGGCTATCATAATGAAAAGATATGACAAATCCCTAAAAAAACTAAGAGAGAGTACTCCAGAAATAAGCGAGAAGGTTTTCATTAAATTATTTGACTTTTTACTTAACACTTTAGAAAAAATACACCGAAATGGAATAATTCACAGAGATATTAAGCCTGAAAATATTTTGGTGACACAAGAAACTGACTTTGTTTTAGCTGATTTTGGGATTGCGAACTATAACGATGATTTATACACACTAAAAGCAAAAACGGAAAGAAAAGAGAGATTAGGAAATTACGAATTCTCAGCTCCTGAACAAGCAAAGAAAGGTGCTGTTCCAGCTCCATCAATGGATATATATGCACTTGGTCAGGTATGCCAATGGTACGTATTTGGAGAAACTCATAGGGGAACAAATAGAAAAAGGATTACTGATGTTTTTGAATCAGAGGAAGCTGTACTTATAGAGAAAGTATTAGATAAATGTCTCTCTAATAACCACGAACAAAGGTATCAGAGTATTGATGAGATTTTTGACCATATTGATCAAATCAAGGAGGAACGAAGAGAAGTTGACCCATTTCAAGACATGTCTATGTTTAATGATGTTATTAGGGCTACTTGCCCTTCGGTCTCTAGAGGGATACAGTTTGTTGAAGATGAAAAATATATAAAAAGGTTAGTTGAAAATATCAATAAGAAAAACTTCAAACGTAAACTCTGGTTTAATACTGGAATAGCAAATTCAGAATTTAGTAAACTGAAGTATTTGGGAGATAAAAAGATTTTATTAGATTATAGAGAAATAAAAATCAAAGGAATCTGGCTGTATATTGGTAATGTTTATGATGATTTAATTATTTTGGAAACAGAAGAAAATGAACCTTTTTTTATAGACGGAGAAGAGGTTTTTAGTGCTCTAATAGTTAATAATAAATATATAGTAGATGGCTATCATCAGAATGCAGGATATATAGAAATTGAGGGTGAAGTATATCCATTTAGGGAACTAGAAATAGAAGAACGTGATAGATTAAATACCTACAAATATTATTTCATAGGTACCATGTATCATTGTTCGATACTATCGCAAAATGATCATTTATTAGATACATTTCAGAAACAAGGAATATCAGATAATGAGACAGTAGCAAAATTAATAAAAGATTTAAGAAAGAAAAAACATGAAGAAGTATTATTTAGATTATAGTACCAAAATGTTTTTTCTTGCCATTTTTAACAAAAAAGATATGAAATCTAATGAACATACAAGTATATATCGCCTCCCGATTGTTTTTTGTGGTACATTAATCATATAGGAGAACGGTATGCTTTTTAATACCTAAAACTAAAAAAATTAACAAAGGGCTGATGAATCATTTTTCTATTCATCAGCCCTTAAATTATAGAGTCAATATTAATTTTAGTAGGGTTTATTTTATTTACTCAATATTTTATAGCTTTTACTCCCTACGCTGTTTTTCTTGCCCACAATGTCATTCCGCATAGTGTTACGACTACTGGGATTAGCCAAGCCATACCGACTGAAGCAAGTGGTAAAATGCTGTCTAGTTTATCAAAAGAAGTTACCATCGCAGGAATGGTCATAATTTTTGTCGTGATGACTTTTAAAGCATCGATAACGGCAAAGATAGTGGCAACCCAAATGGTGACACGATAGACTGTTTTTTTGCTTTTGAAGAATGGGTCGGCAAAAGCTAAGAAAATTAGGCTAATGGCGAGTGGGTATAAAAATGAAAGTACAGGTGTAGCGATTAAGATAATCGAGCTAAGTCCAACGTTCGCAATTAAACCACCAAGTAGGCTAAAAAGATGAACGAATTGACGATAGCTAATGTTCGGGAAAAGTTCATGAAAAGTTTCGCTACAAGCACTAATCAATCCAATCGCTGTTTTTAGGCAAGCTAAGGTGATAATCGTTGCGAGTAAAATAACGCCATAAGAGCCAAAATAGTAGTTGGCAATTTGATTAAGTGCGACGCCACCATTAGGAGCTGTAGCCATTTGATGACGGCTAGTTGCTCCGATAAAGGTTAAGCTGCCGTAAATAACCGCCATTAAAACAACAGTAAAAATACCTGATTTAAGCGTATCAAGAGCGATTTGTTTAGGCTCGTGAATTCCAAGTTGTTGAATGGCTTTAACAATAATAATACCAAAGGCAAGAGCTGCTAAGACGTCCATCGTATTATACCCTTCGATAAAGCCAGTAAAAAAGGGTTGTTGATAGCTTGGATCAGCTGGGATGTCTTGTATATTTCCCATAGGTCGAATAAAACTAATTAAAATAAGTGCACTAAGAAATAATAAAAATAATGGATTTAAAATTTTTCCAATCCATAGCATCATTTTACTTGGGTTGAGTGACAAGCGCCATGCAAGTAAAAAGAAAATAATAGAAAAGACTAATAACCATAGCGAGCGTTGTTGCGCATTTAAGTAGGGAGCAAAGCCTACTTCAAATGAGACGGTCGCCGTTCGAGGTAAGGCAAAGAATGGTCCGATTGTTAGGTAGAGAGCGATAGTGAAAAATAATCCGAAGCCTTTGCTTGCTTTCGACGCGAGGTCGTAGATGCCTTGACTTTCTGAAAAGCCAATCGCGAGAATCCCTAAAAAAGGTAAACCGACACCGGTAACGATAAAACCAATGGTTGCCAGAGGTGTTTGGTTACCAGCAAGTTGTCCCATTAAAACAGGGAAAATTAGATTTCCGGCTCCAAAAAATAATCCGAATAGTAAGGAACCGACTGTTAGATATTGTTTCATTGTTAAGTTCTTTTTCATAGAAAGCCTCCTTTTTTTATATCATACCGTGATTGTATAGTAAATGTAAGTATTTTCAGAAAAAATTTTTAAAAATTGAGTTGTTTTTATTGAATTATGACACCTTGTCGTATATAATGACAAGGTGTCATAAAGTTGTTTAGCAAGAGAGGGGGCAAATGAATGCCAAAAGAAACGTTTTTTAGATTACCTAGAGATAAGCAAGAACGCATATTAGAAGCAGCGCATGTTGAGTTTTCACAGCACTCTTTAAAAGAGGCGTCTGTTTCGAGTTTGATAAAGCTTGCTGATATTCCACGTGGTAGTTTTTATCAATATTTTGAAGATATGCGTGATCTTTATTATTATTATTTTGAATTTTTAAGAGAAGATAGTTTTAATAGTTTTGTCACATTACTAAAAGCCTATGAAGGTGATTTGTTTAAGACGTTAACGGATTATCATAAAATGTTTTTAGAAACAATTTTGATGGGAGAAAATGCTGATTTTTATCGTCATTTCTTTTTAAATATGGATGATTATGCTACACGAAAGGTTTCCAAGCATATCATTCGAGATAATGATGAGACTGGAAAGTGTCCAGTAGGGCGCTATCATCGTGAGCGTTATGATGTGTTTTCTTTGATTGATAGCGAGGTATTAAACGTATCGTCGGATAAAGAGATGAATGAACTATTACGTTTTGCGTTGCAAATGTTTTTTTCCAGTATTCTGCATGCCTATCGAAAAGAAGACATCCCTGTTGAACAATGTATGGTAGAAGCACAAGCTGAGTTTTCTCAGAAAATACATTGGTTAAAATATGGTGTAGTAAAGGAAGGAAGGTGCTAAGATGTTAAAAATTATTAAGAAGATGTCTATGACGTCAATTATTGGCGCAATCGTCTTTATGTTTGTTCAAGTATTAAGTGATTTAAAACTGCCCTCATTAACATCAGATATTATTAATAACGGGGTAGCTAAAGGGGATATCGATTATATTTGGTCGGTAGGTCTCGTCATGATTGGTTTTTCAGTAATTAGTATTATAGCCGCTATTGGTAATACGTTTTTTGCGGTAAGAGAATCACAGAAAATTGGTCGTTCATTGCGTTCAGAGTTATATAGTAAAGTAACGTACTCTTCTCATGAACAGTTTGATGAGCATGGTACAGCGTCTTTAATTACACGAACAACTAACGATGTTAATCAGATTCAATTAGTATCGCAATTATTTTTACGGGTGATGATTACAGCGCCAATCATGTTGATAGGGGCTAGTACAATGGCTTATCGAAAAGATCCTCAATTGACGAAGATTTTCTTTTATGTTTTGCCTATTTTGGTTGTCTTTATCGGAGTGATTTTATATTTTGCGGTTCCATTATTTACATCATTACAAAAGAAAACAGACCGTCTGAATTTGGTCTTTCGTGAAGGTTTAACCGGTGTACGTGTTATTCGGGCGTTTAATCGTGCGGAGTATGAAGCCAATCGATTTGATGAAGCGAATCAAGATTACGTTAATACAGCGATTAAAGTTAATACGATTGTGGCATTTATGATTCCTATTGTCACGTTAATCATGAGTGGAACGAATGTGGCGATTATCTGGTTTGGTGGGCATTATATTTCAGAAGGAACACTAGAAGTGGGGAATTTAATTGCCTTTATGACGTATGCTATGCAAATTCTTATGAGTTTTATGATGATGAGTATGATGTTTGTCTTTATTCCAAGAGCTCAAGCATCGGCAAAACGTATTAATGAAGTGTTGGATATGGAAGAAAATATTCAAGATGACACTCAGACTGAAGTGATTCCAACTAGTCCAGCTAGTTTATCGTTTGAGCATGTCGATTATCGTTATCAAGGGGCTGAAAAATTAGCGTTGCAAGATGTGAATTTTTCTATGAAAGCCGGTCAAACGTTAGCGATTATTGGCGGAACGGGTTCTGGTAAATCGACGTTAGTGAATTTAATCCCACGTTTTTATGATGTTGAGTCAGGAAGTATTAAAATTAATGGGGTTGATGTAGCAAAAGCGAAACAAGCAGATGTGCGCGAGCATGTTGGATTTGTGACGCAACAAGCGAAATTATTCATCGGGACGATTCGAGAAAACATGCAATATGGGAATAAGAATGCGACGGATGAAGAAATCTGGAAAGCACTTGAAATTGCGCAAGCGAAATCTTTTGTTGAAGGATTGGAAGACGGCTTGGATAGTAGAGTCGAGCAAAACGGAGATAATTTCTCTGGTGGACAGCGTCAGCGTTTGTGTATAGCACGAGCTTTGGTAAAAAAAGCGAGCGTCTATGTTTTTGATGATTCTTTTTCAGCATTGGATTTTAAAACAGATAAGAATTTACGTGCAGCGTTATCAGAAGAAATCACGGATGCGGTTATCGTCATTGTGGCACAGCGAATTAGTTCTGTTGTCGATGCCGATGAAATTTTAGTGATTGATGATGGTGTGATTGTAGATCAAGGAACACACGAACAGTTGAAAGCAACCTCTGAAACTTATCAAGAAATCATGAGTTCTCAACTACGAGAGGAGGAAATTTAATGAGCGCACAACGCGGACCAGGACGTCCAGGTGGTCATGGCCATGGAGGAAAGAAAGAAAAAGCGAAAAACTTCTGGGGCACGACAGCCCGTCTTTTAAGATATATGTCAACAAAAGCTTATGCGATTGGGTTAGTTTTTGTTTTAGCTATTGTGGCGACGGTATTTCAAATTCGGACGCCGAAAATTTTAGGTCGGGCAACGACAGAGATTTTCGAAGGTTTGAAAAAAGGGTTCATGCAGATGAAAGCTGGACAGCAAATCGACAAGTTTCCGATTGATTTTGATGCGATTAAGCGCATTTTAATGACAGTTATTTTACTATATGTGATTGCTGCTGTTTTAGGGATGATTCAACAGATTATTATGACGCGTGTTTCACAGCGAACGGTTTATCAACTTCGAAAAGACTTGAAAAATAAGATGAATGTTGTGCCGATTAATTATTATGACACTCATTCAAATGGTGATATTTTATCGCGTGCGATTAATGATATGGATAATATCGCTGCCACGTTACAACAAAGTCTAACGCAATTAGTAACCAGTATTGTAACGTTTATTGGGATTTTAATTATGATGCTTTCTATCAGTTGGCAACTGACACTTGTCGCGTTTATCACGGTTCCATTAAGTTTGATTGTCGTGATGATTGTCGCGCCAAAATCTCAACGTTTCTTTACTACACAACAAAAAAGCTTAGGTTTACTGAATGACCAAGTAGAAGAAACTTACGGTGGTCATACGGTAGTGAAAAGTTTTAACTATGAAGACCGTGCGATAGATGTGTTTGAAGAACAAAACAAAACGTTATATGAAGTAGGTTGGAAAGCGCAGTTTATTTCATCTATGATTATGCCGTTGATGAACTTTATTAAAAACTTAGGCTATGTATTTGTTGCGGTATTAGGGGGCGTGAAGGTAGCTAATGGACAAATGCCACTTGGTGACGTTCAAGCATTCTTACAATATACGAGTCAGTTCTCACAACCTATTACACAAATTACGAATTTGATGAATACTATTCAATCAACGATTGCTTCAGCAGAACGTGTCTTTGAAGTGTTGGATGAACAAGAAATGTCAGATGAGCCTTCAGGAATTGAACCTATTGAAACTAATGCGAAAGTGATGTTTGACCATGTTCAATTTGGCTACGACCAAAAAGAGTTACTAATGACAGACTTTAACTTAGCGGTTAAAGAAGGTGATATGACAGCGATTGTTGGACCAACTGGTGCCGGTAAAACGACGATTATTAATTTACTCGAACGTTTTTACGATGTCAGTGGTGGTAGTATTAAGTTAGAAGGAACGGATATTCGAGATATTTCTCGTGAATCATTACGTTCTCGTTTTTCAATGGTGTTACAAGATACGTGGCTCTTTACTGGGACGATTTATGATAACATCCATTATGGAAATGAGTCAGCGACAGAAGAAGAAGTCTATGCAGCGGCTAAAGCAGCTTACGCTGATGAGTTTATACGTCGCTTACCGCACGGCTATGATACGGTTTTAAATGAAGAGGCAAGTAATATCTCACAAGGACAACGTCAATTAATTACGATTGCGCGTGCTTTCTTAGCCAATCCTGAGATATTAATCCTTGATGAGGCGACGTCTAGTGTTGATACGCGAACAGAGTTACTCATTCAAGAAGCGATGAGTCGTTTGTTAAAAGACCGTACGAGCTTCGTTGTAGCCCATCGTTTATCTACGATTCGAGATGCCGATACAATTATCGTTATGAATCAAGGTGAGATTGTGGAAACAGGTAACCATGATGAATTAATGGCTAAAGATGGTTTTTATGCTGATTTATACAATAGTCAATTCTCTGAAGAGGTGGCTTAAGAGTAGAGCTTTCAGGAAATGTCATGATTTGACATTTTCTGAAAGTTTTTTTGCTTTGCTTATCATATCAATACCCTTTTTTAAAAAATCATGGTAGGATGATAAACAGGGTATGTGAAAAGAAAAGTGAGGGAAATGGAGAATGACGGACAAATTTCGTATAGCGCCAGATACAGCAGTAGGCTTTGTGGCGTTAAAAGTAGAAAATTTAGAAAAACAATTAGCGTTTTATCATGATATTTTGAAATTTGATATTTTAAGTGAAGAAAATGGGATGGCATTTTTAGGAATCAAAGAGACGAAAGAACGTTTGCTCGTCTTAATGGAGAAAGAAGACGGTATTCCAAGCCCGTATACACACAACGGTTTACATCACTTAGGGTTAGTTGTACCATCTCGCGTCAAGCTAAGTAAAATCTATCAACAATTACTCGCACATGACTATCCTGTTATCGAGTTAGTCGATGTTGGTTATGCTGAAGAAATCTTTTTAGAAGACCCAGAATACAATGTCATTAAAATTTATTGGGATAAGCCGACTGTGAATACGACACCAACTATGAAACAAATAAAACCGTTAGATAAAGCGTCACTACTAGCTGAGACGAAAGAACCTTTACGTGGATTGACCGCTTTAGCACGTGTTGGTCACGTTCATTTAAATGTCCATGACTTAGAACAAAGTATGGCGTTTTATCAAGATGTTTTAGGTTTTAGCTCTCAAGAAGTACCATTCGATAGTATTAAATATTTGTCGACCGATAAAGACTACTATGATGTCTGTATGAGTAATTGGTATAAAATCGACGAAGAAACACAAAGTGATGAAAATCTTGGTTTAGATTATATCGTATTTAACATGCAAAGTGTTGAAGAATTAGAAGCGTTAAAAGCGCATCTATGCCATCGTGGTCATGACTACTACTATGATAAAGGTAAGCAAGTCTTACAGTTAGACGATCCTAATGGGATTCATTTGTGGTTTCATGTAAAACGTGTCAAAAAATAATGAAAAAGCTTCTGTTATGAGCATCATGACAGAAGCTTTTTATTTTTACTCTTTCTTTTTTTTGAAATATTACCTACAATATGAAAGACATCACAAAAAGGAGAAGGTAGATGAAAAGAGTAAATCAGATAGTTTTAAGAGGAATATTGGTAGTATGGATGATGCTTGGAGGTGCGTCATCTATGCAAGCTGTTTCGTTGATGGAGTTAATGAATGAGTCACCATACGAGGTAAATGAAAGTGACCAACCTAAAGCCAGTCTCGTATATGAACTAGAAACAGGACGTGTTGTTTGGGAAAATCAAGCAGATTTAAAATGGAAGACGGCAAGCGTTTCTAAGTTGATGACGATTTTTGTTGCTTTGGAAAAACTTGGGGAAGAAGGATTGAATCAAACCATCACGATTACGCAGCCTTATGTCGATATGGCACAAGATTACAATCTCAGTAACAATAATATGCAATTGGGTGCGACTTATACCATACAAGAACTCCTTGATTTGATTGTCGTCCCATCGTCTAATGCCGCGACATTATTATTATCGGATATCGTGTCTGACGGTGACCGCGCTTTATTTGTACAATGGATGAATGAAACGGCGAGTCAATTGGGGATGGAAAATTCAACCTTTTATAATCCATTGGGCGCGCCTAATAAATATCTAGGGGTTAATATGGTGCCAGGTGCTGACCCAGAAGGAGATAATGAGTCTACCGCGCGTGATTTAGGGATTTTAACGTATCATTTGCTAAAGAAATATCCTTTTATACTTGATCACAGTAAGAATAGAGTGGTAACAGTCAAAGCGGGTACGCCGTATGAGGAAACGTTTGAATCGCATTTACACTCTTTGCCAGGAGCTATATATGAATACGAGGGCTTTGACGGGATTAAGACTGGGTCTAGCGGGAACGCTGGTTTTAATATGTCTGCTACTGCTAAGCGTGGAGAAACACGCTTTGTTGAAATTTTGTTAGGAATAGGCGATTGGAGCAATCAAGATGGTGAGATGATTCGCCATACGTTTGGAAATGTATTACTAGACTATGCGTTTGATCGATACGAGTATCGCTTGCTTGCCGAAAAAGGCGAGGTGGAGATTGACGGTCAAACCTATCTGTTAGCAGAAGATTATTATGATGTTGTTCCTAAAGACAGTGAGCCAATTCTCACGTATCAAGCTGAGGATAAACGCGTGAGCGTTCAAAGTGAATTAGCTGCATTAAAAGAAGATGTGGGTGAACGAGGCGTAGAAGCAGAACTTAAAACGATTAATCCGTTAAAAAAATCGACGACTAAGACAACCACATCACTAAAAACGATGACGTTTTGGCATCAGTGGCAACAATTGCCGCTGACCTTAAAAGGATTGTTTTCTATTATTGTTGTATTAGTCCTACATATTATTTTATTGATAATCGCATTAGTTAAAAAATGGCGCCGTCATTAAGCGTTTTGTTGAAGAGTGGGAAACCACTCTTTTTTTATCGAGTCTTTTTAACTAGGCGGTAATATGGTAAAATGATTAAGATTGGCTATAATAGAAGTACAATTAAAAATAGAGCAAATAAGAGGAATGACATCGATGACGAAATTTATTATAAATGGTGGTAAAAAGTTAAAAGGAGACGTTGCAATAGACGGAGCTAAAAATAGCGCGGTGGCTTTAATCCCAGCAGCGATTTTGGCAGATTCTCCAGTGGTCTTAGAGGGTGTACCTGATATTGATGATGTCCACGCATTAAAAGAGATATTAGAATTAATGGGCGTAAAAGTGACGTTTGAAAACAATGAAATGACCATAGACCCACGTGGTATGGTATCCATGCCTATGCCTAGTGGAAAGATTAATAGTTTACGGGCTTCTTATTATTTTATGGGGGCATTACTGGGTAAGTTTGGTGAAGCGGTTGTTGGCTTGCCTGGTGGTTGTTATTTAGGCCCACGCCCGATTGATTTACATATTAAAGGTTTTGAAGCATTAGGTGCGACGGTTAGCAATGAACACGGTGCCATGTATTTGCGTACCGAAAATGGTGACCTCGAGGGAACGCGTATCTATATGGATATGGTTTCGATCGGTGCAACGATTAACGTCATGTTAGCAGCGGTTAAAGCAAAAGGAAAGACTGTGATTGAAAACGCAGCAAGGGAACCTGAAATTATCGACGTAGCTACCTTGTTAAATAATATGGGAGCTAATATCAAAGGTGCTGGCACAAATGAAATCCGTATTGAAGGGGTAGAAAAACTTTCTGGGTGTCGTCATGCGATGATACCTGACCGCATAGAAGCGGGCACTTACTTAGCTCTTGCTGCGGCAGTGGGCGACGGTGTTCATGTGACGAATGTCATTCATGAGCATTTAGAGAGCTTTTTATCAAAGTTAGAAGAAATGGGCGTTAATATGGATGTTCGTGAAGATAGCATCTTCGTTCATCCAGTGGATAAGTTAAAACCAGTCAATATTAAAACCTATCCGTATCCTGGTTTTGCGACTGATTTGCAACAACCTATTACCCCACTGTTGTTAAAAGCAGAAGGAGAAAGTGTTATTGAAGATACGATTTATCAACAACGAGTGAATCACATACCGGAGCTAGCACGAATGGGAGGACGTTGTCATGTTGAAGGGAACATGATTATTTCTGACGGACAGTCTGTTTTAAAAGGAGCAGAAGTAGCGGCAACGGATTTACGAGCAGGTGCCTGTCTAGTCATTGCTGGCTTAATGGCAGAAGGAACGACAACAGTTACGAATGTTGAACATATTTTAAGAGGGTATGATTCGATTGTCGATAAGTTGACAGCTCTTGGTGCTGATATACGAATGGATGACGAAAACTAGATTTAAAATCAGAAAGGATACTTATGAAAGATTACCTAACAATGGGAGAACTGGATAACAGCACGTTAAAAGAAATTTACGAGTACGCGCGTCAGTTTAAAATCCCGTATTACAGTCAAATGAATAAAAAGGAATTGTCGCTTGCGGTAATTCGGGCACAAGCTGAAAAACAAGGCTTCTTCATGATGGAAGGCGTGCTAGATATTGTTTCTCAAGATGGGTATGGATTTTTACGTCCGATTAACTATAGCCCAAGTCAAGAAGATATCTATATTTCATCTTCCCAAATCCGTCGTTTCGGTTTACGAAATGGGGATAAAGTTGGTGGAAAAGCGCGTCCGCCAAAAGAAAGTGAACGCTATTATGGCTTAATGCACGTTGAAACAGTCAATGGAAAAAATCCAGAAGAAGCGAAAGAACGCCCGCATTTTCCAGCGTTAACAGCGATATATCCTGATCATCAGCTTGTGTTAGAAACGACACGTGGCCGTTTAGGTAGTCGAATGATTGATATGTTTTCACCGATTGGCTTCGGTCAGCGTGGATTAATTGTAGCACCACCTAAAGCGGGGAAAACAAGTTTAATCAAAGAAATTGCCAATGGCATTACGGAAAATCATCCTGATGTCGAGCTTATCGTTTTATTACTAGATGAGCGTCCAGAAGAAGTAACCGATATAGAACGTAGCGTTAAAGCAGATGTCGTTTCTTCGACGTTTGATTTACAGCCACAAAATCATACGCGTGTCTCAGAGCTCGTATTAGAACGGGCGATGCGTCTAGTGGAAGATAAGCGCGATGTGGTCATCTTAATGGATAATATTACACGGTTGGCTCGTGCCTACAACTTGGTAATTCCGCCAAGTGGTCGAACGTTAAGTGGAGGGATTGATCCTGCGGCTTTTTATCGTCCTAAAAAATTCTTTGGCGCCGCACGTAATATCGAAGAAGGCGGTAGCTTAACGATTTTATCTACGGCGTTGATTGATACAGGCAGTCGTATGGATGACGTTATTTATGAAGAGTTTAAAGGGACAGGTAACATGGAACTACATTTATCGCGTGAGCTAGCGGAACGTCGCGTATTCCCTGCGATAGATATTAAACGTTCGAGTACGAGAAAAGAAGAGCTGCTCGTCAGCAAGGAGCAACTCGAAGAAACTTGGAAGATTCGTCGCTTGATGAAAGGTGACTCTTTAGGTTACACGGAACAATTGTTAGAAATGATGCGTCAAACGAAAAATAATGAAGAATTGTGCTTAGCATTGAAAGACGTTTCTTTATCGAACAAAAGGTAGTTGTCTTTTATAGTGAAACGTGCTATCATAGTTCTGTTATAAAAACTTAAGAAGAAACTCTGTTTCAGCAAATGATTCAGGGCAAAGGAGAGAAAATCATGAAACAAGGAATTCATCCAGAATACCATCCAGTTGTGTTTATGGATACAACAACAGGCTTTAAATTTTTATCAGGTTCAACAAAACACTCTGATGAAACTGTTGAGTGGGAAGACGGTAACACATACCCATTAGTACGTGTGGAAATCAGTTCTGATTCACATCCGTTCTATACAGGACGTCAAAAATTCACTCAAGCAGACGGACGCGTGGACCGTTTCAACAAGAAATACGGTTTGGCAGACGAAAACGCTGCAAAATAATTTTAGAATTCAAAGACATTGCTTTGGCAATCGTTTAAGAGCTTCCTAACAAGGGAGCTCTTTTTTTAAAGAGTAAGTTAAGAGGATCATTTCACAAACTTAAGTGCTTTCTTAGACGAAAACACTTAAAAATGCCGGTATTTTCACGAATTAATGACGACTCTATATAATCTTATTTTAATACTAGAATTATTATAATTTGTGTAGTATAATTAGATCGTTATATGTACAGAAAAGTTGGTTAGAATGTTTGAATGACAAAGGAGTTAATATATATGAACTATAATTTTAAAAGAAAGTTGAGCATGTTGTTTCTAAGTACGACATTATTAAGTGCCAATGTGAGTCCGATTATTGTTTTAGCGAATGAAAAAGATGAAGCGGCTCATCCGACGACAGAGGCAGCTCAGACGACAGAGGAAACGTCGGCAGAAAGCACAGAAACTGAAGCATCAGGTGAAGTGACAGAAGTTCCTGTCGAGCCGACTGTTCCAGTTGAGCCTGTACAACCAGAAGAACAACCTTCTCAACCAGAAGAGAAACCGTCTCAACCAGAAGAGAAACCAGAAGTACCGGAAGAAACACCTGAAACAAAACCAGAAGAAAAACCAGAGCAACCTTCTCAACCGGAAGAGAAGCCTGAAAAGCCGTCAAAGCCGGAAGAAAAACCTTCTCAACCGGCTAAACCAGAAGAAAAACCAAGTGTTCCTTCTCAGCCGACAGCTCCATCACAGCCGCAAGCGCCAGCTCTTCCACAAGTGACGCCAGTGGCACCGGCTTATCCACAGGGCAATCAAGTTGTCACGCCATTACCAGGTCTGAGCCAAGATTTGTTAGTGGAAGAAGGCAGTGTCAAAGTCACGCCAAATCGTGATACGCATGAGTTCCTAAAAGAGATTACTTTGCCAAGTTATCAATTAGCTAAAGAATATGAGTTGTTTACATCAGTTATGTTAGCACAGGCAATTTTAGAAAGTGCGAGTGGAAATAGCGATTTAGCTGCACCAGGTAACTTTAACTTATTTGGTATTAAAGGAACACATGAAGGAAAAGGTGTCTCTTTCTTAACACATGAAGATGATGGGCGTGGTAATCTTTACACGATTACAAGTGTCTTTAGAAAGTATGAAAATTATCATGACTCTTTAGAAGACTATGCGAAATTATTAAAGACAGATTTTTATAAAGGAGCATGGCGTACAAAAGACAACACATATGAAGATGTGACAGCTTTCTTAACAGGCCGTTACGCAACGGATACGTCTTATGCGAAAAAATTAAATGGCTTAATTGAAGCGTATGAATTGGATCGTTTTGACGATATGGATTTAACGGATAAAGAAGTGTTAAAAATTGTTGAAGATATTGAAATTGACGACAAAGACTGGGGTTACCCACTAGAAGAAAAAGCAACGACTGTCTCAGGATATGAGTGGCGTTTAGATCCATTTACCGGGCATGCTGATTTCCATACAGGCTTAGATTTACCAATGCCAACTGGAACACGTGTCTTAGCAGCGAGAAATGGGATTGTCATTCAAGCAGCAGATATGGGAGATAGTTATGGGAATTCTGTCATTATCCAGCATCCAACGGGATTATTAACACGTTATGCCCATATGGATAAGTTATCTGTTAAAAAAGGTGACACTGTTTCAAGAGGTCAAATGATTGGAACAGTTGGATCAACGGGACGTAGTACAGGTAGTCACCTTCACTTTGAATTGTTAAATGGTAAAGAAGGCTTGTACAAGGGTCATATGAATCCAAACTTAATTATTGAAAAATAAGCAAATATGGACATCCTAAACGATTTTGTTTAGGATGTTTTTTTCATCTTAGAACGGATATGTTAAAATGAAGAAAACAATGGGAGGTTTACCATGAAATTAGAAACGAAAGCGTTTGGCTTAGAAGATGTTTTTTGTTATTCATTTATAAATGAAAAAGGAGAAGTTTTTTCGGCGACGAACTTAGGCGCACGGATTGTATCATGGAAAGTATTGGATAAAAATCAGCGACTAATTGAAACCGTTTTAGGTATGGATAGTGCCACAGAGTATTTAGAGAAAGATCCTTACATAGGTGCAACGATTGGTCGTGTGGCAGGTAGAATTGCGAATGGCCGTTATACTTATGATAATCAAACAGTTCAACTCACTCAAAATGAACAAGGGAATACTTTACATGGCGGTCCTCATAGCTTTGAAGAAGCTGTTTGGGAAGCCGAAGCAACTGTGGAAAACGGAGTAGGGAAATTAGTTTTTCGTTTAATCAGTCCAGCTGGGGAGAATGGTTTTCCAGGCGATTTAAACGTCAAGGTCACGTATACGATTTCAGAAGATATGACGTGGCAAATCGACTATGGAGCTAAAACGAATGAAACGACCTTATTTAACCCTACGAACCATGTGTATTTTAATTTAAATGGTCATTACGAACAGACGATAGATAATCACTTGTTGTACGTGAATGCTGATAGGTACGTCCCGCTCCTTGCGAATAATTTGCCGGTAGGTAAGAAACAGTCAGTTGTAGAGACGGCATTTGACGTGCGAGATGAAACAGGAACGAGACTGGAAGATGTTTTCTCTTTAACAGATGAGCAAGTATTATCTGTTGGTGGCTATGACCATCCCTTTGTCCTAAATCAGCCTTCTTTAGAAATCCCACAGGCATCAATAAAATCATTAGAAACAGGTCTTACTCTCTCAGTGTATACAGATGCCGCATCTATCGTGATTTTTACATTAAATTTGGGAAATAAAACTATAACGATGCGCGAACAAGAAGTCAGACATCATAGCGGTATCACTTTTGAAACACAAGCATTACCTGATGCTATTAATCAAGAGGACTTTGGAAATATTGTGTTAAAACCAAATGACGTCTTTCGTTCGACAACGATTTATCGATGGCATGAAAAAAATCCACATTAATAATGTGGATTTTTTTACTTTTTGTTTAATTCATCAATCATTTTAAGTAGTTGAGCGCCAATATTTGTTTCTTTAACGCGCTTTCTTTTGACGACTCTGTCAACTAATCGTTTAGTAGATATAATATCCTGCCTGTTTTTCAACGCTTCTTTTTTTGATGTAAATGGTTGGTGCGCTACGAGTTGCATGCCGTATGAGTTGTAAATCAATGTGTAGCCAGCGATACCAGTGGTTTGTTGATAAGGTTTAGAAAAACCACCGTCAATCACAATGAGTTTGCCTTCTGCTTTAATAGGATTTTCACCGTTGATTTCTTTTACTGGGGTATGGCCGTTAATAATATGACTGTCAGTTTCGCTAAGGCCAAATTCTGTTAAGATGTTTTGGCATACCGTCGGGCAATTGCGCAAGCGGTAATAAGGATTTTTATTTTCAACGTGAGTCGCTTTGTCTTTAATAAAGTAGCGCTCAAATGTTGTCATCTCGTCTTTGCCAAATAGTGAGGAGTATTCGCCACACCATAAGTACCAAAGAGTGTCAGTATAAAAATCTTGATGAGAGTCAGGTTGTTCATAAGCAGTTCTGACAGCTTCTTCAAAAAAATCAAGAAGTGCCTTACCTTGATAGTGTTGATCGTGGAGCGTCAAAGATTGGAATTGCCCGTCTTCAGTTAAAGGCATGCAGCCGTGTATTAAGAGATTATTATTATAGCAAAGGTACATGCTACCTTTTTTAATTAAGAAATCGAGATGACGTTTTAATTTTTCAGAGTGTTGAAAAGCGTGCATCAGTTGTTTTAATACTTTTTTCTCTTCTGGGAGTAAAAGGTCGGGTGCTTCTGGGTTTACAGTATGAAAGCAAGTATTTTCTAAAGGATATGTCTTTCCATTTAAATGAATCGTTTCTGTTTCATAGTCAATATGGCGCAGTAACGCACGTTTTTCCATAGCATATTCAGGTCGGCGATCAATCCATTGTAGTTCGAGTTTAAATTGCATCATCGCAATAGCTTGATGAATCTGAGTGATTTGTCGTCGCTCTTTGTCGGTCAACTCACTATCTTTTGCTTCTTTTGGTCGAAAAGCAGGGTTGTCACCATAGTAAGTTTCGGCTAGGGAGAGTAGTGGACGTAAATTAATGCCGTAGCTATCTTCAATAATACTTAAATTGTTATAGCGAGCACAAATACGAATGACAGTCGTCATACATAAATGAGAGCCAGCGAAGGCACCAAGCCAAATGATGTCATGATTTCCCCACTGGATATCGACAGAATGATGATGAATGAGTGTTTCCATGATTTTATCAGGAGATGGTCCACGGTCGTAAATATCCCCTACAACATGTAGATGATCGACGACCAATCGTTGAATCGTATAGGATAGACCAATGATAAACGTATCCGCCTGTTTAAATAAAATGATGTCTGATAAGATTTGTTCATAATAATCTTGTTTATTATAGTCGCTAGCATCCTGATATAAAAGCTCTTCAATTAAGTAGGCTTGAGCGGGGGGTAATGATTTGCGAACTTTTGAACGGGTATATTTTGTTGATGAAAAGCGGACTAATTCAATCAATAATTGAATGGTTTCTTTTTGACAAATGTTTATTTCTTCATTAGAAATCATTTGTTGTTTAATTTCGTCTAGGACTTCTTCAGGGTAGTAGATGAGAAATGCTAGTTCATTTTGTTCATCTGTCGTCAGTTTATTTTGAAAGGCAACGGCTATTTTTTCTTTAATACTACCTGAGCCGTTTCTTAAAACGTGTTGAAAAGCTTCAAATTCACCATGCAAGTCACTCACAAAATGTTCTGTTCCTTTTGGGAGATTTAAGATAGAGCGGAGATTCATTAGCTCAGTGAGTTCTGCCGATGACGTTGTAAACCGTGTATTCAAAAGACTTTCCTCCTAATATTTAAGATATACCATATTGTTTATACAAGAATAATCATAGACTTAATAAAGGCTTTAGTCAACTGTACCAATTAAAGATAATAGTTGGTTAACTTAGGAGGTGTTTGCAACTAAATGATGAATTACGTATAATAGGAACGTCATAAGAACAGGAGTGAATAATATGAGAAATCCGATGATGCGTCGACCCGTTGTGAAACAGGAAGTGGTCGATTTTATTAGATATGAACAAAAGCCGTTACCAGGATTGCTTGGAGAAATTGAACGAACAGCGTATGAAAATAATGTGCCAATTATTCCGCATGAAACGGTTGTTTTTTTACAATTTTTACTCGGTCAGATAAAACCGCGTGAAGTACTAGAAATAGGCACAGCGATTGGTTTTTCATCTAGTTTGATGAGTCAATATGTAGGGGAAGACGGGCATGTGACAACGATTGACCGTTATGACGTCATGATAAAAAAAGCACGTGAGAATTATGAAAAGCTGGGACTGACGGAGCGTGTCACCCTTTTAGAAGGCGACGCAGCTGATGTGTTACCTACTTTAACCGGGCCTTATGATTTTATTTTTATGGACAGTGCGAAGTCGAAGTATATCGAGTTTTTACCAGAGTGTTTACGCCTTGTGCCAAAAGGCGGGGTTATTATGATTGACGATGTGTTACAAGGCGGAACTGTTACACATCCACGCGAGGCGATACCTAAAAATCAACGAACGATTCATCGTAAACTTAATTTGCTATTTGAAAAGGTTTTAAATCATCCAGATTTAACGAGCTCTATCGTGCCTTTGGGAGATGGCATTTTATTAATCACTAAAGAAAGTGATGACGTCGTATTATAAGATAGGAGTGTGCTGAAATAGGCATGCTCTTTTTATTTGTGTTATAATACAGATAAGGAGGCGATGACAATGAAAGGATATCAGCATATTCTAGTCGCGATTGACGGATCTCATAGTGCAGAGAAAGCATTTCAAGAAGCGTTGTTTTTAGCCGAGTTGCATCACGCCCATTTGTATATTGCCTGTATTGTTAATGATGTCGAGATTGCCTATAGTTTGTATAACTATGCGACCATGTTAGCGGAGGAAAAAGAAAACGTGGAAAAAGAAGTCCTGAAAAAACTGTACGATGCTAAAGAATATGGCGTTGAGAAGATGACTGGGATAGTCGAGTTGGGGAATCCTAAAGTATATCTTGCAAAGACCATACCAGAACAGTATCCTATTGATTTAATCGTTGTCGGTGCTTCAGGAAAAGGCGGTATCCAAAAGTGGACAGTTGGCTCGACGACTGATTATATTGTCAAACATGCGCCAGTTAATGTATTAGTAGTTAAATAAAAAAAGGCAAACGAACGTCTCTGTTCGTTTGCCTTTTTAAGAATTAAATATGAGATAACAAAAAAACCACTAGAAGTATTCTAGTGGTTTAGGACGTCACAGGAGGGATTCGAACCCCCGACCGTTCGCTTAGAAGGCGAATGCTCTATCCTGCTGAGCTACTATGACTTATGGCACAACACTAATGATTATATTGAAATTGCAAGTAAAAGTCAATGCCAAAATTTAAAAAATACTATTTAAAAATATACGTAGATTTAATAAAAATATCCCGAAAGTTAATAAAAAAGTTGATATAATAATATTTATCAAATCAAATGTCCTTTTTTTGAGTGATATTATCACTGGAAAACAAAAAATCAGGGATAGACAATTAAAAAGAAAAAAGCTAAACTTACGCTTGTTATTAAATGATGAAGCTAAGCCATATATTTAGGAGGTTTTTGCATGGAAAAAGTTGATCCGCGTGTTTTAAAAACGCGTAGTAAATTAAAGGCAGCGTTTCTCACGTTGTTATCAAAAAATCAAATTCAAGAAATAAACGTTAAAAACTTAACAGAAACAGCAGAAGTCACAAGAGGAACATTTTATCTTCATTATCGTGATAAAGAATTTTTTGTTGAAACGATGATGAGCGAGATAATGGATGAGTTCTTTTATGAAACGATGATTCCAGATACAGAAGACGAAACAGTCTATCGTTTTTCTTTAATGAAATATTTAGAATTTGCTGAGGAGAATATTTCTTTTTTTGAAACACTTATCTACGACCCTAATTCAGATTTTTATCGTCAGCAACTTATGGAGCGTTTGTCTGAAGAAATTCAAACGTATCAAAAGCATTATAAAAAAGATCGTACGCGTATTCCGCAAACAATCTTAATGAACTACTTGATGTATACGTTGTTAGGGTACGTCGATGGATGGGATGCCAATGGTAAGATTTATGCTACACGATACATGGCAGAGAACTTAAGTAAGATATTAGATTCTCAATTTATAGAAGAAGCTGGGATTGTAGACTTCTTTTATGGACCAGAAAATCAAGAAACTGTTAATAAAGGATAATAAAAGATTGACCTTGTGTCTATAATTTGGTACACTATTTCTGTTGTAATTGTGAGCACCACAACTACAACCGCTCAAAGTAAGTTTTAAGTATCTGTTATTGATCGCTTACAATGGCGAGTCTAAGTCTAATGAAGGAGGTGCTTTATAGCATGTACGCAATTATTAAAACTGGTGGTAAACAAGTAAAAGTAGAAGTAGGTCAAGCGATCTACATTGAAAAATTAGATGTTGCTGCGGGAGAAAAAGTTGTTTTTGATGAAGTGGTATTAGTAGGTGGCGAAGACACAAAAGTTGGAACACCATTAGTAGCAGGTGCAACTGTTGAAGGAACTGTTGAAAAACAAGGAAAACAGAAGAAAGTTGTTACGTTTAAATACAAACCTAAAAAACATACTCACCGTAAACAAGGTCACCGTCAACCATACACAAAAGTGATGATTGATGCGATTAATGCCTAAAAGAGAGGTTAGCCATGATACACTGTCGTTTTAAACGAGATAAGCAACAAACGATTACCATGCTAGAAGTATCTGGTCATGCGAACGCTGGCCCTTATGGAAGTGATATTGTTTGTGCTGCAGTATCCGCGATTGTCATCAGTACAATCAATGGTATTGAAAAGTTATCAGGTGTGGCACCTATTTTAGATATTGATAATGACAATGAAGGCTACATTTATCTGTCTGTTAGAGAAGACTTGACAACAGATGAAGCGTTAGTGACACAAATACTCTTGGAAAATGCTGTTTTAGGACTGCAAGATATTCAAGAAAACTATGGGGAATTTGTAGAAGTTTCTCATATCGACTAAGAAAATAGGAGGTGCGAACTCATGTTAAAAATGAATTTACAATTCTTTGCGACGAAAAAAGGGGGCGGTTCTACTGCCAACGGTCGTGATTCACAATCTAAACGTTTAGGTGCGAAAAGTGCTGATGGACAAACTGTAACAGGTGGTTCTATCTTATATCGTCAACGTGGAACAAAAATTTACCCGGGTGAAAACGTAGGTAAAGGTGGCGACGATACACTTTATGCGAAAATCGATGGAGTGGTTCGCTTCGAAAGAAAAGGCCGCGACAAAAAACAAGTATCTGTCTACCCAGTAGCACAGTAATCATTTGAAACTCTCTGTTAACAGAGAGTTTTTTTGTTTCTTGAGTAGAATTCATGAATATAAAGGATTAATGTTTAATTTCAACTTTTTATTTGGTATAATGGCATTGGAATTCTATTCTAGAAAGAAGGTTGATGTTGTGAATCAACGTGTAGAAAAATTAAGAAACTGGATGAAAGAACAAGATCTCGATGCCTTTTTAGTGACAAGTACTTATAATTTACGATATGTATCAGGTTTTACTGGCACGACAGGCTTGGCTGTTATTACCTTAGAAGATGCTTATTTTGTGACGGACTTCCGTTATACTAAACAAGCTGGGACACAGTGTGTTGGATATGAAGTCGTTCAAAATGTTGGACCTATTTTTGAAGAAGTAGGAAAAATTGTTAAAGAGCAAGGGTTAAAACGTTTAGCTTTTGAGGAGATGTACGTCTCTTATCAGCAATATGGCGTGTTAGACGAAGTTATCCCATGTGAGCTTGTTCCAGTTGCTGGGGCAATTGAAGCGTTACGTGAGGTAAAAGAACCCGGTGAAATTGAAATTATTAAACAAGCGTGTGCAATTGGTGACAAAGCCTTCACTCATATTTTAGATTTTATCAAACCAGGCATGACAGAAATCCAAGTGGCGACAGAGCTTGATTTTTATATGCGTTCACTAGGTGCTTCAGGTATTTCGTTTGATACGATTGTTGCAAGTGGCCTACGCTCATCTATGCCGCATGGTGTTGCGAGTGACAAAGTTATTGAAAAAGGCGACATGATCACGCTAGATTACGGATGCTATTTTAATGGCTATGTATCAGATATGACGAGAACTATTGCTTTAGGCGACCCTGGAGAAGAGTTAAAAGAGCTTTATCAATTGGTATTAGACGCACAGTTGAAAGTTAATGAAGTAGCTAAACCAGGTATGACAGGCGTTGAGTTAGATGCTGTGGCACGTGATTATTTCCGTAGTAAAGGTCATGCAGATGCATTTGGTCACTCTACCGGACATGGTATTGGTTTAGAAGTCCATGAAGGGCCAAGTGTTTCAAAACTCGCTCATAAAAAATTTGTACCGGGTAACGTGATTACAAATGAACCTGGTTTGTACTATCCAGAAATTGGTGGCGTACGTATTGAAGACGATTTGCTTGTGACCGAAACAGGTGTTGAAATTTTAACGCACTCACCAAAAGAATTAATTATATTATAAAATGAACGATTGTATTTAATAGGAGGACAAGAGATGATTTCAGTAAACGATTTTAAAACAGGTTTAACAGTAGAGATTGACGGAGGCATTTGGCGCGTTATTGACTTCCAACACGTTAAACCTGGTAAAGGTGCCGCATTTGTGCGTACAAAATTAAAAAATTTACGTAACGGGAATATTCAAGAAAAAACGTTCCGTGCAGGCGAAAAAGTAGGACGTGCCCAAATCGACAACCGTAAAATGCAATATTTATATGAAAGTGGCGGCAGCCATGTCTTCATGGATACTGAAACATACGAGCAAGTAGAATTGCCAACAGAGCAAATTGAAGAAGAATTAAACTACCTATTAGAAAACAGCGTATGTAACATTATCATGTACGGTGCTGAAACAATTGGTGTAGATTTACCGCATACGGTAACATTAGAAGTAAAAGAAACAGAACCTGGTATCAAAGGAGATACAGCATCAGGTGGTTCTAAACCAGCTACTATGGAAACAGGCTTAGTTGTACAAGTGCCTTTCTTTGTGAATGCTGGCGATAAATTAATTATCAATACTGACGATGGCTCATATTCTTCACGTGCTTAGTCAAGCAAGCGAAAGGAGAACAGTGTAATGGAAGAAACAGCAGAGTTAATTTTAGAAAATGTCGACAATGGCGACTTCGGTGGCGAAATTGTAATTGCACCAGAAGTTTTAGAAGTGATTATTGGGATTAGTGCCGCTAAAATTGACGGTGTTTATGGTATGCGAGGTAACTTAGCTTCTAACGTTAATGAGTTGCTTGGTAAAGCGGATCATCGTAAAGGTGTCTCTTTAAACATTGATGAAGACGGTATTAAAGTTGATTTATACTGTTATTTAAATTATGGTGTATCTGTGCCTAAAGTAGCACTGTCAATGCAAGAAAAAGTGAAAGAACAAGTTTTATTTATGACTGATTTAGAATTAAAAGAAGTAAACATTCATGTAGTGGGTGTGATACCAGAAAAAATGGTCAACCCTACGCTGGATGAATTGTTACAATTAGAAGAGGATGAATAGAGTGGAAGTAACCCGTAGAGAAATACGTGAGAGAGCCATCCAAACGTTGTATTCTTTAGATTTTCATGAGGATATTTCGCTAGAACGGGCTATTTTACTAACACTTTCGTTACATGATGAGGAGTACGATGATATTCCATCTTACTTATTTCAAGTGCTTGAAGGTGTTCAAAAGAATCAAATGGAACTGGATCAGCTTATTAGTGAACATCTTAAAGGCTGGACGTTACAACGTCTTTCAAAAGTTGACTTGATGATTTTACGATTAGCCGTTTATGAGATTTTGCATGAAGATGACGTCCCGAACCGAGTAGCTTTGAATGAAGCGCTTGAATTAGCTAAAACCTACAGTGATGATTCATCTCGTAAATTTATAAATGGTGTCCTTTCCGTTATTATATCTGAACAAAAATAGAGAAGTGATGACTTCTCTATTTTTGTTTGTGAGGAATACTGTTTAAAATGAACAATTATGATAGAATAAGGTAGATTTCAAAGGAATGTTTCCAAATTGTGAGACGGTGAAAGTGAGGCATTTAAATGTCAGAAACACAATATTTAACAGTCGCATCTTTAACGAAATATTTAAAACAAAAATTTGAACGAGATCCTTATCTGGAAAGAGTCTATTTGATTGGCGAAGTGTCGAATTATCGTAATCGTCAAAATAGTCATCAATATTTCTCTTTAAAAGATGAAAAAGCTAAAATTAATGCCGTCATGTTTAAGTCGGCTTTTCAAAAATTAAAATTTTCTCCTGAAGAAGGGATGAAAGTCTTAGTAATCGGACGTATTTCTTTATATGAAGCGACCGGACAGTACCAAATATATGTCGAACATATGGAGCCGGATGGCGTAGGCGCTTTATATCAAGCCTTACGCGAGCGACAAGAAAAATTAGCAGCAGAAGGATTGTTTTCTGGAGAAAAACGTGCGTTAAACAAGTATCCTGAAAAAATCGCAGTTGTGACGAGTCCTTCAGGTGCGGTTATTCGCGATATTATGACGACGATTAAACGACGTTATCCATTAGTCGAGCTGACTATTTTTCCAACGTTGGTACAAGGTAATCAAGCCGCACCGGATATTGTATCGAGTCTGAAACAAGCAGATGAAGGGGATTTCGATACGATTATTTTAGCGCGTGGAGGAGGCTCTATTGAAGATTTATGGCCTTTTAACGAGGAAGTTGTCGTGCGCACAATTTATAGTTTGCAAACGCCGCTAATCTCTTCAGTCGGTCATGAAACAGATACGACTTTGGCCGATTTGGTTGCAGATGTTAGAGCGGCGACGCCAACGGCTGCGGCGGAGCTTGCGGTCCCTAATTTACAGGAAGAATGGTTGAAGTTAAAAGAGAGAGAGCAACGTCTTTTAACCAGTATGACAACAAGAATGGAAAAAGAGCGGACACGTTTAGCAACGGTTATGGAATCCTACGTGATGAAGCAACCTCATCGGCTTTATGAGAATTATAGCTTAGCCTTAGACCGCCAAGTCATAGCGTTTAAACAAGCGATGAAAAATACACTTTATGATAAAGAAGCACAGTTTCAAGATGTAACCCATCGTTTGAAACAACAACAGCCAAAAGCGCGCATTGATTTAGCGTCGCAGCAAGCTGATTATTTAGAACGGCAATTATTAGCTGCCAAAGACCACTATCAACAAAAAAAAGAGCAGCAATTTATAGAACTTGCTGCAGCACTAGATATGTTAAGTCCCTTGAAGACGATGACGCGAGGGTATTCTTATGTGACAAAAGATGAAAAAATAGTCAAGAGTGTCAAACAAGTTGCACCTCAAGACGAGATGATGATACATGTCGCAGATGGAACGATTCAGTCAACGGTCACCACTATTCAGCACACTATAGAAGGAGAAGTTTAATTAATGGCAACAAAAGAAAAAATGAGTTTTGAAGTAGCAATTTCAGAATTGGAAACCATTGTAAAAGAATTGGAACGTGGGGATATTCCACTAGAAAAAGCACTGACACAGTTTAAAAAAGGTGTTGAGTTAAGTCAAATGTGCCAGAAAAAACTGGCAGATGCCGATGAAATGCTGACTAAAATTATGAATGAAGATGGGACGACGACACTTTTTGATGAAGGAGATTCGGAATGAAAACAGTCAACAGTACCGAGTTTATGACAGCGTATCGTAATCGAGTAGATGAAACGATGTCTCAACATATTCAATCAGTGACATCCGAGCCTTCTTTAAAAGAAGCGATGATGTACTCGGTATCGGCTGGTGGAAAACGGATTCGTCCGCTATTGTTACTTGCAACGGTGGCTTTTTTTGATGAAGAAATAACCCAAGCGCAAGTAGATGTGGCAGCTGCTATTGAGATGGTTCATACTTACTCGTTGATTCATGATGATTTACCCGCAATGGATGATGATGATTTACGTCGGGGAAAACCGACCAATCATAAAGTGTATGGGGAAGCACTCGCAATTTTAGCTGGCGATGCTTTGTTGACAGAGGCTTTTCATCTTATTGGTTGTAGCGCGCTACCGGCAGACTTACGTGTTGAAGCGATGACCCAGTTGGCTTGGAGTTCTGGTGCAAATGGTATGGTAGCCGGTCAGGTAGCAGATATGGAAGGGGAACAACAACAGCTTCCTTTAGAACAATTATCTGCTGTTCATCAACGAAAAACAGGTCGTTTATTGGCGTTACCGTTGACGTTAGGCGCCATGTTAACGCAACAGCCTTTTGAAACAGTTAGTCGATTTACAGAAATGGGGAATCAACTAGGGCTAGCTTTTCAAATTCGCGATGATATTTTAGACGTGGTAGGAAGTACTGATGAATTAGGCAAGCAAACGGGTGTGGATGCAGAGCGAGAAAAAAGTACGTACACTTCCTTGTTAGGACTTGATGAGGCAATTAATGTTTTTGAGCGCACGATTAGCTCCGTTCTAAATGACCTTCAACGCTATCGTAAAATGGAAGGGTCGATTTCCGCACTAGAAGCGATTATTCAAGGGTTAGCAGAGATACCAGTAGAGAGGAAACGATAGGGTGATGAAGAAAGAACGAGCAGATATACTGGCGTATCAACAAGGTTTAGCAGAGACGAGAGAACAAGCTAAACGCTTGATTATGGCTGGGAAAGTCTATGATGAGTTAAATGAACGGATTGATAAACCGGGTACGAAGTTAGACAGTGACACCATGTTGCAGTTGAAAGGCGAAGGGCCAAAATATGTTTCTCGTGGTGGATTGAAATTAGAAAAAGCACTGAAAGTTTTTTCTATTGACATGCAAGACAAGATTGTCTTAGACATTGGTGCTTCGACAGGTGGTTTTACCGACGTTGCTTTACAAGCGGGTGCGGTCAAAAGCTATGCTTTAGATGTCGGCTATAATCAGCTTTCATGGAAGTTGCGACAAGATGATCGTGTAATTGTGATGGAAAGAATGAATTTTCGTTATGCTAAGCCTGAAGATTTTACTGAGGGAGTCCCACAAGTTGCGACGATTGATGTCTCATTTATTTCTTTAAAACTTATATTACCAGTTTTAAAAACGATACTAGCTGTTGATGGAGAAGTCGTTTGCCTTGTCAAACCGCAGTTTGAAGCAGGGAAAGAAAATGTTGGTAAAAAAGGTATCATTAAAGATCCTGCGGTTCATCAAATGGTCTTAGAGGAAATGCTTGATTTTATGTTAAATGAAGGCTATTTGGTTAAAGGTGTTTCTTATTCTCCAGTAAAGGGTGGTGAGGGGAATATTGAGTTTCTCGTTCACTTAGTTTGGCCTAAGGCATCTGAACCACAGAGACTGCAGGATAATGAGCGTGCAACGATTGTAAAAGTAGTGGAAGAGGCTCATCAACAATTAACTGACGCGTAAAGGAGTTGATAAAGATGAAAAAACGAACACGACAAACTCTTATTGCAGATATTTTAAAACGTGAAACAATAGGTAATCAAAGTGAATTAGTCGAGGCGTTACGTGATAAAGGTATTGAAGTGACGCAGGCGACTATTTCACGTGATATTAAAGAGATGAAATTGATTAAAACGAAGTCAAAAAAAGGAACTTTTCACTATCGGTTACCAGAAACAAGTCCGTCGTATATACCAGAAGAACTAGGCCGTTTATTAAGTGGGAGTCTTGTTCATGTCTCTTATCAACGTGATAAGGTGTTGCTCAAAACCACTCCGGGAAGTGCCACTGCCATCGCGAGGATTATCGAGGAGGAATACCTCGACTATTTGTTTACTGTCATGACCGATGATGATAAAGTTTTGTTGTTTTGTTTGGATAAAAAAGAAGCGTATCAACTCTATCAATCGTTTAGCACATATGTGACAAAGTAGGTGAAAAAATGTTACAAGAATTAACTATTAAAGATTTTGCGATTATTTCACAATTGGATTTATCATTTTCGGAAGGCATGACCGTTTTAACAGGGGAAACAGGTGCGGGAAAATCCATTATTATTGATGCCGTAGGCTTGTTGGTAGGTGGACGTGGTTCTACTGATTTTATCCGAGAAGGCGCAAAAAAAGCTCAGTTGCAAGGGCAGTTTGAAGTGTCATCACACGTTTTCGAGCGAATGACGCCTTACTTGCAATCGCTAGGAATTGAAGCCACTGAGCGTACGATGATTCTATCACGTGATATTTCATTATCGGGGAAGAATGTCTGTCGAATTAATGGTCATCTCGTGAACACGCAAGCGTTAAAGAAAGTCGGCCAATTATTAGTAGATATTCACGGACAACATGAACACCAAGAGTTAATGGATAGCGAACGTCATCTTTCTTTTTTAGATCAATATGGAGGTGAATCGCTCGCGCTGCTTAAAACACGCTATCAAGAATTGTTTGAATCCTATCAAGCAAATGTGCGTCTTTTGAGAAATTATCAGCAAAATGAACGCGAACATGCGCAAAGAATGGATATGTTGCAATTTCAACATGATGAAATTGCAGAAGCGAATCTAAAAATAGGCGAAGAGGAAGCGTTAAAACAAGAGCGTGATTTTTTAGCCAATTATCAAGAGATTGTACAACAACTATCTAAAAGTTATGATATCATTCAAGGAAATATGAATATCGGGGCGTTGGAACAAATTGGCGAAGCCATGGCTGCAATGGAGGCGATTGAGCATCTAGACAGTGCTTATCAGACGATAGCAGAAGGGGTACGTGACAGTTATTACCAGTTAGAAGAAGTAGCACGTGACATTAGTCAACAACTTACACATACGGAAATGGATGATAATCGTTTAGAAGAAGTCGAAGAACGCTTGACGACGATTATCCGACTAAAGAAAAAGTATGGGGATAGCATTGAGAAAATACTGGAGTATTTCGATGAAATTGCGAGTGAATTAGCGGAAAGCCAAAATGTCGAAGGGTCGTTAACGTCTCTTCAAAAAACGATTAACGAACAGCACGAACAGCTAGAGGAATTAGCTCAACAATTAACACAAGCAAGAGAGACGCTCAGTGTGTCATTAGAGAAAGCGATTATAGAGCAACTCGGAGATTTGTATCTTGAAAAAACACGTTTTGAAGTCCGACGTGAAAAGAAAGAACTGAGTGACGACGGTTGGGATATGATTAGTTTTTATATTTCGACCAATCCGGGAGAACCTTTAAAGCCGTTAGAAAAAGTGGCGTCTGGAGGCGAGCTGTCGAGAATTATTTTAGGGATGAAGACTATTTTTTCTAAAACGCATGGCGTTACCAGTATTGTTTTTGATGAAGTGGATACAGGGGTTAGTGGACGTGTAGCCCAAGCGATTGCAGAGAAAATTCATGATATTGCAGTGGACTCGCAAGTTCTTTGTATCACTCATCTACCTCAAGTGGCGGCACATGCCGATCAACAATACTATATCCGCAAAAAAGTAGTAGACGGACGGACGTTAACAGATGTGACGATTTTAAATAATGACGAGCGCGAAATAGAAATCGCTAGAATGTTAGCGGGAGAGACGATTACCGATTTGTCTCGTGAGCATGCACGTGAATTATTAAAACAAGCACACAAATAAAAACTCGCAGTGAAACTGCCTTTTTACGTTGGCAATTTCGCTACGAGTTTTTTGCTTACAGAATACTTGCGACAGCTGCTAAAACGGCAGAGCCGACAATCGCAATTAACATAATCCAAATGACGATTTTTTTTATCGTATTAAATTTTTTTGAGTTCATTGATTTCATCCTTTATTGATAGACTAGTTACATTATACCTGTTTTAGTGATGGTTGCAAGTTACAAATCGTAGAGAATCTGAAAAGATACTACGCAAATGTAAATAAATTTGGTATATTAGTAATGTTGTCATATAAAAATGACACTGGAAAGTTATCTAGGTTAAATAGTTTTGTAAAATCTATATGTTATCTTATGGAAGAGGTTTTTAAAATATGAGTACATTTAATGTCGTAAGACTGTTATGGTATTTATTTCCAATATTAGTGATTTTTGCATGTAATTATCTTGTGCAGCGCTTATCTTTATATGAAAAAATCGGTTTGAAATCGCCAGATTTAGCTACGTTCTTTCTATTTATAGGATTGCACTTTTTATCGAAAGAATTATTTGAAATATCGGTTCTTCCTTATGTGTTAATATTAGTGTTATTTATAGGGATGGGAGTAGCAATAGGTCATGCTCGGTATTTTGGTGATATTCAGTATCGACGCTTTTTCAAAATGTTTTGGCGCATTACATTTTTAGTGCTAATCGTCGTCTATATCGGATTAGCCATTTATGGAATCTTTACTTAAAATACTTACGACACATCGGCAGTGTGTTGTAAGTATTTTTGTTTTTTAAAGAGAGGTAAAAAAAGGAAAAAAATCTCGGCTGATAGTGGTAGAAAGTGGGGGGATGTGGTAGACTAAAGATACTATGTGGGGAAAGAGGTCCAATATCATGTTTATGGGAGAGTTTACACATAATATTGACTCAAAAGGTCGTCTCATCATGCCCTCTAAATTTAGAGAAAACTTAGGTTACAAATTTGTTGTAACACGAGGGATGGACGGCTGTTTATTTGTGTACCCACAATTAGAATGGCAACAATTGGAAGAAAAACTTCAAGAATTGCCACTATCAAAAAAAGATGCACGAACATTCGTCCGTTTCTTTTACTCTGCAGCAACAGAATGTGATATTGATAAGCAAGGACGTATTAATATCCCACCTACCTTACGCGCGCACGCACAACTAGAAAAAGCCTGTGTCGTAATCGGAGTTGCAAACCGTATTGAAATTTGGAGTGAAGAGAGATGGCAACAATATGCATTAGAAGCAGAAGAAAATTATGACGAACTTGCCGAAACAATGATTGATTTTGGATTTTAGAAAGGGAATAGATATGATGCCAGAAGAATTTCACCACGTAACCGTTCTTTTAAATGAGGCTGTGGATAATTTAAATATAAAAAAAGATGGTGTGTATGTAGACTGTACGTTAGGTGGAGCAGGGCATAGTGAAGCGATTCTTTCCCAACTGTCAGAGGAAGGTCATTTATACGCATTCGATCAGGATGAAGTGGCGATAAAAAATGCGCAGCAAAAATTAGCGTCCTACATTGAAAAAGGTCAAGTAACTTTCATCAATACTAATTTTCGTCATCTAAAAGAAGAACTTGAAGCTCGTGGAGTTATTCATGTGGATGGGATAGTTTACGACTTAGGTGTCTCGTCACCACAATTAGATGAAATCGAACGTGGGTTTAGCTATCATGGTGATGCACCGCTAGATATGCGTATGAATCAAAAAGCTGATTTCAGTGCGTATCATGTCGTTAACGAGTATGACTATCATGAGCTAGTAAAGATTTTTTATCGCTATGGTGAAGAAAAGTTTTCAAAACAAATTGCAAGAAAGATAGAGCAAGCACGTCAAGAAAAGCCGATTGAAACGACTGGTGAATTGGTAGAGTTGATTAAAGCAGGGATTCCAGCGCCAGCACGTCGTAAGGGAGGACATCCAGCTAAGCGTGTCTTTCAAGCGATTCGGATAGAAGTAAATGATGAATTGCATGCTATCGAAGAATCTATCGAGCAAGCGATTGACTGTTTGTCAGTCGGTGGTCGACTATCGGTTATTACGTTTCATTCATTAGAAGACCGATTGATAAAAACGATATTCCGTGAATATAGTAAACCGAAAGAAACACCGGCTGGTTTGCCTGTTCTTTTAGAAGAGGACGAGCCACTCTTATCATTGGTTAATCGTAAACCGATTTTACCGAGTGAAGAAGAAGTCGCTGCGAATAATCGCGCGCGTAGTGCTAAGTTACGTGTGGCGAGTAAAAACAGATTATGAAAGGATGTGGAAAAAATGGCAGAACTACGAGAATTTGACCCAGTAGAAACTGTGACAGAAGACATAACAAGCACTGTTCGTCAAGATGTGTTGGCACAACCACGCGAACACTTAAAAAAGATTAGTCGTTTTGAAAAAATCGTTTTTTTCGCATTGATTAGTTTTTTCCTTCTCATATCTGGCGCCACTATCCAAGTTTCTTCTAAATTAGCCAAAGCAGAAGCGACCGTTTCAGAAGGTCAGGCGGCTATTTCTAAGCAAGAGGCGAGTATTGCGGAGTTAGAACAAGAAAAATCTGAGTTGTTAAGAGCAGATCGCATTAAAAAAGCGGCACAAAAAGCAGGATTGAAAGTAAATGAAGAACAAATAAGGAATGTGAAATAATGAAACTAAATAGATGGAAGTCTTTTATAGCGTCAAAGGGATTGAATCCTAAAAAAAATCGGCGAACGTTTGCTTCCTTTCTATTTGGATTAACAATTTTAGTCTTTCTCATATTTTTTATGCGTTTTATCTATATCGTGTTAGTCGGTAAAGTAGGGCATGAATCTTTAGACGATAAAACACAACAATTATACCGAGGTAGTAGCGTTGTGAAAGCAAAACGAGGCACCATTTACGATCGTAATGGGGAGCCGATTGCTGAAGACGCTACTTCTTATTCGTTATATGCGGTTTTAGATGAAACGTATCTTGGTATGAGTCCTGACGGTAAACAAGAACGTGAAAAATTGTATGTCCAATCGAAAGATAAAGAAGAAATAGCGAAAGTATTAGCTGATAATACGAACCTTGAAGCTGATTTTGTCATGGAACAACTGTCACGTAATCAAAAGCAAGTTGAGTTTGGTTCGGGTGGTAAAAATTTAACGTATGAACAAAAAACAAAAATTGAAGAGGCACTTGAAAAAAAAGAGATTAAAGGGATTTACTTTGAAAAACATCAAGCGAGAATGTATCCAAATGGTGTCTTTGCTTCTCACTTTATCGGTTACGCTCAATTAGCAGATGCGGATGATGAATCTAAAGGCTTGGTTGGTCGAATGGGAATCGAGGAAGCACAAAATGATATTTTGTCGGGTGAGGATGGCGAGATTTATTTCCAAAAAGATAGTATGCAACGTCCGATTCCAGGAACGACCTCTGTTTTGAAAGAGGCTAAAGACGGTCAGGATATCTATACAACGTTTGACAGTCGTCTTCAATTGTATTTAGAAGAGTTACTAGACGAGACGATGAAAAAATATGGACCTGAAAATATTACAGCGACACTGGTCGAAGCAAAATCGGGGGATATTATCGCTGCTGGGCAACGTCCAAGTTTTAATCCGGAGACAAAAGAAGGACTGGAAGACACAGAGGAGCGTCCAGCAATGTGGCGCAACTTACTAGTGGAAGAGCCGATTGAACCAGGATCTACGATGAAAGTCTTTACGATGTCTTCTGCTTTGGATTTACAAGTGGTCAATCCAGACGAGTATTTTCAAACGGGGCATATTGAAGTAGATGATGCTCGGATTAATGATTGGAATCCGCAAGGGGTAGGGACAGTTACCTTTAGACAAGGATTTGCTTGGTCGAGTAACGTGGGCATGGTTCTGCTTCAACAACGTATGGGTGATGAATGGCAACGATATGTGAAGCGATTTGGTTTTACCAAGCCAACTAATATTAATTTACCCGGTGAAAACAAAGGAAGTATTCAAAAAGGAACGACTGTCGACCGTGCGATGACAGCGTTTGGTCAGGCCATTTATGTGACACCTATGCAAATGGTTCAAGCGTATACTGCGATTGCCAATGACGGTAAAATGATGAAACTTAACTATATTGACAAAATTGTTAAACAGGATGGCGAAGAAGTCTATACGGAACCTGAAATGTTAGCTAAGCCAATAAAACCTCAGAGTGCGCATCAAACGCTACAAATGATGCAAGGGGTTGTGGATGATAAGCAGTATGGGACAGGAAATAACTTTGCAATCGAAGGGTATCCGATTGCGGCTAAGACGGGAACAGCGCAGTTCTTTGCGGATGGTAGTTACTCAACGTCTGAGTTTTTATACTCGGTCGTAGAAATTGCTCCAACCGATAATCCAGAATACATCTTATACGTGACGATTAAACGTCCTAAGGAAGGCACTGGAACAGCAGGTGGCGTTATGGTTTCAGAAATTAGTAACCCGCTTTTAAAATTAGCGCTAGACCTTAATATAAAAAATTCAGAAGAGTAGGAGATAAAAATATGAACTGGACGCGACTTTTTTTTCCAATAGCCATTAGTTTTGCGATGACTGTGTCGTTGATGCCGTTCTTTATCGGTTATTTTCAAATGAAGAAACATGGACAACCGATTCGTGAAGAAGGACCTAAATGGCATAATGTTAAAGCTGGAACACCGACAATGGGTGGCGCTGTATTTTTAGTTGCTATTACCGTAACTAGTCTTATTTTCAGTCTGTTTCAACGTGTTTTAACAGCTGAGATGTGGATTATGTTGGCGATTTTATTATTGTACGGCACGCTTGGTTTCTTAGATGACTTTATCAAAATATTTAAACAACGTAATATGGGACTTACTTCTTTACAAAAATTAATTGGTCAGATTGTAGGAGGTATTCTTCTTTATACTGTCTTTAAGGCTAAAGGCTATCCTACAACCTTATCACTTCCGTTTAATGTCACATTAGACTTAGGTGTTTTATACGGCGTTTTCGTAGTGATTTGGTTAGTCGGTTTTTCTAACGCTGTCAATTTAACTGACGGCTTAGATGGACTAGTAGCTGGTTTGGGAACTATCTCATTTGGTACGTATGCCATTATTGCATGGAATCAACATCAATATGATGTGCTGTTAGTTTGCTTAGCAGTAATGGGCGGGTTACTAGGATTCTTCCTATTCAATAAAAAACCAGCTAAAATATTCATGGGAGATGTAGGGTCACTTGCCTTAGGTGGCTTACTCGCAAGTATCTCGATTATATTAAAACAAGAGTGGACACTGCTCTTAGTCGGTCTTGTCTATGTGATTGAAACACTCAGTGTGATTATGCAAGTCACTTCATTTAAATTAACAGGGAAACGTATTTTTAAAATGAGTCCGATCCATCATCATTTTGAAATGGTGGGTTGGTCTGAATGGAAAATTAATTTTGTTTTTTGGTCAGTAGGATTAATCATGTCAATCTTGACACTAACAATTCTTTATTAGGAGGCTATTAGGATGAGAACGGTAACGCATTACCAACATAAGAAAGTTTTAATTTTAGGATTAGCAAAAAGTGGTATGAGTGCGGCGAAATTATTACATCAATTAGGTGCGATTGTGACAGTTAATGACGGTCGTCCATTTGAAGAAAATAGTGAAGCACAAGACTTACTCACTATGGGAATGCGAGTGATTACAGGTTCTCATCCTGTTGACCTTTTAGATGAAGAGTTTGAATTGATTGTTAAGAATCCAGGGATTCCATATGATAATCCTATTATCGAGAAAGCAATAGAAAAAGAAATTCCTATCATTACTGAAGTTGAACTGGCGTATGAAATTAGTGAGGCTCAGATTATCGGGATTACGGGGACAAACGGCAAAACCACGACGACCACGATGATTGGGGCTGTTCTAAATGGTGGTAGTACGTCACCTCACGCTTACTTAGCAGGAAATATTGGCGAAGTGGCAAGTACCGTCGCGCAAGGTTTGTCAGAAAAAGACTGGATGGTTACCGAACTGTCTAGTTTTCAACTAATGGGCACGCGAAAATTCCATCCGCATATCGCTGTCATAACGAATTTATATGAAGCGCATTTAGATTATCACGGTTCACGTAAAGCGTATGTTCACGCGAAGTGGGAAATTCAAAAAAACATGACGGCAGGGGATAGATTAGTTTTAAATTATCATCAAGCTGAATTGCGTCAGCTAGCAGAAAAAACGAAAGCGACCGTTGTGCCATTTAGTCTGGAAGCAGCTGATACAAATGGACAAGGTGCATACCTTAAAGATGATGTGTTATACTTTGAGGATGAAAAGATAATGACTGCTGCGGAGATTGGTGTACCAGGCTTACATAATATTGAAAATGCATTGACAACTATTGCAGTTGCAAAAACGATTGGCGTAGAAACTTCTGTGATTAAACAAGTATTGAGTGAATTTGGTGGCGTTGAACACCGCATGGAGTACATAGGAGAATTTTTCAATAGTAAGGTTTATAACGATTCTAAAGCGACCAATACACTGGCGACGATAAAAGCGTTAGAAGGATTTAAAGATTTATCAAAAGTCGTGTTAATTGCCGGAGGGCTAGATCGTGGGAATGATTTTGATGAGTTAATTCCAGCGTTTAAATCTATAAAACATGCAGTGTTTTATGGTGAAACGAAAGAAAAATTGACTACCTCCGCGATAAAAGCAGGCCTGTGGACAACTGAAATAGTAGCAACTTTACCAGAAGCAGTATTAGTAGCGAGTCATCAGCTTGCCGAAGGAGATGTGTTACTATTTTCTCCTGCATGTGCTAGTTGGGATCAGTTCAAAAACTTTGAAATTAGAGGCCGGGTCTTTAAAGAAACGGTGAAACAAATAGAAAAAGAGTGGAAAAATAAATGAAGATGATTGTATCAGGCGGCGGGACGGGCGGACATATCTATCCAGCTTTATCCTTAGTCGATTATATGGAAAAAAATATGCCCTCCCATGAGGCGTTATATGTTGGTACGGAAGAAGGGCTCGAGAGTCAAATTGTAACAAAAAAAGGAGTACCATTTAAATCAATACGTGTACAGGGGTTTAAGCGTAGTTTAAGTCTAGATAATGTTAAAACCGTGTATTACTTTATGAAAGCTGTTCAAGATTCTAAAAAGTTAATTGAGGAATTTCAGCCAGATGTTGTGGTCGGCACAGGTGGCTATGTTTGTGCCCCTATTGTGTATGCAGCGCATAAAAAAGGCGTACCGACTATGATACATGAACAAAATAGCGTTCCCGGACTGGCTAATAAGTTTTTAGCTCGTTATGTGGATAAAGTGGCTATTTGTTTTCCAGAAGCCGCGGAGTATTTTGATAAAAATAAAACCGTACTGACGGGTAACCCACGTGGTCAAGAAGTAGCAAGTATCCAACCGACAGATAGTTTAAGTCAATTTGGCTTTACAGAAAAACTGCCGACGATATTAGTCTTTGGAGGTAGTCGTGGGGCATTAACGATGACACGAGCGATGATGGAAGCTATGCCTCAAATGACGGGGAAAGATTATCAAGTGTTATTCGTGACGGGTAAAATATATTATGAAGATGTTATGGCGGCTGTAAGTGAGACAGTTAAGGCTAATGACAAGATAAAAATTGTACCCTATATTGAAGAAATGGAAAAAATCTTAACTAATGTGACGTTAGTAGTCGGACGCGCAGGCGCCACGTCGTTAGCTGAAATTACAGCGTTAGGACTTCCTTCGATTTTGATACCAAGTCCAAATGTTACGAATGACCATCAAACTAAAAATGCTCAGTCTGTTGTGAATCATGGAGGAGCAGTATTATTACGTGACGACGAATTAAACGGTCCGAGATTAGTGACGGAAATAGAACGTATTATCTTGAATCCTGAATTATGTCGAAAAATGGCAGAAGCGTCAAAAGAAATGGGAATTCCGGATGCGACTAAACGTTTATTTGATGAGGTTTATCAACTAATTCATTGATAAGGAGGCGATAGTATGTCTAATAAGAAGTCCAAAAAAAATACATCACGAGCGTCAAAAGATGACCATGTAAAAAAGGGAAAAGCTACCAATATGCATGAAGAAACGGACGGTATGACGGAACTGCCTTCTGATAGATTGGCGAAACGGCATCAATCTAATCAAAATGTAACGTATATCACTATCGAAGAAACTGACACGGGTGAAACGATTATTAAATCAGAAGAATCAGATGAAGAGATTTTGGTAGAAAAGGAAGAAGTTAAGGAAACGAAAGAACCTAAAGAACTTCCAAAGTCGCAATCTTACGCTGATAAATTACCTAAGATGAAACAAAAACGACGAAAAAAATTAAATCGACGTTTAGCGACAATTTTAACCATATTTGGTGTGTCAGCATTGGCATTAATATACTATGTATCGCCATTTAGTAAACTTGGTGCAGTCAAAGTACAAGGGGTAAAGACGATTCCACCTGAACGCATTGTTGAAACCTCTGGCTATAAGCTAGGTGATAGCGTATGGTCGCAATACTATACGGAGCAACCTTTGAAAAATATCGTTAAGCGTAATCCTCGCGTTGCAAGTGTTACGAAGTCTTTTTCAGGTGTTAATCATATCGTCTTACATGTAAAAGAACAAGATGAGATTGCTTATGAGAAACGCTCAGACGGGTATTACCCGTTATTTAAAGATGGACGGGTAGCCAATGAAAAAACTGATAACCCAGATAGTCATTATCCTGTCCTAATCGATTTTTCAGATAAAAAGTATGTACAGAAAATGATGATGAGCTATGATACTTTTTCAGAAGAAGTAAAAGAGAACATAAAAGAAATCTACTATGCACCGAGCAAGGCGAATGAATATCGTATCTCGATTATTATGCATGACGGTAACGAAATCATTGGTAGTATGACTGATATTGAAAATAAAATTAATTACTATCCACAAGTCGCGCAGCAAATGGCTGAAATGGGCATTGTTGATATGGAAGCGGGGATTTATTCTTATTCCTATGAAACACGCGATGAGTACGAGAAGCAACAACAAAAAATAAAAGAAGCACGGGAACGTGGAGATGCTGATTTAGATTTAGAAGGTAGCGAAGAGATTAACTTTGATGAAATTTTGAATTTAGATGGTAATCAAGAGGTAAATGAGAACGAAAATGCGGATGGGGAGTAAAAAAGTCGAGAAAACGAATTATCCACACCAGTCTTGTCTATTTTATAATATTCTTGTTTTGTAAAGTCTCTCTTTTGTGGTAGAATTAATAGGAGTAAGATAATTTAAATAATATACGAAATATTGAAAAGATATGTAAGAAAAAGTCTAGGAGGGAACCTATAAATGGCAAACACAGGGATACATGTGGGCCTAGATATAGGCACGACATCTGTAAAAGTCGTTGTCGCTGAATATATCGAAGGACAAATAAATATTATTGGCGTTGGCAATGCCAAATCCGAAGGTTTGAATCGAGGTATAGTAATAGATATCGATAAGGCAGCGAATACTATTAAACGTGCTATCGCACAAGCAGAAGAAAAGTCGGGAGTTCAAATCCGAAAAGTAAATGTCGGTTTGCCAGCGAACTTACTAGAAATTGAACATTGTGAAGGAATGATAGCAGTCAGTGCTGAATCCAAAGAAATCACAGATGAAGATGTACAAAATGTTGCCTCTGCAGCAATCGTACGTTCAACACCTCCAGAACGTCAAGTGATTACGTTAATTCCACGAGAGTACAAAGTAGATGGGTTTGATGGGATTAAAGATCCACGAGGTATGTTAGGTGTACGTTTGGATATGCAAGGACTTGTATTCACAGGACCAAAAACAATTATCCATAACGTGAAAAAATGTGTGGAAAAAGCTGGCTTGGAACTAGGAGAGTTAGTTATCACACCTCTTGCTTTAGCTGAGACAGTTTTAACAGACGGTGAAAAAGATTTTGGTACAACACTTATTGATATGGGTGGCGGTCAGACGACTGCAGCTGTTTATTATGATAATCAGTTACAATTTACTCATGTTGAACAAGAAGGTGGCGAGTTCGTCACGAAAGATATTTCCGTTGTATTAAATACATCCATTCATAATGCTGAAGCATTAAAAATTAACTATGGTGACGCTTATACTGAACGTACATCAGAAGATGAAGTATTTCCGGTTGAAGTGATTGGAAAATCAGAACCAATTAAAGTTGATGAACGTTATTTATCCGAAATTATAGAAGCAAGAATGGAACAAATTTTTACAAAAGTAAAACATTCCTTAGCCAATACAGATGCATTGAACTTACCGGGTGGTGTGATTATCACAGGTGGTAATGCGGGAATGCCGGGTGTGACAGAATTAGCTTCTGAGATACTCGGAACGAATGTCCACTTACACGTGCCAAATCATATGGGCTTACGTAACCCAATATTTTCAAATGCAATTAGTATCGTTGAATATGCTGCAACTTTAAGTGATATCTATCATATTTCACAATTTGCAGTAACAGGGGAACGTTTTGCACAGACCGCTTCATCAACAATGCCGCGCGTTCAATTCCAAGAACCAAATGAAGTTGAAATGACGCATTATGAAGAGCCGGTTGCTAATGTGAGTGACGCACCAAAAGGAACAAACGAAAAACTATCTGATAAAATAAAAGGTTTCTTTTCAAATATGTTTGATTAGACGACAAGAGCAGGAGGAATAAAAATGGAATTTTCGATAGATAACCAAGTAGAGCACGGCGCTGTCATTAAAGTGATAGGTGTCGGTGGTGGTGGCGGTAACGCTGTCAACCGTATGATTGAAGAAAATGTAAAAGGGATCGAATTTATCGTTGCCAATACTGATGTTCAAGCTTTGCGTGATAGCAAGGCTGAAACAGTGATTCAATTAGGACCAAAATATACACGCGGACTAGGTGCAGGTTCTCAACCAGAAGTTGGGAAAAAAGCAGCTGAAGAAAGTGAAGAGCAATTAGCGAAAGCGTTGGAAGGCGCAGATATGATTTTCATCACCGCTGGTATGGGTGGGGGAACAGGTACTGGTGCTGCTCCTGAAGTAGCTCGTATTGCGAAAGACTTAGGTGCTTTGACAGTTGGTGTGGTTACACGTCCATTCGGTTTTGAAGGACCAAAACGTGGCCGTTTTGCAGCCGAAGGTATCTCAGCATTGAAAGAACATGTTGATACATTATTAATTATCTCAAATAACCGCCTATTAGAAGTAGTTGATAAGAAAACACCAATCTTAGAAGCTTTCCGTGAAGCTGACAATGTTTTACGTCAAGGGGTTCAAGGTATCTCTGATTTAATTACGGCACCTGGCTATGTCAACTTAGACTTTGCCGATGTTAAAACAGTCATGGAAAATCAAGGAACTGCTTTAATGGGTATCGGTTCAGCTACAGGTGAAGATCGTGTCATTCAAGCGACAAAACAAGCTATTTCATCACCATTATTAGAAACATCTATCGATGGTGCAGAACAAGTCTTGTTAAATATTACTGGTGGCTTAGATATGACATTGTTCGAAGCACAAGATGCTTCTGATATTGTAGCAGCTGCAGCTGATGGCGATGTGAACATCATTCTAGGAACATCAATTAACGAAGCATTAACAGATGAAATTATTGTGACTGTTATCGCGACAGGAATTGACCCTACAAAAAAGGAAAAAAAAAAGACTCGCGTAGCTTCTAAAGCACCCCGTCAAACTTTTCAACCAACAGAGCGTCCAGCAGTAACGGAAGCAACTGTTAGTGCAAAAGAAGAGGAAGAAGAAAGTGCATTCGGTGACTGGGATATCCGTCGTGAGCCAAATGAACGTCATGCGGTAGACACGACAGAATTTGAACCGATTGAAAAGAAGGAAATCGATACTTTTAAAAAAGAAGTAGAGAAAAAAGAGGACGATGAGTTAGATACACCTCCATTTTTCCGTCGTAAAAGGTAAGAAGTTATGAAAAAGTTAGCTAACAATTTAAATAAAATTCAGCAGGAGCTATCAACCTATCATTTAACGTCACCTACTGCGAAATTAATCGCGGTGACAAAGTATGTTGAAAGCGACGTGATGAGAGAACTCTATCATTTAGGTCAATATGATATTGCTGAAAACCGTACGGACTTGCTGTTAAAAAAGAAAATTGAATTAGCTGATTGTTCAAAGTTTGTTTGGCATTTTATCGGACCTTTACAAACGCGTAAAGTCAAAGATGTGATTAACAACATTGACTATTTTCATGCCCTTGATCGATTAAAAACAGCTCAAGAGATTCAAAAGCGAGCTGAACATGAAATTAAATGTTTTATTCAAGTGAATGTATCAGGTGAAACCACAAAACAAGGGATTTCACCTGATGCATTAGTGTCTTTTATTGACGAGCTTGAAAAATATGATAAAATCAGAGTGGTTGGTTTAATGACAATGGCACCAAATACGTCTGATAAACAACTTATTCGAAATTGTTTTAAACAACTCAAGGATTTAAGTCAAGATGTGCAGCGTTTAAATAAAGGCTATGCACCTTGTACAGAGTTGAGTATGGGAATGAGTCAAGACTATCAAATCGCTTTGGAAGAAGGAGCGACGTTTATTAGGATTGGCACAGATTTATTTCAATAGATTAATTAGAAAAGGAAAAGGGTGTGCAAAAATATGGATTTTACAGCAGCAACTGAAAAAATTCAACGTTTTTTTGGTTTAGATGGAGCAGATGATGAGGTGGTAGTAAACGACACTCAAAATACGTATCAAGCACCAGAAGAACCGAAAGCGAGTGCGCCCCGCCAACCTTTACGTTCGCAAATGTCTGAGCCAGTTAAAAAGCAAGAGGCGTATACTAATACGCCACCTATGGAGAACCGTCGTCAGTCGTCGCATGAAGCGCGACCTCAAATGCAAAATGAACGCGTTCAACCAAAACAAGATAACGTGTTAAGGATGAAGCAATCTGCACAGTCGTCAGCAGGACCAAAGGTGAAGGATGATAGTCAAGTGAAAAAAGTGTTGATATTAGAACCGAGAACATATACAGAAGCTAAAACAATTGCCAAAGCTATTTTCAGAAGTGAAGTAGTGATTATTAATTTTCGAGTGATGGAAGAAGCGCAAGCCCGTCGTATTGTCGATTTCTTAACAGGGGTAGTATATGCTTTGGATGGCGATATTCAGCGTTTAGGGGATGAGCTTTTCATCTGCACACCGCCAAACATGGAGATTGATAGTGATGTGGCAAAAAGTCTATTGAAAACTCAATTTACTGAGTTTTAAAAAGGAAGTGTCGGTTTGTTTTTAATTACATTTATTAGAACATTTACGAATGTGTATTCAACATGTTTAATCATTTATGCCCTTTTATCATGGTTTCCAGGTGGTTATGACACCGCCATTGGCGAGTTTTTAACACGAATTTGTGAACCATATTTAAAATTATTTGATCGTTTAAATTTAAACATTGGATTTATGAGTTTTACGATTATGGTGGCATTAATTGTATTAAATGTTGCATCTTCATTATTAATCCGCTTAGTTTGGATGTTTCTATAAGCAAATATAATAGGTGAAAGGGTGATTATCTATGAATGCAAATGTTTATCAACATTTTCGTAAAGATGAACACCCTTTTGTTGATTTAATTGAAGACTGGGTGGAACAAGTTGATCGTTACTATGCACCAGTCTTGACGAATTTTTTAGACCCTCGTCAGCAGTTTATTCTCGAGAGCATTGTCGGACAGTATCAAGATGACTATGCGTTCATGTTTTTTGGTGGCTATGAAAAGGCAGAAAGAAAACGTGCTTTAATCTACCCCATCTATTACGTCCCGTCACAAGAAGATTTTGATGTCATGTACTGTGAAATAACGTATCCCACGAAATTCGCAACGCTAACTCACGGGAAAATTTTGGGAACATTGATGAGCGTGGGTCTTGGTCGTGAATACTTTGGCGATATTATCACGAATGAAACGGGTGCGTGGCATTTTATCTGTGATAAAGCAAAATGGCCATTTGTGATGACGCAAGTAGATAAAATTGCAAACTTTCCAGTTAAATTGACGGAAATATCTGTGGGTGACTTAATTCAAGCAGAAGAAGAGTGGGAAGAACGTAGTATTACGGCTAGCTCTATGCGCGTGGATACCGTTATATCGGAAAGTTTAGCTATATCTAGACAACGCGCTAAGCAATTGATAGAGTCGAAAAAAGTAAAATTAAATTGGACGGAAATCACACGCCCAGACAGTGTGTTAGAACCATTAGATATTATCTCGATTAGAGGTTTTGGAAGAATTCAAGTAAAAGCAGTGGATGGTATGACAAAAAAGCAAAAATATCGTATCATTATAGGTATCATGACAAATAATAACTAAGAGGTGACAGGAAATGGCATTAACTCCATTAGATATCAAGAATAAATCATTCGCAAACAAAATGCGCGGATATAATCCGGACGAAGTCGATGAATTTTTAGACCAAGTAATTGAAGACTATGAAGAAGCAATTAGAAAAAATCGTGAATTAGAGAAATCATTAAAACATGCAGAAGAAAAGTTAACGTACTTTAACGAATTAAAAGATGCTTTAAATCAATCTATCATTGTGGCGCAAGACACTGCTGATAAATTGAAAGACAGTGCGACTCGTGAATCAGAAGTAACGGTAACGTCTGCAAAAGCAGAAGCGAATACGATTCTGACAGAAGCAAAAGCAACAGCTGAAAAGACTGTTTTAGAAGCTAACCAAAAAGCTGAAAGTATTTTAAAACATGCAGAAGATCAAACTTCACAATTAGCGTATGAAACAGATGCATTGAAAAAGAAAACACGTGAATTCCATCGTAATTTATCATTACTTTTAGAATCACAATTAGAAGCGATTAAAAGTGGTGAATGGGATGAGCTATTAAAACCATTTTCATCTTACATGGATGATAGCCATTCAAACGTTCAACGCATTTTAAGCAAAAACAATGCGGAAGAAACAGAAGAAACAAATGAAGAAAATTCGGAAGAAGTAGTTGACACATCGGTTGAAGATGGGCATACTAAAGCTATCGAATTAGATGAAATAAAATAAAGGTTGCCATGAAACACATTGTTATCCACATACCTAAAGCGAGTCAGTGATAGTGTGAGACTGATAGTCCCTGTTGATAATAATATCATTCATGTCCTGCTATTATGAAACTAGTAGTAATAGACGAGTCATTCACGATACGAATTGAGAGATACTGAATCGTTGTCACAAGAGATAACTTTTCAGTGAAATTTGGGTGGTAACGCGAGCACTTCGTCCCTTTTAGGGGTGAAGTGCTTTTTTGTATGTTGACAAAGGAGAGATGAGAATGAAAATGAAAGAAACACTACAATTAGGAAAAACAGGTTTTCCAATGCGTGGTAACTTACCAGTGCGTGAAGCAGAATGGCAAAAAGAGTGGGAAGAAAACAAGGTATATGAAAAACGTCAAGAGATTAATGAAGGAAAGCCAACCTTTGTCCTACATGACGGACCGCCGTATGCCAATGGAAATATCCACTTAGGCCATGCTTTAAATAAAATTAGTAAAGATATTATCGTGCGTTCAAAATCAATGATGGGCTTCCGTGCACCGTATGTTCCTGGTTGGGATACGCATGGTCTGCCAATTGAACAAGTTTTAACGAATAAAGGCGTCGATCGTAAAAAAATGACACGCAGTGAGTATTTAGCAGAGTGTGAACGTTACGCACTATCTCAAGTAGATAAACAACGTGAAGACTTTAAACGCTTAGGAGTTGCGGGTGATTGGGATAATCCTTATATTACGTTAACCCCTGATTATGAAGCTGCTCAAATCCGCGTCTTTGGTAAAATGGCTGAAAAAGGCTATATTTATAAAGGGCTAAAACCAATTTACTGGTCACCTTCAAGTGAATCTTCTCTAGCAGAAGCTGAGATTGAATATAAAGACGTGAAGTCACCATCTATCTATGTAGCCTTCCAAGTGAAGAATGGTGGCGATGTTTTAGACGCAGCGGATACTTATTTTGTCATTTGGACGACAACACCTTGGACGCTTCCAGCTAACTTAGGTATTTCTGTTCATCCAGAGTTTATCTATCAAGTATTGCAAGTTGGCGATAGAAAATATGTGATTGCTAAAGAATTAGTAGAGAAAGTAGTAGACGAGTTAGAATGGTCAGACTATGACGTTGTAAAAGAAATAAAAGGGGCTGACCTTGAAAAATTAACAGCTCAACATCCATTCTACGACCGTGAATCACTTGTGATGACAGGGGATCATGTTACATTGGACGCAGGGACTGGATTAGTTCATACGGCACCGGGACATGGTGAAGATGACTACTTAATCGGCCAACGTTATGGCTTGGATGTATTATCTCCAGTCAATAATCGCGGTGTCTTTACAGAGGAAGCCCCTGGTTTTGAAGGAGTTTTCTACGATAAAGCCAATCCAATGGTAACAGAGCTATTAAAAGAAAAAGGCGCACTTTTAAAAATGGAATTCTTTACGCATAGTTATCCACATGACTGGCGTACGAAAAAACCAGTTATTTTCCGCGCGACGCCTCAATGGTTTGCGTCAATTGATAAATTCAGAGAAGATATTTTATCTGAAATTGAAAAAGTTGATTGGGTGATTCCTTGGGGAATGACGCGTCTATATAACATGGTGCGTGACCGTGGTGATTGGGTAATTTCTCGTCAACGTGCATGGGGAGTTCCTCTACCTATTTTCTATGCGGAAAATGAAGAAGCGATTATTACACCAGAAACGACGGAACATGTAGCTGAGCTATTTGCTAAACATGGCTCACATATTTGGTATGATTGGGATCCGGTTGATTTATTACCAGAAGGGTTTACTCATGAAGGTAGTCCAAATGGCGTATTCCGCATTGAAACAGATATTATGGACGTATGGTTTGATTCAGGTTCTTCTCATGAAGCGGTGTTACGTCAACGTGATGATTTAACTTTCCCAGCCGACTTGTACTTAGAAGGTTCTGACCAATATCGTGGTTGGTTTAACTCAAGTATTACAACGAGTGTGGCAATCAATGGCGTAGCTCCATATAAAGCGGTCTTGTCGCAAGGCTTTACTCTCGATGCTAAAGGACGTAAACAAAGTAAATCACTAGGTAATACGATTGAACCTGGTAAGGTTATTAATCAAATGGGTGCTGATATTCTACGTCTATGGGTCGCAAGTGTTGACTATGAATCTGACGTGCGTGTGGATATGAATACCTTAAAACAAGTATCAGAGACTTATCGTAAAATTCGTAATACAATGCGTTTCTTATTAGCTAATACATCAGACTTTGAACCTAAGACTGACCGAGTAGCGTTTGCTGACTTACGTTCTGTTGACCAGTATATGATGATTCGTTTAAATCATATTGTGGCAGATGTATTGAAAGGCTATGACTCTTATTCATTCTCTAGCGTGTATAAAGCGATTGTTAACTTCTGTATTTCTGACTTATCTTCATTCTATTTAGATTTTGCTAAAGATGTAGTATACATTGAAGCTGAAGATAATTACGAGCGTCGTTGCATGCAAACAGTCTTTTACGATGTCGCAGTAGCGCTATCTAAATTATTGACACCTATTTTACCTCATACAGCTGAAGAGGTATGGTCATTCTTGAAAGAGGAAGAAAGCTATGTACAATTAGCTGAAATGCCTGGAGTACAAGATGTACCAAATGAAAAAGACATTTTAGAAAAATGGAAAGTCTTTATGACATTGCGTGATGCAAGCTTGAAAGCCTTAGAAGAAGCTCGTAATTCTAAATTGATTGGAAAATCGTTTGAAGCAAAATTAACATTCTATCCAGAAGGCGAAATGAAAGAATTTTTAACTAACTTTGATGGTAATTTAGCACAGTTATTAATCGTGTCACAATTAGAAATCAAAGAAGGAGAAGCGCCAGAAGCTGCTCATCAATTTGAAGACTTAGCCGTCTTAGTGGAAAAAGCAGAAGGACAAGTGTGTGATCGTTGTCGTGCTGTTAAAGAAGACGTAGGTAGTCATGAAGCATTGCCAACATTATGTGACCGCTGTGCAGAGATTGTGGAAAAGAATTTTCCAGAAGCTGTTACAGAAGGATTTGAATAAAATAATCTCTTTCTATAAATAAGAGACACTAAGTGAGACACTCATAATAAAATTCAGTCTTTATGAATTTTATTGTGAGTGTTTTTTTTTACTGTTTTATAATTAACAGACGTATTATAGAAAATACTACGAGGATATGCTAGTATAAAAGTAGAATAAAATCTAATCTAATAGAAAAAGGTGAGGATATGCGGTTAAAAATAGTATGCGAGTCATCTCAACATAAGCTACCTATGAATTATCGTAGTAAAATCATGATGATGATTAAAACATATTTAGCGAAGCAAAACAAAGAACTCTATGGTCGCTTGTTTAACGATAACACGATGAAGCCTTACACATTTTCAGTTTACTTACCTCAAGCAAAATTTGAAAAGGCTTACATAACGCTAGGAGAAAGTCGGGAATTTGTGATAAATTTTTCCACGAGTGATGCGGAGATTGCGATTAACTTTTACAATGCTTTTCTTGCGATGAAAAATGAAACTATCCTTTGGGGGAATGACTTAACGACGACTGTCAAAAAGGTCGACATCGTTACGTTGCCACCTATTGTAACTGAAAAAATACAAGTGCGTACACTCTCGCCAATTATTTGTCGTCATCACAATCAAGAAACGAGAAAAGATTGGTTTTACACGTACGATGATAAAGAGTTCCTCCCCATTTTAAAACGAAATATGACGTTTAAACTGGTCGACCGATTGGGTGAGACTGCTCGCTACGATTTAGAAAAATTAACGCTAACACCCATCAAGATGAAAAAAACAGTGATAAAACATTATGAAAAACAAATCGCAGGCTCGATTGGAACGTTTGAAGTGACGGGCAATGCCTATTTGTTAAACGAATTCATCGATAGTGGTGTCGGAAGCTTGACAGGTAGTGGTTTCGGTATGGTTGAAAAAATGTAGGAGGTGATGAAGATGACTGACATACGAGTGAGACTAGATGATTGGCAAAAAAATGCTGGATGTGTGGGATTTATTAACATTGTGGGGAAAGAGAACGTGCAGTTGACTGAGAATGGCTTTCGCTTTAATTCTACTGTGTTGGAAGATTTTGCTACTAAGTATTTTGATTATTTAATTGAAACATATAAGCCGACATTATCTTGGTATAAAATCATTGCTTACAAAGATACATTAGAAAAACATGAAAGAGAGAATTTTGAAAACTTTGATGAGAAAGATTTGGAAAGATTAAATACGTATATTATAGATGTTTGCAAACGTTATTTAACCAGTGCGAGTTATAAGGCAAGTTATCCTTTGATTAAGCATGACTTTGATATGTTAGAAGCGGGCAAACAAAGTAAAGCAATCGGTCGATTAAAGAAAAGGGAAACATTTGAAGAGAAGAAAACAGAAATACTGGAAGAAGTCAGAGAGGCGTATGGAAGAATTAAACAAATCATTGCTTATTGTGAGAGTCCAGAAGGCCGTAAATATTTAGCGGCTAAAAATGTCATCTATACGATTGTCAAACACGCATGGGATAGTGTTAGTTTTTTAAACCCTCAAACGAAAGAAAAAGATGTCTATAAAGATTTCGAACAGTATTTTATAGCTCCTGTTTTAGAGTATTTAGAATCAGATAAGAGTCGATATAAATTAACATGCTGTTCCTGTGAAAATCCTGTTAAAAACGCGAGTGAAACGCTATCTTTTCTAAATAAAACAGGCTTTGACGTGAATCGAAAAAATTCGCACGCATGGGACTTTGTTAATGATTTAATCATTTGTCCGGTATGTAAACTCATCTATGCGTGTATCCCAGCTGGTTTTACGTACGTATACAGTCAAGGCATGTTTGTCAATGCCAACAGCAGTATCGAAGAACTACTTCGCACGAATAATTTGATAAAAATGGAAGTTTTAACATTAAACCGTGCTTCCGTTCGTGAAGTCAATACTTATAGTGCACTAGTACACGCTTTTCAAAAGCAAGATCGCGACCAGTTTCGCTTGCAAACAGAGGATGTCCAAGTTGTCCGGTATCAAAATGAAACGTATCGTTTTAATATTCTTTCAAAAAATACGTTACGCATTTTGAATCAGTCGGAAGCAGAATTAAGCCAGCTATTGCATACTTGGGTAAAAGAAAATGGTGAAACGTATTCCCTATATCAAAAAGTCGTGGAAAAACTATTTAACAACGAAAATATGCTGACGCTCATACATAAACTGCTAGTTTATAAGGCAACGAAAACGGAAAATCCTGGCTATCAGATACGGCATATTGACGCGCTAATAAAAATCAATCAACATTTTCTAGGAGGGATTTTAACAATGAATGAGGTAACGCAAGATGAAATCAAAAAGATTAAAGGAGCCGCATGGTATTTTAAGAAAGGCTACGATAACCCTAATAAAGTAAATGGTGTTTCTTATAAACTGCTAAATGCTCTAAAGATTGGTAACCGAGATGAGTTTATGAATGTTATTCTTAATTGTTACGCCTATTTAAATCAGCAAGTACCACAATTTTTTAATCGTGTGTTTGAAAATGAAGAAACCTTTAAAACAATTGGGTATAGCTTTGTTGCAGGGATTATTGGACCAGTGGAAATGAATGAATACGGAGGGAAAGCATGATGAAAACAAAAGGATTAGCCTTGACCATTATTTTTCAAGCAGAGAGTGCCAACTATGGTGAGAGTTTAGGAAACGTAGCAGCTTTAAAGAAAATATCTCGCAATAACGGCGAGCAGTATACGTATATTTCACGTCAGGCCATTCGTTATAATATAGCGGAACAGCTAGGAGAAACATTAGCCCCTGTGAGTGCAGAAGGAAGTGGCGATAAAAAAGTTGTTCAATTTAAAGCAGATGCAACAATTGCCGATTATCCAGAGTTAGACTTTTTCGGCTATTTAAAAACAGAGAAAAAATCTTCAGGTAAAAAACGTTCCGCTAAAGTTCGCTTATCTAATGCCATTTCCTTAGAAACGTTCAAGGGAGACACCGACTTTTTAACGAATAAAGGGCAAGCTGATAAATTAGGCGTTAACATGAATATCGCACAAGCTGAAATACATCAGTCCTATTATCGCTACACGGTAACGGTTGACTTAGATCAAATCGGCATTGATAGCGTAGATGACATTAAATTAGAGGCGGAAGAAAAAAATCGTCGTGTTGCTAAGTTATTAGACACGATAGCCTTTTTATATCGTGATATTAGAGGACGTAGAGAAGATTTAAAACCTTTATTTATTATTGGGGGTGTTTACGACGTTAAAAATCCGATTTTCCAAAACAATGTAGATGTTAAAGATAATAAAATTACCGTTTCAAAAATCGAAGGGGTTTTATACGATTCGATTGTAGATGATACTTATTGTGGAGTTGTAGAAGAGCAATTTGATAATACGGAAGAAATTAAAGAAAAGTTACAGGCAACCGATATGCCAACATTCTTTAACTCTGTAAAACAAAAGGTAGCTGAATATTATGAAAGCTATTAAACTCTTACTGACACAAGACATGGTAAATTATAAAAAAGCCACAAGTAGTCAGCTAAAAGAAACCTATCCTTTGCCTCCTTATTCGACCGTAATCGGCATGATTCATGCACTCTGTGGTTTTACAACGTATCAGCCAATGGATGTCAGTGTACAAGGAAAATACTTTTCAAAAGTGAATGATCTCTATACGCGTTATGAGTTTAACAACGGTATGAAGTATGATAAAGGTCGTCATCAAATCCAAGTAGGTGAATATGGGGTCGGTCGCGGTATTGCTACGGCAGAATTATTAGTCGATGTAGAATTGCTGTTACATATTATTCCAGAAGATCAAGCATTAGTCGAAGTGATACATGACGCACTTTTATTTCCAAAAGAATATCCCAGTCTGGGTCGTCGAGAGGATTTAGCAACGATTGAGTCGGTCAGCGTAGTCGATATTAAAATGCAAGAACTAGAAACAGATGCAGCGATTAAACAAGGTTACGCAGCCTATGTGCCCGTTCACTATCAGGATGATGTCGATTTAGATGCAAATAAAGTCACGAGTTTGAGAGGGACGCGATACTTTTTAACAAAAGATTACGAGCTAGTAAATGTTGGCACTGTTAAAAATCCTAAGATATTTCGACAATGGAAACCTAAAAAAGAAGTCATCTATGTCAGTGACTTGACGGTATTTGAAGACACAGAGATTTTACAGGACAGTGACGGTGCATTAGTTTTCGCAAATTAAGAAAAGAGGGTGCAATGAAACACTATTTAGCAAAGTCGGACGGTGAAACCATCGTAGAACATACCTGTCAATTAATTGCCAATTTGAATGAGCTATACGCATTATATCCGGCAATCAACGTTAATTGGGAGTTATTACGCTTAGCTTGTTTACATCACGATTTAGGAAAAATGAATCCAAAGTTTCAGGTAAAAGTGCATGAAAATAAACGTACGATAGAAGGGGAACTACCTCATGGTTTATTAAGTACGGGAACCATTCCTAATAAAAAACTCCGAGCACGTGGTTATTCAGAAGCAGAAGTAAAGATTTTAAACTACGCTGTGGCCCTTCACCATGAACGAGATATGAGCGACATTACGACGGAAGACTATCGCCGTGCTTTAGAGGAGATGAAAGAAGTAGCAGCTGACTTTCCTTATGCTGCACTCGGAATGGAAAGCTGCACGATTAAACCTGTTTCTAAAAGATATTTTAAAATCAATACCACGCTAAAACCCTCGACAATTGAAAACTATCACGATTATGTCATGTTAAAGGGATTATTAAACCGTTTGGATTATGCAGCGAGCGCTCATATACCTGTTGAAAATCCTAATGATTTCTTAGAAGATTCTTTAGCACAACTTCACTATGAGTGGAATGATTTACAACAATATATGACGCGTCATCAAGAGCAAAACGTTGTGGTCGTCGCACAGACGGGATTAGGTAAGACAGAAGCAGGGTTGCTATGGCTTGGAAAAGCTAAAGGCTTTTTTACACTGCCCTTAAGGACGGCTATCAACGCAATATATCAACGTATCACAGAACAAATAGTCACAACGTCCCATGATAATCGAGTAGGACTACTTCATTCCGATACTTATCAGCAATATCTTTTGTTTGAAGAAAAAAGCGAGCAAATGATGGACATCGATGAATATGAAACTAAGACACGTCAACTCTCTTTGCCACTTACGATTTGCACGTTGGATCAACTTTTTGATATTGCATTTAGATATCCCGGCTATGAACAAAAACTCGCTACGTTATCTTATTCAAAAGTCATTATTGATGAAATTCAAATGTATTCTGCTGATTTACTTGCCTATTTAATCTATGGTTTAAAATTAATAACGGACTACGGAGGACAATTTGCTATACTCACAGCGACGTTATCGCCATATATTTTAGACTTATTAGTTAGAAAAGGTCTTTCATTTGAAATGCCTTCAGCCCCTTTTTTAGATGAAACGCTTTTACACCGTCATGAAGTCGAGGTGGTTTCAGAAGAGATATCTATTGAGCGTATTGTAGCGCATTATAATAAGAATAAGTTATTAGTCATTTGTAATACCGTTCGCAAAGCACGAGAGATATATGACGAACTGAGCGATATTATTAACTCAGAAGAGCTGTACTTATTTCATAGTCACTTTATCAAAAAAGACCGCACGGCAAAAGAACAAGCGATTTTAAAGTTTGGACAGGTTGATAATACAAGTAGTGGCATCTGGTTGACCACGCAAATAGTGGAAGCGTCTTTGGATGTTGATTTTGATATTTTATTTACTGAACTATCAGACTTGAACAGCTTATTTCAACGAATGGGACGATGTTATCGTAAAAGAGCTTGGCAGAAGGATGTAGGAACAAATGTCTATGTGTATACGGGTGGGAAAAAGCGATGTAGCGGCGTTGGTTTTGTAGTAGATAAAGATATTCATCAGATTTCTAAAGAGGCACTAAACAGTGTTAAGGGACGTTTAGATGAACGGATGAAAGTGGCATTGATTAATCAAACTTACACGCTTGAAAAACTAGAAAAGACTCGTTTTTACCATGATGTAACTAATAATCTAGCCTATTTAAAGTTGTTGATAGAAGGACAAAAAGATAAGAAAGACGTTCAAAAGCAGTTTCGAAATATTCATAGTTATAAGGTAATGCCAAAGCCTGTTTATGAAGCAAATCGGCTCCATGTTGAGAAATTGATTGCGACACTGAAACGTCGTCATCATAAAGAGTTATCGGCCACTGAAAAGAAAAAGCTAACAAAAGAAAAGCGTCAAGCACGACTAATGCTGGAACAGTATCAAGTAGATATACCTGCATATCTTTTTCAAAAAGGAGAGTGGATAGGGATAGAAATCACCGCTTATGAAACCTTGTTACTCTTTGAATGTGAGTATGATGCTGAAAAAGGACTTTACCTGATAATTGATGACACTTAGTAATAAAATAGAAAGTAAAAATAATTTAGATATGCACAAAAATCTGTCGGTAGCTAAAACTTCATTTTTATGGGAAGATCGACAGAAATTATGATAAACTAGTCGTATCAAGAGTTTATATCAAGTAAGATAAAATAAATCAAGCTCAAAAAAAAAGAAACCTAAAAAATTTACGATGACCAACAGAAAGGGTGTTTTCAGACCTGATATGTCAAGCCTTTTATGAGTCGCTGTATTTAATCTAAAATAGTGGAATGTAAATTATCCAAATATGTATCAATCTTGCTTTCGTCTATTAGTATTTAATCTAAAATAGTGGAATGTAAATTCAGATGATACTAAAGCGTCATTAGTGTTCTTTTCGTATTTAATCTAAAATAGTGGAATGTAAATGTAGATAGAATCTGGTTTAGCTTCGTATATTGCATCGTATTTAATCTAAAATAGTGGAATGTAAATCGTGCTGCTTGCCCATACGTCTTTAAACTCTGTTGCGTATTTAATCTAAAATAGTGGAATGTAAATTTCTCAACAAACTTAACTAACGATTCTGAAAAAACGGTATTTAATCTAAAATAGTGAAATGTAAATATGATTGAAGTAAGGCAAGGAACATGAACGTTATCTGTATTTAATCTAAAATAGTGGAATGTAAATATCGCTATCTACCGTACAAGTTCCACACCGCATTTTGTATTTAATCTAAAATAGTGGAATGTAAATGTTTTAAAGAAAAAAGCAAATCTTCCGCGCCGGCGCGTATTTAATCTAAAATAGTGGAATGTAAATCTTTTATATAGCATATATAGGCAGTATTTTAATCTAAAATAATGGAATGATTTTACCAAGTTGTTAAATACAGCTGAAAAAAATAGGCTATCTACTTCTGAATTATCAGAAAAGATAGCCTATTAATTTCATCAAGACACATTTCTTTGAAAACATCCCACAAAACGATTAATTCGTTTCAGCGTTTTCCTTTTGTAAGTCCTCTATTTCAATAACGCCATAGTTTTTACGTTCAAGTTGCTCGACAATCGTGTCAAGCGTTTCTTGAGTAGTATCGATAGGTAGCGTAAAGAGTGTTCGACGGATAAATTCATCTTGTCCGACATCAAGCGTGATACAGCTTGCGATATTGGAATATTTAGAGATGATTTTAGAAATAGCCGCTAAGTCACCACGGTTTCCAGTAGAAGCGACTGTTAACACATAGCGTCCTTCATTCACATTCCATGATTGAGCTAAAATGTTTAATAATTTACTATGGGTCAAAATTCCGTAAAATTGTTGTTTGTCATCCAATACAGCGATGTATGGAAGTTCTTTAATCGTAAAGAATATTTTGAAGAAGGAAGAATTAAGATAAATGAACTTTGTCGCATTTTTTAATAAGTGTGTCACTGGCAAGCTCATATCACCGCCATTCGCTTTATGGCGATAGATGTGCATTTTATAAATATTTCCTCTGAATATTTTTTCAGAATCATCTAGGATAGGTACACAGCGGTACCCAGATTCTTCAAGTATTTCAAGTGCTCGTTCTAGTGTGCACGTTTCATTAACCGTTGTTAACTGACGTTTTTTGAGGCAGACTTGTTTGATCAGCATGGTAATCCCTCCAATTATTAATGTTCTATCATTATTCTATCATAAATCATTCGTAAGGTATATCATTTATAAAACGGTCAATTGACAGTTGCTTATAATAATGGTAATGTTATTAAGTAGAGTTTTAATAGAACGGAGGAAACAAACAGTATGGCAGCTAGAAAAACTTCCCTAGCGTGTTCTGTCTGTGGTTCACGTAACTATTCTAAAACAATTAATGATGGACAACGAACTGAGCGCTTAGAAATTAAAAAGTTCTGTAAGTATTGTAAAAAGCATACAATGCATAAAGAAACCAAGTAAGGACTGGAGGATAAACATGTCGTTTTTAAAAAGTGTTAAAGAAGAGATGCGTAATGTGACATGGCCAACAGGCGAAAAACTACGTAAAGATGTTATCATCGTAATTCAAACGACGATTTTGTTTGCGGTATTTTTCGGAATCGTTGACCTTGGGTTACAATCATTATTACAGCTTTTAGCAAAGTAGTGAGATGAACGCACAAAGACTAGCCGTTAGGCCGGATAAATGGTATAATGGAGAGAGACAAAACTTCGGGTAACTGAAGTTTTTTTATTTGACGAGAAAGTGGGTAAAAAAATGGAAACGTATGAAAGACAGTGGTATGTATTACACACGTATTCTGGCTATGAAAACAAGGTAAAGGCAAACATCGAATCTCGTGCTCAAAGTATGGGAATGGAAGAGTTTATTTTCCGTGTTGTTGTCCCTGAAGAAGAAGAGAGAGAAGTGAAGAACGGCAAAGAAAAAATCACTTCAAAGAAAACATTTCCAGGTTATGTATTAGTGGAAATGGTGATGACCGATGACTCATGGTATGTAGTACGTAATACACCAGGTGTGACAGGTTTTGTTGGCTCTCATGGCGCAGGAAGTAAACCAGCACCACTGTTACCTGAAGAAATCAATCACATCTTATTGAAGCTAGGTATCAGCAAGCGAGATAAAGAGCTAGAAGTTGAAGTAGGCGAAGTCGTGATGATTATTGAAGGAGCTTTTGCTACTTTAACAGGTGAAATCACTGAAATCGATTATGAACGTCAAAAATTAAAAGTAAATATTGATATGTTCGGTCGTGAAACATCGACAGAGTTAGACTTTGATCAAATTGATAAAATATAATAAAAAACATCTAATCGACTTTTGCCGATTAGATGTTTTTTTACGCCAAGTAGTAACACGTGTAGTCAGCGTAAGTATCTGTTTTAGCGTGAAACTGACTGTTAGCTGGGACGTCAAAAGCTTGACCAGCTGTGTATGTTTGCCAATCTTCTTCATCAGGTAATTGGACGGTCAAGCTTCCACCAACGATTTCCATGCGTTCTTTTGCCGCTGTATTAAAGGTATATTCACCAGGAGTCATAAATCCTAGTGTTAAGCGTTCACCATTTTCCAATATAACGGTACGACTGGAAACTTTTCCGTCAAAATAGATGTTGGCTTGTTGTTCGATAGTTGAGTGATTAAATGTTGTCATATAGAACTCCTTCTTATGATAATTCTTGATTTTTTTTAGCGGCTGCTAAAACAGCGTTCATCACAGTTCCTCTAAAGTTGCCTTCTTCTAAGGCGTGAACAGCTGCAATAGTTGTACCTCCGGGTGAGCAAACCATATCTTTCAATGCTCCGGGATGTTGCCCTGTTTCTAAGACCATTTTAGCTGAGCCGTAAACAGTCTGTGCAGCAAACTCATAAGCCTGTGCGCGTGTTAATCCTGCTAAAACAGCGCCGTCTGCAAGAGCCTCGATAAACATATAAACATACGCAGGGGCGGAACCACTCACACCTACCACGGCATCAATGAGATATTCTGGCACGATTTGAGCTTTTCCAAAACTTTTAAATAGCGCTACGACGTCAGCTTGTTCTTCTTCTGTTACAAAAGTATTTGGAGATAGAGAAGACATACCTGCGTTCACAAGAGCTGGTGTATTAGGCATGACGCGAACGACTTTCGCTTGTTCCATTAAAGCTTCTTCAATCGTTGCTAAAGTGACGCCTGCTGCAATCGAGATGAGGACTTTATCTGTGCTGATAGCTTGTTTCATTTCGCTTAAAACAGCGGTAATCATATTTGGTTTCACGGCTAAAATAATCATGTCAGCTTGTTGAGCTACATCTTGATTTGAAGTCGCAACACGTATGCCGAGCTCGTCGTGTAGCGGTGCAAGAATGGGTTCATAAGCATCGTAAACAACGATTTGATCAGCGGTGGTGAGTTGCGCAGACAATAACCCTTTCATAATAGCTTTGCCCATGTTGCCGGCTCCAATAAATCCGATTGTTTTTTTCATCGTGACATCCTTTCTTTTTTATCCTCCGATATAGACGGGGGAGTAGTGTGTTGATAATAGTTCTTGAATGGCAGCAAGTCGTTCTTCTGACGGCGGTGTAAACTTATGCCATTCTCGTTGTAAACTTGCATATTTGTCTTTTCCAAACTCATGATAAGGTAGTAAATGAACAGAATAAAGATTGATTTTTTCTTGTTTTAACCAATCAATTGTTTCTAATAGAGTAGTGTCATCAGCATTGATACCTTCTAATAGGATTAGACGTAAACTGATATTAGCATGATGCTCGTTAAGTCGGACTAAGTTGTTTAGGACTAAATCATTCGGACGACCTGTATACTTAGCGTGTAAGTCAGAGTGAATGAATTTTAAATCGTATAAAAATAAATCAACATAGGGGAGAATACGTTCATAATTTTTAAACGGTGCAACACCGCAAGTGTCAATGGCAACCGAGATGCCGACGCGATGAAGTTCTTTGACTAACTCTTCAATAAAGTCGATATTTTGTGTCATGACTTCTCCGCCTGATAAGGTGACACCACCGCCAGACTGTTCGTAGAACAATTGATCTTTCTGTGCTTCTTTAACTAATTCTCGTACGGTGTATTCTCTTCCGACAGTTTCTTGTTTATTGTTTTTTTTGGTCATCGTTTCGATTTGATAACGTTGGCTTTCAGGGTTATGGCACCAAGCACAACGCAATGGGCATCCTTTGAAAAAAATGGTTGTTCGAATACCGGGACCGTCATGGATGGAAAATTTTTGAATATTAAAAACAATAGGGGTCTTCATAATAAGTGTACCTCCAATCTGTACGTAGATAGGTAGTGTGGAACACTACCTATTCTGAAATGATTTACATTAATACGGTAAAGATAAATGTGTGGAGGTAGTTTGCGATAACACCTGCAATGACGCCTCCTATTAAATGAGAAAGCATGGCTTTAGTGGTGATTTCACGCATGCCTAAGCTATCTGAAATACTAGCATGTGTGGAAAGGAAGCCAGCCCAGCAGTAACCAATCGCAAAGTAAACAGTCATATCATGACTTGTCAATAAGCCAGCATCGGCCAATGTTTTCGCCCCTGCGATAGACGCTCCTGCAGCCCCTAGACTTGTAAGTGGGAGCGAGAGTACTTCTGGATTGTCGAATCCAAATAAAGGCACGAGTAAGAATGATAACTTTTCGCCAATCCAAGGCAATAACCCAACGCCTTCATAAGCCACGCCTAGATAGACTTCTTTTCCGTCTACGATACTAGGACCATTTGTTAACATCATCACAAATGTACAGAAAATTAAAATGCCGGGAATGATACTTAACCCTAGCTGCACGCCGGCTTTTCCACCGTCAAATGTGGCATTTAGTCCACGTTGAAAAGGAGTTCCTTCACGTGTTTTTCGATAGCCGGGTTTGACGTCGGCAATTTCTGATGAAAGATATTCTTGTGTGACTTCTTCTTCCGTTCCAAATAGTTTTTTAGTGAAACGCATGAGAATACGTACGCTAAAGACACCACCGATAATAGCGCAAATGGTTCCAATAAGGACGCTAGTGGCGTATTTTCCAGAGGCGATACCCATAATGCCGCCTGTCATGATAATCCCCATACCAAAGGTTGTACCGAAGTTAACCATGGTTGCCCATTCGAACTTTTTGAAGTATTTTGCATAGGCGGGGTCTTGTGCGATAGGGACGATAGCCGGATTGTCAGAAAAGTATTCTGTAACGGCTCCGAGTGCAGCTGCTCCAGGTAGTTTGAAAATAGGACGCATGATCGGTGAAATCAATTTATTAATAAGAGCGGTCACACCAAATTCTGAGAAGACGGAAGAAAGGGCACCGGCGATAACCGCTACACCCATAATGTAAAAAGCAGTATTTAATAATAAATCATGAGCGGTTTTCATAATAACGCTGAACATAACGCCCACACCCATTTTACTACCAAAGTATACAGCAAGTAAGATAACAAATCCTAGACAGAGAAAAGTCCCTTTACTAATTTCTTTACGGATAGTTGGATCATCATTCAATGATGCCGATTTTTTTGAAGGACAAGATAAAGATGATGATTTTTTAGTAATTTCCATGGTAATCTCCTTTAATTAATAGAGTGGTCAGACACCTTTTGATAGGTGTCTGACAATGTCTAATGTTAGCCAAAACTTTGTTCTGTACGGTTGATAATTTCATCTTGGAGTGCTTTGTCCAGATTGTTAAAGTAATCACTATAACCTGCGACACGAACAATCAAGTTTTCGTATTGTTCTGGATTCTTCTGAGCTTTTATCAAGGTTTCTCTTTCAAAGACGTTAAATTGTAAGTGATGTCCGTCCATTGCAAAATAAGAACGAATCAAGCTAGACATATGAGAAAGTCCTGCTTCACCAGCCACGACTTGTGGTGTGAATTTCTGATTTAAAAGAGCGCCACCTGTTTTAAGTTGATCAAGTTTTGCAGCTGATTTAATAACAGCCGTTGGTCCTAAACGGTCAGCGCCTTTTTCAGGTGAGATACCGTCTGGTAATGGAATACCAGCTTTACGCCCGTTTGGACTTGCTTCCATAACCTGTCCGAAGTAAACGTGACAAGTTGTTGGTAAGTATTCCACAATAGTAGTGGAGCCTTTAGGCGTTGTCCGTCCGCCAATGACCTCTTGCAAAGTAACATTAACATCTTTTAATAAGTCATCTGCATAGTCATCGTCATTTCCGTATTTTGGTGTTTCATTATGAACTAAATCAAAGATGTCGTCATACCCCTCGAAGTTGTCTTTACAAGCGACAAGTAGTTCATCCATAGTCATCGTTTGGTCTTCAAAGATTTGTTTTTTCATTACCGCTAGAGAGTCAGTAATGGTAGCAATCCCTACACATTGAATGTAGCTAGTGTTGTAGCGAGCACCACCACAGTTATAGTCGACTCCTTTTTTAATACAGTCATCTGTAATCACAGAAAGAAGAGGAACTGGCATATATTGCATATACATTTTTTCAATCACATTATTACCTGCTACTTTAACATCGACCACATATTGCAATTGCTTTTCAAAGGCAGCATAGACTTCTTCGTATGATTTGAAATCTCGAGGGTTACCTAAGTCAAGTCCGACTTGCTTATTGGTATAGGTATCAAAACCACGATTTAAAACGAGTTCGAATACTTTTGGTACGTTTAAGTAACCAGTCAACACGTAAGCTTCCTTACCAGCTGTTCCTGTTTCAACACAGCCACTTGCAACGCCGCTTTCACGCGCATCGTCTAGTGTTTTACCCATATTTAGTAATTCTTGGATAATCGCTTCTGAGTTGTAAAACGCTGGTTGTCCCCAACCTTTACGAGAAATTTTAGCTGCTTCACGTAAGAATTTCTCTGGTGATTTACGAGAAATTTGGACGTTTGAACTTGGTTGCAATAGTTTCATCTCATCCATGACTTCTAAAATAAGATAGCTTACATCACTTACTCCAGACGTGCCATCTGGTCGTAAAGCACCCGTATTGATATTACAGAAATCTGTATAGGTAGCACTTTCTTTTAAAGTAATGCCAACTTTAGGTGGAGCAGGTTGGTTGTTAAATTGAATCCATAAGTTTTCTAATAGTTCGAACGCTTCTTCGCGTGTTAACGTACCTTCAGCTATTTCTTTTTCATAAAAAGGTTCTAAGTGTTGATCGAGTTTACCAGGAGAATAAGCATCCCAGTTGTTCATTTCAATCGTGACACCAATGTGCGTAAACCAGTACATTTGAATAGCTTGACGGAACGTTTGCGGTTTGTTTGCTGGCACAACATCACAGACTTCAGCTAGTTCTAAAAGTTCTTTTTTCCATTGTGGGTCTGTTTCAGTTTCTGCTAATTCTCGTGCAAGAGCAGCATAACGTTCACCCATGATAATCATCCCTTCGCAGACGAGAATCATGCCTTCTAATTCTTCTTTTTTGCTGAGTGCGTCGACGTCTTGATTAAAATCAAGTGCATTGATTTCAGCTTGAATTTCTTTAATACAATCTTTATAACCGCGTTTATATATCTTGCCATCTGCCACAGTATGTCCAGGACCACGTTGCATTAAAAACTCTGTATACAGTCCTGCATCAAATAATAAATGCCACTCTTCAGGTAATAGTTTATTCATCCGTGTCATGAGCGCACGGTCTTTCCAATAAGGGATAATGACCTCTTCTTGAATTTTACGGTCTTCTGGTGACACTTTAAAGAAGACTTTTTCACGTTTATCCATATTGTCAAAATCTTCTAACGTATGACAGCATAGTTCTGGGAAAGTAGGAGCCGCCCATGGTTTGTGTCCTTTTTCTCCCACAATCAAGGCGCCTTTTTCTAAATAAAGTGTTCGGTTTTCCATAATGTGTTTGAATGCTTTACCACGTAAAATAGGGGTAGGGCAAGTACCTTCATATTTTTTATAGGCTTCTGTTAATAATACGGCGCGTTCCATAGAAATTGATGGTGTACACTTTTGATCGCTAATCTCTCTTAAACGTTTAATTCTTTCGGTAGACCCTCTGCGAGTTGGTTCAACTGTTAATGTTGTCATGATAATCCTCCTAATACTGGGTAATATAGTGACTAAAAACGATATAGACTCCTTATTGTGAAAAGTTTAACATTAATATTTAAAAAAATAAGTGAAAATCCGGCCGATATTTTCACCTTGATGAAATCTTTTTTTACCTCTCACATATAGGAAGTGCTTACAGATTCTATTATATTCAATTATTAAAGAAAATCAAGCGTTATTTTCATTTTTATGAAATAAAACTATATTTTTATCAAAATGAAGAAATTATGACGTTGTTATTTTAAAACGTGATATATTGAGCAATTGAAATTTGAATTGACTTTTATCAAATCTGACTTATAGTAAAAGAGTAGAATATCTGAAAAATACCTGATAAATAAAAAGGCATCTATTTAAGGAAATAATGAAAGCTGCCAAAAGGAGCAGAAGACGAATGGAAAATATAGGAGAAGCAGTCAAAAAATTACGAAAGGAAAGAGGGTACACGCTCAAAGATGTCAGTGAGCAAGTGAATTTATCGATTGGTTATTTATCGCAGTTTGAAAGAGGTATTACCACGATTGCTGTTGAACAATTAGTTAAAATTGCGGATATGTTAGGAGTGTCGGCTAATTATTTCTTTAGTGACCATATTTCTAGAGAAGAAGTCGTGACACGTAGTTATGACCAAAAAGTGATTCGGGTGATTAATCAAAATATTTATAAGTCGTTAAGCACACATCCTGAAGGAAAAGAGATGTTACCTAAAATTGTGGAGATGTTACCGGCAACCAATAATGAACATGTCGCCGTCTATCCGCATGAAGGGGAAGAGTTCATCTATATTTTGGAAGGTGTTTTAACCCTGATTATTGATGGTAGCGAACAGCAGTTATTCCCAGGAGATTCGGCTCATTATTCATCGTCACGTCCGCATAACTGGGCAAACTATACAAATAAAATGGTTAAATTTATTGCCGTACATACACCTATCGATCTATAAAAAAACTTGTGGCTCTCTTTGATAAAAGAGATAACCACAAGTTTTTTAGTCTTTATATAGTTGTTGAGAAATTTTACGTCCAGTCGGTGTATCAGCTAAACCGCCTTCTGCCGTTTCTTTAAAAATCGTTGGCATTTGCATGCCGACTTGGTGCATAGCTTCGACAACTTCATCTGGTGGAATAACGCTTTTAATTCCCGCCAATGCCATATCAGCCGAAATGTAAGCTTGAGAAGACCCCAATGCGTTTCGTTTGACACATGGGACCTCAACCAATCCAGCAACAGGGTCACAAATTAACCCCAGCATATTTTTGATGGTAATAGCCACGGCTTGCGCAGATTGTTCGGCTGTTCCGCCTGCAATCGCAACTAGTGCGGCACTTGCCATCGCACTGGCCGACCCGATTTCTGCTTGGCAACCGCCTGCAGCACCACTAATCGAAGCATTATTGGCGATAACTAAGCCAAAAGCGCCTGCTGTAAAAAGAAAATCAAGTTGTTGTGCTTCTGTTAAATTTTTTTCTTCAGTAATAGCTGCCAAAACACCTGCGACAACACCGGCACTTCCAGCTGTAGGGTTGGCACAGATTAAGCCCATTTGCGCATTGACTTCGTTGACGGCTATCGCATTTCTTACGGCTTTTAGGATAGTGGGTTGACTGAGTGTTTCGCCTTTTTCAATGTACTCGTGCATACGTTTCGCATCGCCCCCTGTTAAACCGGTAACCGAGGTAACACCTGCCGTTCCTTTAGCGATAGATTGTAACATGACATTTTTATTTTTAGTCATATGCTCGATAATCATTTGACGGTCTGCACCCGATGTCTCCATTTCGACAGCAATCATCATCTCTGCGACGGAAGGATATTCTTGACTCAGTTGTACTAATTCTTCAATAGTATTAAACATAGGTGACCTCCTTTAGTTAAAAAATGACACGGAATAAATATCTGGTATTTGCTTGATTTGTTCAAGAGCAGAGCCTAAATCACGTTCATCTATCTCGAGAATCATAAACGCTTTCTCTCCTTTGGCAGAGCGCGTAACAGACATTGTACCAATATTGATATTTGCCTCTTGGAGAATGTGGCTAGCTTTTGCAATGACCCCTGGTACATCTTTTTGAACGACAATCAAAGTAGGGGTTCCCATGCTAAGATTTATCTTGAATCCGTCAACCTCTGAGATTTGGATATTACCGCCACCAATCGAAATACCTGTAACACGCATGGAGCGATCCCCTTTTTTCACGACCATTGTCACTTGGTTTGGATGATCGGCTTTTTCCTTTTTTGGAACGAATAAGACTTCCATATTTGCTTCATAAGCGATTTTTAAAGAATCCGCTAAACGTTCATCATCTGGCTCCATACCAAGTAATCCCCCGACTAAGGCGATATCAGTTCCGTGACCTCGATAAGTTTTAGCAAAAGATTCATATAGTAAAATATCGACACTATCTGGTTGTTCGCCGAAAATATGACGGACGACTTTTCCAATACGCGCGGCACCAGCAGTATGTGAGCTGCTAGGCCCAATCATGACTGGCCCAATAATATCAAAAACGCTGTTAAACTGTTTTGTAGACATGAGTGACCCTCCCTTAATAAGTTTTCTACTATATAATAGCATAAATTAGAAAAGATTTTATGATTGTTTACAATATTAGTTGCAATCTTTGTTAAAATACGTATAATAGATAGATGTGTGATGTACACACTTCTTTGCGAAAAGAATAAGTGGGAGGAGAAATCTTAGCTCCATATAACCACATCACGGACTTAAGGAGGTATGTCTCGTGGCAAAAAAAGTAGAAAAAATTGTTAAGTTACAAATTCCAGCTGGTAAAGCAACTCCAGCACCACCAGTAGGACCTGCATTGGGACAAGCTGGTATCAACATCATGGGATTCACAAAAGAGTTTAACGCTCGTACTCAAGATCAAATTGGGTTAGTCATTCCTGTGGTTATTTCTGTGTATGAAGACCGTTCATTCACTTTCATCACTAAGACACCACCAGCAGCTGTATTACTTAAAAAAGCAGCGAAAGTGGACAAAGGATCTGGTGAACCAAATAAAACAAAAGTTGCTAAAGTTACAAGTGACCAAGTTCGCGAAATCGCTGAATTAAAACTTGAAGACTTAAATGCAGCAGACGTTGAAGCAGCAATGCGCATGGTTGAAGGTACTGCACGAAGCATGGGTATCACAGTCGAATAATACTGGATATCACACACAGACGTAGTGTCTCGGTTGATTCATACAATGCGTATGAATGACGTGGGAGGTTCTACCGTTATAACCACAATCAAGGAGGAAACAAAATGGCTAAAAAGAGCAAAAAAATGCAAGAAGCATTGAAAAAAATTGATAATACAAAAACATACGATCTTGCTGAAGCAATCGCTTTAGCAAAAGAAACAAACATTGCAAAATTTGATGCAACAGTAGAGGTTGCTTACCGCTTGAATGTTGACCCTAAAAAAGCTGATCAACAAATTCGTGGTGCAGCAGTTTTACCTAACGGAACTGGTAAAACACAATCTGTTTTAGTTTTTGCAAAAGGTGAAAAAGCGAAAGAAGCTCAAGCAGCAGGCGCTGACTATGTTGGCGAAGGCGAATTAGTTGAAAAAATCCAAGGTGGATGGTTTGACTTTGACGTTGTTGTTGCAACACCTGACATGATGGCAGAAGTAGGGAAATTAGGACGTGTATTAGGACCTAAAGGTTTAATGCCTAACCCTAAAACTGGAACAGTTACAATGGACGTAACAAAAGCTGTTGAAGAAATCAAAGCTGGTAAGGTAACTTACCGTGTTGATAAAGCAGGTAACGTTCACGTACCAGTCGGAAAAGTATCTTTCGAAGATGACAAATTAATCGAAAACTTCCGTACAATCCATGACATCATGGTTAAAGCAAAACCAGCATCTGCAAAAGGCACTTACATTAAAAACCTTGTTGTGACAACAACATTTGGTCCAAGTGTTAAAGTAGACGTACATTCAATCTAAATTTTAAAAGTTTTTCTTGACCAGACTGCTTTATCTATGATAAAGTAGTCTAGGTTAAGAAATTAATAGTACCGAAGACAGTAGGAGGCTTACGCCTTAATATTTCCTACCGAGGACAACATTGAGATAATCAATAGTCCCTCTATGTCAACGGTGGCATGGAGTTTTTTCGTTTTATATGGGAAAACTTCACCATCTAAATATCCGGAGGTGAATTTAATCAATGACAAAAGCAGTAATTACTAAAAAAGCTCAATTAGTAGACGAAGTTGCAGAAAAGTTAACAGCTTCAGTTAGTACAGTAGTCGTTGACTACCGTGGTTTAACAGTTGATGAAGTGACAGCATTACGTAAACAATTACGTGACGCAGGCGTAGAAATGCGTGTTATCAAAAACTCAATCTTACGTCGTGCAGCTGAAAAAGCAAACTTAGAAGGTTTAGACGAAGTATTCGCTGGACCAACAGCCGTTGCTTTCAGTAATGAAGACGTGGTAGCACCTGCAAAAATTATGGCGGACTTTGCTAAAGAAGCAAAAGCGTTAGAAATTAAAGGTGGTATCATCGAAGGTGGCGTGGTTTCTGTTGAAGAAATCAATGCACTTGCAAAACTTCCAAACCGCGAAGGCTTACTATCTATGTTACTATCAGTGCTACAAGCACCTGTACGAAACGTGGCATACGCAGTCAAAGCAGTGGCAGAAGCAAAAGAAGAAGCAGCTTAATTGCAGCGTAGCTTAAAAAAACAAACATAATATGGAGGAATATAAAATGGCATTAAACATTGAACAAATCATTGCTGATTTAAAAGAATCTAGCATTTTAGAATTAAGCGAATTAGTTTCAGCTATCGAAGAAGAATTTGGTGTATCAGCAGCAGCTCCTGTAGCAGTAGCTGGTGGCGCAGCAGCAGACGGTGGCGCTGAAGAACAAACAGAATTCACTGTTGAATTAACAGCAGCTGGAGATCAAAAAGTTAAAGTTATCAAAGCAGTTCGTGAAGCAACTGGCTTAGGCTTGAAAGAAGCTAAAGGCTTAGTTGACGCAGCTCCAAGCCCAATCAAAGAAGGCGTATCTAAAGAAGATGCTGAAGCATTAAAAGCAGCTTTAGAAGAAGTTGGCGCACAAGTAACATTAAAATAATCACGATTTTAAAACATCGAAGTCTTGACTTCGATGTTTTTTTTATAAAGAAATCTCCTTGTTTTCAAAAGAAGAAAACAAGGAGATTTTATTTTTTAAAATTGTATGTAGAAGACAATTTCAATAATAATCGTCATAATCGTCATACTGAAAAGCTGTTGAACATTATCTTGAAAATACGTTAAGATGACGTATATACCAATAATAAACAGCAATACAATGAAAAAGACGAGTAAAGAAAAAGCCCCAGTCATATAAAAAGCAAAGCTAATAATAACAGCGATTAGTGACGCGCCTACACTATATAGGCCGAAGCGTCCTTTATTACCATTTAACAAATAAAAACCTTGAGCTAAAAATTCAACGCTTAACCAAAGGGCGACACTAAATGAAAGTGGTAATAAAGCAGTTAGCTTTAACTCATAGTTTGGGTGAATGATTAAAAAGGAATTGAAAATCCCCCCTTGAAATAAAGCAATCATTAGCGGGAAGAAGAACATTTCTTGATAAACTTCAGATTTTAAATAGGCGATAAGTTGAATGACTTCATAAATTAATAAAAGTAATCCAAATTGCAACGTTGTTTTATTGATGAAGTTTAAAATGAAAATAGCACTCACTACCAGTTTTAGTCCGTAAATAGGAATTGAGATGTGTTTGTGGCGACGATGTCCCTCTCTTAATAGAGTTAAGGAAATATTACTTAAGACGAGATAAAAAATAAGTAAAATAAAAGGGGGAGAAAAAAGTTGTTTTCCTGATTGTAAAAATAATCCAGGTAATAGACTGGCGATAGCTTGTGTAAAAGCCATGAGCATCATCGGCCCAATACTCAAGCGATTCGCTTCGTTAAGTTTGAAAGTATAGTTCAATTTGAGATACCTCACAATTTATATTAAATTCACTAAGTCTATCGTATAGAATGGACTTTGATTCGTCAAGCAAGTATCGAATATTTTAAACGAAAAGGTGCATTTCGTTCTATTTTTTGATATACTAGGAACGTTGCAAGATTCCCGATAGGATTTAAAGATGTGTATCTTTGAAGATTCCTTGTAACCGACTATTATTTAGGGGGAATATAAATGAAAGAACGAAAATTATTTACGTCAGAATCTGTTTCTGAAGGGCATCCCGATAAGATTGCCGACCAAATTAGCGATGCTATTTTAGATGCTTTGCTAGAGAAAGATCCGATGGCGCGTGTGGCGTGTGAAACGTCTGTTACGACTGGGCTAGTTTTAGTGTTTGGTGAAATTTCAACCAATGCCTATGTAGACATACAAAAAGTTGTCCGTCAAACGATTAAAGATATCGGCTACACACGAGCAAAATTTGGCTTTGATGGGGATACTTGTGCGGTAATGACAGCGATTGATGAGCAGTCAGCCGATATTGCACAAGGTGTCGACGATGCATTGGAAACACGTTCTGAAAAAGACAATGCGGATATTGGTGCTGGAGATCAAGGATTGATGTTTGGTTACGCTTGTAATGAAACACCCGAGTTGATGCCACTACCGATTGCGATTAGTCATCGTTTAGTAAAACGTTTGGCAGAACTGCGTAAAGCAAATGTCTTACCTTATTTAAGACCCGATGCTAAAGCGCAAGTAACGGTAGAGTATGATGAGGCAGGCTTACCACTTCGTGTCGATACAGTGGTTATTAGTACGCAACACGATGAAGAAGTAACATTGGAAACGATTCAAGAAGATATTAAAGCACAAGTTATCAAAGAAGTTATTCCGCACGATTTATTAGATGAAAATACGCATTATTATATAAATCCAACAGGACGCTTCGTAATCGGTGGGCCACAAGGAGATGCCGGTTTAACCGGTCGTAAAATTATTGTGGATACTTATGGCGGATACGCTCGTCACGGTGGGGGTGCATTTTCTGGTAAAGATGCGACGAAAGTTGACCGTTCAGCCAGTTATGCCGCACGCTATATTGCTAAAAATATTGTTGCAGCTGAATTAGCAACTCATTGTGAAGTACAGCTAGCTTATGCGATTGGCGTGGCACAGCCTGTTTCGATTTCTGTGGAAACATTTGGAACGGGTAAAGTTTCAGAATCCCGATTAGTCGAAGCAATTCGTCAACATTTTGACTTGCGTCCGGCTGGTATTATTGAGATGTTAGACTTACGACGTCCAATTTATAAAAAAACAGCTGCATACGGACATTTTGGTCGTACAGATGCTGACTTTACTTGGGAAAAAACAGACAAAGCGTCCGTTTTAAAACAAGCGTTAGCAGAGTAATAGAGGCGATCCTAATCATTTTTTGGTTAGGATCCCTTTTTTACGTCAACTTTATTTAACAGGAGTTAAAAAAACAAAGGAGTGTTGAAATGAAACAAAGAGAAACAAACGTTAAAATTGTAACATTAACGGTTTTTATCGCGACCTTTATGACGGCGATTGAGGCGACGATTTTAGCGACAGCTATGCCAACTATCTCAGCGACTTTAAAGGGTGGCGAGATTATGAGTTGGGTCTTTTCGATTTATTTATTGACGAATGCGATGATGACCCCTATTTATGGAAAGTTAACCGACAGTATCGGTCGAAAGCCAGTCTTTCAGTTCGGGATATTCATGTTTATTTTAGGTTCTGCGCTGTGTGGAATTTCAGATAATATGGTTCAGCTAATTTTATTCCGAGCGATTCAAGGGATTGGTGCAGGTGCTATTATGCCTGTGGCGTTAACGATTATTGGAGATATTTATACGGTAGAAAAACGTGCGAAAGTGTTAGGTTATAATAGTGCTGCTTGGGGAATTGCCAGTGTGGTTGGCCCGCTAGCAGGTGGGTTTATTGTAGATAGTATTGGCTGGCACTGGATTTTCTTCGTCAATATTCCTATTGGTATTATCTTGATGATTTTATTGCAATTATTTTTAGTAGAACCGAAGAAGGACACGGAGAAACTACCTGTCGATTATGCTGGAAGTTTAACTCTTATGGTTTTATTATTATCGCTGATGTATGGTTTCCAAACGATAAGTGATGCTGGCAGAGTGACAACTCAAACGTGGTTGTGTTTTGGCTTAACAGCTATTGCAACAGTCATGTTCGTACGAGTCGAGGGCAAAGCGAAAGATCCGGTTATATCTTTAACATTATTAAAAAATTGGCCCTTTATGGTCGTTAATATTATTGCAGCCCTTGTAAGTGGTTTTTTAATGGGGTTAGATGTGTACATTCCTATGTGGATGCAAGGACTATTGGGAATGAAAGCCGCTTATGGTGGTTTAGCCTTAACACCTTTGTCAGTCACTTGGATAGGTGGGTCATTTATTGCGGGTCGTTTACTCGATAAAACCACGACTAAACGGGCGTTGACGGTAGGGTTAACGATTATTATGCTAGGAGCTGTGGCACTGGCTATCGCTCCCGCGCAATTATCTTTTTGGGCTTTTTGTCTGATTACAGCTTGGACGGGGATTGGTTTAGGTATTACGATTACCTGTGCGACGGTTAAAGCGCAAAGTAGCGTACCGAAAGAAAATATGGGAGTCGCGACATCATTTAATACGCTATCTCGAACGTTAGGTCAAACCATTATGGTGTCTATTTTTGGTGTGGTACTAAATCATCAAATTAATCATCAATTAAGTTTACCGCAACATCAATCATTAACACGTGAAATGGTTGATGAAGTAGCAAATCCTCATTTCTTAGTTAATCTACCAGCTGAATTAATCGATACGCTGCGTGATATTTTGTATAGTGGGTTGCATAGTATTTATGTAGTGGGTGTGTTACTTTTAATTTTAGCTCAAGTCTTAAATCAGTTTCAAAAAGGTGAGAGTTTAAATCACACTTTGTAAGACATAAAAAAGAAGCAGTAAAATGACATTGGCATCGCCAATGGTCATTTTGTCTGCTTCTTTTATTTTTTTTCAATCGCAATTAAAAGAGGGGGATTGTTTTTTTGATTGAGAAACTGATAGCTAGCAACTGACACAATTTTTTGGTCTAATTTTTTAACATAATCAAGGACAGCATCACGTTCAAGTGCACCTTCTGTATGGCCGTGATAGACGACGAGTAAAATACGACCGCCTTTCACTAAGCGAGAAATGAGTTGCGTGATTGCTTCAATCGTGCGTTCTGGTAACGTAACGATTTCTTTGTTTCCTTGTGGTAAATAGCCTAGATTAAAAAGAGCAACTCGGATATCATCAGTTGTTTCACAGTACGATGATAATAGGTGATGACTGGCATGAATTAACTCTACACGGTCGATTAGTTTCTCTTTTTCCAAGCGTTCAGTCGTGTTCTTAATAGCTTGTTCTTGAATATCAAAGCCGATTACTTTGCCAGTTTCTCCCACTAGATGTGCTAGGAAGACCGTATCATGACCGTTTCCAACTGTCGCATCCACGACAACATCTCCGGGTAAAATGACTTCTTCAGCCAGTGTATGGCTCATCTTTAAAGCAGTTTTTAACATCGTTCTCTCCTTTAATTTAGTCGGGCGTTCAATCGTCCTTGATAACTATCTCGGCGTTTTAGCTCGTTATCAATCGCGTTTAGTACTTCCCATTTTTTTAAACTCCATTGTGGCCCAATTAATGTTTCGCGTGGGGCGTCACCTGTTAGACGGTGTATTACGATTTCTGGTGGAATCAATTCTAATTGGTCGCAAACGAGTTGAACATAAGGTTCCATTTCCATTAAAGTCAATCTTCCTTCGTAATAATCACGCACCATTTTAGTGTTTTTCATGAGATGAAGCAAGTGAATTTTGATTCCTTGAATATCGGAGTCGACGACTGTGCGACGAACATTTTCGAGCATCATGTCATAATCTTCGCCAGGAAGGCCGTTAATCAAATGGGTACAAACACGAATTTGATGTTTACGTAGTTTTTCTACGCCTTCCAAGTAGGTTTGGTAGTCGTGAGCACGGTTAATCGTTCGACTGGTTTCTTCATAGGTGGTTTGCAAGCCTAGTTCTACCCATAAATAAAAACGTTGGTTGAGTTCAGCTAAATAGTCGACGACGTCATCTGGTAAACAATCAGGCCGCGTCCCGATAGAGATACCTACGACATTTTTTTCTCCTAAGACTTGTTCGAATCGATGACGAATAACGTCAACAGGAGCATGAGTATTCGTAAAATTTTGAAAATAGACGATATATTTTGTAACGTTCGGCCATTTTTCATGCATACGTCTAACTTCTTTTTGAAATTGAATTGGGAGTGGGTCTTTTGGTGCGATGATTAAATCACCAGAACCTGACACACTACAAAAAGTACAGCCACCATGAGCGACGGTTCCGTCACGATTGGGACAATCGAAACCTCCGTCTAAAGTTACTTTAAAAACTTTTTCGCCAAATTCTTGTCGAAAAGCATAGTTCAAAGTATGGAATCGTTTGTTTGGATCGTTAGCATATAAAAATGGTTGAGACATAAAAAAACTCCTTTAATCAGTTTTGATGAGATGAACGAAATGTAGCTTTTAATTTATAAGAAATAAAGTAAGGATAGGTAAAGCATAACCAAGCACCACCTAGCATGAAGCCGCCGATAATATCTGATAGGTAATGGACGCCTAGATAGATACGACTTACACCGATTAGTACGATAAGGCTAGCAAGTCCGACTTGAACGAGTAAGCGTAAGTTTCTTTTTTTAATGAGTAAGGGAGCTAGTAATATTAACGTCCCGTAAAAAAGACCGCTTGCCATGGCATGACCACTTGGAAAGCTAAAGTGCGGTGCGAAAACGAGATGAGTCACATCAGGTCGTGTTCGATGGAATAAGAATTTAATTAAATAATTACCAAGGCCTGCAATCAAGGCAGTATTGATAAAAAGCCAAATGCTTTCTATTCGGTAGCGATATTTGTAAAGTAGGCTGAGACTAATAACGAGTAGCAACGTAATCGTGACGGTATTCCCGAATTTTGTTAACCATAAGAAAATGTCCGTCAAGGTTTTAGATCGGTGGTTAACAAAGAAGTCTCGGACAGGTATATCTATTTTAAATAAAGTCTCTTCATAAAATTTGACCAAGTAGCCGATAATCATAAAGATGACTAAACCGACACTCCCGGCAAATTGCCAATATAACTTTTTCGAATGTGTCATGAAATCCCTTCTTTCAAAAAATGAAGGATTAGCAAAACGTGCTAATCCTTCATCAGTATAACATGAATTGATATAGATGTAACAAGAACCTTAATCATCTTCGCCTCTTAAATTTTCCCAAATGATTTCGTAAGGGGTGCTATAAACACGATATTCATCTCGCTCTTCCTTTGTCAGACTTTTTTTATTTGAAAGAATAAATTGTTGTTCTTTATCCGGGTAGGCATAGTATAGATACTGCTTTCCTTTTAAAGTGTTCAGTTTCACCTTTTCATTTTCTTGAGGATGAAGGAGTTCGTCAAATTGTTTTTCATTGGCAATCGGAACAATTAAAGTGAGGTCGCCGTATGACGAATGGATATCTAGTGAATCAGGCTGTTCTTCTAAATAAACATTGATAGGTCCGCTCTTACTTGTTAACGCAACATTATGAGTAGGATTAAAAAAGGTAGTTTCACCTTTCTTCTGGTCAATCGTTGTTTTTTCAGCTTGAATGTCACGCCAAGTGTTATGCTGGGTTTCAATGTGTGAGGTAACATTTTTTGCACGTGTTCCTTGAACAAACATCTGCTGGGCGACACCGTTTAAGGTCATTTCATCCATAACCTGGTTGTTTTCAAGAGATAAGGCATTACCATGATAGTTCACATCAAAATTATCAGTATGTATCGCCTGTGTGCTTAGGGAGGCAGCATTAAGTTGGTAGGTTAACGTTTTAAGTGTTAAATCAGCAATATACACGTCCTTCAACTTACTTTGTCCACTCGAGATATGTAAGCTTTCTAGATGAGCAGGCACATAGATGTCTAATTTGTCATAATCAGAAAAAACAATATGAGAGGTCTTATTCTGTCTGCTTTTTTGCCAGTCAAATTGAACGATGGATTGATTATCTTTGGTTGTTGCCTTTACTTTTATATTACGAGGAAGCCCTTGTTCTTGAAATTCAAAAGCTGTTTGTTCTGTTTGATAGATATTGATATTCTCATAGGGTAAATCAGTCAGGTCAAGTGTAGCATCTACTAACGTATCAGAAAGAGGAAGTTGCTGTTTTAAACGCTCTTTTTTCAATGATTGAAATGTATAAACACTGCCGACGGTCCCTAATATAATGGTAAAGGTGCCAATGATAAGCAGCCATTTATCTAGCTTTTTCATATTCCTGTCCCCTTTAACATAGATTTTATCGCACGAATATAGTGTCGCACGAATTTAAAGAAGTAAAAGGTAATGTACCGCATGATGACGGCTCCAATTAGACCGATGCCAAATAGTACGAGTGAAACAAATAACTGTAACCAGACGAACGAGTAGCTCTCCCATAAAGGCAATATAATTGTCACAAAAGGAGAAGCCAACAATAGGCTGACAAGTAACCAAAAACTGCCAATCATAAAGAAGATTCCCACAAGAATCCACACGAAGAAAAATAAGTTGAACGCGAGCAATCCTAGCCATTTTAATAATTTAATAGTAAAAGAGGCTCTTTTTGGTGGAGCTGTAAAGTATTGCTCGTAATCATATTGGTTACGCAAGCGAATATCATCGTCAGTTAGTTCCTGCCAATCGGATTCACGATGACGCTTTTTTGAAATGTTCACGTTGTGGTAACCTAGCTCGTTTAATATTTTTTTCGCAATATCTTTAGGTGATGCTAAGGAAGCACTGATTTCGGGCTCGCTTAAGCCTTCTTGTTTTTTTTCTTGGAAGATTTGATGATAATGCATTAAAATAGCCTCGATTTGTCGAGGTTGTAGTGGCCGTAAGTAAATTTTTAATTCAGTTAGAAAATGCTGTTCATTCATAGAATCACCTTCTTAGTCATTCGTTGTTTATTCTAATGTACCATAGATTAGTGTATTTACCATCGGCCTTAAGGCCTAAAAAAGATAGGCTCATATTACAAACTGTCACAATGTTACAAAAAGATACTATAAAGATTACAAAATATTAAATAAGAAGAATAATGTTTAAATTTTTATTAAAAGTAGGTATTATTGTACATAGGGCAGTGTCGAAACTGCCCGTTTGAACTTATTTTAATATGAAACAATGTTAATAATTGAAGGAGGACTTCTGACATGTCAAACATGCCACTTAAACAGATGAAACATTCAACCAAACGTCTTACAACACCTTTTCTTGTAAAAGATTCCATGAAGTGGTTAGGGACAACGATGCTAGTCGGAACGGGATTAGTAGCAGTGGGCTCTCAAACAGTTGCTCACGCCGATGAAATAGCCTCTAATAATCAGCAAATAACAACAAATAACCAAAGTGGACGTGCCTCCATTGGACATTTTCAATCACGTCAAGACTTTATAAATCAAATTGGGGCATCGGCGCAAACAGTCGCTGCTCAAAATGACTTGTATGCGTCTGTTATGATTGCCCAAGCTATTTTAGAAAGTGGTTGGGGCAATAGTACGCTAGCTGCGCCACCTAACCATAATTTATTTGGTATAAAAGGGAACTATTATGGGCAGTCTGTTGCTATGCAAACAGGTGAATACTTTAATAATCAGTGGGTCACGATTACTGATCATTTTAGAAAATATCCTTCTTATGCAGAGTCTTTACAAGACAATGCTTGGGTATTAAAAACGACCTCTTTCTATCCAGGTGTTCCTTTCTATGGAGGCGCATGGAAAAGTAGAACAACGAGTTACCGCGACGCAACAGCTTGGTTGACAGGACGTTATGCAACCGATCCAGGCTATGCAGGTAAATTAAATGGCATTATCGAAGCGTATGGTTTAACAGCTTATGACACGCCTGGTGGCAACACTCAAGGGATGGCGCCTTCTCCTGCCCCAAGTGCTCCGGTAACGCCTTCTCCTTCTGCACCAAATAATGAGAACACAGTGGTAGGGGAAACGTATCGTGTCGTAGCAGGCGACACCTTGTATCGTATTAGTCAGCGTTTTGGTGTTTCAGTCGGCGAGTTAAAATTATGGAATAACTTATCAAGTGATTTAATTCGTGTTGGACAGGAATTAGTGGTCACTAAGAAACTAGCAGATGAGCCTAGTGCTCCAGAAACACAACCTGAAATAGCGGAAAAACCAGCTGCACCTTCAGTACCAGATAAACCGGAAGTTGCGCCTGAAAAGCCAACGCAAACTGGCAGTGAGTACAAGGTAGTAGCAGGGGATACGCTCTATAGTATTGCCCAACGACACGGCGTTAGTGTCGCGCAATTGAAACAATGGAACCAGTTATCAAGCGACGTGATTCTTGTCGGTCAAGTATTGAACATTTCGTCTACTGTATCAGAAACAGAAAAACCAAGTACGCCTCAAGTGACGCAACCATCAATACCACAAGCAACAGAGAAAAGCTATAAAGTTGCCAGTGGCGATACTTTATATCGTATTAGCCAACGTTTTGGTGTGTCTGTTCAAAATATAAAAGATTGGAACTATTTAAAATCTGATGTGATTTTTGTCGGTCAACAATTAGTACTAAAACAACCGACAAATAGCGTAAAGCCAACACCGACGGCGCCGTCACGTCCTGACACTTCATCAGGTACTTATCGTGTTCAAGCAGGTGATACTCTTTATAGCATTGCAAATCGTCATAACATGACGGTGGCTCAATTGAAATCACTTAATCAGTTAACTTCAGATATGATTATCGTTGGTCAGACGTTAAAAACAAGTGGTCAGACGCAAGAGAAACAGCCGACAAAACCATCCGTTAGTCAGTCGTCAGAAACTAATACATCAACTTATCGTGTTAAATCTGGCGATACCCTTTATAGCATTGCACGTCAAAATGGCACGACGGTGGGTGCATTGAAACAGGCCAATGGTTTAACAAGCGATGTGATTGTGGTCGGTCAGACGTTAAGCTTAAATGGCGCGACTTCTAAACCAGTAGTGGCTCAGTCAAAACCAGCACCGGTGAAGCCATCCAATGCGGCGACATATCAAGTAAAAGCAGGCGATACTTTATATCGTATTGCAACAAACAATGGTTTATCCGTCTCGGAATTAAAAAACATTAATCAGTTAGCTTCAGATAGAATCAGTGTAGGACAGGTATTGAAACTAAACGGTAATGTAAATTCAAGCGTATCAACCGGAGCAAAACCGTCTGCTCCTGCTTCTACGGTGACTGCTAATGCTAGCACGTCACAAGCGAGTACTTATCGTGTGCAGTCAGGTGATACCCTTTATAAGATTGCTAAAAAGTTTGATACGTCTGTGGCAAACTTAAAAGATTGGAACCAATTGTCAAATGATACGATAGTCGTTGGTCAGACGCTTAAAGTTCAAGCGAAAGCGCCCGAACGAGTCAAACAGACGTATCAAGTCAAAGCAGGGGATACCTTGTGGAAAATTGCTCAGCACTTTAATGTCTCAGTCGCTCAATTAAAAGAAATGAATCAATTATCATCAGATGCGATTTCAATCAATCAAGTGTTAGTTATTAAGTAAAGTTTGCAACAAGTTAAAAGCTCTGATATAATACATTTACGATGAAGAGGAGTAGTAAAAGAGGCCTTCTTTCAGAGAGTGCATGGTCGGTGAAAATGCATAGTAAGAAATCTTTGAACTTACCTTGGAGATAGTCAGTTGATAAGACTGATTCGTTTAGCAACGTTATATGCTGAGAGTCATCTATTGTAGTGTGATAGATGAAAAATTAGGTGGTACCACGTCGAAACGAACGTCCTATAAGAGTAACTCTTACTCTTATAGGGCTTTTTTATTATCATAAAGGAGGAGTTACATGAGTTATCAACATTTGGAGATGGAAAAAAAATGGCAAGATTTTTGGCGAGACACGCATCAATTTAAGACAACAGAGGATCCTGATAAACCAACATTTTATGCGTTGGATATGTTTCCTTACCCATCAGGAGAAGGATTACACGTAGGACATCCTGAAGGTTATACTGCTACGGATATTTTATCTCGTATGAAACGAAGTCAAGGCTATAATGTTTTACATCCTATGGGGTGGGATGCTTTTGGCTTGCCTGCCGAACAATATGCGCTAGATACAGGAAATGACCCCGCAGAGTTTACAGCACAAAATATTGAAACATTTCGTCGTCAAATTAACTCATTAGGATTTAGTTATGACTGGGATCGTGAAATTAACACTACTGATCCAGAATATTACAAATGGACGCAATGGATTTTTACCAAGCTTTTTGAAAAAGGCTTAGCTTATGAAGCGGAAGTCGCAGTTAACTGGTGTCCAGCGCTAGGTACTGTATTAGCGAATGAAGAAGTGATTGACGGTCTATCCGAGCGTGGCAGTCACCCTGTTTATCGCGTGCCGATGAAACAATGGATGTTAAAAATCACAGCCTATGCTGATCGTTTAATTGATGATTTAGACTTAGTAGATTGGCCAGAGAATATTAAAGAAATGCAACGTCACTGGATTGGTCGCTCAGAAGGGGCGAAGGTTCGCTTTGAAATAGAAGGAACAGATGAGACATTTACAGTATTTACGACACGTCCAGATACTTTGTTTGGCTCAACCTACGCTGTATTAGCACCGGAATTAGAGCTCGTACAAAAAATTACAACGCCTGAACAACGTGACGCAGTTGCGGCATATATCAAAGAAACTGAGAAAAAATCAGACTTACTTCGTACTGAACTTTCAAAAGAAAAAACAGGTGTCTTTACTGGAGCCTATGCGATTAACCCTGCTAATGGCGAAAAAATGCCAATTTGGATTGCCGATTATGTGCTTGCAACGTATGGAACAGGCGCTATTATGGCAGTACCCGCTCACGATCAACGTGACTATGAATTTGCCAAAACATTTGATTTACCAATAATTCCAGTTGTAGATGCCGATGTTTCAGAAGAAGCCTACACGGGAGATGGCGCGCATATTAACTCTGACTTCTTAAATGGCTTAGAACAAGAAGCGGCAATTGAAAAAATGCTAGGTTGGTTAGAGGAAAAAGAAATCGGTCATAAAGAAGTGAATTATCGTTTACGTGATTGGTTATTCTCTCGTCAGCGTTACTGGGGTGAACCGATTCCAGTGATTCATTGGGAAGACGGCACTACTACCACCGTGCCAGAAGAAGAGCTACCATTAGAGCTACCGATTGCTACGGATATTCATCCAAGTGGAACGGGCGAATCGCCATTAGCTAATATTGAAGACTGGGTGAATGTAGTGGACCCAGAAACAGGGATGAAAGGTCGTCGCGAAACGAATACTATGCCACAATGGGCGGGAAGTTCTTGGTACTATTTACGTTTTATCGACCCACATAATACGGAACAAATTGCTGACCCAGAAAAACTAAAATTCTGGCTACCAATTGATATGTATATCGGGGGAGCTGAACATGCGGTTCTTCACTTATTATATGCTCGTTTCTGGCATAAATTCTTGTATGATATCGGTGTAGTTCATACGAAAGAACCATTCCAACGCTTGTTTAACCAAGGGATGATTTTAGGAAACAACAATGAAAAAATGTCTAAATCTAAAGGGAATGTCGTGAACCCGGATGACGTTGTCAATAAATACGGTGCTGATACACTTCGTCTATATGAAATGTTTATGGGACCTTTAGATGCTTCCATTGCTTGGAGTGAAAAAGGTCTAGAAGGTAGTCGTAAGTTCTTAGACCGTGTATGGCGCTTGATGATTGATGAAGAAGGAAAACTACGCGACCGCATTACCACATTTAATGACGGTAAATTAACGAAAGTTTATCATCAAACTGTGAAAAAAGTGACAGAAGATTATGAAGTGATGCATTTCAACACGGCTATTTCGCAATTGATGGTGTTTGTCAATGAAGCGAATAAGCAAGAAGCGTTACCAATCGAATACATGAACGGGTTTGTTCAATTGTTAGCTCCTGTTGCACCTCATATTGGAGAAGAGCTATGGTCACGTTTAGGAAATGAAGGAAGTATAACCTATGTTCCTTGGCCAGAATATGATGAGCATCATTTGATAGAAGATACGCTTGAAATCGTCATTCAGATTAACGGAAAAGTACGCGAACGTATGATGGTTGCGCGAGATACGTCTCAAAAAGAATTGGAAGAATTGGCTTTAGCTAATGAAACAATTCAAGCCCAAATTGAAGGGAAAACGATTCGTAAAATTATCGCAGTACCAAATAAACTCGTTAATATCGTAGCAAATTAAAGCAATCGAAAGCGTAAGTTAAATCTTACGCTTTCTTTTTTAAAAGGAGAGCATATGATTATTATTGATGGTGACGCGTGTCCGGTTAAAAAAGAAGTGATCAAACTTGCGAGCAAGTATAATCAGCAAGTGTTAATCGTAGCTTCTTTCGACCATTATACGACAGAGGTTTATCCTGCCCATGTTAAAGTGTCGTACGTTGAGCGTGGCAATGACGCAGCAGACTATAAAGTCATGTCTTTAGCCAAGGCTGGCGATTGTTTGATTACGCAAGATTATGGTTTAGCTTCCTTAGCACTTGCGCATGATGTCGCTGTTTTTCATCATTCTGGCAAGCAGTACCATAAAGAAACAATCGATTTTTTACTTATGCAGCGTTACCATCATCAACAACAACGTCAAGCAGGACAACGAACGAAAGGCCCAAAGAAATTTACAAGGCAAGATCGTGAGCATTTTTGTGAACAGTTTGAAAATTATTTAAAAAGAGGGATAACATGACAAAAAAAGTATTAATTGTTTGTTTAGGTAATATTTGTCGGTCACCTATGGCTGAAGCAATGTTACGGCATCGGATTGAAGAGCGTGGTCTGAACGACAAAATTGAAGTTTCTTCACGTGCGACGTCTAATTGGAACGTCGGTCAGGCGCCACACGCAGGAACGCGTAAAAAACTTGCGGAGTATCAGATTGATGATAGCGGGATTTTCTCTGAACAAATCAAGTCTGAAGACTTTGAAACATACGATATAATCTTGGGAATGGATAAGCAAAATATTAAAGATTTGAAGCGAATGGCGCCTTTACAGACACATGATAAAATTCATTTATATTTGTCAGTTTTAGATAATCAGTCAGTTTCAGAAGTACCCGATCCTTATTACACGGGAGATTTTGATGAAACGTATCAACTTTTAGATAAGACAACGAATCGGTGGTTAGATGAATGGGAAAATGAGTAAAATAAAAGAAGCGTTCCGTTGACGGAACGCTTCTTTTTAACGATTGATTGACAAGCCAAAGGCATCGGCGATTTCAGGTGAAGCTTCTTTGATAGGTGTCTTTTTGGCAAGTTCCCCTTGCACGGCAAGGCGGTTAGCTCCAGTATAATCGCAGGTGATTAATGTTAGCAACGTTTTGTCAGGGACAATGTCTAATAAATCAACACGCGTTGGCGCCACGTACTCTTTATACGTGACAGTGTATTCATAGATATACTCTAAGTCGGTTAAATACATGGGAGCGCCTAATTGGATATTGACGAGAGGGCCGAATAAGATTTCAGGATTAATCATATGATGACTGGCCAATGAATAGTTTCCTTCTCCCATTTCCTGTTCGGGTGTCATCGTACCAGCACCAAAAGTTATCGCCGCATCGGAAAGTCCTTTGTAAATCGGAAGATTAATGGAAACACTAGGAATGGCAATGCCACCAAGTACGTATAAATCTTCGTCAGAAAAAGTACCGCGTAAAACACTCTCTAAATCCGCAGCTTCTACGGCATCAAAATCAAAGGTCGTTTCCTTTTTTTTATTTTCTGCTATTTGGTCTTTGGTAATATCTGAAACGCGATATTGATTACTACGTTGTTTTAAAAGGAATGTTTTAATCGGCTCATTAAAAACAAGTGCCAAACCAACTAATAACATTAGAAATAAAAACAGATTGATTAAACTATTTTTTATAGATTTTTTCTTTTTCATATGACTCTCCTAAAAGTTTTATCGTTTGTATTCTAGCATAGTGTATCAAAAAAGACTAATCAAGTGGCTTTTTTAGAATTGTTACAAATTGATGTCTTTTGGAAGCGTTTTATAAAGGAATGTAATAAAAACTTAAACAAAAAATTGGTCCTTTTTGAAAAAAATGATGTAGAATGGTATATATAAGGTAAAGTGAAGCGAGGTGAAAAAAGTGGGTTCCCAAAGAATTTATGTTCATTTAGACACAATTAGTAATGCCGTCACATCCAAAGGTATTACAATGGATGATTTTGAAAAAAATATGTCGCTGTATCCTGAGAATATTTTACTGTTAGACCCCCAAGCGGTCGAAGGCGAGTATGAGCGTCATACAGGGTTAAAAATCATTCGCGGTGAAAAAGATATAAAGCGTTATTTTATGTTACAAAAAGAACAATCTCATCGTTTAGTAAAGTGGATTGATTATAAAGATATTAGCTTAGTGACACAGCTTACTCCCATGGAAATTGCCGAGTTGCTATATTTTGGACACATGGGTACTCAACTACATTCACCCTTTTTCTACAAGTTGCAGAATAACTATGTTTATTTTGAAAAACCAAATCATGTTAGTAAAATATACTATCGTCATTTGGATGATTTTTACTATATTTTAGAACAAAAACTCATTAAACAAGTTACTGAAAAACGACAAGAAAGACGTCTATTCTTTAAAAAGCCTAAAACAATCAATCGTATGCCGACAGATTTATTAAAAGATATGAAACGAATTTTACAAGAAGGCGTTGTTTTTGATTTTTCACAACCTGAATTTTATCAAGGAAAATATAAGATACCGATTTATGTCGTGGAAGATCAAGTTCAATTAGTTGATTATCAACGCTTTGAAAAAGATGATCAGATTGGTATGCTTGAATATGACGACCGAGATGGTTGCTGGATTTTAACAGAAGAAGAATGGGAGTCACTTTCGAGTTTAAAACAAGCTTAGAATGGAAATAAGCTTGTTTTTTTTACTCGAAACTTGCTATAATATAAGAGATTTTGATAATAGAGGAGGAAATAAACCTTGAAAATAATTGCACTATATGGTGGACAAAGCGCAGAACATGAAATTTCAATTTTAACTGCTTATTCAATGTTACAAGCATTCTATTACAATTATTACCAAGTACAATTAGTTTATATCACACGAGAGGGGCAATTGTTGAAAGGACCACTCCTAACTGAAGCACCTAAATTAGAAGAAGATTTGCATTTAACAGTTGATAATGCTGAGACCATATCGTTTTGTGATTTAGTGGAAGAAGACACACTTGTTTTTCCAATGTTACATGGGCCGAATGGCGAAGATGGAAAAATTCAAGGAATGTTAGAAACATTAAATATGCCTTATGTTGGAGCCGGAGTTTTAGCGAGCGCTTGCGCAATGGATAAGATAATGACAAAATTAGTATTACAACAGATCGGAATCCCACAGTTACCGTTTGTCGCTGTAACGAAAAATGATTGGCGTAAAGACCAAGAAGAAGTTTTCCGTCATTGTGAAGGGTCGCTTGTCTATCCAATGTTTGTAAAACCTGCAAACTTAGGTTCAAGTGTAGGAATTAGTAAAGCAGAAAATCAAGAAGAATTGAAGGCGTCGATTGATTTAGCGCTTCAGTATGATCATCGCGTCGTGGTAGAGCAAGGGATTGAAGCACGTGAAATTGAAATTGCCGTATTGGGTAACGAAGAAGTCCGAACAACTTTAGCGGGAGAAATTGTCAAAACGGTCGATTTTTATGATTATGATGCAAAATATATTAACAATGATGTGACGTTACAAATTCCAGCGGATATCCCAGAAGAAATTCACGAGCAAGCACGTGCTTATGCTGAAAAAGCATATTTAGCTTTAGATGGTAGTGGATTAAGCCGTTGTGACTTTTTCTTAACGAATAATCACGACTTGTTCTTAAATGAATTAAATACTATGCCAGGTTTCACGCCATTTAGTATGTATCCATTGTTATGGCAAGAAATGGGATTGAAGTATGGTGACTTGATAGAAGAATTAATTCAACTGGGATTAATGCGTCATCAAGCTAAACAACGATTATCTATTACGCATCAATAGAACAAGACTGAGACAGATGATGACATTTGTCTCAGTTTTTTGTGAAAAGAAAGGAAAAAAATGATGTTATCTATCCAAGAAATTATAAAAGCAACTCAAGGTCAAATGATACACGGATACGACAATCAAGTCGATATTGAGACAATCGAGTTTGATTCACGTAAAATCACTAAAAATAGCTTGTTTATTCCATTAAAGGGACAACGTGATGGACATGAGTTTATTCAAGCGGCAAAAAATCAAGGAGCAGCTGCAACTTTGTGGGAAGCAGGACGTAAGCATGATTCTTTTCCAGAAGAGCTGATTGTCATTGAAGTGCCAGATGTTTTAGGGGCATTTCAAGAACTAGCGGTGTTTTATTTAAACAAAGTTCATCCGAAAGTAGTAGCCATTACAGGTAGTAATGGCAAAACGTCGACAAAAGATATGACCGAAGCTGTTCTATCGCAACGCTTTGCGACCTATAAAACACAAGGGAACTTTAATAATGATATTGGCTTGCCGTATACGATTTTACATATGTCCAGTGCAACGGAAGTGTTGGTTCTTGAAATGGGAATGGATCATGCTGGTGAGATTGAGTTTTTAAGTCGTTTAGCAACGCCAGATGTCGCAGCTATCACGATGATTGGAGAATCACATTTAGAATTTTTAGGAAGTCGCGCAGGGATTGCTAAAGCCAAAGCTGAAATACTCGCAGGCCTCTCGGAACAAGGAGAACTGATTATTCCCGCTGACGAGCCGCTTTTAGCCCCTCATGTACAGAATATTCCTCAAACAGTGACGACATTTGGTTTCACTGAACTTGCTATTTATCAAGCGACAATTATCGAACGTAGTCAACAAGAAACACGTTTTACGGTTTCTTCTCTTTCTAATCAAGTGTTTACGATTCCATTTGTAGGAGATTACAATGTAAAAAATGCGTTGATTGCAATTATTATCGGTTTGAAATTTGGTCTCTCTATCAATCAAATAAGTGAAGGACTAGCACGAACAGAATTAACACAAAGCCGCTCGGAGTGGTTAACGACATGGAACGGTGCACAAATGTTTAGTGATGTGTATAATGCTAATCCGACTGCGATGAAGTTAGTATTAGAAACGATTGCACGTGTAGAAAATCAAGGAAAAAAAATAGCCGTTTTAGCAGATATGGGAGAGCTTGGGGATACATCGGCTGAGCTACATCAAAGTATTGCCCCATATCTAGAACCGTACCAAATTGTGATTTTATATGGAGAGCTAATGAAAAATTTACATACAAAATTGCTACAACAAAACGCTGATTTAGTTGTTTATCATGTGGAAAAAGGAAATGAAGAGCTGATTATCGACTACTTACATGACTTAGTGAAGCCAGAAGACATCCTCGTGCTAAAGGGTAGCAATAGTATGGGGCTTGTGAAAATAGTAGAGAAAATTTCCAGTAAATAACGGATTTTGTTTGTTATGTGTTATGAAATATGTTAAAATTAAAAAGATGTGGACATCACAAGAAAAGTGTAAATTGTTTCCATGATAAATAACATAGATGAAGAGAGACAAATTAGGAGGATCTTATTTGAAATTTAAAGATTTAGGTTTAATACCTGAGCTGTTAGAAGCAGTTCAACGCGCAGGATTTGAAGAAGCAACACCTATCCAAGAAGGCACGATTCCATTGGCATTAGAAGGTAAAGACGTGATTGGACAGGCGCAAACGGGAACTGGTAAAACAGCAGCATTTGGGTTGCCTATGTTACAAAAAATAGATACGTCAGCAAAAGAAGTACAAGGCTTAGTCATCGCACCGACACGTGAGTTAGCTATTCAAACTCAAGAAGAGCTATATCGTTTAGGTCGTGACAAAAAAGTGAAAGTTCAAGTTGTATACGGTGGCGCGGATATCGGCCGTCAAATTCGTAGCTTGAAAGAGCGCCCACATATTGTTGTGGGGACACCAGGTCGTTTGTTAGACCATATTAACCGTCGTACGTTAAAACTTGGTAACATTGAAACATTAGTATTAGATGAAGCAGATGAAATGCTTAATATGGGCTTCTTAGAAGATATTGAAGCAATTATTAGCAAGACACCAGCTGAACGCCAAACTTTACTGTTTTCAGCAACTATGCCAAAAAGCATTAAAGATATTGGGGTTAAATTCATGAAAGACCCAGAACATATCAAAATCAAAGCTAAAGAAATGACAGCGAGTCTTATTGACCAATACTATGTTCGTTGTAAAGACTTTGAAAAATTTGACATTATGACGCGTTTCTTTGACGTACAAGCACCTGAATTGACTATCGTCTTTGCTCGTACAAAACGTCGTGTGGATGAATTATCACGTGGCTTAGAAATTCGCGGTTACCGTGCAGAAGGAATCCATGGCGATTTAACGCAACAAAAACGAATGAGTGTTTTAAGAGGTTTTAAAAATGGGTCAATTGATGTCTTAGTGGCTACAGACGTTGCAGCACGTGGTTTAGATATCTCAGGTGTGACACATGTGTATAACTTTGATATTCCCCAAGATCCAGAAAGCTACGTTCACCGTATTGGTCGAACTGGCCGAGCAGGTAATGACGGTATGTCTGTGACATTTGTTACACCAAATGAGATGGGCTACTTGCGTGTTATTGAAGACTTAACTAAACGCAAAATGTCACCTTTACGCCCACCTACGCAACAAGAAGCTATTCAAGGGCAATTGGGAATAGCTGTCAATACTATTCAAGATGAATTACAAAAAAATGGCTTAGATCATTATCAAAAAACAGCCACAGATTTATTAGAGCAATATGAAGCAGAAGATTTAGTGGCGTTATTATTAAAAACAATCACAAAAGACGATGCTTCAGAAGCGCCTGTTAAAATTACCCCAGAGCGTCCTTTACCACAAAACCGTCGCAACAATAAAGGTGGCGGAGGCCAACGTGGAAAAGGTGGTCAAAAACGCGGTGGACGTTATAATGACCGTCGTAATAACAAAGGCGGCAATGGCAAAAAGCGTTATGATAACAAAGGCAAAGGCCACAGCAAAGATAAAAGTAAACGTGATTTTGTGATTCGCACGAAGAATAAATAAACCGTTTGAACAGGATAGCGAGACTATCCTGTTTTTTTATAGTTATGGTACAATAAAAACAGTAAATGAATGTAGGTGAAAAGATGATTGTTGGAATTGGTGTGGATTTGGTTGAACTTTATCGTATGGAAAAAATAATAAAGGAGTCGCCACGTTTTGTACAAAAAGTATTGACGCCTGAGGAGTATCGATGTTTTGAGCAAAAGAAAGGTCGCCATCAAGTAGAATATCTAGCCGGACGTTTTGCCGCTAAAGAGGCATTTTCTAAAGCATGGGGGACGGGGATAGGCAAACTAACCTTTCAAGATATTGAAGTATTAAACGAAGCAAATGGTCGGCCGTATGTTGCCTTCTCTCCACATGCCGGTCGTGTCCACATCTCTCTTTCTCATAGTGAAATGCAAGCCATCGCCTACGTCATATTAGAAAAATAAAAAAAGCAACTGAGTCAATCAGTTGCTTTAATTTGCTAATGTTTGAGAACTAGGTTTTGATGTCGTGATTTTTTTTATATGATGAATCGGAATCATTTTAATTTGTTGGCTTCCTTGAGGATATAGGACAACCATATCTTGATGAGTTGGAAGTAATTTTAACTTTCCGTAAAAAGTTTCAAAATCTGCTGTTGGATCAGCTGACTCAGCTACTTGCAACACGACAAATTGGTTGTGAGAAGCTGCCTGTCTTAGTTGGAAACGAATTTTTTCAAGCTCTTGTTTTGGCTTGTAGGAATCATCTAAAAAAGAAGCCAAAAAACGTTGAGACGTATCCGTTATAATCTTAGTGAACGATTTAATTGTATGTTTCTTTTTTTGATTTTCCATTATTTCCCCTCCGTTCTTCATGACAACTTTAAGGTAATTATACCTAAGTTGAGGAGTAAAAGTCAAACTTTCAATACGGATTAGGAAGAAGGTGTGTGACATGAAATATAATGTGATTGAACCACTTCATTTTTATTCATATCATGAGTTTGTGAAATTTTCTAATCAAGCTAATGAATTATTTCCAATCAGGGGCTATCGTGAAAAAGCACGGTCAGAAGCCCTGCAACAGTATCGAAAGCCAAATGCAAATCAATCTTCCTATTTAATAAGTTATAATCATAATTGTTTATTATTTCTGTCTTTTGAACGAAAAGGAAACGTCGCAATAGTAACGGATTGTCTTTATCAACCAAATCATTCTCACGCTAGTGCCTCGTTGCCTGAATGGCTTGACCGAATAGATGGGATTTTTCGTTATTTTAATATCACATGTTATCAAATGTATTTAAAAAATGTTTTGGTGGATAGTGAACGATTATTTGATGAGGTTGTGAATGATACGGAAGGAGTCGTATGTGTTCGTCATGTAAGCAGAACAAAAACGGCGATGGTTCTTGGAGGTGGGGGCGCTCGCGGAGCCTATCAATTAGGTATTTGGCAATATTTTAGGGAGAATAAGCTCACCTATGATATCGTTACAGGTGCTTCAGTCGGAGCGTTAAATGGGGCTTTAATGGTTCAGAATGATTGGGAAAAAGCACAGGCGATGTGGCATCAGATTGAAACAACCGATGTTTTTGACATTTCAATGCTACCAGCAGAAGAGATGTCTGATATTTCGAATCTTTTGGACGGGATGAAAACGATGGCAACGAAAGCTGTATTGAACCAAGGCATTTCAACCGAGCCACTATATCAATATGTCAAAGGATTATTAAATCATAAACGCTTAACGTGTGGAAAACCGTCTCTTTGGCTGACAGCGACACATTTGCTGACAATGCAAGAAAGAGTCGTTCATCTTAACGCTTGTGATTCTGAAAAAAGAGTAGATTGGTTGTTAGCTTCAGCTTCTTTCTTTCCAGCTTTGGCACCTCATCAAATCGATGGGGAATACTATGTTGATGGTGGTTATCGAAACAATATCCCTGTTGATATTGCAGTTAAAGAAGGAGCGAATCAGCTTTTTGTCATCGATGTAAAAGGACCGGGTGTGACGAAAAAATACGACGTACCGCTAACCATAACTCCTATAGTATTGAAAAGTCCGTGGTTATTGGGAAATATGTTACTATTTGATACAAGACGAGCGAAATGGAATCAACAATTAGGCTATCTTGAATTGAAACGTGTGATTGAAAAAAAAGCGGGATTTTGGTATACCTTCGATGTGGAAGTGTTGTCAGAAGAATACTTGCAAATGAATCGCGAATTAGTCAGAAAGATAAAAACATTTATTCCAGTGGAACGATTATCAAGCAAAAAAATGCATATTGTATATGAACGTTTACGTATAGTATATATGAGCAAGGTTTCCGCTTATAATCTAGGCTGGGTTATTTTAGAACTGACAGGGAGGTTATACGGACTAGACCCGACTACCTATTATTCAGTGGAATCATTTTGCCAAATGTTGTTAGCGCGTTTGTCACAAGAAACGTCAAGGAATGCGCCGGCAGGGTTGTACTCTTTACCAGAATGGTTAACGCATTATCGTCAGAAAAAATCTGCAATGAGTGAAGAAGCTCAGGTAGCAAGATGGTTGACGCGTTTTCGTCAAGAGAATTGGCAAAAAGATTGGCTTGAAATGGGGTTGCTTATACAGTCGGATACGTTTTTAATCGCCTGTCTTGTATGGAGCTTACAATGATAAAATAAAGGAGAATGATTCATGTCAAGAGAATTTAATTTTGAAATTATGGAAACAATCGCAGTTTTATCCGAGCGGTCAAAGGGTTGGAAAAGAGAATTAAACTTAGTTAGTTGGAACGACGCACCACCTAAGTTTGACATTCGCGATTGGTCTGCCGATCATCAGAAAATGGGGAAAGGTATTTCTCTTTCAAATGAAGAGATAGCTATATTAAAAGAAACGTTAAATCAAATGTAAGTGAGTTCTATATGAAGGAGGCCTTGCTCAATATGAAAAGTATGACAGGATATGCGCAACATCAAGTTACGATACAGGACGTTGCATTGACGTTTGAATTGAAGTCGGTCAATCATCGCTTTCTTGATACTGTTTTTCGTTTGCCAAAGGATTGGTTATTTATCGAACCCGCCTTGAAAAAGCTCGTTCGCAGTAAAATAACACGTGGTAGAGTAGAGTGTTACATTCAGTATCAAGAAACAGACACGCTGCAACAAGAAGTCGTATTGAATTGGGAGTTATATCATCAATTGCTTCAAGAAATGGCGACAAAGTTAACAGTACATCCGACTTCACTCGAGCAAGAAGTGCTAATGCGTACTTTGTTGCAGCACGATTTGTTTTTAAATGTAAAAAATCCCGAAATATCTTGGCAAGAGTATGAAGAAGAATTATTAACCGCTTTTGAAGAGGGATTGGATAAATTAATCAACACCCGAGAAACCGAAGGCACTTATTTGCAAGCCGTGCTAGATGAGCATTTATCCCGTTTAAATGAATTATTAGAGCTTGTAGCGACGCAACAAGAAGCAATTGAATCAGATTGGCAGTCGCGTTTAACAGAAAAGCTACAAGAGTTAGTCGGTGAACAACTAGATGATTCACGAATTTTGACCGAAGTCGCCCTGATTTTAGAAAAAGGGGACATCACGGAAGAGCTGACACGTTTAGAAAGTCATAGTGAACAGTTGGCAACGTTGTTTCAATCAGAAGAAGCGATTGGACGAGAAGCTGATTTTACCATTCAAGAAATGAATCGTGAAATCAATACGATTGGGTCTAAATCAAGAGATTTAGCAATAAAAAATCTTGTCGTTCAATTAAAAACAGAATTAGAAAAACTGCGTGAGCAAATTCAAAATATAGAATAACAGCTATTGATTAAAACAAACACTAAAAAAGACTTGAACTGTTTATCTATATAGCGTAAAATTATTAGATAAGTATTGAAAAGTGAAAGGGTAAGCGATATGTCAGAAAGAGGCTTGTTATTTATATTATCTGGACCTTCAGGAGTCGGAAAAGGGACGGTTAGAAAAGCATTATTTGAAAGTGAAGGAACAGAGTTAAAATATTCTGTTTCAATGACGACACGTCAAATGCGTCAAGGTGAACAAGAAGGTGTCGATTATTTTTTCCGAACAAGAGAAGAGTTTGAGGAAAAAATAGCTGCTGGGGAAATGTTAGAGTATGCAGAGTACGTAGGCAACTATTATGGCACGCCTCTAGACTATGTGAATAAAACACTAGATGAAGGATATGATGTCTTCCTTGAGATTGAAGTGTTAGGTGCGATGAAAGTAAAAGAAAAAGTACCTGAAGGCATTTTTATTTTCTTAACCCCACCTGATTTGGCCGAGTTAAAGTCCCGAATTGTTAATCGTGGGACAGATGAAATGACTGTGATTGACAAACGGATGAGCGTAGCACGCGAAGAAATTGAGATGATGAGTCACTATGATTATGCTGTCGTAAATGACCAAGTCGACAAAGCGGTTGAAAGAATTAAACATATTATTGAAAGCGAACACTGTCGAGTAGACCGTGTTGTAGAACGTTATAAAAACATGTTAAAGGAGTTGTAGTCTTATGATGTTAAAACCATCGATTGACTCATTGTTAAAAAAAGTCGATTCTAAATATTCATTAGTTATTTTAGCAAGTAAACGCGCGCACGAATTAGAAGCAGGTGCGACACCGATGAAAGAAGAGTTTTACTCTGTTAAACGAGTGGGACAAGCACTGGAAGAAATTGATGCAGGAGATGTGGTAGTTGATCCAAATCCTGAATTAAAACGTGAACTTATCCGTCAAAAAGAAGAATTAGAAGCAGCTGAGCGCACACGCGAACGCGAAATTATTGAAGCAAAAATTAGAGAAGAAAACTAATCCAAACAGAGCGGCAGTGATGTCGTTCTGTTTTTTCCTTTAAGAAGACAAGTTATTTAGTTTCTAGTAGAATAGAAAAGGAAGAAGGGGTGTGAGAAGATGGAGCGAATCGCACAAGTAGTGGTAGATGTTCCAACCATGCAGACGGATATTCCATATAGTTATAAAATCCCAGCTCTTTTGTCGAATGTGCTAGAAGTCGGCATGCGTGTGGTGGTTCCTTTTGGGCGTGGTGAAAGACGTATTCAAGGGTTTATTGTTGAGATAGTTACGCCAACGGGAGAAAATCAGACTGATAATCTAAAAGAAATCATCGCCCCAATGGATTTACACCCTGTCTTAAATTCTGAGCTATTGGCACTAGGCGATTATATGCAACGCAAGACGTTCTCATTTAAAATCACCTGTTTTCAAACAATGTTACCACGTGTGATGCGAGCGGATTATGCTAAATATCTCGTATTGGTAGATGAAGTAGATGAAAGAACGTTGTACGAAATATTTAAAGGGAAAGATTATTTAGCTTGGGAAGAAGCAGAAGCTGAAGGGACGTTACCTTATCTGTTAGACTTAAAAAAATCAGGGAAAATTGCCGTTCATTACGAAGTGAGCAAGCGAAATAAAGCGAAGACGAAAAAAGCATTTAAATCGCGTTTAACGTTTGAACAAATTGAAGAAGAGCGAGAGAGTCTACGAAAAAATGCACAGCAACAATTAGCATTATTAAACATTTTACAACAATCTTCAGAGTGTGTGACGTATCAAAAGGCGCGTGAAAAAGCAGGTATTACACCGGCGACAATTAAGACTGGCGAGAAAAAAGGCTGGCTTGAAATAGTGGAAGTAGAAGTTAGAAGGGATCCTTTTGCAGATATAGAGGTTCAAAGGGATGTACCTCAAAAACTGAATGGTGAGCAAGAACAGGCTTACAGGAAAATTACTGAGGCAGTCGCTCAAAAAAACAATCCTACTTTTTTATTACAAGGTGTAACGGGTAGTGGGAAAACGGAAGTTTATTTACAAAGTATTGCCTATGTATTAAACGAGCAACGGACGGCGATGATGTTAGTCCCTGAAATTGCTCTTACCCCCCAGATGACGCAACGATTCAAAGCACGTTTTGGTGAACAAGTAGCGGTCTTGCACAGTGGTTTATCAGACGGAGAAAAATATGATGAATGGCGTAAAATCGAAGAAGGTGAAGCACGTGTCGTGGTGGGCGCACGTTCTGCTGTTTTTGCTCCATTAGAAAATATCGGATTAATTATTTTAGATGAAGAACATGAAACGACCTATAAACAAGATGACAACCCACGCTATCACGCTCGTGATATTGCACGTTGGCGTGCTGCCTATCATCATTGTCCAGTCGTTTTAGGAAGTGCTACTCCTTCGCTTGAATCGCGTGCTAGGGCGCAGAAAGACGTCTATCAATTACTTGTGTTATCTGAACGCGCGGTGCAAGCAGCAACGCTACCAGATATTGAAATCATTGATATGACGAAAGTAGCAACGATTGGCAATATGCAGACTTTCTCCGCACCACTTTTGGATGAAATTAATATCCGTTTGGCTAAGCAAGAACAAATCGTCCTTCTTCTAAATCGTCGTGGGTATTCATCGTTTATGATGTGTCGCGACTGTGGTTATGTGCTGCCATGTCCAAACTGTGATATTTCACTGACACTCCATATGGATGTTAAGCGGATGAAATGTCATTATTGCGGACATGAAGAGGCAATTCCTCATCAATGTCCACAGTGTCGCAGTGATAAGATACGATACTATGGAACGGGGACGCAAAAAGTCGAGGAAGAATTACATGAGTTATTACCAACGGCGAATATTTTACGTATGGATGTTGATACGACACGTAGAAAAGGTGCACATCGCCGTTTATTAGAACAGTTTGAACAGCATAAAGCAGATATTCTATTAGGTACGCAAATGATTGCTAAAGGACTTGATTTTCCTAATGTGACACTGGTAGGTGTCTTAAATGCTGATACGTCTTTAAATCTGCCTGATTTTCGTGCAAGTGAAAAGACCTATCAGCTCTTAACGCAAGTCAGCGGACGGGCTGGTCGAGGAGCAAAGAGTGGAAAAGTGATGATTCAAAGTTTTAATCCACAGCACTATGCGATTCAGTTGGTCAAAAAACAAAGCTACGAAACATTTTATCGATATGAGATGCAAGCAAGACATCAGGGTAACTACCCTCCGTATTTTTATACCGTTCAAATTGTTGCAAGTCATACGGAAGAAAGAGAAGCTGCTAAAAAGATGTTTGAAGTGGCGTCTTATTTAAAAGAAAACTTGTCACAAAATGTGATTATCTTAGGTCCGACGCCAAGTGCCATCATGCGTGTCAACAAACGTTATTATTATCAACTGGTGATTAAGTACAAGCATGAGCCCATGCTGTCATCTGTTTTAAAAACAATTATGGAAGAAAGTCAAGCGGACATGAGGCGTGGATTACTGTTAAGTATCGACGTTGAACCGATGCATTTTATATAGAAAAAGAGGGAAATAAATGAGTTATCCGATAGTGATTCACCCGAATCAAAAATTAACACGTCCTTCACAAGAAGTAGGCGTGATTTCTGATGAGTTAATTCAAATGCTTGATAGAATGAAGCGCACCATGGATGCACATGATGGGATAGGACTAGCTGCGCCACAAATTGGTAAAAATATTCGTGTAGCGATTGTCCAGTTAGACCCTGAGGATGATGTGTTAGAGCTAATTAATCCAGAAATCATTTTTCATGAAGGAGAAAATATTGATGTGGAAGGTTGCCTAAGTTTACCACATCAGTATGGAACGGTTAAACGGTATGAAACGATTGTCGTGCGGTATTTCGACCGTGAAGGTGACGAGTATGAGTTAGAAGCGGATGATTATTTTGCGCGAGCGATTCAACATGAAATTGACCATTTAAATGGCATTTTGTTTATTGATAAGATGATAGAACGAATTGCAGAAGAAGATTTAGAAGACTATATGGAGGGAAGAAGAAATGACTAGTGTAGTATTTATGGGAACACCTGCTTTTTCAGTCCCTATCTTAAAAGGATTGATTGAAAATGAGTATGAAATAAAAGCGGTTGTCACACAACCAGATCGACCTGTTGGACGGAAGAAAGTATTGACGCCTCCTCCAGTTAAAGAGGCAGCCGTTGAACTTGGGATTCCAGTTTTACAGCCTGAAAAAATCTCGGGAAGCGAAGAAATGCAGCAAGTCTTAGACTTAGACCCAGATATTATTGTAACAGCGGCTTTCGGGCAATTTTTGCCTGAAAAATTATTATATGCACCGGAGTTTGGTTCGGTTAACGTTCACGCATCATTGTTACCAAAATATCGTGGTGGTGCGCCTGTTCACTATGCTTTGATGAATGGTGAAAAAGAAACAGGTGTCACCATTATGCGAATGGTGAAAAAAATGGATGCTGGCGATATTTTAACCCAAGCTAAGTTAGAAATTAAGGACACAGATGATGTAGGGACATTATTTGACCGTTTGAGTGTATTAGGAAAAGACTTGTTGTTAGAAACATTACCGATGATTTTAACGAACACGATTACACCGACGCCTCAAAAAGAAGACGATGCCACTTTCTCACCAAATATTAGTCGAGAATTAGAGCGGATTTCGTGGGATAAAACAGCGGAACAAGTGGATTGGAAAGTTCGGGGGATGCATCCGTGGCCAGTTGCACATACGTTATGGCAAGAACAACGCGTGAAAATTTATCAGGGGCAACCGTTAGAGAAAAAAACGAACGCTAAGCCAGGCACAATTGTGACAATAAATAAAAAAAGTTTTGAAGTTGCATGTGGGGGCGGAACAGTCTATGAGGTGCTGACATTACAACCTGCTGGGAAAGCTAAGATGTCAGCTGTGAACTTTTTAAATGGTGTTGGTCGTCAACTGAATGAAGGAGATCAATTGACATGGTAAGTGCATCAAGAAAGAAAAAAACAGCTAAAAACAATCCTCGGTTCGCGGCGTTAGAACTCTTGGTTAAAGTGTCGGAACAACAATCTTATTCTAATTTATTAGTTGACCAAGTCATTCGAGAAGGCGAATTAACCCCACAAGACGCCCGTCTTATGACGGAAATCGTTTATGGGACATTAAGTCGTCAATTGACACTGGATTATTTTTTAGCGCCTTTTGTAAAAAAAGCGAAAAAATTGGATAATTGGGTGCGTCAGTTACTACGCTTGACTTTATATCAAATGGTTTACTTAGATAGAGTACCCGATCATGGAAGTGTCAATGAGGCAGTTGAAATTGCTAAGATAAAAGGAAATGCGGGGATTGGTAAGTTTGTGAATGGTGTTTTACGCACGATTCAACGTCAAGGAGTTCCTGCTATTGAAAACATCGAAAATCCAATCGAGCGATTATCGATAGAAGTCAGTTTGCCAGTATGGTTAGTGGAAAAACTATGTGAACAAATCGGCGAAAAAGAAACGCGTGAACTAGGATTGTCGCTGTTAGAACCTAGCTCGGTCAGCGCACGTGTGACTGCTCGTGAGCTCACGCGAGAAGAAGTGCTTGAACAATTAAAAACAGCTGGTTATGACGTACAAGCAAGTGAGGTATCTCCTTTTGGAATCGTGGGAAGTAAAGGGTTTTTAGCTGGAAGCGAGATGTTTCGTTCGGGTCAGTTAACTATACAAGATGAAAGTTCCATGTTAGTCGCACCGAGTATGCAAATTGAACCACAACACCAAGTGCTAGATGCTTGTGCCGCTCCGGGTGGCAAGACGACACATATTGCGCAATATCTCGACGCTAAGCAAGGAGGACAAGTGACGGCTTTAGATATTCACGCCCATAAAGTGAAGCTCATTGACCAAAATGCCAAGCGTATGAATGTGACCGATGTTGTCAAGACTCAAAAGATGGACGCAAGAGAGGTTAAGACTGTTTTTTCAGATGCGTCATTTGACCGCATTTTAGTGGATGCGCCGTGTTCAGGTTTAGGACTACTGCGAAGAAAACCAGATATTCGCTATCATAAGCGACCAGAGGACTTTGAACGACTCCCGAGTATTCAGTTAGAAATACTTGAAAGTGTTTCGCAAAAAGTGAAAGAGTGGGGTATAATAACTTACAGTACGTGTACAATTTTATCAGAAGAAAACGAAGAAGTGGTCCGTTTGTTTTTAGAACGAAATCCTAACTTTAAAGCTATTCCAGTAGAGGGAACGGATTTTGTAAATGACCACTCAGATTATGGTGTGACGCTTTATCCACATCATTTTAACACGGATGGTTTTTTTATTAGTTGTTTACAACGGATAAGTTAAGAAGACGCAAAGAGGTGTAAGAATGAAAATCGGATATCAGACAGATATTGGACAGAGGCGTAAGAGTAATCAAGATGCAGTAGGTATTTTTGAAAATTTAAAAGAGTTAAAATTAGCTATCGTAGCTGACGGTATGGGTGGACATCAAGCTGGTGACATCGCTAGTCAACAAGCTGTAGCTGATATTGGCTCATTGTGGGAATCAACAGCTTTACACGATGAAGAAGCGATTATTCAATGGTTATTACAAGTCATTCAAAAAGAAAATGAAGTCATATATGAGCGAGGTCAAAGTGACGCGTCGAAGATGGGGATGGGGACAACGATTGTTGCCACGGTTCTGTTAACGAATCGCAAACTTGTTTTAGCACATGTTGGTGATAGTCGTTCGTATTTAATCAGACAATCAGGGTTACGACAATTAACAGAAGACCATTCTTTAGTGAATGAATTAGTCAAATCGGGGGAATTAACACCTGAAATGGCTAAAAGCCATCCGCGAAAAAACGTGTTAGTACGTTCGTTAGGGATTCCTGGAGTGGTAGAAGTTGATGTAACGACGATTGAAACAGAAATTGGTGATAAGGTATTACTATGCTCAGACGGTTTAACGAATATGTTAAGCGATGATGAGTTATTAACAGTGATTACTCAACCGTTGTTGCCTGAAGAAATCGTGCAGCAGTTGATTGAAAAAGCGAACGAGGCGGGCGGTACGGATAATATTACCGCACTGTTAATAGAAATTTCGGAAAAGGAGGATGAAGCACGTGATTGATATTGGTTCGAAGATTAATGGCCGTTATAAGGTTATAGGGAATATCGGTAGTGGCGGTATGGCAAATGTATTTTTAGCTTATGATCCGATACTAGATCGTGAAGTTGCTGTGAAAGTTTTACGTTTTGACTTTCAAAATGACCAAGCAGCAATTCGTCGTTTCCAAAGAGAAGCGTTAGCTTCATCCGAGTTAGTTCATCCGAATATTGTCAGTGTTTATGACGTAGGAGAAGAAGACGGCTTACAATATTTAGTTATGGAATATGTTAAGGGGACGGATTTAAAGCAATATATTAAGAATCACTACCCGATTCCGTTAGAGATGGTTGTGACCATTATGGAACAAATCTTATCGGCCATTTCACTTGCTCATCAGCACCGGATTATTCATCGCGATTTAAAGCCGCAAAACATATTAATTGATGAATTTGGAAATGTTAAAATTGCAGACTTTGGTATTGCGATTGCTTTATCAGAAACATCGCTTACTCAAACGAATACATTATTAGGGTCTGTTCATTATTTGTCGCCCGAACAAGCTCGTGGAAGTATGGCGACACGTCAATCGGATATCTATGCCTTGGGTGTGATATTATTTGAGCTACTAAGTGGGAAAGTACCTTTTGAAGGTGAATCAGCTGTTTCGATTGCTTTGAAACATTTTCAAACGGAGATTCCTTCCGTTCGAGAATTAAATCCAGCTATTCCACAAGCACTTGAAAATGTTATTTTACATGCGACTGCGAAAGAAGCGACAGATCGCTATGTCTCTGCTGAAGAAATGGCACGAGATATTTCGACATCATTATCGCCATTACGGGAAAATGAGCCACGCTTTGAACCGCAAGCAATGATTGAAGAGACAAAGGTGTTAACCCCGTTACCCGCTGAGCCAGAACCTGTTGCAGCAGTGATAGAAGAACCTCAAGAGCCCGTTACGACTGAACAAGAGGAAGAAGTGCCAGTTAAAAAAGGCAAAGGAAAATGGTGGTTCCTCGCTTTCTTAACGGTAGTAGTGATAGGAATTCTATTATTCCTAGCATTTGTACGTCCTTCAAGCATAACTGTGCCGGATACAACTAATATGACCGTAGAAGAGGCGGAAAAAGTGTTAACTGAAAAACAATTTAAAGTCGCCGCCGACCGCGAAGAAACATACGATGATCAAATCGAAGAAGGTTTGGTTGTAGAAACAAGTCCACGTGGTAATGCTAAAGCTAAAAAAGGTAGTGAAGTGACACTAATCATTAGTAAAGGCCCTGATAAGATTGAAATTGACGACTATGAAGGCTTGCGCTTTACGGATGTAGAAAAGACATTATTAGATTTAGGATTTAAGCGTCGTAATATAAAAGTAAAAGAAGAAGAAAATAGTGATGTTGAAGTAGGCATGATTATCTCACAAAACCCTGCTGGAGGTTCCACACTATCTCCAGAAAAAGATAAGATTGAGTTTATTATTAGTAAAGGCGTCAAAGGCTTTAAATTACGTGATTTGACTTCTTACAGCCAAATGGATGCTGAAAGCTATTTAGAAGAGAAAGACTTAACTTATGAAGTGGAACGTGAATATCATGATAGTGTCCCTGCTGGGTATATTATTACTCAATTTCCACCTTCGGGAAGAATGGTTGATAAAGGTGATCATATTAATCTAGTCGTATCTTTAGGACCAGCACCGCAACCAGAAACGACCGAAGCGACAGTAGAAACAGAAGCGCCTGAACCTGAAGGCAATACAACCACAGACTCATCAGAAAAAGATAATAAAAAGAATAAACCTGATGAAAATAAAACAACAGATAGTAAAGAATCGTAATTAATAGACTGTATTTTACAAAGGGTAGTACTTTGTGAAATACGGTTTTTTTATTTTTGTATTAAATTGAGCTATGCTATACTCAAATTTAGTATAGATTAAAAAGGAGAATATCATGTATTACATCTTATCGTTTTTAGAAGGGCTTATTACATTTATATCACCGTGTATATTGCCGTTGTTACCAATATATCTTGTTTATTTTTTGGGCGGTGAACAAAAATCGTTTCGTCTTTTGTTTTATCGAACGCTCGCTTTTGTTTTAGGATTTACGACGATATTTGTGTCCATGGGTGTTTTTGCAGGATGGATAGGGAGTCTTTTCGTTCGCTATCGACTGGCTATTCAGTTATTAACAGGCGGGTTTGTAGTGTACGCTGGTCTTTATTTTTTAGGTGTGATACCTGAAGAGTGGGGAAAAATATTTAAAGGACGGTCGACTTCGCAAACAAAGCAACAACCAGATACCCTTTTATCATATTACCTGTTTGGGATAGTCTTCTCACTGGCATGGAGTCCATGTTTAGGTGTGTTTTTAGGGTCTGCTCTAAGTCTTGCTTCCCATCAAGGAACCGCATTAAAAGGAGCCTTAATGCTAGTCAGTTATTCTTTCGGATTGGGCTTACCCTTTATGCTAAGCGCCTTTTTTATGGATAGTCTAAAGCCGTTGTTTAATAAAATAAAAGCTAACTATGACATCATCAATCGTGTTTCGGGCATTATTTTGATAATACTAGGTATTTTAATGATGACAGGATTTATGACAAAACTACAATTATGGTTATTATAAGGAGATAGAAATGAAGAAAACAATTATTTTTGGAAGTATTTTAGCAGTATTGTTAGTTGCAGGTACAGTGGTGTATCAAAAGTTAGGTGAAGAGGTTACCCCAAGCATCGTTGAAGAGGAAGTTATACAAGATGAGTCAGTAGAAGCCCGTCCAGCCCCCAATTTTAATATGTTAAAATTTGAAGGGGGAGTAGTAAACTTGGAAGATTTTATCGGGGAAAAACCTGTCGTACTAAATTTTTGGGCTAGTACTTGTCCACCATGCGTCTATGAAATGCCTACTTTTCAACAAAGTTTTGAAAAACATGAAGATGTCCAGTTTGTGATGGTCAATATTCTTGGTTTTAACGGCGAAACGCAGCAGTCAGCTCGTCAGTTTATTGATGAGAACAACTATACGATGCCAGTATTTCACGAAGCTAACGGTGAAGCCTCTAAAGCTTACGGCCTGACGTCGATTCCAAGAACACTATTTATCAATAAAAAAGGTGAGATTATTTTTGAACAAAATGGTATGATGGAGGAGAAAGTTCTAACAGAAGGTATCACTGCATTACTAAATGAGGGAAGTGACTAATTGAAAGAAGGACAGATTAGAAAAGCATTGAGTGGCTTCTATTACGTCTACTCAAATGGAGAAACTTATCAGACTCGTGCAAGAGGGAATTTCCGTAAAAAAAGTATCACCCCACTCGTTGGCGACCGGGTTAAATTTCAAGCTGAAGAACAGTCAGAAGGTTATTTAATGGAAGTGTTACCACGAAAAACAGAGTTAAGGCGACCGGCGATAGCGAATGTTGACCAAGCGGTTTTAATCATGAGTGCGACAGAACCTGCCTTATCTCTAAATCTATTAGATCGCTTTTTAGTAACGGTCGAGTATGAAAAAATCACGCCGATTATTTATTTAACGAAAATAGATTTACTCACTCCAGAAGAATATGAATCACTTCGTCAAACGATGAGTATATATGAACGAATGGGCTACCAGGTAATGATTCCAGAACGAGAGTCAGATCAAACTTGCTTAGCTAATTTATCATCATTGTTTAAAGAAAAGGTAACCGTTTTTATGGGGCAGACGGGTGCAGGCAAGAGTACACTTTTAAACAAGCTATCACCTGAGCTCGATTTAAAAACAGGTGAAATATCACAATCATTAGGCAGAGGACGCCATACGACACGTCATGTGGAATTACATCCACTTGCAGGTGGTCTGGTAGGGGATACGCCTGGATTTAGTTCTATCGACTTTAAAGAGATTGAGGCGGTTGAACTAAGTCAGCAATTTGTAGAAATGCGTGCGGCCAGTGATTACTGCCAATTTCGCGGGTGTTTGCACGTGGCAGAACCCAAGTGCGAAGTGAAACATTTAGTGGAAATAGGTGATATAGCGACGAGTCGTTATGAAAACTATTTACAATTTTTAAAAGAAATTGAAGAACGTAAACCAATTTATCATCGAAAAAAATAAAAAGGACGTGAAGAGATGAAACTTGCACCTTCTATTTTAAGTGCGGATTTTGCGAATTTAGAACGTGATGTGAAACTAGTGGAAGCAGGTGGCGCGGATTATATTCATATTGATGTGATGGATGGACAATTTGTTCCTAATATTACACTAGGACCGAACATTGTAGCTGCCTTACGCCCAGTTACAAAATTACCATTAGACGTTCATTTGATGATTGTTCAACCAGAACGTTTTATTCCTGATTTTGCCAAAGCAGGCGCGGATATTATCGTCATACATCAAGAAAGTACACCTCATTTACATCGTGGTATTCAGATGATTAAAAATGAAGGCGTTAAAGCCGGTGTGGTCATAAATCCCGGTACCCCTGTATCAGCGATAGCTCATGTTTTGGAAATGGTTGATTTAGTTTTAGTCATGACGGTTAATCCAGGGTTTGGCGGACAATCGTTTATTGAGAATACACTAGGTAAAATTGAAGAACTGGCTATATTGCGCGAGCAACACGGTTATCATTATGAAATTGAAGTCGACGGGGGGATACAGCCCGACACAGCACGTCTTTGTGCTAAAGCAGGCGCAGATGTTTTCGTCGCTGGATCTTATGTATATAATCATGAAAATCCAAAGGGTCAGTTAGCTAAATTAAGAGAAGCGGTGTCAGAATAATGACGCGAATAGTCATTGTAGGTGGAGCAGGTTCGGTTAATTGGCCGAATCTGTTTGCTTTTAAAGAAGAAACGGTGACGTGGATTGGCGTTGACCGTGGAACATTGCATTTACTAGAAAAAGGTATCACACCACATGTGGCTGTGGGAGATTTTGATTCGTTATCAGCGGAAGAATTTCAACAGGTTAGTCAAATCGTCTCAGATATACGGACGGCACCACCTGAAAAAGATGAGACGGACACGCAACTTGCTTTAACGATTGCGTTAAACGAATATCCGGAACAAACGATTACACTGGTAGGAATGACAGGAGGTCGATTAGATCACTTTTTAGCAAATCTATGGATGCCTTTAGAGCCACGTTTTCGTCCTTTTTTAGAACGAATCGAGATGCGAGATGCACAAAACACGATTACGTATTTTCATCCAGGAAGGCACGTTATTGAGAAAGAGCAAGATAAAAAGTATTTAGCTTTTGTCTGCTTAACACCCGTAGCTAAATTAACATTAGAAGAAGTTAAATATGAGTTGGAAGAGTATGATGTTTCGTATCCGATGAGTTTTGCAAGTAATGAATTTTTATCAAATAAGGCGACGTTCTCATTTGAAACGGGAATAATGGCCGTCATTCAAAGTAAAGATTAAAAAGGGCTCTTTGTCAAATAGGACTGATGAGTCAAAATGAAGTCGAAAGATGAGTGGAACTCGTTCCATTCATCTTTTTTATTTTACTTCAATAAGGCGATTCATCATGAATATTCTTAATTTCATGTTCTCAAATGATTTAAATCCATAGGATACCCGTTTTAAGGTTTTAATATGTGTGTTTTTAGCTTCAATCTTACCGTTTGAATAGGGATATATGAGGGAATTACGAATCCCTTCTTCATAGTTTAAAAGGTTTTGAAGTTTCTTACGAAATTCTGAATCTAATGTTTCAGGTAGTTCTTTTAGTTGTTGGATAAATGACACGTGATTTTTGCTTCTGAAAGCATCCATAAT
>NZ_NGJW01000006.1 GCF_003987555.1 Vagococcus lutrae | reverse complement strand
TTGCTAGCGAATTGACTTCACTATCAGTTTTTATAAAAAACTGTAAAATTGTGTTTGTTTTTACACTTGTAAAAACGCCCTACACATTTGGTTCGTCTTACTTTGTTCAGTTTTCAAAGGTCTACTTTGTTGCGTTAGTAGCAACTTTTAAATAATAACATGTCGGCATTTGATTGTCAACACTTTTATTTAATTATTTTTTGAAGCTTGTTTTGTTGTCACCTGACAACTTCTAAATAATAACACGTTTAGTTGACTCCGTCAACATCTTTTTTAAAACTTTTTAAATCTTTTTTTATGTCACCTATTCGCTGTGACAACTTTTATATAGTAGCACGGGAACCCAACCGATGTCAACCACCTTTATAAAAAAATATAGTAGGTTCTAGAACCTACTATATCAAGCGTTTTATTTAAAATCAAGTATCTTTATGGACGCATCGTTGGGAATAGTAACACATCTCTAATGGAGTGAGAATTTGTTAATAACATGACTAAGCGGTCAATCCCGATTCCTAGTCCCCCTGTTGGTGGCATACCATATTCTAACGACTCTACGAAATCCTCATCTATTCCATGAGCTTCATCATTACCCAATTGTTTTTCTTTCATTTGATCTTCAAATCGTTGACGTTGATCAATTGGATCATTTAACTCTGTAAAGGCATTCCCATACTCATGTCCTGAGATAAAGAATTCAAAACGGTCGGTAAATCGTGGGTCTTCGTGATTTTTCTTAGCTAAAGGCGAAATAGATACAGGATGACCATATACAAATGTTGGTTGAATTAAGGTGTCTTCCACAAACTCTTCAAAGAATTCATTAATTACGTGACCAAAATCCATATGATCTTCGATATGAACGTTGTGTTCTTTCGCAATAGCACGTGCTTCCTCATCACTCATTTCTTGCCAGAAATCCACGCCGGTCTTCTCTTTAATCGCGTCGACCATATGGATTCTCTTCCAAGGTCCTTCTAAATTAATCACATCATCTCCATAAGTCACTTCCAGTTTACCTAATACTGTTTGAGCGACATGTGTAATAATTCCCTCAGTTAAATCCATGATATCTTTATAGTCCGCATAGGCTGTATAAACTTCCAGCATCGTAAACTCTGGATTGTGAGTCGTGTCAATCCCTTCATTTCGGAAGACGCGTCCAATTTCATAGACTTTCTCCATCCCACCTACAATCAAGCGTTTCAAATGAAGCTCTAATGCGATACGCAAATATAACTCCATATCTAACGCATTGTGATGTGTAATAAACGGACGTGCGGCAGCCCCACCTGCCATATTGTGTAATGTTGGTGTTTCTACTTCTAAATAGCCATTACTATTCAAGTAGTGGCGAATTTCAGAAACAATTTTACTTCTCATAACAAATGTATCAAAACTTTCACGGTTACTAATCAAATCAAGATAGCGTTGACGGTAACGTTGTTCTACATTTGCAAGACCATGATATTTATCTGGTAATGGACGCAATGCTTTAGTTAGGAACGTTAACTCATCTGGTTTAATAGAGAGTTCTCCCATGTTCGTTTTCATGATTTCGCCACTGACCCCGATAAAGTCTCCTAAATCTGCTTGGTCAAACAACGCATACGCTTCCTCACCTACAGCATCTTTTCTTACATAAATTTGGATTTGTCCTTCGCGATCTTGTAAATGAGCAAAACCTACTTTTCCTTTACCACGTTTTGTTACAATACGTCCGGCGATTGTAGCGCGCTCTGCTTTTTCAGCTATTTCTTCTTTACTTAGCGCTTCATAAGCATCGTGCAGCATCTTAGAATCATGCGTGCGCTCAAAACGTTGACCAAAAGGATCTAACCCTTGTTCTTGTAATTTTTTCGTTTTTTCACGACGAACGATTAACTGATCATTCATCTCTTGATAGTCTGTCACTGTTTTTTCCTCCATCCTCGTGAAACTCATTTCATCTCTTCTATAATGCCACATAAAAAACAAAAAAGGCAAGGGAAATCTCCCTTTACCTTATTTGTTTTATCTTCTCGATGGCATGTTAGCAACTTTTGCAACTAATTCATCCAAAAGCACAATAATTTCATCTGGAGAATCTGTTTGATTGATTGCTAACTTTGTTTTAGTCGCTCGCGGAATCCCTTTTAAGTAATAAGCTGCATGCTGACGAAATTCTCTTGCAGCTACTTTTTCGCCTTTTAAGTTTGCTAAACGAACTAAATGTAGTTTTGCCGTTTCAATTTTTTCAGCTGGTTCGGGTTCAGGTAGTAACTCGCCTGTACGCAAATAGTGTTCTGTACGGTAAATCATCCAAGGATTGCCCAATGCCGCACGACCAATCATGACGGCATCACATCCGACTTCTTCTAACATTCGTTTGGCGTCTTCTGGTGTTCGAACATCTCCATTCCCCATAAAAGGAATAGTTAAGACATCGTTCACTTGACGTAGAACATCCCAATTTGCTTTTCCTTCATACATTTGTGTACGAGTCCGTCCATGCATTGCGATAGCCGATGCCCCTGCTTTTTCTGCCGCCAAAGCATTTTCTACCGCAAAGACATGTTCTTCATCCCAACCAATACGCATTTTAACGGTAACTGGAATTGAAACGGCTGATGATACTGCCGACACCATTTCATAAACTTTGTTAGGATCAAGCAACCATTTAGCGCCCGCCTCCGCCTTAATAATCTTATTAACTGGACAGCCCATATTGATATCAATAATATCAGCAGTTGTATTCGCCTCAACAAACTTAGCTGCTTCAACAAGTGTTTCCTTTTGGCCACCAAACACTTGCAAACTAATGGGATGTTCTACTTCTTCAATATGTAGCATCTCTAATGTTTTTTTATTTTTAAAATGTAACCCTTTGTCACTAATCATTTCGCATACGACGAGCCCTGCACCGAACTCTTTTACAGTCACGCGAAAAGCTGAATTACTAATACCTGCCATTGGTGCTACAACAACACGATTAGGAATCTCAACATCTCCTATCTTCCACATGTTGTTTCCCCCTATCGTTGGCTCTGGATTTCTTCAATTAGTTGCTCGAGTTCTTGCTCACTATAATGATACTTTTCACCACAAAAATGGCAGACAGCTTCTGCACCATGATCCTCATCAATCATCGCTTGTATTTCTTCTTTTCCTAAAGTCAAAATAACACGTGAGAAACGATCTTTTGAGCAGTCGCAATGAAAAGCAACTGGCATCGTATCTAAAATGGTTAAGTTTTCCTCACCAAGCAAACGCGCTAAAATCGTTTCAGGTTCTTCCCCTTTGTCAATCAAATCTGAGACCAACGGCATATTAGATAAACGTTGTTCAATTTCTGTAATGGTTTCATCCGTTGCTCCCGGCATCACTTGAATCATGAAGCCCCCTGCCGCTTTTACCGTTTCATCTGGATTGACTTTTACACTTAAGCCCACAGCTGAAGGAATTTGCTCGGAATGAGCTAAATAATAAGTGAAATCTTCCCCTAATTCTCCTGAAACAAGGGGAACCTGACCGATAAACGGTTCTTTCAAACCTAAATCTTTTGTCACAGATAGACTGCCGGTTGTTCCGACAGCTCCTCGCACATCAATATGCCCAGCATCATTTAACGGTAAGGCAATATGAGGTTGGTCAATGTAACCTTTTACCTGACCTTTACCATTACTATCCACTACAATTTTACCACCCGGTCCGTCACCTTGAATTTGAATGGTCATTTTTTCTTCGCCTTTTTGCATGGAACCTAATAACAAGCCCCCGACTAAAGAACGACCTAAAGCGGCAGTGGACGTATGCCATGAATCATGACGACGTTGCGCTTCCGAAACAGTTTCAGTCGCACGTACAGCAAATGCTCGAATTTGTCCCTCAAACGCTAACCCTTTTACTAAATAATCTTGCATCTATTTCACCTTATCTTTCTATTATTGACATGAAAAGTGGGTTGCCTAGGCAACCCACTTTTATCATAACTTATTCATTATCTGGTTGGTTACTATTTTGCTCTTCGTGTTCGTGATCTTTCATTTTACGTGCTTCTTTTTCTTCTAACGCTTTTTTCGCTTCGTCAAATGAACGACCATTCTCACTTGGAAACTCTTCTTCTAATTCATCAGAAGGCATAACCCCTTCTTCATAAAGCGATTTGATACTACGTGCATCCAATGTTTCATGCTCTAATAGCATCTTCGCGATAAGTTCATGTTTTTCACGGTTCTCTTCAATAATCTCACGTGCTTTCGCATGTGCTTGGTTTAAGATATTACGTACTTCTTCATCAATTTGATACGCGACTGTTTCAGAGTACGCTTTCGTTTGACCATAGTCACGGCCAATAAAGACTTGATGATTACCTTCGTATTGAACAGGTCCAAGTTTTTCACTCATACCATATTCCGTTACCATGCTACGTGCTAACGCAGTTGCTTGTTCGAAGTCATTACTTGCACCCGTTGATTTTACTCCGAAGAATACTTCTTCAGCCGTACGTCCACCAAGTAAACCAACAATTTGATCGAACATTTCTTCTTTCGTCATTAAGAAACGATCTTCTTTTGGCAAAGCAATCATATAACCACCTGCACGTCCACGAGGAACAATCGTTACTTTATGAACTGTACGAGCATCACTTAGTACAAGCCCGACAATCGTATGACCCGCTTCATGGTATGCCACCAATTCGCGTTCTTTTTTACTAACAACACGATCTTTCTTCGCCGGTCCTGCAATAACACGGTCTTGTGCTTCATCCACATCTGAAGCGTCAATTTTCTTCTTATTACGACGAGCAGCTACTAAAGCAGCTTCGTTTAAGACGTTTTCCAAATCAGCACCTGAAAAACCTGGTGTTTGCTGTGCAATGACTTTTAAATCGACATCTGAAGCAAACGGTTTGTTTCTCGCATGGACTTTAAGAATCGCTTCACGTCCTTTAACATCTGGACGACCAACTAAAATTTGTCGGTCAAATCGGCCGGGACGCAATAATGCAGGGTCTAATACATCTGAACGGTTTGTCGCGGCAATAACGATGACACCTTCATTCCCACTAAAACCATCCATTTCAACTAACAGTTGGTTTAACGTTTGTTCACGTTCATCATGTCCGCCACCCATACCGGCGCCACGTTGACGACCAACAGCATCAATCTCATCAATAAAGATAATCGCTGGTGCATTTTTCTTAGCCGTTTCAAACAAGTCACGAACACGGCTAGCCCCTACCCCAACAAACATCTCAACAAAGTCAGAACCTGAAATAGAATAAAATGGCACGCCAGCTTCGCCTGAAACAGCTTTCGCTAACAATGTTTTACCTGTTCCTGGAGGTCCTTCTAATAAAACCCCTGCAGGAATACGTGCGCCTAATTCTACAAATCGACGAGGATCTTTTAAGAATTCGACGACCTCTACTAACTCTTGCTTTTCTTCTTCAGCGCCAGCAACATCAGAGAAACGAACATTATTCGCTTTCTTATCTGCTTCTTTTGCTTTAGACTTGCCAAAGTTCATGACACGTCCGCCACCGCCGCCTTGCTGTCCTTGACCCATCATCATGTAGAAGAAGAAAATCATCAACAAGACAGGTAAGAAAGATAAAATCAAGGTTAAGAACATACCGCTGTTGCTTTGTTCTTTAATATTGACTTTTGCACCGGCTTCTTCTGCAGCATCTGCAATTTTCGCCATGGTAGAATCATTAGGTAAGACGGTTGTCGTGAAACGATCGGTTTCAACGTTAGTATCCCCTATCACACGCAAGCCGTTACCTTCTACTTTTTGTTTGGAATTGTAAGTCCCTTTAATGACATAGGCACCATTTCCAGGTGTGATTTCCATGTCTTTAATTTCTTTTTGTTCTAATTTTTCGCTAAACGCGGAGTAAGGTATTTCAGTCCCTACATTACGCGAGTCATTAAAAAAGAAGCTAACCAAAACGACCATCGCTAGTAACAAAATAATATAATACGTGGTACTTTTTGGGCCTCCGTTTCTCTTTTTATTCATATAGAGCCTCCCTCTAGCTATTTAATCACGATACATACATTAGTATTCTAACATAAGTTTTTAAAAACGTTAGTCTTTTGACTCATAAATTTCTGGTTTTAAAACACCAATGTAAGGTAAGTGACGGTAATCTTCTTTATAGTCCAAGCCAAAGCCAACCACAAACTCATTTGGCACGATATAACCAAAGTAGTCGACATCCATATCCACAACCCGACCTTCTGGTTTATCTAATAATGTCACAATTTTTACAGATTTAGCTTGGCGATATTTAAATAAATCAACCAAATAACGTAATGTTCGTCCGCTATCAATAATATCTTCTACTATTAAAATGTCACGACCCGCAACGTTCGTATCTAGGTCTTTAACAATTTTTACTTCGCCTGAGGAAACGAGTGCCTCACCATAACTTGAAACATCCATAAAATCCATTTCTAAATGAATATCCATTTCTCGCACTAAGTCTGCCATAAATGGAATGGCACCTTTAAGTATCCCTATTACTAGAGGGTTTTTCCCTTCATAATCACGAGCAATTTGCTGTCCTAGCTCTTTTGTTTTTTCTTGGATTTGTTCTTTTGTCACAAGAACCTTTTCAATATCTCGTTCTAACATTCCGTTTCTCCTCCCGAATTATCGGCTTTATTATATAGTAACTTGTACTGTATTTTATCAGTTTCAGGAACAATACTCAAATAACTTTTCCTAAAGGGTGGAATCCATAAAACTTCCCCGTGTCGATTGACTACTACCCAAGCGTTATCCCGTTTTTCCTTTGGCCATTTATTATCAATAAAATAGCGACTAATCTTCTTCTTGTTGCCTTGCTGATTCATGATAAACGCATCTCCCGGAAGCGATCGACGTATCGTAAGCGGTAAATCGCTCTCTAATACCGTCAAACTATTCTTCTCGTTAAATGTCGCTGATTTTGTTTCTACTAACGAAAACTGTACACCCGGCTCCACTTTCAATACATCTCCTAGTGTCATCTCATAAGAAGCACAATCCTCATTTACTCTAGAATTCTCTGTTGTCTTCGCTTTTTGATGGACGAGTTGAATCACCGTATAAGTCGTCATAATTTGCCAACCCTCTTCTAAAGGATAGGCTTTTTGTGGTGCCTCACTTCTTATCATCTGTAAAACGGCTTGCACTTGTCGATGATTGATGTTGATTCCTTTTGAAATAACCGTGTCTTCCAACCACTTGGTAAACACCATATATTGTAAACTTTCAGGTTGACGCAAAAATCCTGCTCTGTTAAGTTGCGGTCGTTCATCCAAATCATATGTGACAAGTTCAGCATACATTGGGTCCACCACTTGCGACACAATATCTTTAGTATAGTTTAGTTGTGTGACGAAATGATGAAAATGTTGCAAATAATTTGGATTTTCTTTTTCGATTAAAGGTAACCAATCATGGCGAATACGATTTCGTTGATACTCGCGTGAACTATTTGTAGCGTCTTCATAATAATCTAGTCCGTGCGTGTGAGCATAATGCAAAAGGTCCGCCTTCGAAGCAAAAAGGAGGGGCCGTACAAGTAGATAAGTAGCACGTTGTTGTGACATCGAGATGCCTGACATATCCCAAATATAGCTACCTGTCACTAAACGACGTAAAACCGTTTCCGCTTGGTCTGTCCCATGGTGCGCTGTCACTAGATGCGTATAACCTTGCTGACGACAAATCCGATCAAAAAAAGCATAGCGCGCTTCACGCAATGTCGCTTCTGAAATCACCTGAATGTCACTTGGTACTTCCCACGTTTCACTGTAAAAAGGCAGTTGCTTACCTAAACAATACTCTTTTAAAAACTGTTCTTCCTCTAACGACTGCTCACGTAAACCATGGTTAAAATGAACGACTCCGATTTCCGGATGCACTTTACTTGGCAGCCGTTGTAACAAGTCTAATAACACCATTGAGTCTACTCCCGTTGAAACAGCAACTAAGACGCGGTCGTTTCGTGTAAATAGTTTTTCCTGTTTAACTTGTAAATAAAACGCTTCTTGAAGTGTCATCTTGACCTCCTAAAAATAAAAAAGGATAAGTCCTCACTTATCCTTTCGTATATTAATTGCGACGGCCGCCACGACCGCCACGTTTTCCTTCTGTATTACGTTTTAGAGACAACAGACGATCTTCACTATCTTTCATAAAGTCTGACATTAAATCATCAAAACTTTGTTTCTTAGGCGCTGAATGGACCGCTGGTTTTCGGTATTCTTTACGAGGTGCTCGCGCTTCACGTTGTGGTTTGCTAGGCTGTGCATCTTCTTGTAAACGACGAATAGATAGACCAATCTTACCGTCATCTCCAACACTCATAACCTTAACTTCCACTGTTTCTCCTACTTTTAATACATCATTAATGTCTTTGACAAAACTATTAGAAACTTCACTGATATGCACTAATCCTGTCTTACCTTCTCCCAAATCAATAAAAGCACCAAAATGTGTAATGCCTGACACCTTACCAGATAGCTTTTCGCCTACTTCAATCGACATAAAACTGTTGCTCCTCCTTCATCCTTATAAACCATTTATTTAAAAAATTAATACGCCTTGTTCACTCTCAGGTTATCCGTCTGAGCCCGTCTCCTGTTCATCTATCGGTTCTTCTTGCGTTCGACTAGATGAAGGGAAATGATACACTTGCTCTCCTTCACGCGAATAAAAATATTTTGTTCTAGCTAACTTTTCCAAATATTCATTATCTTTTAGCAACGCCACTTCATTCGCCAAAGCTTCGTGTTGTGTTTTTAACTCTTTTTGTTCCTTCATCACTACCGTCGCTTCTTGATCGACCACCCGTAGTTTATGATAGTTCTTGATAATGTTGACGCCTAGTAGCAGAAATACAATCAACGAAACGCCAAAAACAACGGCCAACCGACGACGACGATAAATAATTGCTTGTTGCATTTTACCAAATAAATATCGTTGTTCCTCAGTGTATCTCATATTCTGTTGTGATGGTGAATGTTCTTGATTGTGTGACATGACACTGCCCAACTTTCTGTTCTTCAAATTTTCTCTTTCAAGATAGAGGCATCATGGATAATTATAGCAATTCTACAGTACAATGTCTAATCATTTTTGTTCTGAATATCGACCTTTTCTTCACTGATTATTTCATACATTTCTTTTGCGTCTTCTTTTTTAGTTGACTCATGTAAAGCTAGCACTTTAACAGTCAGTATCCGATTACCAAATTGAATTGCTAAAATATCATCGACCTTAACTTTAGATGATGATTTAGCTACTTGATCATTCAGAGTAATACGTCCCTTATCTGCTACTTCTTTAGCAACTGAACGTCTTTTGATTAAACGTGACACTTTTAAAAATTTATCTAAACGCATTGCTTTCACCTTTTCTTTTTTATTTTATCGCCTAATGGAATAAGCGACCATTCTTCTAACGTAAAAATTTCAGCTCGCCATACACTGCGAGCAAACACCACGACACCGACTAAAACACCGACTAACACCACCACAAACAGCGTTAAGCGTGAGACATATAGTGCCGGTAAAACCACTTGAATCATTTTTTTATAAATGATGACACTCAGGGCCATTTTACCTAGCGCTATGACAAGTGGCACCACTTCTGCACGCGACTGTCTTGCTTGTGGATATAGTTCTTTTCTTAAAAAGAATAAACTTGTTAGAAACGCAATGACTGTGGATAAACTTGCTCCGACCGTTCCCCACCATTTAACAAAAGGATAACTTAAAGCCATCTTTAACACTAAACTAATCACAAGACCCCAAGCCAACGTACGTGTTTGTCCCATACTTTGACCAACCATTTGAAATACTTGGATCATCGAAAGAACATAGACAATCACGGTAAAAAGACGCAGTGCTAAAGTTTCTTGCGTGTCACCAAATAAAACACGATTTAATTCAGGTAGCAAGACAATCAGTCCTACGGTTGCGGCACTACTTAACACACGCATGATCTTTACAACTTGTCTAACTGCTGCTTGATATGCTAAGGACGATTGTTGCTGAGCCTTTGTTAGACGAGGCAAATAAGACGTGACAAAGCTTAGCGCAATCACAAGTCCTACTTGAACAAAAGGTTGACCTCGGTCAAAGGCACCTTTAACCATTTTGGCTTGTAGGTCTAAATAACCATGTGCGACCAGCCCATTTTTTAACGAAAACGAATCAATGAATTGGCAAAACATTAAATTCGCACTATAGCCCCAGATTAATGCACCTTCCGTAAACAGGCGCTTAGTTACCTCTTCAACAGAGTGTTTCTGTGACATTTTTAGTGGCCACAATAGAGCGGGCGTCTGACTACGATACCGATATACCATTAAAACAATTAAGGCCGCTACACCTCCGACAACTGCTCCAGTTGAAGCATACGCCCCCATCTGATACAAAGAAAAAGAAGCTTGTGTATACCAATATGCCGCTATTAAAATCATCACTACGCGAATGGTTTGCTCCCACAACTGAGAATGAGCGGTAGCCGTCACATTTAGTTCTCCTTGAAAGTAACCACGGTAGATAGCTAACCATGGCGTTAATAAAAAACTAAAAGATGTGACACGGATAACCGGTGATAAAAGCGCGTCTCCCATTGCTTTGGCTATTCCCACACTAAAAAGAAAAAAGACTAAAAATAAGGCAACGCTTAATAACAAACTCAACCAAAAAACAAGCTGTATTTTTTCCTGTTTCTTTTCAAAGTCCCGCTCCTCCGCTACTAACTTTGATAGAAAAAGGGGAATTCCATTCAAACTCAACGTGACTGCTAAGCCATAGATTGGATAGACTTGTTGATAAACATAAAACCCTTCATCTCCCACCATATTTTGAAATGGCACACGATAAATCGCACTTAAAATCTTAACAATAAAAGAACTCATCACTAAGAGCCATGTCCCTTGTAACATTCGGGTGGTCGATTGCTTACTCATCTTTCGCCTCCGTTTGTTTCGTCATAGCCTCTTCACGCTCTTTTTGTAAAGCTTCCGTGACTTTACCAATTTCATTTAACCACAACTCGGTCATCATGGCTTTTGGTAAATGTAAAATAATGTGCATTTGTTCATCGTTCATTCGCATGTCGGCTTTCAACTTGGTTACAGCCAGTGCTTTAAAGAGCTGTTCAACCATATACGTTTTCGTCCCCGCCACACTTAGCACTAATGTTACTTTTTGTCCCTGCTTCTCTATTTTTTCAATCAAAGCACGTTCACTACTCATTTTAATACGACCGATTGCAAGTAAATATGCCACTTCGTCTGGAAATTCACCAAAACGGTCCATAACGTCGTCTACTAATTCCTCGTACATCGCTTGGTTTTCCAACTCACGAACGCGTTTATAAATTTCAATTTTTTGTCGCTCGTCTGGAATATAGGCATTAGGAATATAAGCATCGACTCCTAACTGAATCTCAACGACTGTTTTCGGTGCAGTCGTTTGCTTACCTTGCTTACGCTGAACGGCTTCATTTAACATCTGTGTATATAAGTCAAAACCAACGGAATCAATAAAGCCGTGCTGTTGAGAGCCTAAGATGTTGCCAGCTCCGCGAATGGATAGGTCACGCATGGCTAACTTAAAACCAGATCCTAGTTCAGTAAAATCTTTCATCGCTTGAAGTCGTTTTTCACTGACTTCAGTTAAGACTTTTTGTGGCTCGTACATCAAATAGGCAAAAGCTACACGATTACTTCTCCCCACACGCCCACGCAATTGATAAAGCTGAGATAAGCCCATATGGTCGGCATTTTCCACAAACAACGTATTCACGTTAGGAATATCTACTCCTGTTTCAATAATCGTGGTGGTCACTAACACGTCATACTCACGATTAATAAAATCAAAAAGTATATTCTCCAATTGCACTTCTGTCATCTGACCATGTGCAAATGCAATCCGTGCGTCCGGCACTAACTGTTGTAACTCACCCACTTTTTGTTCAATCGTGTCAACACGGTTGTGTAGATAGAACACCTGTCCTGAGCGTGCTAATTCGCGTTCAATACCATCTCGAATCGCCCCAATATTTTGTTCCATGACATACGTTTGGACGGGATAGCGATTAGAAGGGGGGGTTTCAATGACGGACAAATCGCGAACGCCAAGCATTGACATATGCAACGTTCTTGGAATAGGCGTTGCGGTTAAGGTTAAAACATCGACTTCTGAGCGCAATTGTTTTAAACGTTCTTTATGTTTCACTCCAAATCGTTGTTCCTCATCTATTATTAACAAGCCTAAATCTTGGAAGACGACATCTTTTGAAAGAATCCGATGTGTTCCGACTACCACATCCGCTTGCCCTTTTTTCAACTTTTCAATCGTTTCTGTCTGTTGTTTTTTCGTTCGAAAGCGACTTAACAACTCGACATTTACAGGAAAGTCAGCAAACCGTTCTAACATTGTTTCATAGTGCTGTTGTGCCAAGATTGTCGTTGGTACTAAAAACGCGACTTGTTTATTATCACGCACAGCCTTAAACACTGCTCGCAACGCGACCTCCGTCTTACCGTAGCCAACATCTCCCACTAATAAACGGTCCATCGGTTTCGCTTTTTCCATATCACGCTTAATCTCTTGAATACTTCTTAACTGATCATCTGTTTCACTATAAGGAAAAGCGTTATCAAAAGCAGCTTGCAAATTATCATCTGGTGAAAAAGCAAAGCCTTTTTCTGCTTCACGTGCTGCATATAGTTGGATTAAATCATCCGCTATATCTTCCACTTTAGAAGCTACCTTGCGCTTCGTTTTAGTCCATTCCGTCCCACCTAACTTATTGATTTTCGGTGTCTTGGACTCAGAGGCAACGTACTTTTGAATCAAATCTAACTGTGTGACGGGAATAAAGAGCTTATCGTTATTTTGGTAAACAATCGTCATGTAGTCTTGATGGACACCATCCATCTCTAGCGTTTCCATTCCTATATATTTACCAATTCCGTGATTCACGTGCACAACGTAATCGCCAGTTTTTAATTCATTATAACTTTTCAACCGTTCCGCATTAGAAATGGCGCGTTTCCGTGCTTTCGGTCGTTTTTTCACTTGTAAAAGTTCATGTTCGGTGACTACTACCAGTTTTTCATCAATTAATTCAAAGCCTGTCTGCAATTCTCCAAGGCGAATTTGAACGGCTTGCTCGAGTATCGGACCATCATGTTGTACCACATATTCAATGGCGTGTTCTCTTAACAATTGCTGAATCTTCTGACTTTTTTCTATTGTATTAGTTAAAATAATCACTGTTTGCTGTTTTTTCTTCCAGCTATTTAATTCGACTTCAAATAAGCCCATCTGCCCAAAGAACTGTTGCATCGTTCTCACTTGAAAATGATGAATCTGTTGAAACTTAAGATTTCCCATCCCTTTTTGAAACACTGAGAAATAACTTGTTGCCACAGCAGTTTTTTTAAGAATTTCGCGAATCTCCCGACCATACGACACGGAAGGAAGTAACTTATGTAAGGCTAACTGTTCACTAATCCACTCACCCTGCTCAGTTAACATCTCCTTTTCTACTTCTAAAATCCGACTATAATCATCTAAAATAACCGCATCGTCTGCTGCTAAATGCTCAATCATTGTACGAGCGTCTGGCATCAGATAGTAAATGAAGTGACGATCCTCCAGAGTCCTTTCACCTGCACGCCATTGTGTCGTTAAACTATCCATATAGTGAGTCGTTGCTTGTTTTGCTTCTTCATCTTTTAGTTTAGATGTATAAGCATGTACGTCTTTTTGTAGTTTGTCTGCAGCAGGTTCGTAGACTTCTGGGACGATTAGGACATCTGTGGCTGGCTTGATTTCAATTTTTTCTACATTTTCAATAGAGCGTTGAGTATCAGCTTCAAAGTATCTTAGCGAATCAATTTCATCGTCAAAAAAGTCAATACGAAATGGATAATCTGATGTTAAAGGATACACATCGACAATACCACCGCGCACACTAAACTCGCCTGGTTTCCCTACCATACTTTCACGCACGTAGCCCATTGTAATCAAGTCTTGTGTCAAGTGTTCAATTTCTACTGTATCGCCTACTGCTAACTCTTTTTCATAACGTTGCCATGTTTCTTTACTTGGCAAATAGTGACGCGCACCAGCAGCCGGGACAACTAGAATACCCGTGCGATTACTGTAAAGAAATGATAATGCTTCTATCCGATCAGCAATAGCCTCTGGTGAGGCAAAGCCCATTTCCACAGCCAACACTTCATTTACCGGATAACTGTACAGCTCTTCTTCTGGAACAAGATGGCTTAAGTCATCTAATAATTGATTCATTTGATGAAGATTGGGGGTTACGACAACGAGTTTTCTTTTTTGACCATAGTAAAGAGAGGCTAACGTTAGCGTTTTAGCTGATCCCGTTAACCCTGTCACTAATTGTGTTTGTTTTTGCTCCATCCCAGATAACCAATCTTGCATTGTGGGACTATTCATAACTTTTTTGATGAGTTCCATATTAATCTCCTACTTGTTGAATCGGTTCATTGTGCCAACAAAATCTTCTTGTTCCAACCAATCTTCAATAGCGTCTGTCGCTAAGTGAATAGCACCGCCTATTTCTTCATGAACCTCTTTGGCAAAAGGACTTAAAACGTGTGACACCACATCTTGTTTAGGATATGGTCGACCAATACCGATTTTAATCCGTTGAAAATTCTGTGTCCCTAAATGCTGAATCAAACTTTTAATACCATTATGTCCACCTGCACTGCCTTTTTGTCGCAAACGTATTTTTCCGATTGGCAAATCCATGTCATCATAGACGACTACAATATCTGATAAGTCTATTTGAAAATAATCCATTAAAGGTCGTATCGCTCGGCCAGATTCATTCATATAGGTAACAGGTTTAGCTAATATCACTTTTTCTCCATTAATAAACGTTGTGGCAACGTCTGAATCAAACATGGCCTCATTCGGTTGAATCCCTAGTCGATGGCAAAGTTCATCAACCGTCATAAACCCAACGTTATGTTTTGTGGTCATATATTTTCGTCCTGGGTTTCCCAGTCCTACAATTAATTTCATGGTGCATATCCTCCATTATTTTATCCAACACAAAAGAGCTGAGCAACAAGCGCTGCTCAGTTTTTCTTCTTTATTATAGCACACACCGTTCAATGCGTCATAACGTAACCTTCCCCCTCTATTCCATCCATGTCACGCATGAAAACCTTATTTTTTCATCTACAAAGAGAATGTGTTATGATACAATCAAGTCATTATTAAGATAAACGAGGGTGGGCTATGAGTAAACAAACGAAAATCATTGGTATATTATTATTAGTCTTAGTTGTAATGTTAGGCGGCGTTTATTTCTATCAACGAAACTTTTTTACGACTCATTTTTTACCTAAGACTTACGCAAACAACACTGATATTAGTGAACTAACGGTTTCACAAGCTGAGAAAAAAATGTTGGAACGTAACAAAAGTCAAGTCTATGAAATCAAAGAAGGCAAAGAAGTCATCGAAACTCTTCCTAAAGAATCATTAGGTATTCATTACGACTTTCATGATGATTTAAAAAAAGCGATGAAACAACAAAAGCCAAGTCGCTGGTTCCTTGACTCACGTCAGAAAAAACAATTAATTTTAACCAACCATAATTTAAATGAGCAAGAGTTAAAAACACAACTCAATCAATTAAAAGAGAAGTTAGATAAGATAAATGAAGAACGACAACCTGCTCAAAATGCTTCGATTGAAAAAACGGAAGCGGGCTTTGAAATCAAACCAGAAGTTAAGGGCACTGCGATTGATACTGGAGAAGTCATGGCAGCTTTAACTAAATCGATTCAAGCAGGCGAGTCGACATTGGACGTTTCACACTTTGTCCATCAGCCAACGGTCAAAGCTAACGATCCAAAGTTAAAAGAAAAATTAACACAACTGGAGAAAATCTCTAATCAAACAGTATCCTATACATTAAGTGGCGAAAAAATTGACGTACCAAAAGAAACTGTGACGTCATGGTTTATTTACAATCCTGAAAGTCAGGAAATCGATATTGACCAAGAAGCAACAAAAGCTTATTTAGCATCACTCGGTCAAAAATATAACACGAGTACTAATCCAACCAAATTCAAGAGTACCAAGCGTGGTGAAGTTACCGTTCCTGCTGGTACTTACAGTTGGACACTTGCTGTCGATACGGAAGCAGCCGCCTTACGTGAAGACTTATTAGCTGGCAATAGTGTCAATCGCGTTCCAGCATTTCAAGGTAGCGCGCCAGCTGGGGCACCCTTAATCGGCAACACCTATATCGAAATCGACATGAGCAATCAACACATGTACTTTTATAAAAATGGTAAATTAGAATTGGAAACAGATATCGTTTCAGGAAAACCAACTACTCCTACCCCACACGGCGTTTTTTATGTTTGGGATAAGGTAAAAGACACGACGTTGCGAGGCACTAACGACGATGGTTCGAAATATGCTTCCCCTGTCGACTACTGGATGCCAATTGATTGGACGGGTGTAGGAATTCATGACTCTCCTTGGCAACCAGCTTACGGAGGGCAACTATGGGAAACAATCGGTTCACACGGTTGTATCAATACCCCACCATCACTCGCAGGTAATTTATTTAACGCTGTAGAAGTCGGCACCCCTGTTTTAGTTTTTTAATCAGCAAAAGACGTCACCTTTTTAATAAAGGTGACGTCTTTTTTTACCACTAGATATAGTAGGTCACATCATTTCAAAATAATCTTTTTATTGAATAAAATCTCAATCAATCATGAATATTTTTATCCTTTAACTATAAATCTAAAACAAGACCACTATGAAAAAAACTAATGAAAACACACCACTTCTTGCTTATCACTCCTAAACCACTTAATCCATCCTACTCTTGTTCAACACTAAACATTGTATATAAGGTTCTTGTCACACACAAGATATAGTGTTTTATCAATGAGAAATATTTGACTTCACCACAATTTAAGGTATACTAATAATTACTAATAATAAATATATGGAGGTCATGATAGATGAAAACAATAACACTTTACACAAAAAACAATTGCCCTCAATGTAAAATGACTAAACGTTTTTTAGCACAAAAAGATGTGACATTTGAAGAAATCAACATTGATGAGCAACCACAATATATAGATTGGTTAAAAGAACAAGGACACCGCACTGTACCCGTTCTAACAACAAATGAAAGTATGACCATCGTCGGATTCCGTCCAGATCAATTAAAAGCGTTGGCTGTTTAATATGAAACTTGTTTATTTTAGTGTGACCGGTCAAACCCGTCGCTTTATCAAAAAAGTCGATTTGCCAGCTTATGAAATTGATCCGATGAATCCCTTTTACGAATTAAATGAACCTTACTTACTAGTCGTTCCTACTTATGATGTTGATGTCACCGAAGTAGTGAACGATTTTATTGAGTACAAAAGTAATCAGCAAAATTTAGTCGCTGTTGCCGGTGGTGGCAACCGTAATTTTGCCGATCTTTTTATTTTTACAGCGAAGGATATCGCTCGGGACTACAACATTCCCTTGGTCTTCTCGTTTGAATTTAACGGGACACCTGAAGATGTTGAAAATTTCAAGAAAGTAGTGAGTGACCTTGAGTCTAAAAGAACTAACTGATGTGACTTATTTTGAACTGAATAATGAAATTAATCGTCCTGTCGATAATCAAATCCCTTTACATAAAGATAAAGAAGCCTTAGCTGCTTTCTTTAAAGAAAATGTTGAACCTAATACGATGACTTTTTCCTCTATTCCTGAAAAAATCGCCTATTTGATTGAACATGATTATCTAGAAAAAGAATTTATCGAAAAATATGACATGGCTTTTATTGAAGAGCTATATGACTATCTTTTCGCACAAAACTTTGAATTCAAGTCATTCATGGCTGCTTATAAGTTTTATTCACAGTATGCATTGAAAAATAATGCGGGAACGCAATACTTAGAACGTTACGAAGACCGCGTTGCTTTTAATGCGTTATACTATGCAGACGGCGACCAAGAGTTGGCAAAAAACTTAGCGGAAGAGATGATTTATCAACGTTATCAACCGGCTACTCCTTCTTTCTTAAACGCTGGTCGTAAACGTCGTGGCGAACTCGTTTCTTGTTTCTTATTGCAAGTAACTGATGATATGAACAGTATTGGCCGTTCCATCAACAGCGCGCTACAACTATCACGTATCGGTGGTGGTGTAGGAATTTCTCTTTCTAACTTGCGTGAAGCAGGGTCTCCTATTAAAGGATTTGAAGGGGCAGCGAGTGGGGTCGTACCTGTCATGAAACTTTTTGAAGATAGTTTTAGTTATAGTAATCAACTTGGTCAACGTCAAGGAGCTGGGGTTGTTTATCTTGATGTTTTCCACCCAGATATTGAAATGTTCCTGTCTACTAAGAAAGAAAACGCCGACGAAAAAATCCGCGTTAAGACACTTTCTCTTGGTTTAACCGTTCCTGATAAGTTTTACGAATTGACACGCGAAAATAAGGAAATGTACTTATTTAGCCCTTATAGTATCGAACGTGAATATGGCGTGCCGTTTTCATACATTAACATTACTGAAAAATATGACGAACTAGTTGCAAATCCAAACATCCGCAAAACTAAAATCAATGCCCGCGATTTGGAAAATGAGATTAGTAAATTACAACAAGAATCGGGTTATCCTTATATCATTAATATTGATGAAGCTAACCGCCAAAATCCAATAGACGGAAAAATCATTATGAGTAACTTGTGTTCTGAAATCTTACAAGTTCAAACACCTTCTGTGATTAATGACCGTCAAGAATATGAAGAGCTTGGAACAGATATTAGTTGTAACTTAGGCTCAACAAATATTCCAAACTTAATGGAGAGCCCTGATTTTGGTAAATCTGTACGTACGATGACACGTGCCTTGACATTTATCACAGACTCTTCTGACATCGAAGTTGTCCCTTCAATACGTAACGGCAATCGTTTAAACCATACGATTGGGTTAGGTGCTATGGGATTACACTCTTACTTCGCTAAAAACCAAATGATTTACGGTTCTGAAGAATCCCTTGATTTTACAAATGTCTACTTCATGTTATTAAACTATTGGACACTTGTAGCAAGTAACCAAATCGCCAAAGAACGTGGCGAAAGTTTTTCAAACTTTGAAAAATCGGATTATGCTAACGGGACTTACTTTGACCGTTATATCGAAGATGTGGTCACACCAAAATTTGATAAAGTCAAAGCCCTATTTGCTAATATCGATATACCGACAGCTGCAGACTGGCAAGCATTGAAAGAAAATGTCATGCGTGATGGCTTATACCATCAAAATCGCTTAGCCGTTGCGCCAAATGGTTCTATTTCATATATTAATGACACTAGTGCGAGTATCCATCCGATTACTCGTTTAGTTGAAGAACGTCAAGAAAAGAAAATCGGAAAAATTTACTATCCTGCACCATACTTAAATAATGACACCTTACCATACTACACGTCCGCTTACGATATGGACATGCGAAAAGTTATCGATGTGTATGCTACGGCACAAAAACATGTCGATCAAGGTATGAGTTTGACACTATTCATGCGTTCTGATATTCCTGAAGGCTTGTACGAATGGAAAACAGAAACAACAAAACAAACGACACGTGATTTAAATATTCTACGCCACTATGCTTTCCACAAGGGCATCAAATCTATTTATTACATCCGTACCTTTACGGAAGATGAAGAGGAAATCGGCAGTAATCACTGTGAGAGCTGTGTCATCTAATTTTGAAGGAGGAAAACAGAGTGAGTCACGAAACATATTATGAAGCCGTCAACTGGAATGCTATTGAAGATATGATTGATAAATCAACATGGGAAAAATTAACCGAGCAGTTTTGGTTAGATACCCGTATCCCTCTATCCAACGACTTAGATGATTGGCGTCAACTATCAGACTTAGAAAAACAAACGATTGGCTATGTCTTCGGAGGATTAACCTTACTAGACACGATTCAATCTGAAAACGGGGTGGAAGCGTTACGTCGTTCTGTACGGACACCTCATGAAGAAGCTGTTTTAAACAATATTCAATTTATGGAATCTGTCCATGCAAAAAGTTACTCGTCTATTTTCAGTACGTTGAATACCAAAGCAGAAATAGATGAAATTTTCCACTGGACGAACACTAACGAATATTTACAAAAGAAAGCTAAGATTATCAATGAAATTTATCTTCATGGGACTGATTTAGAACGTAAAGTAGTCAGTGTTTATGGCGAGACTTTCTTATTCTACTCTGGGTTTTACGCCCCATTGTATTATCTAGGGAATAATAAACTAGCCAACGTTGCAGAAATCATTAAGTTAATCATTCGTGACGAATCCGTTCACGGAACGTATATCGGTTATAAATTCCAGTTAGGCTTTAACGAGCTATCTGATGAAGAACAAGATGAAATGCGCGATTGGATGTACGACTTATTGTATGAGTTGTATGAAAACGAAGAAAAATATACGGAGTTATTATACGACGAATTAGGTTGGACGGATGAGGTTAAAACGTTCCTACGTTATAATGCCAATAAAGCCTTAATGAACTTAGGAATGGACCCACTCTTCCCTGATACAGCAAATGACGTGAATCCAATTGTAATGAACGGTATCTCAACTGGAACTAGCAACCATGACTTCTTCTCTCAAGTAGGAAATGGGTACTTACTAGGAACGGTTGAAGCGATGAAAGAAGACGATTATACGATTGGTCTTTAATTAATAGATAGTAAAAGGAGATTGTGTCCGTGACACAATCTCCTTTTTAATTGAGTAATGACTTTAATTCTTCAAAAGAATGAATCGTATAGGTGGTTGCCACTGTCTTATTTTCTAGAGAGTGTGGATTGTACCAACAGGTATCAATCCCCGCTTGAATTCCGCCATGCATATCGGCAGATAACGAATCGCCAATGATTAGTACTTTTTCTTTCTCAACAGTAGGTATTTTAGCAAATACCTCATCAAAGAAACGTCGGTCTGGTTTTTGATAACCAATTGTTTCGGATACAAATAATTGATTGAAATAAGATAGTAAATCTGCACGTTCTAACCGTTGATATTGCGTTTTTTCTACACCATTTGTCACAACATACAAGTCATAGTTAGCCGCTAATTGCGGTAACACCTCAGCTACTCCTGGCATTAAAAAAGGTTTGTCACTTAAAAATTGACGAAAATAGCGATCCATTTGCTTTCCATCTTGACCTTGACCATATTTTTTAAAAATATAATCAAAACGACCAGCCAATACCTCTTCACGTGTTAATAAATTTTTCTCCAGAGCACCCCACAAAGCATGATTATGTGCAGTAAAATCTTGCTGAATTTCTTCTGTTAACACGATACCTTCTTGTTCAAACAAACGATTTAACGCATAGACTTCTGCTTCTTTAAAGTTCAATAATGTATCGTCCACATCTATTAATAATACATCATATCTCATCTCGTCCCCTCCTCTACCTTCATTATTATAATCAACTTTCAGTCATTCGACTACTTATAAGAAAATTAAAGTATTTTACTTTGACACATATACGCGGATTCAGTAAGATAGAAACAGTATACAGATAACAGGAGGCGTATAAAATGAACGTGTTAATAACTGCTGGCGGAACATCCGAACGTATTGATCAAGTTCGACATTTAATGAATCGTTCAACAGGTCGTCTAGGAAAAGCTCTTGCTGAGTATTTTTCAACATTCTCAGAATGTCAGATTACCTATGTTCATGGTAAAAATGCCGTCTTACCTGCATTAGAAAATCATACTTTTTATCCCATTGAATCCGTTGGTGATTTAGAAAAGACTCTTAAAAAATTATTATCAGATAATCATTATGATATCATCATTCACGCTATGGCTGTGAGCGACTATCAGTTTGCGACAACTTCACATATCGAGCAATTATCCCAGCAAATTACACAAGCCATTCGCCAAACGGAAATAGATTTATCACAGCAACCAGACCAATTGGAATGTTTAATCACAGACGTTCTCACTAAGGACCTGATGGAAGAAACGCCTGCGTCAACGAAACTTAGTTCAAATTTCGATGACTTACTTATTGGCTTAAAGCGCGCTCCCAAAGTCATTGCCCTTTTACGACAATGGCAACCAAACGCTTTTATTGTCGGTTTTAAATTATTAGTAGACGTTAGTAACGAAGAACTCGACCGTGTCGCCACAGCATTATTGCATAAAAATCAACTAAACTTAGTAGTGGCGAATGACTTGACACGTCTCACAGACGATACGCATCCAGCACGTCTAGTCCATTCTGATGAATCTGTCCTGGCTGTTTCAACACGTCAAGACATTGCTAAAGGTATTTATCACGCTTATCTCAAACAAAAAGAGGAGATGTAACATGACAAAACGTATCTTACTTGGCGTTTCGGCTAGCATATCCGCTTATAAAAGCGCAGATATCGTGCGTCAACTAACCAAACAAGGATGTGAAGTAGAGGTCATCATGACACGACATAGTACGGAGTTCATTACACCCCTCACTTTACAAACTTTATCTCGAAAACCCGTTCACACCGATGTGATGGCTGAACCTATCCCAGATCAAATCAATCATATTGATATCGTCAAGCGTCATGACTTATTCGTCGTTGCACCGGCTTCTGCTAATATTATTGGCAAAATCGCGAACGGTATCGCAGATGACATGTTATCTACGACTGCTTTAGCAGTACATGACATGCCTAAACTAATTGCTCCTGCGATGAATACCTATATGTACGAAAACCCTGCAATGCAAGCTAATCTAGTCAAACTCAATCAATATGGCTATCACATCATCGAACCTCGTGAAAGCTTACTGGCTTGCGGTGATTATGGGAAAGGCGCACTTGCACAACCAGACGTCATCGTAGATGAAATTTTAAAGGCGCTCGCCTAATTTGGAGGAATTGTCACTCATGAAAACCCGTGATTTAACATTAACAGCTATTTTTCTAGCGATTATCTTTCTATTTGCTTTTACCCCTTTAGGTTTTATCAATCTAGGAGTTATTAAAGCGACACTTATTCACGTGCCTGTCATTATCGGAAGTATCGTTTTAGGACCTCGCATTGGAGCCTTACTAGGACTCGCATTTGGTGGTACAAGCTTATTAATTAATACTTTGACACCGTCACTGCTATCCTTTGCTTTCTCACCGTTTATTCCTGTTATCGGAACACAGCATGGTAGCTTGTGGGCATTGGTCATCGTCTTTATCCCTCGTCTATTAGTGGGAATTGTCCCTTACTATGTTTTCAAAGGGTTAGAACCTATTGTAAACAAAAAAAGCCATCGTCCACTCGCATTTATTACGGCAGGAATTGCAGCGTCTATGACAAACACACTCTTAGTTATGAACCTCATCTATTTATTGTTCCAAGACGCGTACGCTATGGTTAAAGACATGCCAATAGGACCAAGCCTTTACAAAGCTGTTCTCACAGTCATTTTTGTTAACGGTGTGCCAGAAGCTATTGTAGCGGGAATCGCTACTGCTGTCGTTACACCGCTGCTGCTTCAGTTTAAAAATAAAAGAAGATAAAAAAAAGCCTGACTTTTAGCAAATAAAGTCAGGCTTTTTTCTTCACTATTTAAAATAATAAGAAAGTTGTTCTAAAGCACTTTTTTCCATTATAAGTTGACCATGTTCAATCAAAAGCTCCGGACTAATCGAGGCTAATTTTCCATATTCTAACATGCGACCTAATTCAATTTCCATCATTTTATGTGTCAATTCTTCGACATAAAACGTTACATTTAAAAAATATTGCTGTTGATATTGATAAAGGTCAGTAGAGGCTGATTGGAAACGTTGTGTTTTAGCTAACTGTATTGCTTCTTCCAACGAGCGAAAAGCAATCACATAATGAACTTGAGGCGCTTCTTCTACTTCAATCGATTTATCTTCCAGTGGTGTTTGGGCCACTTTATCTTGTATTAAATCACCAAATGCACCTTGATTAATCAGGTCCGTAATATCTGGCAGTCCTTCTCCATCACTGGACATCAAGTTTTTACTAATAAAAAGCTCTAAACCATTTCGATTAGGCATGACTTGAAAAGTGACAGCGTCAGTCTCTTGGAACTGCTCATCGATATCAACTTCTTCTAAAATACTATGAAAAAACTCTTCGATTTGTTTATGATTTCCTAGCAAATCTAAAAAGGTGATGCCTCTTTCTTCTAGATCTTCATTTTCAATTAGTACACGAATAGTATTTTCATTGATTCGTTCCATTTCCATCGTACATACACCTCACTTCTTTTTACTTACCTATAACACTCATTGTAGCTTAATTACTGAGAATGTAAAGAAAAAAATACCTCGCCAAAAAGACGAGGTATTAAATCTTATAATCCTGCCATGAGTTGGGCATGTTTTAATTCTAAGGCACGAACTTCACGAGGTAAGAAACGACGAATTTCATCTTCATTAAACCCTACTTGAAGTCTCTTTTCATCAATCATAATTGGTCGTCGTAATAACCCTGGGTTTTCCTGGACCAACGTTAGTAAGTCTTGCAGTGGTAATTCATCTAAATCCATATCTAATTTTTGAAAGACTTTTGAGCGAGTCGAAATAATTTCTTCTGTACCATCTTCCGTCATTCTTAAAATTTCTTTTAACTCAGATATTTCAAGCGGCTCAGAAAAAATATTACGTTCCTTAAACGGAATTTCTTGCTCAACTAACCACGCACGTGCTTTACGACAAGATGTACAACTGGGAGAGGTATATAGTGTCAACATATGAGTCACTCCTTTTGATGCTCTCGACATCTTTATTTAATACTGGTTTTTCTCAACCTTGTATAACCTTAATTATAACCTATATCACAACCAATTACTATATCTTTTTCAAAAAAAGTAAGAGTTTTTCACAAAAGAATCCCTTATTTTATCGCTTTTTCATAGTTTTTTCTCACTTTCAACACATTTAAACTCATTTAATTTTAATTTTTAAAATAACCGTTTAATTAAATAAATCACATTTTATCTCTTCATTTCATACGTGTTATTCACAAGCCTATGTGTTGGATATTTCTTTTTACCGCGATTTTTAGTATAATAGAAAGAACGAGTGTGACGTTGAAAGGAAGTAATAAAAATGAAAACTATTTTCTCTGGAATTCAACCAAGTGGTATTCCTACCATCGGTAACTACATTGGTGCTATGAAGCAATTTATCGCCTTACAAGATGATTATGATTGCTATTTCTGTGTAGTAGATGAACATGCTATCACGGTACCACAAGATCGACTTAAACTTAGAAAACAAATTTTAGATTTAGCGGCACTTTATGTCGCTATTGGGTTAGACCCAAACAAAGCGGCAATCTTCATTCAATCAGAAGTGTCTGCACATGCTGAAGCAGCTTGGATTGTCCAGTGTCATACGACTATTGGTGAGTTAGAACGCATGACTCAGTTTAAAGACAAAGCCCAACAACAAGCGAAACAAGGGGTCACTGCTGGTCTATTAACTTATCCGCCATTAATGGTCGCAGATATTATTCTCTATGATACGGACTTGGTTCCGGTAGGAGAAGATCAAAAGCAACACTTAGAGTTAACACGTGACTTTGTAGATCGTTTTAATCAGCGCTACGCCCAAAAAGGACAAACTTTACTTACCAAGCCTGAAGTTAAAATCCCAGAACACGGAGCGCGTATTATGAGTTTACAAGATCCTACTAAAAAAATGAGTAAATCAGATACTAACCAAAAAGGCTTTGTTTCTATGGCTGATACGCCAGATGCTATACGCAAAAAAATTAAGTCAGCTGTCACAGATTCAAGTGGAACGATTGAATATGACGTTGAAAATAAACCAGGCATTTCAAACTTGCTAACGATTTTCTCCGCGATGACTGGAAAATCTATCGCTGAACTTGCTGAAACTTACCGTGACTCAGGTTATGGGACATTTAAAGCTGATTTAGCAGAAGCGATTATTGACGTCTTAGAACCAATTCAAACCAAGCAAGCTGCCTTACTCGCTTCTGGTGAATTAGATGCTATTCTAGATGCAGGAGCTGAAAAAGCGACGATGAAAGCCAATCGCACTTTAAAACGCATGCAAAATGCTGTAGGTCTTGGACGTAAACGTTCATAAGCAAAACCTCTCAAGTCGTAACTTGAGAGGTTTTTTATTAATATAACACTGTTAATAAATCGTCGCTTGTAATGTTTCCAAAATATTTCTTCACATCGATTTGGTTTGCTACTTCTTTTAAGGCTTCTTTTGTATATTTAACACCCACTAATTGTGCTTCAACATCACTAATCTCACCTAAACCAAAGAAGTCCCCAAATATTTTCGCTTCTTTAATGACACCGCCTGAAACATTCAAACGAACTTCAATGGAACCAATTGGGAAACGCTCACGTTTCACAATATCAAAATCCGGAGATTTACCAAAGTTCCAGTCCCAATTTCGATAATATTTATCAGAAATTTGGTTGATTTTCTCCCAGTCAGCTTCCGTCAATTCATACGTTTTTACATCTTCTAATGAGTCTACCCCAAAGATACGCAGTAAAATATCTTGACGGAAATCAACGGTCGTCAAGTCTTGATATTCATCATCTAAGAAAGGTTTGATATTGGTAACGCGTGAACGAATCGACTTAATTCCTTTCGATTCAATCTTATCTTTTCGTACCTTTAATGCATTCACGACTTCATTAACATCACTATCAAACATAATCGTTCCATGCGCGAACATTCGGCCATTTGTCGCATACATCGCATTACCAGAGAATTTTTTGTCATCAATAACTAAGTCATTGCGCCCTTTCAACTCTGCTCCCTCTACACCCATTGCATGTAAAGCATCAATAATCGGTTTTGTTACCTTCGCAAAGTCACGGAAAGAATTGCCATCATCAGGCATGATAAAACTAAAGTTTAAGTTACCAAAGTCATGGTAAACAGCTCCACCACCACTTAAGCGACGGACAACGTGAATCCCTTTTTCTTCGACATAATCAACATTAATCTCTTCGATTGTATTTTGATTACGTCCGATAATAATCGAAGGTTCATTGATATAAAATAATAGGATAGGCTCTGACACTTCCATCTCACGTAATAAGAAAGTCTCAATCGCCAAGTTTACACGTGGGTCATTGTTCTCGTTTGGTACAAATAACATCTCTATTCCTCCTAAATTTCAATAGTTAAGTTTTTCTGAGCTAGTAGCACGTCAACATTTGGACCTGCATAGTGACGCGCCTGATTTTCTAATTGTGACAAATCCAGTTCTTGTTGTAAATGACTTAATACCAATGTTTTCACATTACCTTGTGACGCTAATTTCCCAACTTCTTTCGCTGTAAAATGAACGGGATGATTCTCATTTCCCTCTAAGAAATAAGCATCAGTAATTAAAACATCCGCCTGTGTGACAAACGACTCAAAAGCCGATAAGTAGCCAGAATCAGCTGTATAAACGACTGTTTTCTTCGTTCTATCTTCAACAATACGCATTGCAAAACACGGTACAGGATGTTTAGTTCGCATAAAGGTCACGGTAAAAGGGCCTATTTTTAAAGTATCTTCTTCCTGATACTGATAACCTTTCGAAACATTTGCCAACGTCAAAGAGGCAAAGTGTGCGTCATCCTCACCGTGTCCATATATCGGCAAAACAGGTGTTTCAGACGTACCACGCAATTGTCGATAATACTGTAACACTCCTAAGTCAGCGATATGGTCATGATGATAATGTGAAATAATCACAGCATCAAGTGTCAAAGGATCCAGATGGTCTTCTAAAACAGATAAAGTATGGCTTCCCGCGTCAATTAAAAGTGAGAAGTCAGCTGTTTGTAACAAGTAACTAGACGTGCCTTCGTGTTGCCATGGGTAAGCACCCCAATAGCCTAAAACCGTTAGTTTCATTTTTCCACATCCTTCACTTCATATTCATACTTTACGACTTTTTTTCATTTTTTTCAGCTTATCTTACTCAATAAAAGTCAAATCAGAACTTTTTTCTCTGTATCAAGTGTTTTTCGTCTTCAAAAAAACATTTATGTACTTAAAAATCAAAGAAGCAGTAACAATAATTGTTAACTGCTTCTAATCTTAATGACACGTTTACTCAAACGAGCGTAATTTTTCTACTGTTTCTTTATCCAGTCGTTTCACGACTTCTGTCACAAGTTTTACGGTATTTAAATAGTCGTCTTCATGAATGACAGAAGTATGGCTGTGCAAGTAACGTGTTGCAACAGTAATAGCCAATGACGGAATACCGTCACGCGTAATATGTTGTGTTCCTGCATCTGTTCCGCCACCTGCAATCACTTCTAATTGATAAGGAATTTCTAGTTCATCTGCCACATCAATGACAAAATCACGTAACTTGCGATGAGGAATCATAGACGCGTCAAAAATTAAAATTTGTGGTCCTTTTCCTAATTTAGACATTGATTCTTTATCTGTCATACCAGGTGTATCACCTGCAGTTCCAGTATCTAAGGCAAAGGCAATATCTGGATTCACCATATGTGTACTTGTACGAGAACCACGCAAGCCCACTTCTTCTTGAACGTTACTTCCAGCAAATAAAATATTCGGATGACCTTCTTTTGCTAGGTTTTCTAATACTTTTAATGAAACAGCTGTACCGATACGGTTATCCCAAGCTTTCGCTAATAAGAACTTAGAATCGTTAAGACGGCGATATTCTGTATAAGGTGTAATCATATCTCCTTGACGAATTCCCCACTCTTTCACTTCGTCCGCACTTGTTGCACCAATGTCCACAAACATATCAGAAATTTCATACGGTTTTTGGCGAGCTTCCGCAGATAAAACGTGAGGCGGTTTACAACCAATAACACCATGAATTAATTTACCTTCACGTGTTTTGATTTCAACCTCTTGAGCCAACATAACTTGACCCCACCAACCACCTAATGTTTGGAATTTAATAAAGCCGTTTTCTGTAATTTGAGTCACCATAAAACCAACTTCATCCATATGCCCCATAATCATTACTTTAGGGCCTTCTTTAGCACCATTGTGGCGTGCTACAATGCCACCTAAGCCATCATACATCATTTTATCGGCATGAGGTTCTGCATATTTTTTGAAGACTGCTCTAACTTCATCTTCATTACCAGGCACACCGCGTGCATCTGTTAATTCTTTTAAAAATAATTCTTCTGTTTTTTCCACGATATCGCTCCTTTATAATGATTTACTTCTCTAGTATAGCATTTTTTTAAATGATTGCGTATTCATTGGCTACTTCTCTGTAAATTTTATCAAAAACGCCTTATCTCGTAAGACAAGGCGCGACTCTTTAGATTAAATCAGATTTTTTAATCTGCTCGTATGTTCGATCGGCATCCATACATTTGTTCCAAAGTACTGCTTTTTTAGCAGCAAGAGATTTTGGCACATCAAGGATACGTTGATTGCTACTACCTCTAAATTGTAAATTTAAATCTTTTTTATCTATTTCAAAACGACCGTCAACCAAAATATCGACTTGCTCGAGTAATTGCAATTTATCTTCTGTTTCTAATAACAGCTCTTCAAAGGTATATCCCGACCACGCCCAAATATCTTTTGTGTGACCATACGTCTGGCGTATGCGTGTCACTAATGACAAACAAACCTCTGTGTTTAAAAAAGGCTCTCCCCCTAAAAGAGTCATACCTTGTACATAGTCATGTGCTAAATCCGCAATAATCTGATCTTCTAGTTCTTTCGTGTATGGCTTGCCATATTTAAAATTTTGAACGGCTTTATTATAACATCCCTTACAAGCGAATAAGCAGCCACTCACATATAAACTGCACCGAACTCCTTCGCCATCAACAAAGTTAAAAGGTTTATAATCACCATAGTAGCCTTGACTATACTGAGCTGAATCCCATTCTTGAGGTTTTGGATGACGCATGTTTTCTCCTCTTTTCTCTTTATCCTTGTGGCATATGTTTCACACGTGATGAAATTTCTTTGTGACGACCGTGTACCATTGGACGCGCTTGTGGATTGCCTAAATAACCGCATGTTCGTTTCACTACATCACACGTCTTAGGGTCACGGTTACCACAATTTGGACATTCAAACCCACGTTCTGTCGGATTAAAATCTCCTTCATAACCACACTCGTAGCAATGGTCAATCGGCGTATTTGTTCCTAAGTAACCAATCTTATCATATGAATAATCCCATACAGCTTCTAACGCTTTCGGATTTTGTTGCAACATTGGGTACTCACAGTAATGGATGAACCCTCCAGAACAATATTGTGGATAGTCCTTTTCAAAATCAAGTTTTTCAAAAGGTGTCGGATTTTTACGAACATCATAATGGAAACTGTTTGTATAATAATCTTTATCCGTAATATCTGGAATTACTCCAAATTTTTCTGTATCTAATCGACAAAAACGGTCGGTTAGACTTTCACTTGGCGTACTATATACACTAAAGTGATAGCCGTACTTATCTCCCCACGCATCCGCATGTTCTTTCAGGTTTTTCAAGATGGATAACGTGAAGTTTTTGGCCTCAGCATTTCCTTCCCAATTTGGCCCATAAAAACGTGTTGCCACTTCATATAAGCCAATATAGCCTAAAGAAACAGTTGCTCGTTTATTTTTAAACAGTTGGTCGGTATCTTCCTGCTTATTTAATCGATCTCCAAAAGCACCGTACATATAAAGAATCGGAGCATTTTCTGGCTTGGCTTCTTTACAACGATCGACACGATATAGTAACGCATCTTCCATAATCTCTAACCGTTCTTCAAGCAATTCCCAGAAACGCGTCACATCTCCTTCTGATTCTAACGCAATCCGCGGCAAGTTTAACGTTACCACACCTAAGTTCATCCGACCTGATGTAACATCTTCTCCCTGCTCATTTTTCCATCCTTGTAAAAACGAACGACATCCCATAGGCACTTTAAAACTTCCCGTTAACTCTGTTATTTTTTCATAGTTTAGAATATCAGGGTACATCCGTTTTGTCGCACACTCAAGCGCTAACTCTTTAATATCATAGTTAGGGTCTGTTTCACGAAGATTCAAACCGTCTTTAATCGTAAAAATTAATTTAGGAAAAATCGCCGTTCTATTTTCTTGACCCAACCCTTTAATTCTAATTTGTAAGATGGACTTTTGAATTTCGCGAGCAAACCAATCTGTTCCTAAGCCAAAGCCAAATGAAGTAAAAGGCGTTTGACCATTGGACGTAAATAGCGTATTTATTTCATATTCTAGGCTCTGCATAGAATCATATATGTCTTTACTTGTTTTAGCCTTCGCATAGGCGTCATGCTTCGTTTCATCCTCAATCCATTCTCTAGCGTCCCGTAAGTGTTTTTCATAATTTTTACGCGCAAACGGAGCTAAAAGCTCATCTATCCGATCAGCTGAACAACCTCCATATTGACTAGATGCCACATTGGCAATAATTTGAGAAATTTGAGCCGCTGCTGTTTGAATGGATTTAGGTGACTCGACTTCGGCATTCCCTATTTTAAACCCATTATTCAACATGCCTTTAAAATCAATTAAACAACAGTTAGTCATAGGCGTATATGGATGATAATCTAAGTCATGATAGTGAATATCTCCCTTTTGATGAGCATTCGCTACATGTGGTGGCAACATTTGGAGGCCGATAGATTTCCCTACAATCCCAGCTGTCAAATCACGTTGTGTATTGAAGACATCACTATCTTTATTGGCATTTTCATTAACCACCGTTTGATCTTTATGTATTAACTTATCAATTGCAACATTAATATCCGTCGCTTTTCGGCGTGAAAAATCACGCTGCGTCCGATAATGAATATATTCTTCAGCCAATTCATATTCACGCTCATCTAAAAGCGTCTGTTCCACAATATTTTGAATCTCATAAATTTTAATATTATCTGAGAAGCGCTCCGCAATCTCCTGATCGACTAATCGCACGACACGTTGAATTCTTTCTTCGGCTAAAGGACGAATTTCACCATGAATTTTTTTCTCTGCTTTCATTAGTGCTGCATAAATTTTATCGTCATCAAAATCTACTGAACGTCCATCTCGCTTAATCACTTTAATTGTTTTTAATTTCGTTTGAAATTGCACAATATCTTGTGATTGTGCCAGTGCTTTCATCATAATTATCTCCCTCTCTATTATTGCTTACTCTATTCTATCTGATTTTAAGACAAAAAACAACAACATATAGATTCTTACTATAAGTAATAATCTATATGTTGTGGTACGATAAGGTTTTTTTATTTCTCTATGCGTAACTTAATTTTCATCTCATTTTTATTTATTAAATTATTTTTCACAATGTGAGCCAAAAAAAGAGTTGCAACCTAACCTGACAAGGTTTTAAGATTGTGAGGTTAAATAAGGACCCACAAACCGAAGAATGAAACGCCGAATTGAAAAATAATTACAGAAAGAGTTAAAATCCACTCACGTTGAGTTGAGACTTGAGGACTTTTTTTCAATTGTCGGCTACTTAAAAAAATCAACCCAACACCTAATAAATTTCCGACTAATAATTGTTGAATAGCCATCGCTCTTAAAAAAAAATTTAACGCAGGTGATTTTTCAGTTGATTGATACCACATTTTCACTAAAAAATAGGCAGCAATCGGAGTTAATAACGCAATTAAAAACATACTCGTTAATAAAGGTTGTTGATTTAAAAAATCTCTAAGACTAAGATTCACTTTCGATGATTCTAAAAATAAGTACGCCAAATACAGAAATGGCAATAAAATCCAATAGCCTATTAAAAAAGGCATAAACGAATATCTATCTCGAGATAATGTACGACTTGATTCTTTGCTCACACATACTTCCTCCCTCTAATTAGTAAACTTCATCCAAATAACTAACATACTCTCTAAACAAGGCATCACCCACAATATTTAAAGTAATGAATGAAAGAATTTCACTACCTTCTGTTTGTTTTAACGGTGTCGCATGGTAATAAAGATTATAATCTGCTTTAGTTGCGAGATGATTATTACAAAATGAAGTAATAGATAAGATTGGAATACCCCGCATATTTAATGTTTGTAAATGTGACCTTAATTCCGTTACATCGCCACTTAGCGAAATAAATATTAATAAATCTTCAGGTGTCATCAAAGGCATGTTTAATTCTAACTCTGTTTTAGCAGGTATTGATAACATATGCTTCCCGCAACCCATTAGATTTCGACGTAACTCCTTAACTGCATTTTGCTGTCCCCAACCTGTTCCAAAGCCAAAAACTCGCTTAGCTTTATAGATTTTTTGAACAATAGTACGTAAATCTACTTGGTTTAAAAGCTTTTGAGTCATCTCAATATCTTTCTTCTGAAGGGCGAAAACATCTTCAGCTGGTCGGTGTACAATAGCTTCTTTTTTTAAAAAGTACTTAAACTCACTAAAACCAGAAAAGCCTAGTTTTTGAGTTAAACGCAAGATAGAGGACTTTGATGTATGACAGGCTTCTGCCATTTTCACAATGCTTAATGTTTGAGCAGTCGTACGATTCTTTAACACAAAACTTAAAATAGCACGTTCATTTTCATTCAGTTCTTCATAGTGCTTATTAATGAGTGCTTCTAGTTGCATATAATCCCTCCACCCTTTTCTCTAATCTAAGTATACCAATTAACTTTATTTTTGTATAATAGAGAGTAAAAACAACGTTTACTAATACATCTGATTGAGTACTAGTAAACGTTGTTCAAAATGGGCAACTTTTAGCGTAATTCTGGCCAAAACTCTTTATTAGCTTCTAATAAATCATCTAATATTTGTTTAGCAACAGTGGCATTAGGAACGATTTTAGACATTGTAATAGCTTGCCATAGTTTTTGATATGATTTCTCTTCCCATGCTTCGACTACTAATTTCTCAACTGCAACTTGTTGTTCCATCATTCCTTTTTGGAATCGAGGAATTTCTCCTTGAACAAGTGGTTCTGGACCATTCGCTCCCACGATACACGGTACCTCGACCATTGCTGTATCATCAAAGTTAACAATCGCTCCTTTATTTTCAACAATAAGCAACATCCGTTCATGTGTATTGTAAGCAATCGCACGTGCCAAATCTACAATATAAGAAGCGTGTTCATCAATTTCTAAGGTAGTATCTTTCGTTGAACCTTGTTCTGCAATACGACGACACTCACCAAATACATGTTTTTCCCTACCCGCCATCACTTCATTTGCTCGTGTATATTCTGGATTAGAGTGCGCTACTTCATCACTCGGGAATAGATAATATTTCAAATAAGTATTAGGTAATGTTTCTGGATCAAGAGCATATACATCTTTCGCTTTTGTAAAAGTATGCATCCAGCTAGCATCCGCATGCTGAGACGCTTCATTTTCTTTAGCAGCTGCTAGTTCCTCCGGCAAAGCATAACCATTTTCCTTAACGTGCGCTTTAATTTTAGGCATCAAATCATTGCCCTCTTTATCACGAATATCTGTCCACCAGCCAAAGTGATTTAATCCGTAATAACGAACAACCATTTCTTTACGTGATGACAAACCAATACTACGTGCCATTCTTTCTTCAATTCCTATTGGCATATCACAAATATTTAAAATTTTAGAGTTAGGTCTTAGTTTACGTGTAGCTTCCGCTACAATCGCAGCTGGGTTAGAATAATTCAACATCCATGCATTTGGTGAGTACTGTTCCATGTAGTCTAAAATTTCTAGTACGCCACCAATCGAACGCATTCCATAAGCAATCCCACCAGGGCCACATGTCTCTTGACCTACCACACCATATTTTAACGGTATCTTTTCATCTTTTTCACGCATAGCATATTTTCCAACACGAATATGTGCCATCACAAAATCAATATCAGTAAAAGCTGTTTTCGGATCAGTAGTTGATACAAACTTAATATCAGGGGCTTTTTCTTGAATGATAATTTCACATGCATCTGCTATCTCTTTTTGTCGTTCTGCATCATTATCATAAAATTTAATTTGACGAATCGGTAGTTGCTCTAAATTATCTAATAGCATTAAAACAATTCCGGGTGTAAATGTACTTCCTCCACCTGCAATAACAATAGAATGTTTTTTCATTATTAAACATCTCCCTTTCTTTTACTCATTAATCATTAATAATTTTTCAAATTGTTCTCTTACTTGAGGAACTGATAAACCAACTATAACTTGGAAAGCTGTACCATTACGTACTACACCATGTGCTCCAGCCTCTCGGAAAATATCATCCGTAGCAACTAATCCTGCATCTTTCACACTCACACGTAAACGTGTTGCACAATTCGTAACGGTCGCTATATTATCACTGCCTCCGAAAGCTTCTAAATATAATGCGGCTGCCTCCATGTACTGATTGTCGCCATTAGTCTTATTATTACTCTGTTTTTCTTTAAACTCTTTTTTACTATACAACTTAACATCTGCTGTTTCTGGCTCGCGACCCGGTGTTGCAAAATTAAATTTTAAAATCAAGAAACGAAATACAAAGAAATAAATAGCTGTAAACAATAACCCAATAAAAAGTTGAAGTGCATACGTTTTCCAATGGTTATTAGCTAATGGAATCCAGTTTTTAGCTAATAAGTCTATAAAGCCACCACCCATATCACCGACAACACCGAAAGCATACATTGTTGCGGCCATACTTGCTGCTAAAACAGAGTGAACAACGAACAACACAGGAGCAACAAATAAGAATGTAAACTCTAAAGGCTCTGTTATTCCCGCTAAGACCGCGGTCAAAGTCACAGGTATTAAAATTGCCAATACTTTTTTTCGTTTATCCTTATTGGAAGTTGCATAGAACGCTGCTGCGATTCCTGGAGCAGCAAATATTTTAGAATTCCCATGCAAAGCAAACCCACCTGCTGGAAATAGTTCTTTTAAAGGTTTGGTTGAAGCAGCGAATTCTTGTAAATGATTCATCCAATAACGAGATATTCCTCCTTCAACAACAACAGGTCCAAATACAAAAGGTGTATAAATAAAATGATGAAGTCCTGTAGGTATCAATATTCGCTCTAAAAATGTATATAACCAAACACCAAAAACACCCGATGAAGATAAAAATCCTTGCATAGAATCAATACCCATTTGAATTTTAGGCCACACAAATGCTGTTATAACTGCAATTGGTAACATCATGAAAAAACCAATAATGACAACCAATGAGGAGCCTTGAAATACTCCTAAAAATTCTGGTAGTTTCACATCAAAGTACTTGTTATGTATCCAAACCACGACAGCAGAAATAAAAATAGCCCCAATGATTCCGGTATCTAAAGTTTTTATACCCGCGATCATTTTTAATCCAGTTCCTGCACCTTCTTCTGCTGTAAAATCTACACCAAAAGTAGGACCGAAAAACTCTAACAAACTCCCTACAAAATAGTTAAATGTTAAATAGGTAACAACTGCTTCCATCGCTGCACGCGCATTGGCTTTTTTGGCTAGGCCGATTGGTAGACCAATAACAAATAATAGTTCCATTTGATTGAAAACTGTCCACGCACCACTCTCGACAACTGACCACATACTGTGCCAAAAAGTTCCATCATTTGCAATACTTCCAACAATCATTGGATTTTTAAAGATTATGGTTAATGCGAGCATAATACCGGAAAAAGAAAAAAGTAAAACCGGTGTAAACATTGCGCCTCCAAAGCGCTGAAACTTCTCCATCATAAACATAAACTCCTTTGCTTTTTATTAGGCCTTACATTATTTATAACAGCTTCCAATCAGTTGGACAATAGAAGTAACCCATTAAGGTAAACGCTTACAAATTAAGGTATCTTTCTCAATTTGCGGGAAATTTTCCATATATACTATTTAACTAGTTGAATATAGAAAAGAAAGTAACTATTTAAACAACCAAAACGAGTTATTCTCAATAGAAAACGGCTTTCTAATATAATAAAAAACCTACTCACAAAGAGTAGGTTTAAAATTCATATTATTTAGCTAATGCAGCTTTTGCTTGTTCTGTTAAAGCTGTGAATGCTTTTGCATCATGTACAGCTAAATCAGCTAACATTTTACGGTTAACATCGATTTCAGCAACTTTTAAGCCATGCATTAATTTTGAATAGCTCATACCATTCATACGTGCAGCAGCATTGATACGTGCAATCCATAATTTACGGAAGTCACGTTTCTTTTGACGACGATCTCTGTAAGCGTAGCTATAAGATTTCATCACTTGTTCTTTTGCTGTTTTATATAATGTATGTTTTGAGCCGTAGTAGCCTTTTGCTAGTTTTAACGTTTTTTTACGACGTTGACGGGTTACGTATCCACCTTTAACACGTGCCATTTATAATTCCTCCTCAAGTTCTGTTTCGTTTTTCATATCCCTATGTTATTTCATGTAAGTTAATTGTTGACGAATACGTTTGTAATCGCCTTTTGATACCATTCTAGGTCTACGTAATTGACGGCGTTGTTTTTTAGTTTTGCCGTGGAAACGGTGACTTGTGAACGCACGATATCTTTTTAATCCGCCACCACCAGTACGTTTGACACGTTTAGCTAGTCCGCGGTGTGTTTTCATTTTTGGCATTGTATTTCCTCCTCAAAATCGATTGCTTACTTTTCTGTTTTTGGTGCTAGCATTAGAAACATGCTTCTGCCTTCCATTTTAGGACGTACTTCTACATCGGCAATATCTTTTGTTTCGTCTGCAAAGCGAGTCAAGACTTCATGACCAATTTCCTTATGTGTAATGGCACGGCCTCTAAATCGGATAGACGCTTTTACTTTGTCTCCACTTTCTAGAAACTTTCGTGCTTGACGCAATTTGGTATTAAAATCATTGTCTTCAATTGTCGGACTGAGTCTTACCTCTTTAACATTAATAACTTTTTGCTTCTTGCGAGCCTCACGGGCTTTCTTCTGTTGTTCGTAACGATATTTTCCGTGGTCCATAATACGGGCAACAGGTGGTTTCGCATTAGGTGACACTAAAACAACATCTAAGTTAGCTGCTTCAGCAATTTGTAATGCTTCTGCTTTTGTCTTAACGCCTAATTGCTCGCCATCTTGGGAAATCAATCGTAACTCACGTGCACGAATACCGTTGTTTACCATCATATCTTTTGCTATGGTCATTCACCTCTCTGATTTTTTCCGAGAATTAAACAGAAAAAAAGAGTTCTTAACATAAGAACTCCCACCGATTTCATAAATAACTACTCATATAGCTATCTAAAAAATTATCTAGCCCAGAGACGTTTTGTCTACTCAGGCGAGAAGCGGGTGCTCCTGCTTTATTTTCTCAACTCATATATCATAACAAGTTCTAAGTTTTTTGTCAACCACTTTTTATAAAAAGAGAAACTCATGGTATACTAAAAGCACTATTATAAGGAGGCCGTCGCTATGTTTCTTTCATCAGATATGATAAGGACAGATTGGAAGACTATTCTTGCCGATGAATTCAAACAACCTTACTTTTCATCGCTCGATCAGTTTTTAGCATCAGAGTATCAAACACAAACCATTTATCCACCCAAAGAGACGATTTTCCAAGCTTTTAATTTAACACCCTATGACAGTGTCAAAGTCGTAATTTTAGGCCAAGACCCTTATCATGGTCCTAAGCAAGCACAAGGGTTGAGCTTTTCTGTTTCAAATGACGTCGCTATCCCCCCCTCTTTAAAAAATATTTTTAAAGAATTACATGACGATTTAAACGCACCTATCCCTCATCAAGGTGATTTATCCTTATGGGCACAACAAGGCGTATTGCTTCTTAATACGGTCTTAACTGTTCGTAAAGGCGAAGCGAACTCACATCGTCAGAAAGGCTGGGAACGCTTGACGGATGTGGCGATTCAAGCGCTCAACGACCATCCGCATCCGATTGCATTTGTTTTGTGGGGAAAGCCTGCCCAAAGTAAAAAAGAACTGATTACCAATGATAAACATCTCATTTTAGAAGCCCCTCATCCAAGTCCTCTTTCAAGCTATCGTGGTTTTTTTGGTTCAAAACCTTTTTCGACTATCAATCATTGGTTACTTTCACAAAATCGAAAACCAATAAACTGGAAATTACCTGCTGATGATAGCATACAAACTATTTCTTTATTTTAAAAAAAAGCGACTCATCTGAGTCGCTTTTTTATTCTGTTTCTACGATGAAGCCGTCCTCATCAATCGTGATAGGTTTCCCTTTAAATTTTTGACCATTTTGCACGTATTCATGTGCATTTACTAAAATACTTTGTTTCTCTTCATCCGTTAGCGCTCGAATAACTTTTGCAGGTGACCCCATAATAAGAGAACCCGGTGGAAATTCTTTTCTCTCGGTGACTAAAGAGTTAGCACCTACGATAGAGTCTTGACCAATTTTCGCTCCATTCATAATAGTCGACCCCATACCGACAATCACACGATCTTCAATGGTACAACCATGGATAATGCAACGATGCCCCACTGTGACATCGTCTCCTACAACTGTTGGGTATTGTTCATCTACATGAACGACTGAGCCATCTTGAATATTACTTCTGTCACCGATTGAAATCACACCATAATCACCTCGAATAACCGATTGGTACCAAATCGTTGAAGCTTCACCTAATTTAATTTTTCCAATTAAATCTGCACTTTTTGCTACAAAATTTCTCATCTTATTCGCTCACTTTCTTACTATTCCATTACCATTGTTGCGGACTCCACAAAGTGCCGTCTATTTCGCCCTCAAGCTGTTCAATCCGTTGTTCTTGGTGTATCAACATATCAATGACTGCTTTAATAACGGCACGTTGTTGATACTCTTTACACTCGTTTTGTGCCTTTGTTAGCTGTTCCAATAATGTGTCTGATCGTGTCATTTATAAACCTCCTTGAAACATAGCTAGTGTCTCATGCAGTTCATCTAGCTGTTCACGATTAGCCGCAAGACGCAGCTGTGCTCTCTTCACTACATCAGCATAGTCATCTTCCGCTTGAAAACAATCTGATAAATGTTGCTCTAACCATAAACTACGTTCACGAATCGTCGCGTTATGCGTCAAGGTTAAATATTGTTGGTAAGCAATCAACAACTTCATCTGAGCATCTTCTGAGAGGTAGGCAAATTGATATACGGGAAAGACAGGTAGATAGGTCCAATTAAAATGATGAGCTATCGCTTGATAAGGTCGTAACAATTCATCTAGCTGGAATTGTTCCCTACCTCCAGCACGAAAAGCTTGTGCTTTCACTCCCATCATCACAACAATACCGAACTCTTTATCAGCCCAACGCGCAAGATAGTCTGAGTTAAGTACTTGGTCTTGCCATTGCTTTAAGAAAGCAGGGGCACTATACCAATACATCGGAAATTGAAAAATAATCCGATCATGCTCAGCAAGCAAGGTTTGTTCTTGCTCTACATCTATTTGACCGTCTGGATACGCTTCTTCAAGATAATGCCACGTCACATCACTCAACGCTTGTGCTCCTTTTAAAAAGAACTGCTGTGTTGTGGAATCATTTGCAGAAGGATGACTTAATATTACTAGTGTTTTCATACTTAAATCGACCTTTCTTTGTTACTTAATCGTTCGTCGATTCATTTTGAATGACCAACTTCCCAATCATTTTACCACTTGCCACTCGTTGATGTCCTTTTAAAAGATTATGTTCATTCATGCCATTCAGCACTTCTGTCACAGTTGTTTTCAGAACACCTTGTTCCACCCTTTTGGCAATCTCTTCTAAAATACGCCCTTGCTCAGCCATATCATGTGTCTGATAAGTCGAGCGAGTGAACATAAATTCCCAAGTAAAAGTTGCACTTTTAGGTTTTAACAAACTAAGATCTAGCGGTTGTTGATTATCCACGATACTACAGATTCGACCTTGCGGAGCAATCACACGACTCATCTCTTCCCAATGTTGATCTGTATGATTTAAACATAATAGATAGTCCACCAAGTCTTCTTGCTGCTCAGCTAACTGCTGTGACAATGAATGATAGTGGTTGATTACCACATCTGCCCCTTTTTCTTTTACCCATGCTTCTGTTTCGGGCCGTGATGCTGTCGCAATCACTCTCAAACCGGCTGCTTTAGCCAGTGGAATAGCGACTGAACCTACGCCTCCAGCACCCCCAATAATCAGAATAGATGGATTCGTCTTATGACTTTCAGTAACTCTTAATCGCTCAAATAAACTCTCCCATGCGGTTAAACTCGTGAGTGGTAACGCTGCGGCTTCAGCATGAGATAAATTAGCTGGCTTTCTAGCAATCAGACGGCTATCAACATAATGGTAATCGGCATTTCCGCCTGGTCGATTGACTGCTCCTGCATAAAATACATCATCCCCTACTTCAAAGTCTGTCACATTTTCACCCAAGGCGACAATCGTACCTGAAACATCCCATCCTAAAACGGAACGCGGTTGATTTTCACGACGTTTCAGTGCCATTTTCGTATCAATCGGATTAATTGAAATCGCTTTAACTTTAACCAATACGTCATGTTTTTGGCAAGGTACTATAGTTACCTCTTCTTTATCAAAAGAATAGCTATCTTCGTCACGTTGAACTACATACTGAGTATACGTTGTCATCTGTCTCTTCCTTTCTTTAGGGAAAAAGGCCGTGACACTGTCACGGCCTTTTAATTTTATAATTGATCCACTAATGTTTCAAATTCATTTAATCGCGCTTCAAAGACTTTCATTGCTTCTTCTAAATAAGTTGCTTGAGTCATATCGACGCCTGCTTTTTTCATAATTTCAATTGGATAGTCACTGCGACCAGCTTTTAGATAGGTCAAGTACTTATCTAAAGCACCTTCTTCGCCTTTTACAATCTTATCAGCTAATGCTGAAGCAGCTGCAAAACCTGTTGAATACTGATAAACGTAATAATTGTAGTAGAAATGAGGAATACGTGACCACTCTAAAGCAATCTCAGGATCACGCTCCACAGCTGGTCCATAATACTTCGCGTTTAAATCAGCATAGTAATCGTTTAAGTAGTCACTTGTTAGTGGAACTCCTTTTGCATCTTCTTCGTGAATGAAATGCTCAAATTCCGCAAACTGTGTTTGACGGAAAACAGTTCCTTTGAAACCGTCTAAGTAACGATTTAAAATAAATGCGCGTACTTTTGGATCCGTTTCTGTCGCTAATAAGTGCTCCGTTAAGATGTTTTCGTTTGTCGTTGAGGCAATCTCAGCTAAGAAAATAGAATAATCGCCGTAAACATAAGGTTGATTTGAACGTGTAAAGTAACTATGAACACTGTGTCCCATCTCATGCACTAATGTATACAATTGGTCTAAACTATCATGCCAGTTCATTAAAATATAAGGCACTGTATCGTAAGCCCCTGATGAATAAGCTCCACTACGTTTTCCTTGGTTTTCAACAACGTCAATCCAACGATTCTCATAAGCTTCTTGGACGACTTTGCCATATTCTTCCCCTAATGGTTTTAATGCGACTTTTGATTTTTCAACAGCTTCGTCATAAGAATAACGAATTGGCGCATCTCCTAAAATAGGTGTATACATATCATACATATGTAAACTGTCTACTTTAAGAAGTTTTTTACGTAAAGCCACATAGCGATGTAATAACGGTAAATGCTCATGTACCACAGAAATCAAAGTATCATGAACGGATTCTGGAATGTGATTAGCTGACAATGCCGCTTCACGTGCTGAAGAAAAATGGCGAACTTTCGCACGGTAATTATGCACTTTAACATTCGTTGAAAGCGTCGTTGCCAATGTATTTTGAAACTGTTCATACACTTGGTATAATCCTTTAAACGCAGCTTCTCGCACTTTCGGATCAGTACTTTCCATTAATTGTCCATAAACACCATGTGAAAGTTTAACTTTTTCACCTTTTTCATTTTCAATGACTGGAAACTCTAAATCCGCATTGTTTAAGATAGAGAACGTCTTACCTGCTGAACCAAAAATCTCACCTGCACCGGCTAACAGTGCTTCTTCTTGTTCTGATAAAACATGTGGACGGTCTGCTAGCATAGAGGTAATATAGTGACGATAAATTTCTAATTCTGGAAGTTCATCAAAATACGCCCAAATTTGCTCATCTGTTAGTTCGAATAATTCTGGTTGGAACCATGAAATAGCTTCACTTGTTTTAGCAATCATGCTTTCCATCCGACTGTTCATTCCTTGATAAAAAGCATTCGCTGTATCTTGGTCATTCTTTAAATGAGAGTAAACATACAACGTTTCTAGCTCACGAGAAAGGGCTAACGTTAAGTCTAAAGCTTTTTTAAATGCGTCAGCTCCTTGCGCCAATGTCCCCTTTATAGCTTGAACCTCTGGTATTTTTGCTTCAAATTCTTTAAGAGCCGTTTCAAACGCCTCGTCATTTTCAAAAATTTTCGTTAAATCCCATGTCACTTCTACTGGAAGTGCGTCACGTTTTGGTAATTCATGTGGTGTACTCATATAATTATAACTCCCTTCTCTCTTTCTTCTCATTTTATCATAACTTTCAATGTTTAGGAAACATCAGGTAATAAGATAAATCGTTTATCTCGTGACGTAATTGTTGATTAAAATCACTTTCTGACACACAACGATGTAGCTTAGGCTCAATGCGATAGCCGTCAGATAATTGCCGCATGTAACCTGTTGATTCCCACACCTTCAAAATAGCATCAATATAGAAAGAAAAAGACATTTTTGCTCTAGCGGAATCTGCATCCAATGCATAGTCTTGAAACAAACAATCTAACTGATTGACTAGATGATGATGAGATATAAATGATTGTTTATAGAAGTTTGTTTTCATTGCCACGAGTAGTGATAAACTACTCATTCGATTATCCAACCAATGATGTCGCATCCAAAAGAAAGCCGGTGGCAATCCCATAATATGCGTCTTCTGATTGTACAACTGTGTTTGCAAATGTTTGACTGAAACAGATGGATAAATCAGACGCCGTTGTAAACGTTGACGCTCTTGCTGAATGAGATGAATCAAGCGTTCGCTTTCTATTGTCACTGGTTTTAACTCAAACGAGCTGTTAGATGACACCGAGGCTGTAAATAAATCAAAGAGACTCCGACCTCGTTCGGAAATAACATATTTATGCGCTGACACGCTCTTGATATCGGCACACGTATCTAAATGATGATACAGCACGAGCTCTTTTTGAGAGACATCTAATTGAAAAAAATGACGCTGATAAGCCAATGAGAAATAACTAGTTAGCACATGTAAACTCTTCAGTTTTCTTTTTAAAAAAAGAGGAGAGCCTAAAATCCAAATAACAGATAACCCAATCTTTTGATAATCATGTGTTCGTTCTATTAGTTGTTCTATTGAAATTGGACTACACTGATATTCCACTACCAACTGTTGATTCACGACTAAATCAGCTTGACGTTGAATGCGGCGATAATATTTTTCTATTTCCACAGTCAGATACGAAGCCTCACTTAACCATTTTGCTAAGAGTTGTTTTCCCGTCATATGCTCTATAGATTCTGCTTGTTTACTCACATGACACTTTCCCTCCTCATAATGAGCAAAATGAGCCCGTGTCTTCTGACCTTGTCGCAATAGCACTTCTCTTTGACAGACCGGGCAAAAGAATTTATTTCCTTTTAATTCCTTAATCTCAGTCTGTGTTAAACGCCAAATCTCAATGAGTCTTCCTTTTTCATCTCGCGCAACGAACATCCAACTCCCCCTCTTTATTCCTCACTTTATAAATACGCAAAATAAAAAAGTGAAACGATAAAATCGCTTCACTTCATTGTTATAGCCAAATTTTTGCAAGTAAATATAAGAAGAACAATCCTGATACTATCCACGACGTCATACTGACTTCTTTTTGTTTCTTTGAAAACAGTTTAACTAACGGATAGGAAACAAAACCAAAAGCAAGTCCATCTGAGATACTCATAGTAAAAGCCATCATGACAATCATGATAAACGCTGGAAACCACTCAGTCATATCACTTAAGTTGATATGTTGAAGGTTAGACATCATTAAACAACCTGTCATAATAATCACTGGCGCTAGCGCTGCACTAGGAATATACGATAATAGTGGGATAGCAAAAATAGCTGCGCCGAACAAGGCACCTGCTGTTATCGCCATACGCCCTGTTTTTGCTCCTTCTTGAATTCCAGTCGCACTTTCAGCGGCTGGAATCGTAGGACTCGTACCTAACACACTGGATAAAAGCATGACCACACCATTGACGACAAATGCTTTATTAAACTGCTTTCGTCCAATTTCTGGAAGTAGTCCATTAAAAAGACCAATAGATTCAAAGATTAATATCATCGCCAAAGAAAATGTCCCTAGCACGAATTCCAAACTAAAAAATGAAGAAAAATCTAGTTTAGCTAAGACTGTCGGATAATTTTGAAAAGCACTTAAACTAAAACTATGGGCTGCATCCGGCACTAAACCAAAAAGATTCGCGAAAATGGTGGTCGCGATAATCCCAATAAAAAAACTGCCCTGAATGTTTTTTAAAAATAACCATAAAGTCAATACTAACGACCCTAATGTCAACCATAAGGTAGGCGAAGAAAAGCTATTTAACGTCATAAAAGTATGCTCGCCTCGTACAATAATTTCTCCTTTTTCCAGTCCAACTAACACTAGAAAAATTCCAATTCCTGCTGTAATACCATGCTTAAGATTATCCGGAATACCATCGTTCAGTTTATCTTTCAAGGACGTCAATGCCACTACCAAGTAAATAAAACTCGCTGAGAAGCTGACCGCTAACGCTTCTTGCCAATTAAGACCTAATCCGATAACAAGCGTGTACGTAAAAAAGGAATTGACACCCATTCCTGTGGTAATCACAATCGGAACGTTACTCACTAAGCCTATCGCTAATGACCCAATAACCGAAATAAAAATTGTCCCAAACACGCTATACTCTGGTGGAATCCCTGCCTCTGCTAAAATCATTGAGTTCACAATAATGACATAAGATATCGCGAAAAAAGCTGTTAAACCGCCAATAATATCTTTTTTCACTTGCTCTTGACTTACTTTTTCCATTTTTAACATGCTCCTTTAATCATTTTCTCTAAATAAAAAAGTATAGACGGGTAGCGTTAGCCCACCCACCTATACATTTAGACAAGAATTTATTTAATTAGTAAAACGTTTAACTTATAGTTTTAAGATAGCATATTCGGACACATTTTGCAAGCGTTAACAGACCCCTATTCCAACCATCCTATCTATACGATTCATAATAGATATTACTTTGGTGCGCTCATATCCTATTTCACCCTCAGGAATGTGATAATTGTACGAACAATCAGCCCTCTCATAATCATTTAATCATATTTCTAATTCAGTTTTACTTCTTATAACATCATATTACCTTTTTATACTGCGTCAATTTCCAAGTCGTTGTTCAATGTACATACCCTTTAAGTACTAATCTAAAAATTAACATGAAAGACTTATTTTACTATGTAACTATATCGCAAATAACAGCTTTATCACACTAATAAGAAGGTTACAAACAATATTGACTAACTCTTTTCGACAAAAATTTAAGCAGTACATTATAATTCTGTTGCTAATCTATCAACACAATGATCCTTCGCTTTTTATCAGTGTCCATACGATTACATATCAAAGTCTGCAAATAAACGTGTCTAATAAATGGAACTCAAGGCAAGCATCTAGTATCTTCAACAAGACACATGATTTCTCAACCAACAATGTCCATATTTTCATAAAACATATAGCTAAAAATATAAGATATCTTAGTATGCAGCATTTAATTCTACTTACGGAGAATAATCCACTAACACTAAAATAGAGACTTGACTACCTCTATCATTTTTAATAAATATTCGAGGATATGCACCATTTTAGTAAGTTAGTCATTAGTCAATTGCTAAACTTTATATATTTACGATTTATCTTCCTTATATCCAAACGGTCAAGAAGACGAAACGTCTATTAGATCCTCCTTATTAATATACACCACCATTTTTTCGTTGACTGAAAATACATGACCATCATTCAAAACATCAATATGTATAATTTTATTCGTTTTAGTTTTCATTTTATAACGTATAGTATTACCTAATAATTGTTTAGATTCATAACTCACTACTAAACTGACACTATCTTCTATGGGTTCAAATTTTATAACTTCTGGTCTGACAAAGGTTATTGTCTGATCATCTACTTTTGTCGCTTCAGTCAAATCATGCCTATCTATGAAATTATAGTCACCTATAAATTCTGCAACAAAACGATTAGAAGGTGAACTATACATAACTTCTGGAGTAGAAACTTGTACAAGCTTACCTTCAGACATAATATGAATTCTATCGCTAATCCGCATTGCTTCTTCTTGATCATGTGTGACAAAAATCATCGTGATTCCTAACTCTTTTTGTATTTTCCTAACTTCATTTTGCAGCTGTTTTCTAATTTGTGCGTCTAACGCACTCAAAGGCTCATCTAATAATAATAATTTTGGTTCTAATATAAGCGCTCTTGCTAATGCTACACGCTGTTGTTGTCCCCCTGAAATTCGTGTCACTAATTCATTTTTTAAAACAGTTAATTCTACTAAAGAGAGCATTTTCATAACTTTTTCTCTAATTTCGGTTTCAGAAATTTTCTTCACACGTAAACCAAAAGCTATATTTTCATACACTGTCATGTTTGGAAATAGTGCATAGGACTGAAATACCATACCAATTTCTCGATCCTGTACTTTACTATTTTGAATTTCCTTACCATCTAATAAAATAGTGCCTTGTTTTGGATTTTCCAATCCTGCGATCACTCTTAATAAAGTAGATTTACCACAACCACTTGGTCCTAGTAAGGTTACTAACTCACCTCTATAAATACTTAAGTCAATCCCATTCAACACTTCCTTGTTACTAAAAGAAAGATGTAAATCATTTACTTCTAAAAAAGCCATATCTTATTTTCTCCTGTCGTTTTCTTATCTAGCCAGTCCAGTTATTATGTTTCATTTCTTAGTTTTTTCGATAGATGATTAATTTGAAGACCCATTATTAGAATACAAACAAAGTAAAACATCATGACCGCACTAGCTAAATGTCCATTTTCATTCATTCGTCTTAGCATATAAATTCTAATGGTTTCAAATCTACCTCCAATTAATAAATTGGTTAATAAATACTCCCCAAAAAGAGCGGAAAAAATCATAACGCTCGATAAAACCACACCTATTCGAATATTAGGAATGATGACTTTAAATATTAGCGTCAGAGATGTCGCACCTAAAGTTTTACCAGCTTCGATTAATTGCTTCGTGTTAATTGATATTAAGCTATTATACAACCCAAAGTAAATAACAGGTATAGACATAACAAACAATGCGCCTGCTAAAACTATTAGCATCGAAACATTTAATTTAGCATACATTTTCAATAATGCGGTTACTAAAATCACACCAGGAATAACGTACGGCATTAATGACATGCCTTGCATATATTTATTTAAATTTGGAAAAGAGATAACAATTGTCAGAACAGTAGGCAGCATCACACATAGAATAAAGAGTAATACCGTAGTAGCTAAAATTAAAGAACGTAATACAGCTTTTATAAAGCTTATATCCAAAAACAATTGCTTCATCCATTGAACAGTCATTCCTGTAGGAAAAAATGTTTTTCCCCATTCCGTACTAAAAGCATATATTCCTGTCATGATAAATGGGAGAAAAAAATAAATAGCAAAAAAAACCAGTATAGTATAAGCATATTTCATGTTCTTTTTATTCATAATTTTTCCTTTCTACCCTTTTAATAAGTCTCTGAGATAGCAATACGGCTAACATCATTGCTAAGGAAAATAAAACAGATAAAGAACTACCAATATTCGGTTTAGCATACACATCTCCCGCTACGAGAGAGGAAATACGAATGGTTACTAAGTTAACGTTACTACCGACTAGGGCATAGGCTGTTTCATATGTTCCCATACCATTTGCAAATAAAATAACAAATGTATTAAAAAGAGCTGGGGCCATGAAAGGATAGACTATCTTACGATAATAGTACCACTTACTTGCTCCTAAAATTTCAGCGCTTTCTTGCCATTCTTTTCTAATTTTCTTCATAACTGGATATATAAATATAGTCGCCAAAGGTATTTGAAAATAAACATATGTTAAAACTAACCCTTGCCATGAATATAGATCAAACCCCATTAAAAAAGGGAATATCATTTTTAAAACACCCGCATTCCCTAATAAAATAATGAAGCCAAAAGCTAGTGGAATCCCTGCAAAATTCGCTGCCAAATTTGATAATAAGAGCCATTGCTCTTGTTTCTTCTTTGGCAAACTTAATAGTGCAGTGCAAAAAACAAGTGAACCGATCATTCCGAAGATACTTGAAAAAATGGCAATTAAACCACTATTTAAAAACGAACGATAATAATAAGGTTTAGTTAAACTCTGCATATAATTATAAAGTGTCCAACGACCACTAACGTCTTCTTGAAAACTTGAAATCAACATGTATACTAGAGGAATCACGAGGTATAGTAGAATAATGAAGCAAAAGGGTAACAGCCATATTATTTTTCGCTTCTTACACATGATATCCATTTCCTATTCCTAACATATTTTCTATTAATGACCGAACTTTTAATTGAGAAAATATCGTTTCTTTTAACTCTGGAAAGTCCTCATTAATAATAAACAGCGGTACTCTTCGATGATTCGATTGATTACCACCATGTAAACCAAACTCATCCATCCCATGATCAGAAGTGACGATGATTTTATAACCCAACTCATACCAGATTGGTATAAAGTATGCTAAAATACTATCCGCATGATTAACTGCACGATGATACTCCGCTGAATTCGCAGTATATTTATGTCCTACATCATCAATATTCATCGAATGAACAAGCATAAAGTCAGGTGTGTACTGGTTGATAATATGATGAGCATCCGCAAATACATGACTATCAGGATAATCATCTTCACTATAAAAAATACCATATTGAATCAACTTATCTTCATCATGTTGTATTCTATCTGTCAAAATATCATATGGACTATTATTATATAGTTCACTTAACCAATAGTAACCCGCTACTCCCGTAGTTCCGCCATTCTCCTGTACACTCTCAAAAATCGATTTTTGACTAGATTTTTGATGGTGCATGTTTGTGTACGTCTTATGTTCTAAAACACTCTTTCCTGTTAATAGAACCTCATAAAGAGGGCGAGAATTACTAGGCATTTCTGAAATAACTTTATAACAAAAAGCTTTTTTATGCTCTACTAAGCTAGCTAAAAATCCCATTTGTTTCGCTGCAACGTCATAACGGCAGCCATCTAAAATAATTAATATTACCTTGTTATTTAACATTTACTAATACCTCTTGTTGCCACATTTCTGGCAATTCAATCGCTGTCTGATCCCAGATTTCATTTGATTTTACTGGTTCAGCAGCTTGGTACTCACTATCAGGTAGCAACTTACTTGCAATCTCTTCAGGAATATCAACACCTTCTCTAATCGGACGAGCATAACCTTTGGCTAAGTTAATTTGCCCATTGTCTGATAAAATATACTCACGAGCTAGTTTAGCAGAGTTAGGATGTGGTGCATTTTTATTAATCAATGTAGTATATCCACTAATTACCGAACCATCTGTTGGTATGGTTACCTCAAAACGATTGGCTCCTAGTTGATCGCGAGCATTTAGAGCATTAAAATCCCACATAATAGTCACATCAATCTCACCTTTTTCCAAATTAGGAAGAGAAGCGTCTACCGATGACAATCTACCTGACGAAGCAATGTCTTTAAAAAAGTCCAACCCGGGTTGAATATCACTTTCGTCTCCTCCATTTGCGATAGCAGCACCTAGCACTGCAAATTGAGCTTGATTTGCTTTCGTTACATCTCCTACAGCGACTGTATACTTTCCTGATGCTAAATCAGCCCAACTCGTTGGTGCATCTTCTACATTATTTGTATCCGTCATAAAAGCAATGGTGCCCGTATAGCTTAGTAACCAATGTCCCTCTTCATCCTTAGCCCAATCAGGTATTTCATCCCAATACGATGTTTTATAAGGTAAAGTTAAACCTTTACTTACCGCTAACGGTCCAAAACTAATACCTACATCACCAATATCTGCGGTACCCTGAGCTCCTTCAGATTCGAATTTAGCTAACTCTTCTGCACTCGACATGTCCGTATCGACATGACTCAGCCCATATTCACTTGTTAAATCTTCCCATGTTTCTACCCAGTTAGCCCAAGTATCTGGCATACCAACACTCGCTATTTCACCTTCTTCTTTCGCTTTTTCTATAATTGTTTCTAAGTCGTCATCGTTTCTATTAGCCGCATCCTCTATATTTTCAGAACTATCATTGTCCGAACAACCTACTAAAGATAGAGTCGTAATAATCCCCAAAACCCAACCTCTATAAAACTTTTTCCTTTTCATTCAAACACCTCACTATATTATTTTTTACAAGTTAAGTGTAAATGTTTTTTGTAAATTCCATGTAAAATAAAAGTAATTTTTCTGAATTCTTTTGAATTTTATAATGAGTCAAGCTATAATCAAAACAAGATATCTAATTAAACTATAGTGAGGAGAAATTCAATGGGCTATTATGATCAACATGTGCACAGCTGTTATTCGTTCGACTCCACAGAATCTTTATCCGCTTATTTAGAACTAAACATGACTACTTTAGTTACTACGGAACATTTAGATTTTGACAACCCTTATGATGATTTTAAAAATAATCTTCCTGATTATCTAACCTATTCAAAAGAGATTGACAATTTAAATAATACGTACGATGGACACATTTTAAAAGGAATTGAAATAGGGTATCTAAACAAACATGCTAGTCAAATTAAAGATTTCTTACGTGGAAAAGAATACGATCTTTTAGTACTCAGTGTTCACCAGAATGGCCATCTCGATTATATGGACCCAGCAGTTACGCGATTAAATAAACGAGAAGTCGTCCACACGTACTACCAAGAACTCCTCACAGCTGTCACTGATATTCCTTATGCAAATATCTTAGCTCATTTTGATTATGGCGTACGTGCTTTAGAGTTAACTACTAGTGAGTTTCAAGATCTAGCTGAACCCCTTTTAATCGAATTATTTCGCTTAATTATTAAGCATGACATTGCTTTTGAATTAAATGGGAAAAGTTTTGTCACATATAAAAATAAGCACCTGTATGAATATGCCGTCCCACTTTATCAATCATTAGGCGGTAAACTTTTTTCAATTGGCTCAGACGCTCACTCAATTGATCAATATGAACTAGGCTTTATTGAAATGAAAAAACTCTTAAGAAAAAATGGTGTTCATCAGTTGGCTACTTATCAAAAACAGGCATTAAAATTAGTCCCTTTTTAACCATATTTTTAATGTGCAAAAGCTATTTTGATTTCTCTAAATCACATTCTTTTAAGTGGGTTAAGTTTAAAATATAAAATGAATGATGTATGTAAACTATCGTCTAGATGACAGAAAGATATATATTTATGATATCTAATTAAAGGCAAAAAAAGATGAAAGAAACAGGTTCGTTTCCTTCATCTTTTCACTTATTTGGCCTAAATTTCCTCATTAAAACAATTATCTTCTAACAACTAACGTGCTTCTAAAATACTCGCAATTTTTGTCGTCAACAAATCAATCGCTACTTGATTTTCGCCACCTTGAGGAATAATAATATCCGCATACTTTTTAGTGGGTTCGATAAACTGGTGATGCATTGGTTTTACTACACTGAGATATTGATGAATAACAGAATCCAGTGTGCGTCCACGCTCTTCCATATCACGCTTAATCCGACGAATGATACGAATATCATCCTCTGTATCGACATAAACTTTAATATCCATCAAATCGCGCAAGCGTTCATCTTCTAGAATTAGAATCCCTTCAATGATAATTACTTCTCGTGGCTCTTGATGTTCACACTCCGTACTACGCGTATGCGCATCGTAATCATAGACAGGTTTATCAATACTTTTATAGTTTAACAAATCTGTTAAATGCTCAATTAACAAATCTGTATCAAAAGCTAAAGGATGATCATAGTTCGTTTTTAATCGCTCTTCAAACGATAAATGACTCTGATCTTTATAATAAGAATCTTGTTCAAACAAGACTATCGAATGATCGTCTGTAAATTCTTTTAAAAGGGCTCGACTTACACTTGTCTTCCCACTTCCTGAACCACCCGTTACCCCTATTAAAACAGGGCGCTTTTTATTTTTCATGCGTCGCTTACCTCTTTCATCACTTGTCTGTTATTATATTAGACTATCTAATGCGAACAATCAACGTTTTTTATCATCGATTTTCCAATTGTTTAAGACCTTCGTAATTTCTAAACGCGCTTCTTCATTTTCTTCCTTTTCAAATCGTTCTAATAAAAAAGAAACAAGAGCATCGTTCGATGGTGAACCAATTTTACCAATCGACCAGTAAGCCGTCCCACGTATTTCTGGGCGGGGATCTTCTTCCGCACATGCTAGTAAATTTGGCAAAGCACTCGTTTGTTTCGCATTGCCAAGTGCGATAATAGCATTACGTTGAATAGGTTTCTTCCCACGCCACGACCCAGCTAAATAACCAAATTGTTCTTTAAACTCACGATTACTTATCGTCAATAACGGTGTTAATAGTGGTGTCACGACTTCTGGATCAGGCTCCATTTCTTCATGAAAATGAAAATCTTTGCCCTTGTTAAACGGACAAACTTGCTGACAAATATCACACCCATAGATGACAGTTCGGATTTTCTCTCGATACTCCTCCGGCATCATTCCACGCGTTTGCGTTTGATAAGATAGACAACGCTGACCATTCATCCGACCGTCTCCTAGTAGCGCACTAGTTGGGCAAAAATCAATACACTTTGTACAGCTGCCACATTGATTTTCAATCGGTGTATCTGGTTCAAAAGGGATATTCGTAATAATTTCACCTAAATAAACGTAAGATCCAAATTCTTCCGTGATTAACAAACCATTTTTTCCAATAAAACCCAGCCCTGCTCGTTGTGCCACAGCTACGTCAATCAATTCCCCCGTATCGACCATGGGTTTAAATGAAAGTTCTGCAGAGTTAGGCGCGACTTCTTCAATAAAGGCAATTAATTTTGCCATACGGTCTCGCAAAATATCATGATAGTCTGTCCCCCAAGAAGCACGGGCGAAACTACCTCGTCGTTCACCTCTCACACGAGGGGCTTTCTCTTTTATTTTAGTAGGATAAGCTAAAGCAATCGAGATAATCGAAGCGGGTTTATCAAATATTTTATCCGGATAAAGACGTTCCTCAATCACTGGATGTTCAAAGCCTGTCGTATGTCCCGCAGCTTTTTGTTCATGAAGACTTTCTTCTAAGTGAGCAAATGGACTAGCATCCGTAAAGCCAATCTTATCAATCCCTATCTTCTTACTCTCTGCTATAATTTGTTTTTTTAACGTCGCTGTCATATTCAAACCTCACTTTACTAGTCATGTCATTTAACTTATTTTATCATAACACAAAAAAACCACTGCTAATCATATCAGCAGTGGAAAAAGGAGTATTTTACTCTTTAGGATGAGAGTAAAATGAAAAATAAAAAGGTTGTTGTTGGTTATACATACATCATACACGGCTTCGCATGAATTGTCCAGTAAAAAAACAAGGGTTATTTTAAAAGTAATTGCGTCATGCGTTGAATACAAAAAGCAATCGTATCCGTTTCTGCATCTTGTTTTGTTTCTGATTCATTAAATTGATTCACATCTACTGACTCATCTGTTATCGATTCTACCATCGACTGGCACGCCAAAACATACTGACTATAAGCTTTTTCTAGCTTTTTATGGATTCCTAGAACTCTTGCTGGCGGACGTAAGTCTTTAATGATAGCTAGTTGTGCTTCATACACAGCCGTCCCTTTCGCAAAGGCAGCTTTAATCTCTTCATATTGAGAAGATGTAAGTTCTGATAACGTATCTTCATCAATCGCTCCTCTAAGTGTTTCAAAAAACGGATTCATTTCTTCACCCGTTTGCTCAGTCAATGTCACAATATCATTAATTTTTTGAACATAGTAAGTTAAATTTCCTCGCATTTTTCTTGCCTCATCTTTCTTTTCTTTTGCCTACTTACTATATCAAATTTTACAGTGGTCACGCAATCATTCGCATCACTTTTTTAGCCTTATTAGCCTAATAAAAAACTGACATCCGTTTCTCAACGAATGTCAGTCAAAATTATCTTATTCTGTACTCTTTATTTATATAACGTCTTGCGCTGGAAGAACTTCACAATTTCTACAATCGGGATAATTGAGAAGGATGCTCCGGCAACGACTGCCCATTGATGTGTATCCAAATGAGCGACTTCGAATAAATCATTAAATCCTGGAATCACAATCGTAATGGCTAATAGAATGAACGATAACAAAATAGCATAGTTAAAGCTCTTATTTCTAAATGGCCCCACTTTAAAGAGTGACTGGTGGACAGATTTTACGTTAAAGGCATGGAATAATTGAATCAAGCCTAATGTCGCAAAGGACATTGTTAACGCATCAGCATGGATTTCATTGTATGTTTGATGAACAGGGTACGCAATCGCGAATAAGTAAACGCCTAACGTAATGCCTGCCTCTAAAATCCCTTGATAAATAATGCTGCTTAACACACCACCTGAGAAGAAGTTTGAATTACGACCGCGTGGTTTTTGTTGCATCACATTTCGTTCAGCTGGTTCTAAACCAAGGGCAATCGCTGGGAAGGTATCCGTTACCACGTTAATCCATAATAGATGAACAGGTAGTAGCGTATCCCAACCTAGTAAGGTCGCGATAAATAGTGTTAAAACTTCCCCTAAGTTTGCAGCCAGTAAGTATTGAATCGTTTTTTGAATGTTTGAGAAGACTTTACGTCCTTCTTCAACTGCTACGATAATGGTTGAGAAGTTATCATCCGCTAGTACCATGTCACTAGCACCTTTTGAAACTTCCGTTCCGGTAATTCCCATACCAATCCCAATATCAGCTGTTTTTAAAGCAGGCGCGTCGTTGACACCGTCTCCCGTCATCGCCACTACTTTACCTTCAGTTTGCCATGCTTTAACAATTCTTACTTTATGTTCAGGTGACACGCGCGCATATACTGAAAATTCATGAACGCGTTTAGCAAATTCATCATCTGACATTTCATTTAACTGAGCCCCTGTAATAACAGCTTCATGTTGGTTTTCTTCAATAATACCTAAGCGAATTGCAATCGCTTCGGCAGTATCACGGTGGTCACCTGTAATCATCACAGGACGAATCCCCGCTTGTTTTGCCACATGAACGGCTTCAGCTGCTTCTTCACGTTCTGGGTCAATCATTCCGACAAGACCTGAAAAAATTAAATCTTTTTCAATTTCTTCTGGTACTAAGTTTTCTGGAACATGGTCGACAATTTTATAAGCCATTGCTAACACACGCAGTGCTTGTTTTGCAAGTTGTGTATTGGTCGACAAGATTAAGTCACGCTGTGCATCGTCCATTTGACGAATATCGCCATTTACATCATAAGATATACAACGTTTTAACAATTCATCTGGTGCTCCCTTAGTTGCTACTAAGAAACGACCGTCAGCTAGTTGATGATAAGTCGTCATCAATTTACGTTCAGAGTCGAACGGCAGCTCTGCTACACGTGGCTCTTGTTTTAAGGCTTCACGCACATCAAACGCATGTTTCAGTCCAAATTTAATTAACGCCGTTTCTGTCGGATCACCAATTAACTCTCCTTCAGAAGAAAATTTCGTGTCATTACAATAGTTCATAATTTTTAACGTTAAATTATCCGTTGGAACTGTATCGCTTTCTGCATGAATTTCATTATTCGTAAAAATTTGTTCAACCGTCATTTGATTGACAGTTAACGTTCCTGTTTTATCTGAACAAATAATGTCCGTACTTCCTAATGTTTCTACCGCTGGTAACTTTCTTACTAAAGAGTTACGCTTAGCCATTCGCTGTGTACCAAGCGCTAAAACAATCGTAACAATCGCTGGTAATCCTTCTGGAATAGCTGCTACAGCTAATGAAACAGAAGTTAGCAACATTTCAACCCATGTCTTACCACCATTCATCATCCCTACACCAAACATCACCACACAGATGACTAAAATAGCGATGGTTAACCACTTACCTAACTCATTTAAGTTTTCTTTCAGTGGCGTATTCGTTTCATCTGCGTCTGCTAACATCGTCGCAATTTTACCTACTTCAGTGTTCATCCCGGTACCAGTGACGACACCTACACCACGACCATAGGTAACATTACTATTCATGTACCCCATATTTACACGGTCACCGATTCCAGCATCCACTTCTATCAACTGTTGACTGTCTTTTTCAACTGGAACTGATTCCCCGGTCAATGCCGATTCCTCAATTTTCAGTGAATTCGCTTCTATCAAGCGAATATCTGCCGGCACAACATCTCCTGCTTCTAGCAAGACCACATCTCCCGGTACTATTTCGGTACTTTTAACAACTTTGGCGTTTCCATCACGTAAAACATTCGCATTTGGCGTTGACATACTCTTAAGAGCATCGATTGCTTGCTCCGCTTTCGCTTCTTGTACCACACCAAAAATTGCCATCAATAATACAACTAAAATAATCATAATTGCTTCAGCAGAATCGCCCATAAAACCTGATAATACAGCCGCAACGATTAAGATAATAATCATTAAATCTTTAAACTGATCAAGAAACTTTGAAAATAAACTTTTCTTCTTACCCTGATCCAGTTCATTGGCACCATAAGCTGACAAACGCTTCTCAGCTTCCGCACTACTCAAACCTTCAGCAGATGTTTCCAGTTTTTTCAAAACATCTTCTTCAGTTTGTGTATAAAACGTATCCACTAATTGTTTCTTACGTTCATGTTCTGACATCTTTTTTCCTCCTATTTTCATGTATATTTTCTCATAAAAAAATAAAAAGAGACCTATGTATGAGCAATTTGTCCATACATAAGTCTCACTGTTTAAGACAACACCAGAAATTTCTTTCAGTGATGGTGATGTTGCCACGAACTAATCGCCAGTTACTCCCTTATGAGTTGATTCATCCCTAATTATACACGATAATGAGAATCTTGCAATTAATATGTTACGTTACGAGCTTGTATCATGCATGCACGCTCACTCATCAATATCATCTCTTGTCGAACATGTTTTCTCGGTTTCAGAAACGGTGGTTTGCTGCTTGACTGATTGTTCTTTATTTTCAGTATTTTCAGTATCACTTGTTTCTTCTGTATGAGATAACTGAGGTGGGGTATGATAAAAGCGCCGCGTTTCGCCTGTATTCAAACTCACCTCAAAAGACCATTCATCCGTATGTGGTTCAAATATCACGCGTCCTTTATTAAAGGTTAGCGTTTGGGCATGGGTAGCCTCTTGAGACGACACCCGTCGATAACTCAAATTAGCCAATGTTTTCATCTCATAAAAATGAACGAGCTGACTTAATTGAGCTTGGTGTTCACGATAAAATCCGATAAACTGAAAGACCACTGCAAAATAGATGCTAAGCAAGGCTAGTACAGTAAACAAAACCATCCCATCATAAGGCTTATTCTTTTTCATCAATTAACACACTCCCAGAATAGCGATGCCCGTCAGAAAAAGCGACCTCTATCATTAAACGACGCCCTTGCTTGTCAAGCGTCCACTTTTCTACATTCGTAAGTAAAACGTGATGTCCCATACCACTTCGCCTTTTTCTTACTTTTGTTCGATACCATTCATACTGAACGATAGCTTCTGAGCCACCTGACGTTTCTTCTTTAGTCACTAAGCGATTAGCTACAACTTGGCATTCCTTTTTATTTTTCAGTTCTTGTTCTAATTGTAATAAAAACGTTTGCCATTCATAGTAGTTTTGAGCTGTTTTAGGCTGAAAAAGCTCCGTTGTTTGAGCCATGATGGTTGAAAAAAAGTAAGTGCCTGCTATCAACAAAAGCATGCCAATCAAGGTTTCAAGCAACGTAAAACCTCTCATGCTACTATTTTTCATAAATAAGCCACTTCTCTACTGGGGAATGAGTTTCAATCATTATCCGCCCCTTTTCATGACTGCCAATACTCGCTTGAATATGATATTGTCTTCCGTCATTTGTAATAGTTGTATGCACATTATCTTCTTTCATCAGCCGTTGACTACTTTCATAGCCCAAACGAGCAGCGTCAGTCCTTCTTTGCCACTTTGCCGTCTGTTCTTTCATTTGAACGATAATAGGTAACAAACTGAGCATTACCAAACATAAAATACCCAAGCTGATTGAACTTTCCAGTAGAATAAACCCCTGAAATCCTATATTACCTCTCTTTTTTTTCAAGTTTCCCACTCCCCACGTTTACCGTATAAGTAATTGACTGTTTGTCGATTTCATTGTAAAAGTATACAGTTAAAGCAGGATGGGCAAGATTGCCTGTCGTTCCATTAAACATAATCGTCGTGTTCGATTGCATGGTAACTTCTGACGGCACCACCCAGCTATCAAAAACTCTATCACCTGTTAACTCAACCATTTCTGTTTCAATACATCTTTTTGACCGATTGAGTTTCAAACGAGCCGGCCGACCGGTTAACATCGCCATTTGCTGACATCGCTTATATACTGTTTCGAAATGAGTACAAAAGTCATGCACGTGATAACGTGCCATCCACTTTTGATAGCTAATGATAGGCCACCCTACTAAGATAAGCGTCAATGTTAAAACGATTAAAACCTCTAGCAGAGTAAAGCCTCCGAACTTATGATGTTGCTTCATCTAATCCCCTGTAATAAGTTTAATTCTTGTGCTTTCTTTATCTGCTTGTTATCTAAATACCCTTTATTTATTAAATTATCAACGCTTATTTCATCTGTTTCGTTAAATTGATACAACTCGATTTGCGTTTTAACAACTTGTTCAAATGCCGCGTCACTTTTCTGTTCTGCCTTTTTTCCATGTTCGACTAATTTAGGTGTTACTAACATAACTAAAAAACTAATGATTAAGATAACGACTAGCATTTCTAATAATGTAAAGCCTTGATACTTTTTCTTTTTTTTTGCTAACATTACTCCATTCCTCCTATTGCATCATACATTGGCAATAAAATAGCTGCATAAATCGAAATAATCAGTACTGCCACTACAATAAACACTAGCGGTTGAACCCACTGTATCCCTTTTTCTATTTTTCGCATTAACTGTTGCCACACGCGGCGTCCATAAATTTGCAATTCTTTTCCTAGCTTCCCTGTGACTTCCCCTTCTAATAAAATTAATTTAAATCCAGGTAAAACAAAATGCCAGGATTGAAATGGCTCACTCAACGATTCACCTGACTCTAATGCCTGACTTAACGTCGTCCCCATTTCTTTCATTAAAGGGGTACTCCCTTCTGCTTTCATCAACGAAAAAACATCCCGTAGTGGTAAGCCCAGCACTAATAACTTCCCCCACTCATAAGCAAAAAAAGAGGTAACATAGTCAGTTAGCCACGTGCCCAACAATGGCAAACGGCTGTATAAGTTCATCTTTTGGGAGGCCGTTTTATTTCTTAAAATATAACGACATAGCAAGAAAATCACTAGTCCTCCTAGTAACACCCCGATTAAAAAAGTCGGAGCATAGGTAATTACTTTTACGCCTAAATTATCACGTGGATTTTCAATAGAGGTTTGCAGTTGTGGTAATAACACCCCTCGCATAAAACCAAACATTCCTATTAAAAATATAAATAGAATCAATGGATACGTCATTACTTGATAAAACTTGCGTCGCTGTTTCTCGCTATCTCTCATTTGCTTAGCCACATGATGTAACGTCCCCACAAAATCACCGTGCCTCTCAGCAAAGTACAACTGTGCCACTTGTTGTGCAGAAAAACCAAGTGTTTTAAAGCCTTCGTATAGCGGATGCCCATTTTTCAACATGGTTTGTAATTGTTCAATAAACTGATGGGGTTCTGGCCAAATCTTTTGAAGAAATGACAAACTTTCTTGATAGCTAAAACCATTTTCTAAAAGCTTCGCTAGTAAGGACACAAAATCATAGCGAGCAGAGCGCTTTAAATGATACTGAGCGCTAGTGTTGAAATGCCAAGTACGTTTCTTCTGTAATATAGCCCAAAGCCCAGATTTTTTTGAGTCGTTCGTTCCAACGGTCTTTCGCTTGAAATATTTCACGAACCTCTCCTTTCTTTTCAAAAAAATAAGAATCATATAATACGCCTACCTGTTTAGTCGGGCAGTAGCCTGAACACCCCTTTTCACAGTATGGGCAGTGTATTGGCAATAATCGTTGATATGTCACTCCTTTTAGACACTGTTTCAATTCCTCAGCTGATACACCTAGCTCGATCAAACGTAGCCATACTCCTGGCCCATCACTTGCATGAACCGTCGAAAAAATAGTATGCCCTGTTAATGCGCCTCTTACAACAGCTCGAGCAGTTTGTTCATCACGTATTTCCCCTACTATCAATATATCGGGCCGGTGCCGTAAACATAGCTGAACAAGACGCTCATATGTCGCTTCGATTGCTTCGTTAATTTGTAACTGTAAAAATTCGGGTTGATCCATCTCAACCGGGTCTTCAATCGTAATCACTTGCTGATTTTCAGCTAGATGCTGGGCCAAATGATACATCGTCGTCGTTTTTCCAGAACCGGTTGGCCCTGAAAATAAATACAAGCCACTTTTTCGACTTTCTTTCAATAATTTTTGATACATTTTTGGCAAAAAAGTGATAAAAGTTCCACCATATTCAGCAGTATATAGAAAGCGAACAACCATTGATTCACGATTTTGATAATCTGCTACGGTAGAAAAACGTAATCTTAGAGCGACTTTTTCATCTAAAGGATACGTTGCTGAACCTACTTGCATTCGCCTTTTCTCCGCAACGTCCATATCCGCCAAGTATTTGAGATGAACTAAAACTTTTTCTCCTAATGACTGATCTATTTGGCGATAAAGACGTTGTTGATTATTTTGACGAAAAGTAATTTGGTAGCCTTTCGGATGAGGAAATAAGTAAATATCGCTAATCCTTTGACTATACCCTTCTTTTAATAAGTGATAGACTTGCTCCTGAACGTTCATAACTCCCTCCTCTCTTCATTATTTTCCCCATCTAACTAATAGATTCGCAAACTAAACTCAATAAACGACAAAAAAACCACAACGTGTAATGTTGTGGTTTTTTCGACTGTTTTTATAAATTAGCAGATGTGTAAACATCTGACACATCATCGTCTTCTTCAAGAGCATCTACTAGTTTTTCTAATTTCTCTAATGCTTCGCCTTCAACGGTCATCTCATTTTGTGGCACCATCGTTAACTCAGCTTGAGCTAGGGTAAATCCTTCTGCTTCTAAAGCATCTCGAACACTAGTAAACTCAGCTCCCTCGCAATAGATTTCAAAGACTTCATCTGATGTCAGTAAATCGTCAGCACCGACTTCTAAGACGGTCATCATCATCGTATCTTCATCTATATCTAGTCCTTCACGCTCAATCGCGATATAACCCTTACGATCAAACATATAACTAACCGAGCCAGTTTCTCCTAGCGAGCCTCCATTACGAGTAAAGGCAACACGCACGTTACTAGCCGTACGATTTCGATTATCTGTTAGAGCATACACTAAAATCGCTACGCCTCCTGGACCATAACCTTCATAAGTCACTTCATCATAATGCTCGCCCGCACCTGAAGCCGTCGCTTTTTTAATCGCACGTTGAATATTATCATTTGGCATATTCGCTGAGCGTGCTTTATCGAGTACTAATCGTAAAGATGGGTTTGTAGCCGGATCAGGTCCACCACTCTTTGCTGCCATGTATATCTCACGCGATAATTTTTGGAATATTTTTCCTCTTTTAGCATCTTGGGCATTTTTTCTGCCTTTGATGTTATTCCACTTGGAATGTCCTGCCATTCTCTACACCCTCTTTCTTTGTATTGAAACCTTCTATATAATACCAAATTTCCAACATTTTCGCAAAATAGATTTTAAAACAACCATTTAATTAAAAGCCACGCCATGCCTATTTGCATGCCACCTGTCAACAAGCCAAACATCATAGAACGCGGACCTTCTCTTACTAAATCTTTAAACTTCACACGCATGCCAATTCCTGCTAAAGCAATAATCTCAAATTGATTACTTATTTTTTTAGCAACGACACTTATTATCGACGGAACAGACACTAGCGTTACTACTAAGCATAATATCATAAATGTTAAAATAAACCAGGGTATGCCTACTCGCTTGGTTACATTATCTGTTTCTTTTCGAAACAACGGGCCGTCTTCTGCTGTATTTATCTTCGCAAATACCATCGCAACGACAACTAACAAGACAATACGTAACAATTTAAAGACCGTCGCAAACTGCGTCACATCGTCATTCACTAATTTAGCCGAAGCAATGACTTGTCCGATAGACTGTAATGTTCCACCAATCATGGCACTTGTTTGGACAGTGTCATGTTGATACAACCAGCCCGTCATTATCGGTAAAAACACCATTAAAACTGTTCCCGTCAAATTGACCGTTGTAATGGAAATCCCCTTATCTTTCTCATCAGCACCAAGAATCGGACTCACCGTTCCAATTGCTGATGAGCCACAAACAGCGTTACCTGCGCACATTAATAATGAAAACTTGCGGGTAAAGCCTAATAACTGCCCTAGCATAAAAACCGCCACAATCGTAAGAGTCATCTGAAGCACGATAAAAAGTCCACCATGCCAGCCAATCGCCATGACTTCCATCACATTGAGCGTCAAACCGGTCAAAGCAATGGATATTTCAAGCAATTTACTCTCAGAAAATTTTACACCTACATCTAAATTTTTTTGATTTAAAAAGGTATTACCACACGCCATTCCTAATAAAATAGCAAAAAGCGCTGCCCCTATCTGCGGTACTTGGCTTCCAATCATTTGAGCGACCAACGCAATCACTAAACACGCTAAAAATCCTGGTGCTATTTGTTTCACTCGTGACACAATCTCATCTCCTTTATCGTTTACTTATCCATTGTAACGTAAAAAAAAACTTAAGTAAAAGAAACTTTTCACAGCTTCTTTACTTAAGTTTAATTCGATAAATCATCTCTTAAGGACTCTAGTTGTTTCATATCTGACAGCGACCACGGAATATTGCGATTGTATCTCTTATATTGTGATTCAATCACTTCGTCACGAATTGACTCTTTCGTCTCACGCATGTCTTTATACAATTCAAAGGCCGACTTTCTCAAAGCTCCTTTTGAAAAAACTAACCACTGCTCAGCTAAATCACTCGTAGCCACTGTGATTTGGACAAAACGTGCCGCCCATTCTCCTGCGACACGTTCAATATAGCTATCAGCCGTTTCGTCTTTTTTAGTAAAAACAACAGTCAGTTCAAACTCTTGATACGTTTGTTGGATACCAGGTACAAACTGAGCATCAAATACGACCACGATTTCAATCCCACGAAACTTGCCGTAATTGGACAACTCAAAAAGCAGCAAATCTCGCGCGTCCGATAGCTTATCTTGATTTTTCAGTTTGACTAATTCCGGCCAAGCACCAATCATATTATAGCCATCTACGATTAAAATTTGGCGTTTCATCTCAGCTCCTCCTTTTTTTAATAACGTTTACGGTAAACTTCATACATCATAATACCAGCTGCAACACTCGCATTCAAACTTTGTACGTGTCCTGTCATTGGAATTGTAAGAACTTCATCCAGTTCTTTTTTCAAACCTGGTGAAATCCCTTTTCCTTCATTACCAATAACTAAGGCAATCGATCCTTGTACTTGCCAATGACGATAGTCAGTGCCTTCCATATCCGTACCAAACACCCAAAACCCTTGCTCTTTTAAAGTACTGATTGCTTGAGATAAGTTTGTGACACGAGCGACTGGAATATGCTCAACAGCTCCCGTAGAAGTCTTTGAAACAATTGACGTAATACCAACTGCTCGATGTTTAGGTATAATCACACCGTCAACCCCTGTCGCATCGGCCGTCCGTAAAATAGAACCAAAATTATGCGGATCTTCAATCCCGTCTAAAATCAAATAAAACGGCTCTGTTTTTTTAGTTTGCTCGATTAGTTCCTCTAAGCTCAAGTATTCATATGGCGTCACCCCTAAAACGACACCTTGATGCACACCATGATCCGTCAATTTATCCAGTTTTGATTTAGGAACCCACTGAACCGGTACTTTCATTTTTGTGGCCATCTGTTTTACCTCATCAAAACGACGTCCTGTTACATCTTCTTGAATAAACACCTTATTGCCGCGTTTTTCTTTTAGTGCTTCTAAAACGCCATAAAACCCCATCACGAAATCAGTCGTCTGCTCATTTTCTTTTGAGTCTACTCTGTCATTACGCGACATTCTTTTTTTATTTTTTACCATGTATTTCCTCCACTTTTTCAATACAATACGCGACTAATTCCTCTAAGCGTTGCTGTTGTTCCGTCAAATGTAAATACCCAAATAACGCCTCAAAGCCTGTGGAATGACGATAGGTCATCACGTCAGCATTTTTAGCCGTTGTATGACTTTTCGCATTTCGACCGCGTCGATAAATTTCTGCTTCTCTATCGGTTAAAATCGCTTCCTCTATCATTGACTTAATCAACCACGCCTGCCCCTTAGCCGAAACATAACGGGTAGCTTTACGATGCAACATATTTGGCTTCGTATTCCCCTGTCGAATCAAATAATCGCGAATCGCCACCTCATACACAGCGTCACCGATATAAGCTAACGCTAAACCATTTAGTAATTCAAACTGTTGTGTTGATTGACTCATTTACTCACGTCTCCAACGGGTGCCTTGTGCTGTATCTTCCAAGACTATCCCCTCATTTTTTAACAAATCACGAATCTCATCACTTCGAGCAAAATCGCGATTCGCTCTTGCTTCATTACGTTCTTGAATTAACCCTTCAATTCGTTCATCACTCTCTGTATCGGCTTCTTCATTTAATTCAATTCCAAAAATCGTCATCATCACCGTCAAACGTTCTAGTAAAGTCTTTAAAACCACTGCGGAAACAGCTTCTTTTTCTAAATAATGATTAATCCATGAAATAAATTCATAAATGACGGTAATACCATTTGCCGTATTAATATCATCATCCATTTCTTGAATAAACCGTTGCTCTATTTCTTCAATATAAGCTAACATATCTGCATCATCTGGCAACGCTTCTGCTGCAGTAGCTAAACGAAATTGACTGTTTTTCACAGCCAATCGAATACGTTGTAAATTACTTTTAGCACTTGCTAAAGTTTTTTCATTAAACGGAATAGGTCGACGATATTGAGTCGTTGCTAACGCAAAACGAATGACTTGTGGGTCTTCTTTTTTCAAGAGCTCATGTGCCGTGACAAAATTACCTAATGACTTACTCATTTTCTCTTGTTGCTCGCCCACTGTCACATACCCGTTATGTAGCCAATACTTTGCAAAAGGCTGACCTGTTTTCGCTTCAGTCTGCGCAATTTCATTTTCATGATGTGGAAACTGTAAGTCTTCTCCACCGCCATGAATATCAATTGTATTGCCTAAATGTTTTGTTGCCATGACAGAGCATTCAATATGCCAACCAGGGCGACCCGGCCCCCAAGGTGACTCCCAAGAAAGTTCTTTTTCATCTGCTACTTTTTTCCAAAGAGCAAAATCTAGCGGGTCTTCTTTCTTCAATTGCTCATCGCCTGTTCGCTGGCTCGCACCGATTTCTAAATCATCTAAAGACTGGTGACTTAGTTGACCATAATTTTCAAAAGAACGTGTCCGATAATAGACATCGCCATCCGATTCATACGCATGACCTTTAACCATTAGCTCTTCAATAAACGCAATAATATCTTCAATGTGATCCGTTACTTTTGGATGACAGCAAGCAGGTTGGACATTTAAAGCAGCTGTATCTTCTTGATATGCTTCAATAAAGGTTTCGCTTAAGTCTTTAGGTGACATCGCCTGTTCTTTAGCAGTGCGAATAATCTTATCATCGACATCGGTAAAGTTTGAAACATATTTAACAGGATAACCGCGATATTCTAAATAGCGACGAATCGTATCAAACGCGACAGTGCTTCGTGCATTTCCAATATGAATGTAGTTATAGACAGTCGGACCACACACATACATGGTGACTTCTTCTTTATTTTGTGGGATAAAAGGTTCTTTTTTTCTTGTCAAAGTATTATATAGTTGTATCATTTTTAGCCTCCTCTATAGCTTGTTTCTCTTTATCTATCCGCACGACTTTCGCCGGTAAACCAACGGCTGTCGCATACGCAGGAATCGATTCTAAAACAACAGCTGCTGCGCCAATTTTAGCAAATTCCCCAATTTCAATCGGACCTAATATTTGGACATGCGCTGAAATCATCGCTCCTCTTCGAACAGTTGGATGACGTTTACCACATTCTTTCCCCGTCCCTCCTAAAGTTACGCCATGATAGAGCTTGACATCATCTTCTATCACCGCTGTTTCTCCTATCACTATCCCCATGCCGTGATCAATGAACACTCGACGACCAATTTGAGCACCAGGATGAATTTCAATCCCAGTTATAAAACGCGAAATTTGTGAATTAATCCGTGCTAGTAATTTAAAGCCATGATTAAATAAAAAATGAGAAACGCGATGAAACCAAAGAGCGTGAATTCCAGGATAAGTTAAAATGACTTCCAAACTCGTTCTTGCTGCTGGGTCATTCTGCTTAATCGCCCGAATATCTTCTCTAATACGTCGCATAGCAAGACTCCTTTCTTGGTATAAAAAAAGCGTCTTTTGTTTATCCAAACAAAAGACGCTTTCACGTGGTTCCACTTTTTTTTGTCACCAAAAAGATGACCTTTCACGATAACGGTCGTTTGCCGTGCTTGACTACTAATTTTTCATCAAACCCACTTTAAAGAGGCATTTCCTACGATATCTTTATCTGTTTGCACCAACCACAGACTCTCTAAAAAAGATACATCGAGTACTTCTTCTTTATCATACGTGTTTTAAGCATTCATTGCTTCATCTAAATGTTGGATTGTTTTATCTTTTCCTAAAAGTAAAATAGTATCGCCTAATTCAGGTCCGTGCATTTGTCCTGAAACTGCTACACGAATTGGCATAAAGAGATTTTTCCCTTTAACACCTGTTTCTTTTTGGACAGCTTTAATCGCTTGTTTGATTGACGGCACATCAAATTCTTCTAACGCTAACATTTGTTCACGGAAGGCTTTTAACACAGTCGGAACTGTTTCGCCTGCTAAAACTTCTTGTGAAGCTGCGTCACGTGTAGGATGCTCATCAAAGAACATTTGACTTAAATCAATAATCTCTGCGGCATAGCTCATTTGTGGTTGATATAACGCAACTAATTTTTCTAACCATGCTTGCTCGTCAGCAGACAAGTTTTCTGATAGTAAACCTTCTTTAACGAAGAACGGATGACACATCTCGACTAAGTCAGCTAATGGCATTTTTTTCATGTATTGATTGTTAATCCACTCAAGTTTTTTCGCATCAAACGCTGCGGGTGATTTGCTTAAGCGATCAGCATCAAACATACGGATTAAGTCTTCTTGACTAAAGATTTCTTCTTCACCTACTGGAGACCAACCAAGTAATGCGATAAAGTTAAACATCGCTTCTGGCAAATATCCTAATTCACGATACTGTTCAATAAATTGAAGAATCGTTTCATCACGTTTACTTAATTTTTTACCTGTTTCACTATTAATGATTAACGTCATATGTCCAAATGTTGGGGGTGTCCAACCAAATGCTTCATAAATCATTAATTGTTTTGGTGTATTCGCAATGTGGTCATCTCCACGTAAAACATGTGAGATTTCCATTAAATGGTCATCCACGACAACGGCAAAGTTATATGTTGGCATTCCGTCACGTTTTAAGATAACAAAATCGCCACCAACACTATCCGATTCAAATGTGATTGTTCCTTTTACTAAATCTTCAAAACTATAAGATTTATTACGTGGTGCGCGGAAACGAATCACGTAATCGCGACCTTCTGCTTCATATTTTGCTTGTTGTTCTGCCGTTAGATTGGCACATGTACCCGCATAACGAGGCATTTCTCCACGCGCCTCTTGTGCAGCACGTGCTTCTTCTAACTCTTCTTCAGTACAGTAACATTTATACGCTAAGTTACTCATTAATAACTGTTCGATAAGCGGTAAGTAGATGTCTTTACGTTCTGATTGACGATAAGGACCATATTTTCCTGGTTTTTGCGGGGACTCGACCCAATCAATATTTAACCACTGTAAGTTTTCTAGCTGGCTTTGTTCGCCACCTTCAATATTACGTTTTAAATCTGTGTCTTCAATACGAATGATAAATTCCCCATCGTGATGTTTCGCATATAAATAGTTAAATAATGCGGTACGGGCATTCCCGATGTGTAAATGTCCCGTTGGACTTGGTGCATAACGCACGCGTACTTTGTTTGACATTGTTATTTCTCTCCTCCATGCTGTAATGAACAGCTTACGTCTAAAGTTTACAAGTATTTTCAGATTTAGTAAAGGAAGATTCCTTCATATGACTGTTATTTTTTCTTTTCCGAGTGATTTTCTTTATTCGTTTGATTAATACCCTTTTGCGCATGCGCTGGTTTTGCAAAAATCATGCGACCAGCTGCTGTTTGCAAGGCGCTTGTCACGACTACTTCGATTTCTTTGTTCATATAGTGTTGGCCGTCCTCTACGACAATCATCGTACCATCATCGAGATAGGCAACCCCTTGTTGACGCTCCGTCCCATCCTTAACGACTAAGACTCGCATATGCTCACCCGGAATCACAACCGGCTTCACTGCATTGGCAAGTGCGTTAATATTCAGAACGGGAACATTTTGAAATTCAGACACTTTATTAAGGTTGTAATCATTTGTCACTAACACGCCATCCAGTAGTTTTGCCAAGCGAATGAGTTTACTATCGACTTCGGTAATATCTTCAAAATCACCATCGTACATTTCAACATCGACGCTTTCTTCTTTTTGTAAAGCATTTAAAATATCTAAACCACGACGTCCACGTACGCGCTTCAAGCTATCACCCGAATCCGCGATAAACTGAAGTTCGTATAAAACGAAGTTAGGGATAAGCAATGTGCCTTCGATAAAGCCTGTTTTCGCAATATCATAGATACGACCATCAATAATAACGCTTGTATCTAATATTTTATAACGACGAAACGCCTCATCGGCTTTTCTCTCCAGGACATCCTCTTGATTACGACGATTTTTAGGACTAAGCATTTTACGCCACTCATCCATCTTGCTCGTTCCGATATTGAATCCTAAGAATCCTAAAATAACTAAAATAAATGCAGGTAACACGTTACTGATAAAAGGTATATCGATACTATAAAGAGGGAATGACCCGAGCACCCCTAATAATAAACCAATAATCGTCCCAATAGCGCCAAACAACAAGTATTGTGAGCTTTTTTTACTAATCGCTTCCTCTAATTTGCGTAAGGCTTTGAAAAATGAGGGACTAGTAACTAAGGCTAAGACTAAAAATATTAACGCCCCAATCACACCATTGGTAAAAGGATTATTAATGGTTTTATTTAACTCTAAATCAATCAGAGCCCACGCCGCAGGTAGCATGGTCACACCTAAACTAACGCCTGCTATGACAAAAAGTAAATTATAGACTTTCTTTAACATTTTCTACCTCCTTTCAAATTAAGGAAAAACTTTTCTTAACGCTTCTGATAAGGTGGCAATTCCAACCACTTCAATATCAGCTGGCGGTGTATATCCATGTAAATTGTTTTTTGGTACGTACACTTTTTTAAAGCCTAACTTTTGAGCTTCTCTAATGCGTTGATCAATCCGATTCACCCGTCGCACTTCACCGGTCAAACCAATTTCGCCAATAAAACACTCGGTAGCACTAGTTCCCGTATCTTTGTAGCTCGAAGCGATACTCATCGCAATGGCTAAGTCAATCGCCGGTTCATCTAGCTTAACACCACCAGCAGCTTTTAAATACGCATCTTGATTTTGCAACAAAAGACCGGCTCGTTTTTCTAACACTGCCATAATCAGTGACACCCGGTTATAATCTAACCCAGTCGCTGTCCGCTTTGCGTTTCCAAATAAAGTAGGAGATACAAGAGCTTGCACTTCTGCTAAAATCGGACGACTGCCTTCCATCGACACCACAATCGCCGAGCCAGTCGCACCGTCTAATCGCTCTTCTAAGAAGACTTCAGAAGGATTTAAGACTTCCTGTAAGCCTGACTCCACCATCTCAAATATGCCAATCTCATTTGTTGATCCAAAACGGTTTTTTACCGCTCGCAAAATTCGAAAGGTATGATGACGATCCCCTTCAAAATACAACACCGTATCTACCATATGTTCTAACATTCTAGGACCTGCTAAGGCGCCTTCCTTTGTCACATGGCCTACGATAAAAATAGCAATATGATTAGTTTTAGCGATTTGCATCAACTCAGCAGTCGTTTCTCGGACTTGGCTCACACTACCTGATGCACTGGCTATCTCCGGTTGCATCATCGTCTGGATGGAATCAATGATGACATAGTCTGGTTGTAAGTCTTCGATAGTTTGACGTATCTGAGACATATCTGTTTCTGGATAAATATAAAAATCATCGCCTTTAATCCCTAAACGCTCCGCACGCATTTTTATCTGCTCAGCACTTTCTTCGCCAGACACGTATAAAACCACGCCATCAGCTTGATTAAGCTGTTGCGAAACTTGTAGTAATAACGTAGATTTCCCAATCCCTGGGTCTCCACCAATTAAAACAAGTGACCCGGGAACAACGCCACCACCCAACACACGATTAAGCTCGTCCATTTGTGTTTTTACACGGGGTTCTTTTTCCATCGCCACTTCTGTTAATCGCTTAGCCGTTGTTCGCTTGCCAGCTAGGCTGACGCGACTATGACGGTCAGGTTCTTCTTGTATCTTCACTTCCATCATTTCATTCCAAGCACCGCAGTTAGGGCATCTACCTAAATATTTAGGAGAAATGTAACCGCATGCTTGACATTCAAATTGTGTACGTTGCTTTTTCGCCACGATTTCTCCTCATTTCTATGCACGTTTATTCCTATATTTTAACATAAGACACGTGACTTTTGTGTAGACAACCCATAATCATTTCATGAAACTTTGATGAAGTCTTAGCGCTGGCCAGAAGAACCAAAACCACCCGTTCGTTTTCCATCTGCTTGGTCATCATCTGCTTTTAAAAAAGGTAAAAAGATACCTTGGCCGATTCGGTCGCCTTTTTTTATCACTTTATCTGTTAAGCCAAAATTTAAAAATTGGAACATAATATGTCCTTCATTTTTTTCATTGTTATAATAATCTGCATCAATAATTCCCACGCCGTTCGGTAATACTATAAAGTTTTTCAAAGGATTACTAGAGCGGTTAGCTAATTGTAAATATTCATCTTCTTGCATATAGGCTTTAATACCGGTTGGAACCAGAACGGGCTTTAACATAGCTTGCCATTCAGCCTCTTTCCCTTCACCTTTTCCTTGCCAAATTAACTTAGCTATTTCAACAAGTTGGCCTTTCCAAACACTTGGTATAATGACTTCTTCTGCTGCCTCAAAATCATAACCTGCTGCCCCTTTTGTTGCTCGTTTCGGTAAGTTTACTTTTCCTTGATAATCACGGATAACTTCAAATCCTCGTTTTCGTTTCATATCTCTTTTACTCCCCTTCCCTATTTCTTAAGTCTATAAGATTCATTCCGCCTTGTAAACTAATCAGAGAAAGAAAAAAATCAAACTTAAGATTTCTCTTAAGTTTGATTTTCCCTTATAATTTTTGAATCATTTGGACGGCTTGCGCAAGTCGCTCGGCTTGTGCCTGTTCATCTTCTAAAGGATTTTCATAGCAGTCTTTGATATTTTCTGCTGCCATAATTCCCATAATATTATCGATACCCGACCGAACGGCTGAAAGTTGCATCATGATATCGTAACACTCTTTTTCTTCAAGCATCATTTTTTGAATACCACGCATTTGTCCTTCAGCCCGTCGCATACGATTCATAATTCGTTGATCGCATTGCATTTTTATCACCTGCTTTATTTAATCATATCAGGTTTTACTACACTGTAAATAGCAAACGAACCAGACATATTGCTAACATCATAACCTTCCTGCACTAATACACGTTCAGCCATGTAGCTACGCTGACCACTCGCACAAGCAATCATATAATGTGTGCCTTTATCTAATTCTGATAAACGCTCACGTAATTGCGGTAATGGAATGTGAACCGCTTCTTTAAATTCTCCCGCTGTAAATTCATCTGGCACACGTACGTCGAGTATTTTAGCCCCTTGTGCTAATTTTTCTTCTACTTCATGCCATTGCACTAACGTCGTCAATCCTTCGATGACGTTTAACGCCACATAGCCAATCATATTGACAGGGTCTTTAGCAACGCCAAATGGTGGCGCATAGGTCAATTCTAACTCTGGTAAATCTTCCACAGTTAAACCGCCTTTAATCGTTGTAGCTAATACATCAATACGCTTATCTACCCCTTTAATTCCGACACCTTGTGCACCGTAAATTTGACCGGTTTCTGGATTAAAGACTAATTTTAAAGTCACTGGCGTAGAACCTGGATAGTAACTAGCATGGTCAGCTCCACGTGTATGAGCAACTGCATAGTTTAAACCAGCCATTTTAGCCTGACGCTCACTTAAACCAGTCGAAGCCGCACTCATATTAAAGACACGAACAATCGCTGTTCCAATGCTGCCTTTATTTTTACGTTTTACACCTGAAATAATATCTGCCACTTGGCGACCTTGACGGTTAGCAGGAGAGGCCAGTGAAATCATCGCATCTTCTCCTGTAATTTGTTGCTTAACAATAATCGCATCCCCAACCGCGTAAATGTCAGAAACGTTTGTTTGATAATGCTCGTCTACTAAAATACCGCCACGCATTCCTAATTCAATTCCAGCTGATTCAGCTAAACCATTTTCTGGTAAAACTCCGACAGACATAATCACTAAATCTGTTTCTAGTAAACTACCATCTTCTAGACGAACAGTTTTACCTTCGTTTTCAAAGCCAACTGCTGATTGTCCTAAAATCACGCGAATATCATTTTCCACTAGTTCTTTTTGGACAAATGCTGCCATTTCTTCATCTAAAGGCGGTAAGACGTGAGGAGCTTTTTCGACTAACGTCACTTCCATACCAGTTTCGGCTAAGTTTTCAACCATCTCTAAACCAATGAATCCAGCCCCAATCACTAAAGCTTTTTTCGGTTGTGTTTCTTTAACGTAAGTCATGATTTTATCTAAATCAGGAACATTTCTCAAACTGAAGACATTTTTCGCCTCTGCCAATCCTTCAATCGGAGGAATAAATGGACGTGCTCCTGGAGATAAAATAAGTGAGTCATAAGTTTCCCAGTAAGTTTCCTCACCTTTTTTAATTGCGACTTTTTTATTATCAGGGTTGATTTCCGTCACTTCGCTAGAGACACGTACATCAAGATTAAAACGAGCTTTTAAACTATCGGGAGTATGGAGCAACAGCGACTCACGGTCAGCTATCTCTCCTGAAACATGATACGGTAAGCCACAGTTTGCAAAAGAGACATGCGGGCCTTTTTCCACTACGATAATTTCTGCTTGTTCATTTAAACGTCTTAAACGAGTAGCTGCTGACATCCCACCAGCAACGCCACCTACAATAATCACTTTCATCTATACATTTCCTCCTTTAACAGGTCCTGTCCATCCATTCATGCCGCCTTTAACGCTGTAAGCCTTAATACCACGACTCTCTAATACTTGAACACCTTGTTTACTATTCATACCTGAATAACATACGACGTAAACAGGTTCTCCTTCTTTCACTTTCATACGGTGTAATTTATCTAATGTCATATGTTGCGCACCAGGTATATGCCCCATACGGAACGCATCTTTCTGACGAATATCGACAATAGTTGGTCTTTCTGATAATTTCCCTTCCAATTCCTTTGCTGAAATCGATGGGCCACGGTTAAATAAAAACATAAAGTTCCTCCCTTTGTTTTTTCAAGATAAAATCATATTATACCGTACGGGGTATGTATTCAACTTTTATGCTTAAAAAAAGCAGTCTCATTAAAAAAAGAGACTACTTCTATTTATATAATGGCTAATGCTTGTTTTTCGGCAGTTGTTAAAGCACGAAACGTCCCAACCGTCAAATCTTCGGTTAGTTTTAAAGGCCCCATCGTTTCCCGATGAAGGAGCAATACTTTTTTATCAACTGCTTCAAACATCCGCTTTACTTGATGAAACTTCCCTTCAGTAATCGTTAAACGAATTTCCGACGTTTGTTCCTGTTCATCCACTTCTTCAATAACTAAGTGTGCTGGCGCGACTGACTCGTTACCAGAAATAGTCATCCCTTGTTTAAATAAAGTGACATCGGCTTCTGTTACCACTCCTGCTATTTTTGCCCAATACGTTTTTGGCACTTTCTTTTTCGGAGACAGTAATGCGTGAGCTAAATCACCATTATTCGTTAATAACAATAAACCCGTCGTGTCTTTATCTAAACGTCCTACTGGAAAAATCCCTCTTTTTTGATAATCAGCAGGTAACAAGTCAAGTACCGTACGATGCCGTGGATCTTCTGTCGCCGAAATAACCCCCATTGGTTTATGTAGCAAAAGATAGACATCTGCTTCATAAAATAGTTGCTCACCTTCAACACATATTACTTGTTCGTCAGGATTTACTTGGTATTTTCCATCTCGCTGACGTACCCCATCCACTGTAACATGGCTTTTTTTCAATAGTTGTTTTACTTCTTTTCGACTACCATATCCTACTTCACTTAATAATTTATCTAATCGCATATAACGCTCACTTTCTATGAAAAAAAGCTACCCCACTAAGAGTAACTTTCTTCAATCTTTTAATTAATATGAAATCGTGTTCTTAATTTTGCCACTTTAGGGCCTAATAATTTATCTGCTAAACGAATCTTTAACGTGATGTAGCCATAAAGAGCTATTCCTATAACCGCAACTAAAAGAATAATTAAAAACGCTTGGAACTTACGTGTCGGTGATAGCAACAAATATAAACCTTGTCGTGTCAACCAAGCAACCAACGTCATGACTAACGTTATAATAAAGATTAATAACGTTCGACGTGCAGTTAATCCTCTATCAAATTGAGTTAAATGATAGATTTCTCTCACATTTAACAATGCTGCGATTAAAAAGGCAATCCCGGTCGCTAATAACGGTCCGTACGATTCAAATAACCAGATAGCTGGATACTGTAATAACACTTTGATTAAAAATCCGACACCTAATATACGAATAGCAATTTGATTACCGTATAATCCTTGAAGCGTCGTTGAGGTAATAATATAAAAACCAAGGACTATCCCTACCAAAGCAGCTTCAACTAAAAGCGACGTTCCCAGTGCATCTGCTTCATAAAACATGGTGTTTAACGGATAAGATAACACAATCATCCCAAACGTTGAAGGCAACATCACAAAGAAAAATAATTGAATATTATCACTTACCAGCTTTGCTAATCCCACACGGTCTTTCACCGTAAAGGCCTCTGTTACCAAAGGTAGACTTGTGACAGCAATCGACGTCGCCAACGAAATGGTAATCATCGTCAGCTTGTCCGGGTTGGCACTGAACAACGTGAATAACTCGCCTACTTGCATATCTGAAAAGTTCGTTAACGATTTTAAAATTGGTTCAAACGTGTACTGGTCAAATATTTTAAAGAAAGTAATAGCCGAGCCTATAATAATAAACGGAATCGCTTCTTTAATAATATTCAGCATCAGTTCATTTTGTGGCACCTCTACTTGATTAGCACTTTGAGCTTCCAATGTTTTGAACGTCTTGTTATATCTAAAATAAAACCAACTTAATAACCCGAGCGCAGCCAAAGCACCGATAAAAGCGGCAAACGTACTATGTGTCACTGCTTTAACATAGTCGCCTTTCATCACTTGCATAATCGTATACGTCGCGACCAACATATAAATGACACGCGCAATTTGTTCGACAATTTGAGATAAAGCAGACGGCATCATGTCATGATTCCCTTGGAAAAAGCCTCTCAATGTACTCATAACTGGAAAGATTAAAATCGCAATACTGAGTGAACGCATGGTAGGAATTAATTTTTCATTTCCTCCCGCCAAAATAGGGGCTCCGAAATACATCACACTGGCACAGACGACCCCAAAAATCGCCATCATCGTTAGTGCGCGTTTAAACAGCCGCTTACTAATTTGATATTCATTTAAAGAGTTGTAATGTGAGATTTGTTTTGCAATCGCTGCCGGAATCCCTGCCGTTGAAATCATTAAAAATAACGCATAAATATTGTACCCTTTAGTAAATAAATTGTTTGCGACTTTCGCATGCTCTCCCATCCAAATATACCATGGAATAATATAAGCAGCGCCTAGCAAACGAGAAACGAAACTACCGATAGTCATCCAAATTGACCCTCTCACCATTTTCTCCTGAGAGTTTAAAGTCTTGGTTTCGGCCACCGAATTCTGCGGTTTGTTCATATTTTAAACCAACTTTCTTCTGCATATAGTCCATTTCATTGTAATGCTTATTTTCATTGAATGCAATCCTTTTCGTTTCCCTTAACAACCGAAAAAAGAACACTTACAGTTGTTAGAACGCTTTTAAAACTTAGCGTCTTCTGTTATCGTTAAAGAGATAATATTTAACCATAGGAGGTTTTATTCATGACAGACTCAACTATTCAACTGGTCTCTCAACTGACCAATATCCCTTCCCCAACAGGTAACACCCAAACTATTATGGCTTGGCTCCGTGACTTTCTCACCCCGCATGGCTATCAACCAACGTTTAATCGAAAAGGTAGTCTCATTGTCACTGTGCCAGGTCAAGACACGAATCAAGCGCGCTTTGTGACCGCTCACGTCGATACCCTAGGGGCTATGGTGCGTCAAATTAAACCTGACGGCCGTATTAAATTAGATTTAATCGGCGGCTTTAAATATAACGCGATTGAAGGGGAATATTGCACTATCCACACACAAAGTGGTAAAGAAATAACAGGAACAATTTTAATGCATCAAACAAGCGTCCATGTCTATGCTGATGCAGGAACAGCGGAGCGTAATCAAACGAATATGGAAATTCGTCTAGACGAAAAAGTCACGAATGCCGATGAAACTAAAGCACTTGGTATTCAAGTCGGAGATTTTATTAGTTTTAATCCTCGAACAGTGATAACTGAAACAGGGTTCATTAAGTCACGTCATTTAGATGATAAAGTCAGTGTCGCCATTTTATTACAAATTTTAGTCGAATTGGCAAAAACGAAAACATCCCTTCCTTATACGACACACTTTTTCTTTTCAAATAATGAAGAAATTGGTTACGGGGGTAACTCAAACATTGATGAAAACGTTGTGGAATATTTAGCGGTCGACATGGGAGCTATGGGCGATGACCAACAAACGGATGAGTACTCTGCTTCCATCTGTGTCAAAGATGCTAGCGGTCCTTATCATTTAGGACTAAGACAACATCTTGTTCAACTTTGCGAAAATGAAACAATCCCGTATCAACTGGACATCTATCCTTTTTACGGTAGCGATGCTTCGGCGGCAATGAGAGCTGGCGCAGATGTCAGACACGCGCTTGTCGGTGCAGGAATTGATGCCAGTCACGCTTACGAACGGACTCATATAACCTCTATCGAAGCGACCGAACGCTTAGTTAGAGCGTATTTACATAGTCCTATGTCAGAGTAAAAGTGAAAAACAGATAGCTACCTTTAGGAAGCTATCTGTTTTTTAATTTCTTGGTATTTCTTCATACGCATAGTTTAAAATGATCTCTTCGTACGCTGGATAATCCGCTAATAATTCTGCTTGAGTGAATAATTCAAAATCAGCAAAATCAAACCCCGGTGCGACTAAGCAACTCACTAGCGCTGCATCTTTCGGAACACTTGACGCAAAAATCGTACCTGCTGGCACAACCGCGTGCAGTCTTTCACCCGCCGCTATATCCAACCCTAAATGAATAGCTTCATAACTACCATCTGGGTGTAAACAGTGGACTTTTAAGCTTTCTCCATGATGAAAATACCAGATTTCATCCGATTTTAAACGATGAAAATGCGAAGGCGACTCCTCAGTCAGCAAAAAATAGATACTCGTATACAAGGCCCTAGACCTGCCATTCGCCTCTATTTGCTGAGAATGTTTTTCCGTCTGACGGTAAAAGCCACCTTCTGGATGGGGGATTAACTCTAGCGCTTCGCACCACTTCTTTACATCCACTATTTAGTCACTCCTTTTTCTTGTTGGACTTTACATGCTAAATGATAAATAGGAAGTAACGATTGATAGGTTTCAATGATTACCTGTCCTACTTCTTCTGATGTCTGCGTTCTTACATCATCTGCTGTTAATACTCTACCTATTTGAAACTCGCCTTTTTTAACTTGGCAAAATCGTGTAAGACCTTTTTCTAAATTATCACGCGTTAGTGTCGCATAATCATTTTTCGTATGGTCTAAATTCAACTGGTACTTTTCAAGATAATCATCAAATAAGTCGCTATTTTTTAACAGAGTTTTGCCAATCTCAACTTCTTCATCAGGATTGTCTATCAACGATAACCATATCACAATATGCGTGGCGGTAATTCCCAGTGTAAAATGCGGATAACGTTTATACCCTCTTTTACTGTGACTTATAGCCGACCAAGTAAAATCTGGGGCATTAGCCGTCCGACGTCGATGTTGTGCAATATGTAGATACATTGGTTCTTGAAGCTCTTCAGTTAATACGTCTACCGCTTGATTGCCGTACCACTGAAAGACTGGTTGAATATGTTCACGAATACTCGCCATTCTCTCATCTAGACCCGGTATCGTCATTGTCGTAAAACTTGTTTGATTAAAACTTAATAGTGTCATATTTTAACCCTTCTCTATTATTAATTTTTGATAGCGTGTTTTCGTCATCACGTAATAGTGGTCAGTAACTGGGCGTCCTCGAAACAGACGGTGATTTTCAATCGTTCCTTGTTTTACCATTCCAATCTTTTCCATCACACGCCCTGACTGTGGATTGCGTGCATCATGAAAAGCAAATACCATTTCTAAGGCAAGTTCTTCAAAAGCCAAGGCTAAGAGTCGTGTCGCCGCTTCTGGCACAATTCCCTGACCCCATTCTTCTTTAGCTAGCACATAACCTAGTTCTGCCTTGCGATTCACACGGTCTATTCGAATATCAATAGTTCCAATAAATTGTCGAGTATCTTTTTTCTCAATCCCATATTTTCCAAGAGGCTCTTTCAAAAAAAACTGAGCAATATCACGACGGGTATTGGCTAGTGAATCATGCGGTTCAAAAACAAAGGCCGTTACTTCTGGGTCAGATGCATAGTGATACATGGCGGAAGCATCATTTAAAGAAACAGGACGTAAGTATAAGCGTGGGGTTTCTAAATGGGTATGATCCGCTAAAACTAACCAATCATTTGGTATCATTTGACTCATTTACTCGCCTTCTTTCACTCTTTTATTTCATGATGTTGCGTTTGCAACGTCTTAGACGCATCCATTAATGTTTGATAGACCTGTATAATGGCTTCTTCAAAAATAGGGTTCGTTACTTTGTCACGTAAACGATGAATAATTTTTTGCTCACGCTCTGCGTCCAACACGGGTAGTTGATGTTGCGCTTTAATCGCCCCCACTTCAAGTGAAACAGCAAAACGCTCTTCTAATAGCGCGACAATTTGTTGGTCTAACTGGTCAATTCGTTCTCGTTGCTCTCTTAACATAGTGTGTCACTTCCTTATAACTCTGTCATTTTTAAAAAATCACTCGCATCTCCTGCGATATAAAGATGCTCCTGTGCTAGCTGTATCGGTTCTCGATTTATCACGACAATCCGTGTCTGAGCAGGAACATAATCTATCAAGCTTCTAAACGGATAAACTTGAAAGCTAGTCCCAATAATCATTACTAAATCCGTTTGAATCATGGCTGAAAAAGCTTGTTGAATCGTTGGCTCATGCAGTCCTTCCTCGTATAACACAACATTCGGTCGCAAACGACCTCCGCACCCTTCGTGACAATCACTCTTTAAGTAAGCAGCAGCCGTCACCGATTCTCGACACTTTTGACAATAAATCTGATATAAATTTCCATGAAAATTCAATACATTTTGACTACCTGCTTTTTGATGTAACTGATCAATGTTTTGCGTAATAATCGTGGCTGTTTCTTTTTCATCACTCCACTTTTTTAAAGCACGATGTATAACATTAGGTTTTGCTTCCGGATGATATAATTGCTTTACAAACTCGTAAAACTTATCCGGTTCTTGTTGCAAGCACGTGTGACTTAACAAATATTCTGGTCGTTCATAGCCAGCATAAACACCATCCATTGAACGATAATCAGGTATCCCAGAAGGAACAGATACCCCTGCCCCTGTTAAAAAAACAGGAGCGTTTGCTTCATCTAACCATTGATACGCTTGTTTTTTCTTTTCCATTTTCATCACCTATATCTATTATAACAAAAAGCAAGAAAAGAATCTGAAGAGACAAAAAAAGAGTGCCTAAGCACTCCTATCCATCATAAAAACCAAGTATCGCAATGGCCACCATAATCATCGCAATAACCGCATACTGCTTAGTCGTTAATTTTTCTTTCAAAAAGATGCGCGACAAAATAACCGACACAATGCTATAAGATGAAATCATTGGCGCCACCACTATTGCGTTACTCGCAATCGCTCCCACATAGAAAAATTGACCGAGCGTTTCAAAGCTGGCTGCAAAGAAACGATTTTTTTCACCAGAAAAAGAAAAACGTTGTCCTTTTACTAAAAGTAAATAAACAAGGGCGATCATTCCTACTATGAAAAAGGTCATTTCATAACTGATTAACGCTTGATCTTCAGACATAATTTTTTTCGTTTCTAAATAATAGCCGTCTAAAAATGTTCCTAAACCATCAATTAAACAATATAATATCGGATAAATAATCGCCAAAGTACTCGTCTGATATTTTTTATCTACTTTTTCGCCAGAAGCCGCTAATTCACGGTCTGCTTCTTTCTTTTCAAAATATGACAGTAAGAAAATACCAATTGAAATCATGCCTACCGCTACAAATTGTACCCATCTCATCGAGCTTCCTAATAATAAAAATGATAGCAACGCCGATACTGCTCCGGATGAATTACTAATGGGAGATGAAATCGATAGTTCAATATAACGTAAGCCAACATAGCCAATCGCCATCGATAAAATATACATGGTTGAAACTGGTAAATACTTAATAAGGTTAAACCATTCAAACGATACTTGTTTATAAAACATCATATATAAAATAGCGTGTGCTCCCATCACGACACCGACCATGATAACCGTTCGAAAGGCGCTAAATGATTCTGAAGGATCATTACCTTTCTTATAAAACAAATCAGCTGTTCCCCATGCTAAAACAGTAACCAATGCAGGTATAAACCACATTTTCTTCACTCCTTTCTATATCCTTTATAACGTTACCTTATAACTTTTTAAAATGCAATGCTTATTTTTCGTCAAAAAAAGAGATGGTTTCCCATCTCTTTTAGACGTATTGTTTCTTATTTAATCAAACGATAAATCGCATCAGCATAAATCGCTGTGGCATTGATAATATCTTTTACTGCCATAAATTCATTCGCTTGGTGCATTGTATCGATACTGTCTGGGAACATAGCGCCATAAGCCACACCACGTTCTAATAAACGTCCAAACGTTCCACCACCGATAACTTGTCCTTTACCTTCTAGACCTGTATGTTCTTCGTAAACTTCTAATAACGTCTTCACAAGTTCATCATCTTCTGGTACATAGTGTGGTCCTTTACCGCCAGGTTGTAAATTAACCTGAACCGCACTATCTGCTAAGCTTTTTTCAATATTAGCGACAAGTTTTTCTTCTGTCGTACCTTTTGGATAACGCATATTAAGTGTGACACTTGCTTCTTTCCCTTCTTCAAAAGAGAATAGACCAGCGTTCATCGTTAAAGCACCCATCACATCATCTACAATAGCCATACCAAGTTTTTTACCTTCAGTATCTTGATGAACGAAGTTTGCAATCATATCTAGGTAGCGTTTTGCTCCCTCTTTAAAGTCATAAGATGATAAGAAAGCAGCTAAGTAAGTCGCGCCATTCACACCAGAAGCTGGACTCGCACCATGTGCTGATTTACCTTTTAGGAAAAATGTGGCTTCCCGACCATTGACTTCGACTGTTCCTGTTACTTTTTCTTGCTCTAAGTATGCATCATACGCTTTTTGTAGTGCATCTACATCCGCATCTTCTGGTAAAACAACGACCGCATTTCCAGACTCTGGTACCATGTTCGCTCTTAAACCTGCTTGGAATTGTTTTAATTGATAGCTATCACCATTAGTCGCATCTAAAGATAAAACAATTGTAGCATTTCCTTTTTCTCCGTTAATAATTGGAAATTCTGCATCCGGTGCAAACCCAAAATCAGGCGTTTCTTCCACTTCAAGATAACGCTCCATACATTTCCAACTACTTTCTTCATCTGTTCCAATAATAAAACGAACGCGTTTTGAAGTAGGTAGTTCTAATTCTTTAATCATTTTTAATGCATAATAAGCGGCAACACTTGGCCCTTTATCATCACTTGAACCGCGCGCATATAAGCGACCGTCTTTAATCACTGGTTCAAAGGGATCTGTATCCCAACCGGTACCTACTGGAACCACATCAACGTGTCCAAAAATACCTAGTGTTTCATCGCCTTCTCCAAATTCTAAATGTCCTGCGACGTTTTCTACATTTTTTGTAACAAAACCATCACGCTCACCAATCTCTAAAAACTTAAGCAATGCGGCTTTAGGTCCTGGACCAAAAGGGGCATCTTCAGTGGCTTTATCATCTTCTCGAACACTCGGGACGCGTAATAAATCCATTAAGTCTTTCATTAAATCGTCTTCACGTTTTGCTACTTCTTGTTTCCAATCAATTGCCATACATAATCGCTCCCTTATTTTATACTTTTAACTAGTATAACACAGTTCTATTCTATCTTATGAAAATATACTAATTACATTCCCGGATCGTAAAAATTACCTAAAATATGGACGTTTTCCGACAAACTCACAAACGCATGTGGGTCAGCCTCACGCATAGCCTCTTCAAAAATATGCATTTCATAACGTGTAATCACTGTAAAAAGGACGGTTTGATTGCGACGACTGTACGCCCCTTCGGCATCATGAATAATCGTAATACCTCGACGCAATTTTTCTTGAACAGATTCAATTACACTATCGGGATCTTCCGTAATGATGGTCACTTGCATTTTTTGTTGCTTCGTATAAACAGAGTCCATTACTTTCCCACTAATAAAAAATGACAAAACACTGTAAAACGCGAAAGGCCATCCAAATAGAAAACCTGCTGCTAACGCAATACTACCATTAAAAACAATCGCAACCGATCCTACTGTTTTGCCCGTCATTTTCCGAATCGTCAAGCTAATAATATCTAATCCACCTGAGGAAATACCGTTTTTTAACGCAAAACCAATCCCAAATCCATTGACCGCACCACCAAACAACGCACAAATCATCGGGTCAGTTGTGAGTGCTGTGACTGGCACAATCGCTATTGCAATAGACGTTAAGGTGACAGTTAATAAGGTAAATAACGTGAATTTTCGACTGATTTTAAACCAAGCTAAAACAAGCAAAGGAATATTAAACGCATAATAGAGAACAGAGAATGTGGGGGTCACCCCAATCCCTCTTTCAATCAACGTGGTGACAACTTGCACTAATCCTGTAATCCCACTCGCATAGATATTTCCCGGTCGCCAAAAAACATTTAACGCGACAGACGCCATCATGGCATAGATGACTGCTGCACTCAGTTTGGTTGCATACTCATTTTCCGACACTTTCACTAGACGTGTTTTCATTGATTTATTGGTTTTCGCCCCTCATATTTTAGTTTCATACTCGTCTTCATTATAAGACGAAACAGCTAACAAATAAAGGACTAACTCTACTTGTTAGTCCTTTATTAAACATTTTTTTAGTTTGTCTCTGGAGATTCCTCTTCTTTTTCAACCGAAAGCGATAATTCTTGTAATTGTGCTGTTGAGACTTCACTTGGTGAACTGTTAAGTGGATCCATAGCACGTCCGTTTTTCGGAAAGGCAATAACTTCACGAATATTATCCTCGCCTGCTAATAACATGACTAAGCGGTCTAAACCTAACGCAATACCACCATGTGGCGGGAATCCATACTCTAGCGCATCGAGTAAGAAACCAAACTGGGCTTGAGCCGATTCTTTCGTAAAGCCAACGACTTCTAATAATTTTTCTTGTAAGTCGCGTTGATAAATACGTAATGACCCACCACCAAGCTCATATCCATTAAGCACTACGTCATATGCTTGCGCATAAACTTCTTCAGGTTTCGTCTCTAATAATGGAATATCCGACTCTTTTGGCATTGTAAAAGGATGATGTGCCGCTACATAACGTGCCTCATCTTCATCATATTCTAACAACGGCCAGTCAACGACCCATAGGAAGTTATAAGCCTCTTGATTGATTAAGCCTAACTCTTTTCCTAGCTTCAAGCGTAAAGCACCCAGAGAAGCGGCTACGACTTTCGCACTGTCAGCTACGAATAAGATTAAATCTCCTTCTTTTGCAGCAGTTGCTTCTAGTAAGTTAGCTTCAATCGCTGTTAAGAATTTGGCGATAGGACCGTTAAGACCTTCTTCTGTTACTTTCACCCAAGCTAATCCTTTGGCTCCGTATTGAGAAAGTTCTTTGCCCATATTATCTAAATCTTTACGAGAATATTTGTCTGCCGCTTGTGGTGCCACAATAGCCTTAACTTGCCCACCCGACTCTAATGCCATTTTAAAGACTTTAAAGTCAATATCCGCGACGACTTCTGCCAAGTCTATTAACTCCATACCAAACCGCGTATCCGGCTTATCGCTACCATAACGTGCCATAGCATCGTCATAGGCAAGGCGTGGGAATGGACGTGGAATTTCTAGTCCTTTCACTTCTTTCATCACATAGGCTAACAATGCTTCCGTATGCTCTTGAATTTCTTCAGCTGTTAAGAAACTTGTTTCAATATCAATTTGAGTAAATTCTGGCTGACGGTCTCCTCGCAAATCTTCATCACGGAAACAACGTGCCACTTGGTAATAACGGTCCACCCCTGCTGACATTAGTAACTGTTTTCTTAGCTGAGGAGACTGCGGTAAAGCATAGAAATGCCCTTCATGTACGCGCGATGGTACTAAATAATCACGAGCGCCTTCTGGGGTTGACTTATCTAAATAAGGTGTTTCAATATCTAAAAAGCCTTCTTCGTCTAAATAGTGACGGATGCTACGTGTCACGTGATGACGCATTTTTAAGTTTTGGAACATTTTTTGACGACGCAAATCTAAATAGCGATATTTCAAACGCGTATCCGTATTAACCTGTCCTGATTCTTCAATTGTAAAAGGAGGAGTCTTCGCTTTACTTAAAATCGTAACTTCTTCTCCCACTACTTCAATCTGACCTGTTTTCATTTTTTTATTAACAGATGATGCTTCTCGTTCAACAACGTGCCCTTTAATCGTGATAATATACTCAGAACGACATTGGTCGGCAATCTTCCACGCTTCTTGAGATGTTTCAGGATTAAATACCACTTGTACGACCCCTTCACGGTCACGTAAATCAATAAAAATCAAGCCACCTAAATCACGGCGTTTTTGAACCCATCCTTTTAATACGACTGTTTCGCCGATATTTTCGCTTGTCACTTGACCACAATACATCGTTCTTTTCATTTACTTCTCTCCTCCGTTCATCCCTACCGCTTGACGGTAAACATGACTAAAATCTTGATAAATCTCTGCTAAGGGAACTGTTATCTCTTCCCGTGTTGCCATTACTTTTAGTTTTACTTCTTTTTGAGCTAACTCTGTTTCACCTATTGTTAATACGATTTCAGCGTTAGAACGATTAGCTGCTTTAAACTGAGCTTTAGGACTACGTCCCATTACATCTCGGTCAGCTGAAAAGCCAAACTCGCGAATCGTTTGTACTAGTTTCAATGCTTCCAGATTCGTTTCTGAGCCAATCCCTACAACATAGACATTTACTCCTTTTGGCTCAGGCAATTCGTGTCCTTCTGATGCAACAGCTAACAATGTTCGTTCTACTCCTAAACCAAAACCAAAACCTGAAACGTCTGGACCGCCAAGTTCTTCAACCAAGCCATTATAACGTCCACCAGCGCCTATCGTCGTCGTTTCACCAAATACTTTGGCATCGCTCATAATCTCAAAAATAGTGTGATTATAATAATCTAAACCACGAACCATACGGTGGTCGATTTCATAAGAAACGCCTAAATAATCCAGCATTTCTTTCACCGTTTCAAAATACTCACGCGCTTCATCCGTTAGATAGTCTAAAATGGACGGAGCGTTTTCAACAATTTTCTTATCCCCTTCATCTTTACTATCCAAAATACGAAGAGGGTTGTGTTCAAAACGATTTTTTGAGTCTTCACTTAACGCATCATAGTGCGGTCGCAAATAATCTAACAATCCTGTGCGATAATTTTGACGACTTTCACGATCTCCTAGTGAATTAATCACTAAGCGAATAGATGTTAAACCAATCTGGCGATAGTAATCCATTGCCATCATCATAATCTCTACATCCGTTGCGGGGTTATCACTACCCAACGCTTCAACGCCGATTTGATGAAACTGACGTAAGCGCCCTGACTTTGGACGCTCATAGCGAAACATTGGACCAATATAAAAAACTTTATACGGTTTAGCATGCTCTGGACCATATAGTTTATTTTCAACGAAAGCACGAACAATTGGTGCCGTCCCTTCTGGTCTTAACGTAACATGACGATCTCCCTTGTCATAGAAATCATACATCTCTTTTGAAACGATATCCGTTGTATCTCCAACACTCCGTGCAATCACTTCATAATGTTCAAAAAGTGGCGTGCGAATTTCTTTAAATTGATAATCCGAAAATAATAAACGAGCAGTTTCTTCTAAATATTGCCACTGTCCTACCTCACTTGGTAAGATATCTGCTGTTCCTCTTGGACGTTGATATGCCATAATAAAAGTTCCTCCTTCATCTTTAAAAGCACAAAAAAAGTCCTTGTTTTTACACAAGGACGTATAATTCGATACGTGGTACCACCTATAATTGAAAGAAATTCTATTTTCTTTCCACTCAACCGACTAACGCCTCGTAAGCGGAATAGCTTTTCACTACTCATCTCCAGAATGTCTTTCACTTCTGCTAAAGTCAGGCACTTTCAGCCAAGGTACCTGTTTCTGAGTCCTTTTCGCAGGGTTACTCTTTCTATCATCGATTTTTAATATTATATTCTAAACTACTAGACATAAAGCAATTTGTCAAGACTTTCTCATCTGGATTTAGAGTAAAATAAGAATGATTACCATTATAAGCTATATATTCTACTCCTTTTTTGGTATAATAGACAAAATCATAAAAATTAAAAGATAGTAATATGGGTGAAAGCGAAATGACAAAAAAGCAAACAATCAAAAAATGGTGGGGACTCCATCTCGCTTTAATTATAATAATCGGTATAATATATGCCACCCTTAGCCTGAGTAAATCTGTAACCGTCGTGGCTACCGCTATGAACGTCAGAACAGGTCCGGGTGTTGAGTACGATATTGCGGCACAAGTAAAAAAAGGACAAAAACTAAGAGTTCTTGAAGAAGACAGTGAATGGCTACATGTTAAAACAGAAAAAGGAAAATCTGGTTGGGTAGCGAGTTGGCTCGTTGAGAAAGAAGATGCGACACCTGCTACAAATATTCCAGCATTTATTAACACTAACAAAACTAAATTACGAGAATTTCCTGATCAAGAAAGTAAAGAAATTGCTCAATTAAAGAAAAAGACCGAAGTAACGATTACAATGGAACAAAATGGCTGGTCACAAGTAACCGTTGGCGATAAAAAAGGTTGGGTTTTTTCTGATTTAATCACGCTAGCGACGAATTCTAATAAAGAACCAGCAACTGAAAAAATCAAACAATTATATGCTCGACAAAATGAAACAAAACTGCGACAATCTCCTTCCATAGAAAGTGATATTATTGGCACTGTTGACCGCGGCGAAACATTAAAAGTGTTGGCAATTGAAGATGATTGGTACCAAGTGGAAACGAAAAATAATCAAACAGGATATGTTGCTAACTGGGTAGTAGCGACAGCTAAACCTAGCAAAAAACAAGATTCAGTCAACTCTTCCATTGCCGAAACCACTATTGTTTTAGACCCTGGTCATGGGGGGACTGACGTTGGAGCACAAAGTAATGATGGAAAAATCTTCGAAAAAAATGTCACACTTGCAACAGCCAAATACGTACAAAAGGCCCTACTTGACTTAGGTGCCAATGTCATCTTAACTCATCAAGGTGATGAACTATTAGGACTGTCTGAAATCGCTGAAAAAAGCAATCGCGCAAATGCTGACGTCTTTATTAGTTTCCACTACGATTCTACCGAAGATAGTAACGAAGCAAGCGGCACGACAACTTACTACTATGATGAAAAAAATCTACCATTAGCGAATGCCGTTGAAAATGAACTCGCTAAAAACTTACCGCTCATCAGTCGCGGTGTTGAATTTGGCGATTATCAAGTATTACGTGAAAATAATCAACCTGCACTATTGTTAGAATTAGGTTATATGAATAACGATAATGACTTAGCTCAATTTAAAACCAAAAAATACCAAGAACTTGTTGCGAAAGCCGTTCAAAATGCTTTACTCGAGTACTTCAAATAAAAAAGAAGCCTTTAATTATCAAGAAGCTCAAACATCTGAGCTTCTTGATAAAGGCTTCTTTTTATTTATTATCTGTATCTAATATAATCGTCACAGGACCATCATTAACACTTTCAACTGCCATATCGGCACCAAAAAGGCCCGTTTCAACTTTCAAGCCATATGCTCTAAGTTGTTCATTAAAGTATTCATATAGACGATTCGCATCTGTTGGGTCTTCCGCTTCCACAAAGCTTGGACGATTTCCTTTCTTTGTATTCGCTAGTAATGTAAACTGCGATATAGAAAGAATCTCTCCTTCAACAGCTGCTAATGCTAAATTCATTTTACCTGCTTCATCTTCAAAAAGACGCATATTAGCTACTTTTTTTGCCAAATAATCAGCTTCTGCTTTTGTATCGCCTTTTTTAACACCTACAAGGAGTAGAAATCCTTGGTTAATTTTCCCTACTACGTCCTCATCAACGGTTACTTTCGCTGACGTTACCCGTTGTAATACAATTCGCAAAATCCACTAACCCCTTTCTAGCCATTTGTTCGACGAACACTATAAACATCTGGTATTGTTTTAATTTTATCGACAATTTGTTTCAAGTGCGATAGATTTTGAATCGATAACGTTAAATGAATGGTTGCCGTCTTATTACGACCGGGACGTGCTTCCACACTGATAAGATTTTTTGTCATCCCATTCACAACGAGTAAGACGTCATTAAGTAAACCGCTACGATTATAGCCATAGATTTCTAAATCGGCATTGTACTCTTGATCGCTACTTGCAGCTGTGTCTTCCCACTCTACCTCGATTAACCGTTGAGACGCTTCATCATTGTTTACAATATTTGGACAGTCTTGACGATGAATCGAAACGCCACGTCCTTTAGTAATATAGCCGACAATATCATCGCCCGGCACAGGATTACAACATCGACTAATGCGAATTAATAAGTTCTCCACTCCTTGGATGACGATGCCACCCTCATGGCGTACTTTAATCTTTTCTGAATCCTTTTTCATCGGTTGTTGTAACAATTCATCTGCTTCTTGCTGTTTGCGTATTTTTTCGCGCTCTCGTCGCTCAGATTCTGTTAAACGATTCGCTATCGTTTGCGCTGTAATCTCGCCATTTCCAATGACTGCATAGAGATCTTCTTCATTATGATAGTTTTGTTTTGATAAAAACTCTGTCATCCGCGCCTTACTCATAATTTCTTTTGGTGAAAAATCCATCGCAATAAGTTGTTTTTCCAGACTCTCTTTACCTTTTGCGATGTTTAGCTCGCGGTCTTGATCTTTGAAGAAACGTCTGATTTTATTTCGAGCACGCGACGTTGCGACAAGTTGCAGCCAATCTCGACTTGGACCGAATGAATTAGCCGATGTCAGCACTTCAATGATATCGCCATTCTTCAATTTATAATCTAACGGCACCATTTTGCCATTAATTTTAGCGCCGGTTGTCTTATTCCCAATTTCTGTATGAATGTTATAAGCAAAATCTAACGGGCCTGAACCTTTCGGTAACTCTGTCACATCTCCTTTAGGCGTAAACACATAGACTTTGTCACTAAAAATATCGCCTTTCACACTTTCCATAAAGTCGGATGCATCGTGACTTTCATCTTGCAACTCAATAATGTCATGAAACCAGCTTAACTGACGAGACTCTTCTGTTTCTGCAACGCCATCGGTTTTCCCTTCTTTATACGCCCAATGTGCCGCCACCCCGAACTCAGCTACCTCGTGCATTTCGTGCGTTCTAATTTGAACTTCCACAGGATTGCCATTAGGGCCAATAACAGTCGTATGAAGCGACTGATACATGTTCGTCTTAGGCATTGCAATGTAGTCTTTAAAACGGCCGGGCATCGGTTTCCACTTAGTATGAATCGCACCCAATACCGCGTAACAATCTTTAATGGTATCAACCAAAACACGAATGGCTAATAAATCATAAATCTCTTCAAACTCTTTTTTCTGATCTTTCATTTTACGATAAATAGAGTAAATATGTTTAGGACGCCCATATATCTGAGCATAAATATCTAACTCTTCCGTCGCCACACGAATATCTTCCACTGTGCGATCAATATAGGCTTCTCGTTCATCGCGCTTTGAGTTCATTAAATGGACAATGCGATAATACTGTTGTGGATTTAAATAACGGAGAGCGGTATCTTCTAGCTCCCATTTTATCCGACTAATCCCCAAACGATGTGCTAAAGGCGCATATATTTCCAATGTTTCTTTAGCTATTCGTCTTTGTTTATCTGCGCGCAAATGCTTGAGCGTGCGCATATTATGCAAGCGGTCTGCTAATTTCACCATAATCACTCGTAAGTCTTGCGCCATAGCTAAAAGCATTTTACGATGATTTTCCGCTAATTGTTCTTCATGTGATTTATATTTGATTTTCCCAAGCTTCGTAACACCATCTACTAACATTGCAACCGTTTCACCAAATTCAGCTGCAATATCTTCCTTTGTTACCGGTGTGTCTTCTACGACATCATGTAAAAAGCCTGTTGCTACGGTATAAGGATCCATTCTCAATTCTGCTAAAATCCCTGCAACTTGAATCGGATGCATAAAATAAATCTCACCAGATTTGCGTACTTGTCCTTCATGTGCTTTTTCGGCAAAGGCACATGCCCGTCTCACGAAGGCAACATGCTCTTCTCCCATATATCCTGATACTAAACGAATCACGTCTTCTGCTGATAGCACTTCTTCTTTAGGCATGTTATCACTCCTCCATGATAGAAAAAAGCACGACAAATCGGTGCTTTCCTTCTGAATTTATTGTTTCTATTATACCGATAATCTAGACGTTTGACAACGATAGGCTTTCAAGGTGTTTTCATCCATAAATCCAATGTAAGCATGTTCAATGCATAAATAAAATCCTTATGATAATCTAATACTATCAAGATAGAGGAAGGTGCTTATTCATGAGAAAATGGCTAAATATAGGCGCCGGCATTGCTTTGGGGATTATTTTTGGTGCTGCTATGGAAAGCTGGGCGGTCGGCATTGGTTTTGCTATCGGTCTAGGAACGATGTTTTATAACAGCTCTAAAAAACCTCAAGGCTCCCCCGGCTGACGATTCAGACCTTAGCCGGGCGCTAAGTTTCAAAAAAGACGTACACGCTAAAACGTGCACGTCTTTTATTTTTTCTTCACAATGCCAAATAACATCATATTTACCATTTTTTCCACTTGTTCCCGTGTCGATTCTGTATGATAACGTCGGTCGATACTCATCAAAGCACTCACATTATACAAAATAAACGTGACTGCTTCATTCAATGTGATATCTGCCGGTTGTTCCCAATCTGATTCACTTAACAGCTTACGAAATGGCTCTTGATACGTTGTTTGAAATAACTGATAAAGTTGATAATGATACTGTTCATCTACCTCTTTTGACATATCATCCAACATGCCAAACAAATTAGTAGGATGTTCCTCAATTAAAAAGACGACCATCTCTACTAAACGACTTTTAACAGACGTTTGTTGCTGCAAAATATCGTGCATTCCTATTTTCACTTGATCAGTTAAACTTTCAATGACTGCTAAATAAATGACCTGTTTATTAGCAAAATGATGATACAAATTAGGTTGCGTAATCCCGCAACGATTTGCAATCTCTCGCGTAGACGTTTGCTTATAACCATTTGTCATAAATAAATCCGTCGCTGTCTTGATAATACACTGTTTGGTTTTCTTCGCTGCAACCTGCCTTGGCGTTAAATTCATTTTCACACCTTCTTTAAACACTATCTTATCTGTTAGTATATCATATTTACGTCAGGTTTTAACGCGTTTTTCTTTTATCTGTTTCCTCTGTTAACGCACCATCTTCGATAAGGAAAACACGATGACAGTAAGATAATAACCTTTCATCATGTGTCACCATCAAGATTCCTTTTTCTTGTTTTTCCGCTTGACGAGCTAGTAGTTCGACCACTTCATACGCACGGTCTGTATCCAAACTAGCAGTGGGTTCGTCTGCCAAGATAATATCTGGTTGGTGGTAGAGCGCCGTCGCAATCGCAACTCGTTGACGTTCTCCTCCAGATAAGTCATTAGGATATTGATTTTTCAAATCTTCAATATCTAATTTTGATAACAACGTTTGCTTGTACTCCTCATCTTTTTTTTGAGCATCGACTTTTTCAATTAATTGAAATTGTTGAGCAACAGTTAAAAAGGGGACTAAATTGGAACTTTGTAAAATAAAACCAATTTTGTCAAAGCGCATTGCCACACGTTCCTTTTTACTCAACTTAGAAATGTCTTTTCCGTCAACTAAAACAGTCCCTTCAGTAGGGTCTTGTAAACCCGCCATAACCGTTAAAAAGGTGCTTTTACCTGAGCCTGACGGTCCAATCACCCCTACCAATTCGCCTCGATTAACAGTAATATTTATATCATCTAAGGCCTTTACCTTCGTATGACCTTGCCCGAACTCTTTACTAACATTTTTTAAAGCTAATACTTCTGTCATTTTTTATCCTCCAATCGCATCTAAAGGATTTGCTTTTGCTACTGTACGTATCGAAAAAGCTCCTCCAATCACAGCTACAATAATCAAGCCTACCGCGTAAATTGCCATTTCTTTAATATCCGCTGCAAACGGCATACTTTCTGGCAAGAACAACGTCGTTATATACGTAATGAGTGAGCCTAATGCAACTCCTAGTACCGCAAGTAAAAAAGTTTGTAAAAGAACAGAACGAGCTAAGAAGCCATTTGGAACTCCTTGAACTTTCAAAATACCAAACATGTTCAGCTTTTGTAATGTCATCACGTAAATAAAGACACCAATTACAAATGCGGCAATCACTAGTAAGAAGTAAATCATCCCGTCTAATGTTAAATTTTGCTCGGTATATCCGGGAATGTTGCTAATAAATGTTTCTGTTGGTAAGCTTTCATACTTATCTTTATCAATGACTTTTTTGGCAGGTTTTCGATATAAAACCCCACTGACTTGCTGATCCTCCATTTTCTCTGTCGCATCTTTTCCATATTTTAATGCCGACCAATTTGGAATGGTCGTGTATAAAACAGGTGCAATATTATAAGTACTTGAACCAAAAGCTCCTACAATCGTTTGTTCCTCTTCATTACTACCTAAAATAATCTTATCGCCAACTTTATAGCCTAAGTTTGCCATTTCCTCTGACATGATGACTTCACCATCTGTTTTTGGATAGTCACCTTTCGTCAATTTTGGTAAAAAAGAACTTTTTTCTTCTAAACCAAAGACAGCTACATTGTCGCGTTCTTCTTGTTTGATTCCAGCTTTTTCAGCAGCAAAAAAAGCATAACCAATAGGTTCTTTTGTTTTGGCATCTACATCATCCACTACTGATGTCGGCAACACTGATGCGGTTAAGCTCTTATTCGAATCCTCCGCTAAAACAATCCCATCAATTTCCCACTGATCAATCGCACGGCGATTTCCTTCACTTAAACCATTAGCTAATCCCGATAAAATAAAAACTAACCAAGCAATGAGTAACATTATAAATACAATTAAAAAGAACTTTCCTTTAGAGTGTTTCACTTCATTATAGGCTAAAAACATTTTCAACATCCTTTCACTTATCATCTGATAAACATATTATCACTTATCAGTAGATAAGTGAATTTTTTTGCTCAAAAAAAGAATCAACCCTTTTAAGATTGATTCTTGCATAAGATTTTTTAATTAACCTTGCATTTCAAGTTGATAACTAATAGCACTTAATAAGTATAAAGGAGCTGTCTCCGTCCTTAGAATACGTGGTCCCAACCCACAAGCAAGCGCCCCGGTTTCCGTAAGCTGTTGTACTTCTTGTGGTGTTAATCCGCCTTCTGGACCAAATACACACGCTACACGCATGCCTACTTCTAACTGATTTAACGTGCGGCTTAGTTGTGTCATTTCTCCTTGTTTGGCTGATTCTTCATAGGCTACTAACACAACATCATACTCTGCTACACGTTGTATTAATTCCTTAGTATCAGATAACAATGTAATCGAAGGAACGCGTTGACGATGCGATTGTTCAGCTGCTTCTGTCGCAATTTTTGTTAAACGTTGTTCTTTAGCCAAACGTTTTTTATCATTCCATTTCACAACAGAGGTTTTAGCAGGAAACCCAATAATTTCAAACGCACCTAGCTCCGTTGCTTTCTGCGTTATCCACTCTAGTTTATCCCCTTTAGGAAACCCACAAAAAAGCGTCACATCTACGGGCATTTCGCTGCTTTTTGTAATAAACTCCTCTTTTGAAACAAGCACACATTCTGGCGTGACCTCTCTGACTTTCACACGCCACGTTTGCCCTTCACTATAAACAAAATAACACTCATCACCGATTTTCATTCGCATGACAATTACCATATGGTGATAATGCTCATCCGGTACTCTTATCAAAGCATCTGCACTTTCAAAATCTTTTTCTTTCATAAAATAACGTTGCATACTTACGCCTCTTCCGTTATCAGTGGTTTTTCATAGATTAAAGCAAGCCAGTCTTCTTGTTGGAATTTTTGATAAAGTTTAAACCCAACTTCTTGCATCTTGTCGTGAATGGCACTTTCTTTCTCTGTAATAATTCCTGAAACAATAAATTTACCGCCGTCATTTACTAAGTTCCAAGCGTCTGGAATCATTTTTTCAATAATGTGCGGGAGAATATTCGCGACAATGACATCTGCTGTTTGTGTAATCCCGTTTAGTAAATCGTTAGCTGCCACCTGGACATCCGCTGCAATAGGATTTAAATCTAAATTTTCTTGCGCAACACGGACGGCGACTTCGTCTAAATCATAAGCATAGACGTTTTTTGCGCCAAAATGTTTCGCTGCAATACTTAACACTCCTGAACCAGTCCCTACATCTAGTACGGTTTCGCCACCTCTTAACGTAACTTCTAACGCATGTAGCGTTAAAAAAGTAGTCGGATGCGTTCCCGTACCAAAGGCCATGCCCGGATCCATCACAATAATACGCTCATCAGCATGCTGAGCTTCATATTTTTCCCACTCAGGTACAATCGTTAAGAAGCGACTGACATGTACGGGATGATAGTATTTTTTCCAAGCAGTCGCCCAATCATCTTCGACGACATCATTGAGCGAAATCTTACCAGCTCCTTTGTCTAAACCAAAAGACGGTAATTGATTGACGTGATGTTGAAGAGTTGGCACGATTTCAGGAAGAAAAACTGTTTCAGGGAAATAGGCCATTACTTTGGCTCCCTCTTTGATGTGAAGCATATTTTCCTTATCGACCAATTCTCCATAAGCGTCTGATTCATACGCTTGTAAATCCAACGCATCTTCAATAGCGACACCACTTGCGCCAGCTTCCATCAAAAAATGGGAAACGGCTTCGACCGCTTCACTACTCGTTTCAATTGTTAACTCTGTCCACTCCATTTTTTCACTCCTTAATATCGTGGGTATAAAACACGTTCTGAACCGTGTTTCATCGCCTCTCTAGTTTTTAAGACTTCTTGATAACGTGCTTGATTCCACACTAGTTCAAATGTTGAAATCGTTTCGTCCGCTAAGAATTGATTCAATGCTGTTGTTCCTTCATCCAAAACTGCTTTTAATTCAGAAGCGATGGCTTCAGCTTCGGATTTACTCAATCCTTTTTTTCCGGCGTAAGGCAAGGCAACTAAATACTCATCTGCTTCACTTAGCGGTTTTCCTTGAGGGTATAAAAGCAAACTATCTTCAAACTCGATAATATCTTCTTCCGTTTCCACCCCATTTAAATCTTCTAAGGTCACAGTCGCGTCATTATTAGCATATAACACCACAATAATTTCGACTAAATGATTTTTGGTATCCCAATCAATAGCAAAATCATAATCGCTCAAACTTTTTTCTAATTGACGCTCTAAGTATTCCAACATATTTTCTTTTTTCATGATTTTCCTCTTTCTAATCTTCGTATTCGCTTTTAATCATACAAGAAATCAAGCATTTTTACCATTCTTCTTTCTTGCATGCTCTATGCTATAATAACAATAGAATAAAGGAGGAGCTACTATGCAACAACCCTTAGCGTATCGCATGCGACCACGCGTCCTTAGTGAAGTCGTAGGCCAACAACATCTCGTCGGTGAAGGTAAAATCATTCACCGTATGGTCACTGCCAAAATGTTATCTTCCATGATTCTTTACGGTCCTCCCGGCACAGGAAAAACGAGTATCGCCAGTGCGATTGCTGGTTCTACCAAATATGCCTTTCGGACGTTAAATGCCGCAACCGATACAAAAAAAGACTTACAAATTGTAGCAGAAGAAGGTAAAATGAGCGGCACGGTCATCTTATTACTCGATGAAGTGCATCGTCTTGATAAAACAAAACAAGATTTTTTATTACCACATCTTGAAAGTGGCAGAATTATTATGATTGGGGCTACGACTGAAAATCCATATATTAGTATTAATCCGGCGATTAGAAGTCGAACCCAAATTTTTGAAGTCACACCGCTCAGCGAGAAAGAAATGACGACGGCGATTCAATATGCCCTAGCCGATAAAGAACGTGGATTAGGCAATGAAGCGATTGAACTGGATGACAACGCCTTACAACATTTAGCAAGAAGCACTAATGGCGATTTACGAAGTGCGCTCAACTCACTCGAACTGGCTGTCAAATCTACTCCTAAAAATGAACAAGCGGTCATACACATCACGCTCCCAATTATCGAAGAATGTTTGCAACGAAAAGCCATGACACACGATAAAGATGGAGATGCGCATTATGATGTGATTTCTGCTTTTCAAAAATCGATTAGAGGAAGCGATGTAGATGCAGCGATGCACTACTTAGCTCGCTTAGTCGAAGCAGGTGATTTATTTATTATCTGTCGACGTTTAATGGTTATTGCATACGAAGATATTGGCTTAGCCAATCCGCAAGCTGCTGCTAGAACTGTCACTGCCGTGCAAGCTGCTGAAAAACTAGGTTTTCCTGAAGCAAGAATTCCTCTAGCTCAAGCTGTTGTTGATCTATGTTTATCACCAAAATCAAATTCCAGTTACTTAGCAATTGATGCCGCGCTTGCTGATATTCGTAAAGGTAGAATCGGACAAATTCCTGACCATTTGCGTGATAGTCACTATCAAGGCGCTAAAGAGTTAAATCGGGGTGTTGGTTATCAGTACCCTCATGACCATGCTCTTGCTTGGCTGCCACAACAGTACCTTCCAGACGGATTGGCAAACCGAAAATATTATCAACCGAAAGAAACGGGTCGGTATGAAGAAGCTCTTAGCAAACGCTACCAACAGCTAGAACAATGGAAAAAACAGTCATAAAAAATATAAAAGACAGTCACTTGTATTTGATGAAATGATGACTTTGTGCTACTATATAAGTGGGTAGTCTGTGATGTTCGCGTTAGACCACTTCAGTGTTGACCGAACATATTAGTATTATATTGGGATTCAACGAGCCCAAGAAGAAAACATGCCTTATCACTTGGTAGTTTGACGCTTGGACAGAGAAGCCCACCTGCTTACTTTGCGGGTTCAATACTACGGTTTAACTAACGGCATCGACGGATTTTCCCATTTTTATGTTTTTAAAAGCAATTTGCATTGGCAAATTGCTTTTTTCTTCCTTATAAATATAAGTAAAATGATAAAAAACGAGGTGTTCCTATGATACGCTTTTTCACCATGACAATTGTCATAATCCTTGCACTTGTCAGTGCAGGCTTAAAAAAATATTACCCAACATTGAGTCAAGTTTTAGGAGGTCCAACAAATCAAGCGACCATTACACAGCTATTTCAGTTTTCGTTAAAAGTCACACAAGTGCTAATCATTTTAGGCGTCATGTTTGTTTTTATTAACAATAAATCAGCGTCATTATTTTATATCTCTTCAGTGCTAATCGCTTCTGGTATTTTCAGTTACCGCTTATCGAAACGAATCAAAAGTTAGAGGAGGAAACGTATGATAAACCAATCCTATCCAACCATTATGGTAGCTGTCGATGGATCATCCGCAGCAGAAAAAGCGTTAAAAAAAGCGATTCATGTCACACGTGTCAATAGCGCCCATCTCATCATCGCTCATATTATTGACACTCGTGCCTTTCAGTCACTGACTTCTTACGACCAAGAAATGGCAGATCAAGCTTTACGGGTCGCAACCGAAACACTCGCCGTGTATCAAGAGTTAGCTGAAGAAAATGGATTAACTAACACTAGCACCGTCATTGAATTCGGTTCTCCAAAACACCTACTAGCCGAAGCCTTACCTGAAAAACATAATGTCTCACTCCTCATGATGGGGGCGACTGGGATGAACGCTATGGAACGCTTATTATTAGGTTCTGTTTCACAATACGTTTCACGACACGCGCTCTGCGATGTCCTCATCGTGCGCTAATTAGCCTGACTAAAAACAAAAAAGCGACTATCTGGTAGAAACTTCCTTTCTTACCAAATAGTCGCTTTTTATTTTATTTTATTTCTAACGCTTTTTGAGCTAATAAATTCAAATAGTTCCACGGACGATCGAAGTGAGGTTGGAAAAAGAAGTCGCTGATTGCTAAATCTTCTACTGTCATTTGATTTTGAACAGCTAGAGAAAGCGTATTAGCTGACTGTGTCACATCATAGCGCGACATTAACTGTCCCCCCAAAATGGTTCCTGTTTCCGCATCAAACACGAGCTTCATTTGCACGTTTTCAGTCGAAGGCATAAACTCGGGACGATAGTTATCTTCCAAATAGGCTGACTTTACATTTAGTCCTGCTGCCCTCGCACCGGCTTCAGTCATACCAGTAGACCCAATATTATAACCAAAAAGATGAAGCCCTGACGTTCCTTGTGTCCCACGATATGCTAGTCTAGGTTCGATGATATTATATCCAACTAACATCCCTTGACGAACAGCATTTGTCGCAAGTGGAATATAGTGATGGCTATTCGTTGGATTATAATGTACGACTGCACTGTCACCCGCTGCATATATATCTGAATCCGAAGCACGCATATATTCATCTACCACAATCGCACCATTTCCAAGACGCTCGACTTTTCCTGCCAATAATTCTGTCATCGGTCTAAAACCGACACAGACAATAACCAACTCTGCTTCATACGTTGCTCGACTTGTTTTGACATGTGATACTGCTTGACCATCTCCTATGAACGCTTCAACATTTTGGTTGAGTGCCAATGTTACTCCCTGATTAATCAGTTCTGCCTCTAAAACATCGGTCAGCTCAGTGTCTAAATATTTATTTAGAATGCGGTCCAATCCATCAATTAATGTCACATCTTTACCAGACTGGGCAAAGGCTTCGACCAGTTCAATCCCGATATATCCTGCTCCGACAACGGTAATCTTATTTACACCTGCTGCTTTAGCAATCAGTTGTTGGGCTTGATGATAATTTTTACAAAGCACAATATTATCTTGTTCAATCCCGGGAATAGGAGGGATGATAGGCCAAGAACCAGTTGTCATTACCAATTTATCGTAGGTGTCTTCTTTTGTCTGACCAGTTTGTAAATCAGTTACCCATAATTTTTTATTGACAGTGTCTATTTCTGTCACATCATGTTCCATCCAGACTTTAGCACCTAAACTGGCAAGTTCTTCAGGATTCGAATAAAACAACTCTTCAGGATTCTTAACAACACCGCCTACATACAATGCAATACCACATGATAAAAAGGAAACATTATCATTTCTTTCGTAAACAGTCACATCTACTCCTGGATTTTCCTTTAATATATTTTTAACAGCTGATGTCCCAGCATGTGTACATCCAATAACGATAATTTTCACAAATAACACTCCTATATCTCTATATTTTTGTTACAAGATAAACTTAACACATCGATAATGATTATCACTATCATTATGCTTGTGAATAAAAACAAGGATCAAAACGCCATTTATGCTTATTATCATGTTTTTAATACCTTAATTGAATGACTTTTATATGATAACAACTATTAAATAGAGTGCTATATCTATTGAAATACTTTACACAAATAAATCAAATCGAACATGTGAATTTTTTCTTTTAATATTCACATAAATAAATTAATAATGACTGAATATCAAATGATACGTTGTCTAGAAAGACGATAGTCATCTATTTAACTATCACCCAAAGAAAGCTAGAACATAATAAAAACCCTCTAAAAGAAAACTTTCTTTTAGAGGGTTAAACTAAAACTAGTATTAATATATAACATCAAAAGTATGCTCGGTAATCGGCGTTAATTTAGGATGTTTTTTAAGAAAATCTGCGATCAACTCTGTCATATCCACTGTCACTTCTTTGACAATCTTATCCGCTCCAAACATTGTATAATCACCACCACCGACTGCTCGGTACTGATTCATCGCTACTTCTAATATTTGATCATCCGTCACTGGTTTACCAGCATAAGTTAAGGCCTTCACGCGCTGTCCTACCGGTTGTCGGATATCCAAAGTATACGAGATTCCTGCATACATATCATAATTAAAGTGCTGAATCTTCGGCTCTAAAAATGCTGGGCTGACAGTTAACGTGCCATCATGATTAATCGCAAAGTATCCAGCCGAACGTTCCAAAGCAGCTTTCAAGTCAGTCCCTGTAATGCGAACGACCGCTAATGTATTAGGATATATGTAGTTTGTCACGATATCGCGCATGGTAATGGACGCGCCAAAACCTTTTCCGTTGTTATCAAAAAGTGCCGTTCCGGAAATATCTGTCCCTGTCGCATCCATTTGAACTTGATTGATAAATTCAATGTACGGATGCCCCTTTGCACGAACAGCCATCGGATCTTCAATCCACATCGTCCCATCTACTTCGCCGATTTCTTGGTCGAGCCACTTATTCACTTCTTCTAATAACGGTAAATACGTTTGACTGAGTGTTTCGTCCACTTGTTCAGACGGCGTTAATAGTTTTGCTGAACGTGAGAGAACCTGACGGGTTGTTTCTTCTATTTCCAACGTCACACATCCCATAAAACGTCCCTTATCTCCCGGTTGCGTCCCAACACATGTGTCGGTTTCAAATGTCAACTCGCGATGTTGATGTCCTGTTAAAAGGACGTCAATTCCAGGCACATGATGTAACAACTCATAGCCTTCATTTTCACCCGTTAACATCTCGGTTGGCTCACCGGTTTCCAAGTCACGTTCAAAGCCACCGTGATAACTGACGACTACTATATCCGCTTGCTTTTTCAATTCAGGAACATATTTTTGCGCCGTTTCAACAACGGGTAGAAATTCCAACCCCTTAATCGTAGCTGGTTGTTCCCAATGCGGAATATAAGAAGTGGTTAATCCTAAAATCGCAATCTTAACCCCTTCGCGTTCAATAATATGATAAGCGTGACCTGTCAAAGGCGCTCCTGTTTCATCGAGAATGTTCGCACACAATACCGGATAGTCGAGTCGTGCTAAATTTTCTTTTAAATACGACAAACCATAGTTGAATTCATGATTTCCTAGTACACCCGCATCATACCCCATATCATTCATAACATCTGCCATGATTGGTGTACTTTTTTCTTTTGCCACATAATAACTTAACGGTGAACCTTGTAAAAAATCACCATTATCAATCTTTATCAGCGCAGAGCCAATCTCTTGTGCCAGTTGATTCATGCGCTCCTTTACTTTAAACGCACCAAACGGTAACGATTGATGTTGTTCACGAAAATCAGTTGGATATAAATACCCATGTAAATCACTGGTCGATAAAATGGTAAGACGTACCATAGCTTTCTACCCCTTTACTAATTTGGCTCTCAGTTTATTAGAAATCACTTCGACAATTAAAATTAATACGATTAAACCGATTAAAATGGCCCCGACTTGATTCCAACGATAAGAATTCATCGCAAAGATTAACGGTGAACCAATGCCCCCCGCTCCTACCAAACCTAAAATCGTTGCATCGCGAAGGTTCATATCAAATCGATAAATCGTAACCGATGTAAAATTGGCAATCAATTGCGGTAAAATACCAAAACGTATCTTTTCAAACGTATTACATCCCATAGCTGTCATCGATTCTAAAATACCTGTATCTAAATCCTCAATCACGTCGACATATAACTTTGATACCATACCGATAGAAGTTAAAGACATGGTCATCACCCCTGCGAAAGGACCAGGCCCTGTTACACGAACGAACATTAAGCCATATACAAGTGCTGGTATCGTACGAATCACAATGACGATAAAACGTGTGATGACATAAACTGGCTTTGGTACAATACTTGGCGCCATTAGAAAAGCGACAGGTATCGATAAGATGGCACCAAAAACGGTTCCTAGAAAAGCAATACATATTGTTTCAAATAACAAGTAAAAAACACCTTGTTGACTAAAATTCCATAGTAAATCCATATCCGGTTTTAAAATACCTTGAATAATGCTAACAGCAATCTTCCAACCGCCGTCATCCACCGCATTAAATTGAATCGCCGATAGCGACCAAATAAATGCACCTACTAGGACGGTGACAATCATCAGATATTGAACTTTTTTCGATGTTTCTTTATTTAATTGTGCTTCTATTGCGTGATTCATTTTTCACCCTCCTATTGTAGTTTTCGACGACAGTATTCACTTAGCGACTCTATAAGCGCCACTGTCACAACTAAGACGACTAGAATCGTCCCAACATTCGCATATTCACGCCAACCTAAGCGTTCATTTAAAATAATACCAAGACCACCTGCACCTACATATCCTAAGATAGACGCATAGCGTAAATTCCCTTCAAAGTTAAACAGAGACGTCGACAAGTACGTCGGTAGAATTTCTGGTAGTACAGCATAACGAAACGCTTGTAAACGAGTTAAGCCCATAGATTCTAGAGCATAGAACGTTGACATATCTAACGACTCTATTTGTTCATAGGTTAGCTTCCCAACATACGCCACTGTAAATAGAAAAATCGCCAATGTCCCTGCCATCGTTCCTAATCCAAAAATAAATGTGGCAATTAAAGCCGTCACTAACGTAGGTAAGGTTCTCAAAACACTTAAAAATAACTTGAAAAACCCAGCAATAAAACGATTGTTGACAATATTTGCTGAAGCTAATAAGGCAAGCGGCATAGCTACTAGAGCACCTACTAGTGACCCTAATAAAGACATTTTTATCGTATCAAAAAGCGGTTGCCATACCCGATTTAAAAAGCCCCAGTTAGGAGGCATCATATCTCCTAAAATAACAAAGAATTGTGACCCTCTTGTCATCAATGTTGAAAAGTTAAAGCGTGTGACATCCATCGCTAACCAAGTAAAAATAAGTATTAACAAGACATATACCGGTACCCACGAGCGTTTTTCTGTGACCGTTTTGCCATTCGCCAGTTGAATCGTTTTACCTTTTACTAATTTATCCATTTGGCTACGACTCCTTTGCGTTGGTAGTATCTTCTAAGTAAATTGTATCTAATACATCCTGAGTAACCTCACTAGCACCACCATCATATACAATTTGACCCTTGCGAATACCAATAACTCGGTCAGCGTATTCTAAAGCCAAGTCCACATGGTGAATATTAATCAGAATGGAGATATTCATCTCTTGATTGATACGTTTAAAATCATCCATCACAATTTTTGCTGTCACGGGGTCAAGCGACGCAACGGGTTCATCTGCCAAAATAATATCCGGTTGACGTGCTAACGTCCGTGCTAACGCCACACGTTGTTGCTGTCCTCCTGATAATTGATCCACACGTGTGAAGGCCTTATCTAAAATCCCAACATTATCCAGCGCTTCTAAGCCCACCACTTTCGTTTCTTTCGGAAAAACACCTAAAATACGACGCCATAATGGCATATCCGGTACAGAAGAAATCATGACATTTTTTAAGACAGTCGCTCGAGTAACTAAGTTAAAGGATTGAAAGATCATGCCTATTTTCTTACGAAATTCACGAATTTCCTTGCCTTTTAAATCATTCACATTTACATCGTTGACTAATAAACGCCCTTCATCAATATCATGCATGCGATTAATACAATGAATGAGAGTCGATTTACCAGCTCCTGACAACCCAATAATCGCAACAAACTCTCCCTGTTCAATTTCTAAATTTACATCTTTGAGTGCCGTATAACCATTCGGATACGTTTTTTGCACGTTCTCAAATTTAATCATAAAAAGTCCTTCCTTAAAAATAAACTGTGACTAGTTACTAATCACAGTTTATTTTTATTTACTATTCTATTATACTAAGCGTTTTATTTTGCTAATTCTTGAATTAATTTTTGTGCTTTACGTTCACTATCGTAGTCTTCAGATTTTGCTTTTACATAGCCTTCATGACTATAAATAGCAATCACTTCTTTACCTTCTTCGCTTTCGCCAATGTTAATAAACGCATTTTGTAAAGCTTGTTTTAAATCATCATCCATTTTTTCAGAGTTTTTACTTACTGAAATAGTATCGTTATAGATGGCAGGAGTCACACCAATGACGTCTGTTTCATCCCAAATACTCTTTTCACGGTTGTAATCAGTTGTCCAAGTGTCTTCATAGTCACGACGACCATCTGCGTAAGTTAATAACACATCCACTTGTCCAGCAGCTAAACGAGCAAACGCACTACCATAAGAGTCAGATTGTACGATGTTTTTTAGTTCTGATAAGTTTTTGTCATAGTTTTCTTGTAACCATAGACTTGGGTAAATGTAGCCTGCTGGAGAAGATGAAGACATGACACTCCAAGAAGCGCTATTTAAATCTTCCCATGATAATTTTTCGCCATCATTCACTTTTTTCGCTAATTCTTGTCCTTTTGATGAAGGTCCAGCAATCATCAACGCACGATAAGAAGCTGCTTGTTTGTCTGTTGGTGCTGTTGGTTTGTTATCGTTCCAGTCTTTTGGCTCATCTGAATCAATTGAAAGACCTGCACGTGTTGCTGTCAATAATACTTCTGCGCCATCATCGTATAAAACATATGTACCACCTGGAATAAACCCTACATCTAATGTACCGGCAGATAAAGATTCTCCTACTGCTTCAAAGTTCGTTCCCACAGTGATATCTACTTTTTTAATATCGTAACCTTCGTTTTTCATTTCTTTGATAATCAAGTCTTTTAAAGGTTCAGTTACAGAGACAATTTCTTCTGGGTCACGTGATGGTACAAACCCCACTGTCAATGTATCAAGTGATTTATTCCCATTTTCTTCTTTTGACCCCTCAGCTTCTTTTGACCCACATGCTGTTAATGTTGCGGCTAAACCTAAAATCGTTGCGTATTTCAGAACTTTTTTAAACAAAGTAACTCCTCCTTATTATTGTTGTTTCCCCACCTTTCGAGTATACCACCCCATTTCACAAATATCTATGCTTATTAAGCAATTAAAACTGAGAATGTATAAGAAAACGAAGAAAAACTGATGAAAATAAATTGAGTTTCTTTTTGAAAATGAGAATCCTTTAATTATCTGAAAAAGAGGCGTATAATATGACCCATGAGATAAATAATTAGTTAAATATAGAGGAGTGATTCAATGTCTCAAGAAATTACTAAAGAAGATTTATTACGCTATCAAACTGCCTTCGCTGCACAACCTAAAGCAGCAGCCCGTCAACGAAGCATCGTGGCTAATGGCTTGCTTGAAGCAACTGAGGACACCTTTGCGTACCAAAACACGACGCCAACCTTTTCTATCGATTTAGATACTGGTCATGTATCAAATCAAAAACAAAGCGGTCGTTGCTGGATGTTCGCTGCACTTAACACATTTCGTCATCATATCGCTAACACGCTTAAATTAAAAGATTTCGAACTTTCTCAAAACTATACATTCTTTTGGGATAAGTTTGAAAAAGCGAATTACTTCTATGAAAATATTTTAGCAACGGCAGATAAACCCCTTAATAGCCGTAAAGTTGCCTTTCTTTTACAAACACCTCAACAAGATGGTGGACAATGGGACATGCTTGTCTCGCTCATCGAAAAATATGGTGTCGTGCCAAAAAGCGTGATGCCTGAAAGTAAAAACAGCTCTTCATCACGCGCGTTAAATACCTATTTAAATAAAAAATTACGTAAAGATGCTATCACACTACGTCAGCTGGTCGCTGATCAAGCAAGTCCTGAAACGATTAAAGAAACAAAAGAACGCTTATTACAGGAAGTATACCAATTACTTGCCTTTTCACTTGGAACGCCTCCAACTTCTTTTGATTTTTCTTATCGTGATAGCGATGAAGTGTATCACTATGAGGAAAATTTAACACCACAAACTTTTTATGAAAAATATGTGGGACTGAACTTAGCGGACTACATCAGTGTCATTAATGCACCTACAGCTGATAAGCCTTATAAAACACTTTATACAGTCGAAATGTTAGGCAACGTTGTCGGCGGTCGCGAAGTTCGTCACTTAAATGTCGATATGCCAACTTTCAAAGATTTCGCCATTCGCCAATTAAAAGCAGGCGAAGCCGTATGGTACGGCTGTGATGTCGGTCAATCCTCTAATCGACAAACAGGCGTCATGGCACTAGATATCTATCCGATTGATGACACATTAGACATTGACTTTTCAATGACCAAAGCCGAACGCCTCGATTATGGGGAAAGCTTAATGACACACGCGATGGTGCTAACAGGTGTTGACTTAGTCAATGAACAACCCACTAAATGGAAAGTAGAAAATAGCTGGGGAGAAAAAGTCGGTCACAAAGGTTACTTCGTCATGAGTGATGAGTGGATGGATGAATATACTTATCAAATTGTCATTCATAAAAAATATCTACCAGAAGAACTCCAACCCGTACTAGCCACCGATCCTATAATGCTTGACCCTTGGGATCCAATGGGCGCTTTAGCTTAATAAAAAACGACTTTGATTTTTAATCAAAGTCGTTTTTTTATGACATTTCAAAGGTGTAGCCGTCTACATCAAAAAAGGTCGTTAAGATTTCATTAGCTTTTTGCGTCACCTCATTGGGTATTTCTAGAAAATCACGGGTAACAAGACGTTGACTGCCTTGACTAAACGTTAATTGGTCATATTCTTCTTCTAATTTCACTTGCTTAGAATCTTTTCGGTACACCACATGTTCATCCAACATTCCTACTACTAACTCTTGACGCCACCCTTCATGAATAGCTAATGCTCTTACTAATTCATTTACTGCCATGTTTTCTAAGGCAATTTCACGACCGTCTATTTCCAATGTATACATAACACATTTGACCGTCCCACAAGCATTACATCCACCTTCTGTTAAATCCACCGCACTACTCACTTTAATCTTTTTCATACTTAAGCCTCTTTCCACACTCGTGTTATGCTTCACATATACAGTGTATAAGTCCTTTTTTAGTTTTGCAACTTTTCTGTCCGTAAAAAAGAGCTTGCCTTTTCTAGACAAGCTCTTTGACTTATTGTTCTTTTAACACATCGGCATATTCTGGCACACGTTCAAACTCTCGAACGGCAAAAGAACATTCTGGAATAATTTTTTTCCCTTCACGACGTGCTTTATCTACTGCTAAAGCCATTAATTTCTGAGCAATTCCTTGCCCACGGTAATCAGGATTAACACCCGTATGGTCTAATACAAGCGTATCTTCTCCCAATTGTTGAAAGGTAATTTGACCGATTTGATTCCCTTCATCATCTACAAACGCCACACGTGTATCTGTTTCTACTGTTTTCATCTCATACCCCTTCCCATTTATAATATCGCTTACATCTAGTTTACTTCATTCTCGCTTTTTTTCAAATCATCTTGCTCAATAAAAAAAGCTGGTTTCCCAGCTTTTAACGACTTAAACTAAACCCCTTGCCCATTACTTCACTCGCAGCCATTGCCACAACAAAGGCATGAGGGTCAATAGCTAAAACTTCTTCTTTTAATGTATGAAATTCCTTCTCTGGTATCACACACATGAGCATTTCTTTTTCTCGACGTTCAAACCCACCTTGAATGGCTAGATGAGTCACGCCTCGATCCATTTTTTCAATAATCATTTTATTAACCTCATCGGAAGCTTCAGAAATAATCATCACATTCTTAGAACGATCAAACCCAACTTGAACTAAATCCACCACGCGTCCGATAATAAATAAACTAATCAAAGAATATAATACACGGTCAACATCAAACACAAGCAACGCACCTATAATAACAAAACCATCAACAATTGAGACCGCTAGTCCCAAAGGTAATTTAAAATATACGTTGACAATTTGTGAAATAATCGCCGTTCCACCTGTCGAAGCATTTCCTTTAAACACTAACCCTAAACCTATTCCTGTAATCACACCACCAGAAAGTGCTGCTAGTAAAGGCGTATGCGTTAAAGTAGGGATATTACCGATTAATCCCACAAAAAAAGGGAAAATCATACTTCCATAAATCGTCTTCATTCCAACTTCTTTTCCCAACAAAATAAAACATAAAATAAGTAAGGGGATATTAATCGCATACAATATAACAAAAGAAGGAATTCCGGTGACATGATTTAAGATAACACTAACCCCCGTTGCTCCCCCTGCTACAATTTGATTTGGCTCTAAAACTGACTGCATAGAGACCGCTAATAAAAACGCACCGACTGTTACATACAATAAAGAAACAATGCGTTCTTTTGTCATTATTTTTTTCATTTCAACCCTTCCGACCTTTCCCCGTAATTTTACATGCCTTTCAAGTATAACGAACACAAAACATGACTGTCAATCACGCATTTAAAAGAATTTCTTCTATGAAAATAACAGTTGATTTTTACGTCTTTTTATGAGATTATAATGAATAAGATTAGAAACAAGTTAAAATATAGCGTGATTGTTTTTAATCTTGTCGTTTCCCCTTTTAAAGCACAAGAGTTCATCGTCTCTTGTGCTTTAATCTTTTTACTTGTCCTATCTGTCGTTTTCACTGATAATAGATAGTGAAAAACAGAAGGAGGATATCTTAATATGACAACGTTTTATTGTGTACGACATGGCAAGACAGAGTATAATCAACATCATATTTTTCAAGGCGGAACAGCCGACTCACCGCTTTTACCAGAAGGAAAGCAGGCAGCGACTACTCTTGGAAAGTATTTTGCGAGTGAAGAGATTCAGTTTGATTATGTTTTTGTAAGTCCTCAAGGTCGCGCACAAGATACTGCTCACTATATTGTCGCCGAACTATCGCCTCAGCCAGCACTCACTACCGTCCGTGATTTACGTGAAATGGAATTTGGAAAGTGGGATGGCACACCTGAAGCCGATTATCACCACTTACCAGAATTTCAAAAGCTTGTCCATGAACCACATCTCTACGAAGCAAGCGCACATGGTGGCGAAACTTTTTCTGAGTTATTAGAGCGGACGCTCAACGTGTTTAAAAAAATTCAAACTGAGCATCCTGAGGCTACCGTCTTAATTGTGGCACACGGACTTTTACTTCAATCTATTATTAAATACTTTCAAGGTGTTCCTCTTTCAGACATTCGAAAAGGGGAAGCATTAAAAAATACGAGCGTCTCCATTATTGAAGGTCACGCTGATTTATCATTTGACGTAACATCTTGGAACGACACGCATTTTCTATAATATTAAAAAGCTTAACAGCGGTTTAAGGCTGTTAAGCTTTTTCTTATCCCAACGCTACATCTAAAATCATCATAATGAGAAACCCAACCATTACCCCTAGCACACCATAGTGCGTACCGCTTTCTGTTGTTTGTTGCGCTTCCGGTATCAGCTCTTCTACTACGACATAAATCATCGCTCCCGCAGCAAAAGCTAGGGCGTAAGGAAGTAGAAAGGTAACTTTAGCTACAAGTAACGCCCCTAATACGCCAGCGATAGGCTCGACGACTCCAGACGCCTGTCCATATAGAAACGATTTCCACCGACTTAAACCCTCTTGCCTTAAGGGAATCGAAACAGCGGCTCCTTCAGGGAAATTTTGAATACCAATTCCTATCGCCACCGCAGCCGCAGCCAAAACAGCTTTTTCCGGTTGATCAGCATGTGCCGCGGCCCCGAATGCCACCCCTACTGCTAAACCTTCTGGAATATTGTGCAACGTAATCGAAAAGACGAGTAATATCGTTCGTTTTAAATGATTGGGCATACCTTCTTTTTCTTGGTTAGGACCAAAATGCATATGAGGAATAATACGGTCTGCTAGATATAAAAATAAACCACCTGCTGAAAAGCCTATTCCTGCCACCAACCATGGAATATCACCATTTTCCGTCGCCTGTGCGATAGCCGGGTCTAATAGCGACCAAAAACTAGCAGCAATCATCACCCCTGATGCAAACCCTAACATTAAATTCAATACATTTTTCTTAATATCTTTGAAGAAAAAAACAAGACCCGCGCCTAATGCGGTCATACCATAGGTAAAAAGTGTTCCTACCAACGCCTGTTGCCAAGCCGCTAATCCAACCATCCAAGATAACATCCTTGCCACTTCCTTTATCATTCTATAACACTATTTTACCAGTTTTATTTGTAGGTAGTTAAAAAAACACTTCTTTTTCTAACAGAAATTTTCTGCTGAAAAAGAAGTGTTTAAATACGATTATTCAGAAACGCTTGATGTCACTAGACGCTCAGCTGTAAAGACTTGTGGATACACTTGATATATTAGCACTACGCCAATCGCTGTGACCACGGCTGTTAGCAAGCCACTAATTCCATTCGCTACTAATGAGAAAGCGACCGGACCTAATCCCCACAGCGCGTATTTACCCCAGAATATGAATCCTGCAACAAAGTGCCAGAAGAAACGAGCTAACGTCCCAATAAAGACCGCTCCCACCATTAATGATAACGTCCCTTTTTGACCGTTATGCATATTCTTTTGAATACGCGATGTAAAAATACCGGCAAATCCTGCAAAAGTAAAAGCAATAACATATTCAATAATGACCTGCGAAACTGATAAGAACCAAACATCTCCTGTTACAAAATGTAACAAGCCCCACACTAACCCGGAAAATAAACCGGCTGCTAAACCTCTGCGTATCGCATAGATTGATAATGGAATCATCCCTAACGAAATGGTAAAGCTCGTTCCAATCGTTGTGGGAATCATCGACAAGACGATGGCTAAAGCCGCCACAATCGCGCCTTCAATCCACACACGTAATTTTACTGATGTCATAAAAAAACTCCTCCTTTAATATTGTATAGAAACTTCCATACAACAAAGGAGGAGTAATAATTGGCTATTATTACTCCATCACAATCCCTACGCAAGTATTAACAAGTTCAGGTTCGAAGGGTCTAAGCCTGTGCTTATTCTCAGCCTTAAAAAAGGCTCCCCTTTGTGATGGTAAGTTCTATTTAGTTTTCTGACATCCCTATCATCTCATGCTCTTTTCACATAGTCAACTTTTTAAAACCTTTTCTAATCTTGTTATCTTACGAGGTTAGTTTGAGGCCAATCGCACTCACTAATATTAAGCTAATACAAATAAGACGTTTCCAATCATATGGCTCTTTAAACAAAACAATCCCCAGAATCGCCCCGCCTGAAGCGCCGATACCCGTCCAAACCGCGTACGCTGTCCCCATAGCGAGATGTTGCATACTATACGCTAATAAAATAAAGCTCAATGAAAAACTGCCAACAAGTGCTAACAAACGTATAAACGAACGCTTTTGATGAAAATAGTGAATCATTAAGACGCCAACCATTTCAAATAAACCGGCTACCATTAAACTCATCCAAACCATTTTAATCTATTCCTTTCTCTGTTGGAGTCACCAGTTTCAAACCTACAACTCCAATTAGTAACATCACAATAAACATAATGCGGACAAATGAAAGTGGCTGTTTGAAAAGTAACGCTTCTAATAACACCGTCCCTGTAGTACCAATCCCGACAAACACAGCGTACACCGTTCCGACTGGCAAATGATTGCCCGCCTCAATCATCCAATAAAAACTTAGAAAAATAGCGACTAGCGTCACTCCCCATTCAATAGGACTACTTGCATGCTTTAATCCAATAACCCATACTACTTCAAATAAACCGGCTATCACAACTTGTACCCAATACCTCATACCATTACTCCTTTCCAATCAAAAAAGCCTGAGACATACTGTATCTTACAGTATCTCCCAGGCTTTTATCCTTCCGTGACGTCTTGCGACGCGTTTTCTCTCGGACCAGACCATGTACATGCGGAACCCTAGAAAACATTTTGATTTAATTCATTATAGTATAAATAAAATTAACACATTTAGCAAGTCAAAACTAGCGAATCGTTTTAAACGCTTCTGACCATAATAATAATTCATCTAACATATCATTAATCCCCGGTAAATGGTGGTCTCCCGGACGGAATTGACTAAAGTTTTCAAAGTCAGTAAACAATGAGAAAGCAGGATTCGTTCTTACTACTGCCACGTATTGCTCACCCATCACTTGACGAAGATGCTCAGCAGCACGTACACCACCTGCCGAACCATAGCTCACAATACCTGCCGCTTTGTTAAACCATTCTTCACGAGTATGATCAATCGCATTTTTTAAGGCAGCTGACATGGAATGATTATATTCTTGTGCAACAAAAATATAGCCGTCTAATTCAGCAATCTTATCATTCCAACGTTTGTCGCCTTCTCCAGTGCCTAAAAAAGGTAAATCATAGTCTAAAATATCAATGATTTCAAACTCATGCTCTGAACGTTGATCTGCGACTTCTTTAACAAATGCAGCAACTCCTGGACTAACACGTCCTTCTCTTGTACTTCCCATAATGATACCAAATTTCATATTATTTCCTCCTAATTTCATCTTGTAATGTATCTCAACTATAACAACTTGTAATTAGTAAGTAAAAATATATGCTCACATCTATTTTGCTTCCATTGCTAAAAGTAAGCAACCGGTAATACCACTATTATCCCCTAAGCCTGTTGGCACGATATAATCGTCCAAATCAGGGGTCACGACATAATCGGCCATTTGTTTTTTAAACGACTCGCGGATAAGAGGAAACAGATGTGCTTGTTTCATCACGCCACCACCTAGAATAATCCGTTCAGGTGACAATACTAGTGTATAAGCCATTAGACCTTGTGCGATGTAATAGGCTTGTGTTTCCCAAACGGCGTCATCTTTCTCTATTTCTGCTCCTGGTTTTCCAGCTCTCTCGCCAAGAGCCGGCCCCGCTACCAGTCCTTCCAAACAGTCACTGTGATAAGGACATTTTCCTTGGTATGTATCATTTTCTAAACGTTTTAACTGAATATGTCCCATCTCAGGATGACTAAATCCTTCTAATACCTGACCATTTACGACGGCACCACCGCCAACTCCCGTCCCAATTGTTAAATAAATACAACTGTTCGTTCCTTGCGCTGCTCCTCGATGTAATTCTCCATATGCTGCCGCATTGACGTCAGTCGTCCAAGCAATCGGCACATGATAACGATTTTTTAATGCCCCAACAAAATCAAACCCTTCCCAACCAGGTTTGGGTGTCGCCATAATATGACCGTATGTTTTAGAAGTCGGATTGACATCTATCGGTCCAAATGATCCGACACCTATGCTGTGTAACGCATATTGATCAAAAAAATCAAATACGGCTTGAATGGTTGTTTCTGGATTTTCCGTTGGGATACTCACACGTTCTTTAATTTCCAACGCTTCATCACTCACTGCACAAACAAATTTTGTTCCCCCAGCTTCAATTGCACCATACCATTTTGTCATGATTTTCTCCCTCACTTTTAGCTATTTTTCGGTCCAGGTGTTGCAACAATTAGCGTCATATTTCCTTCAAATGTCCATTCTGTTAAAGTCGCAGGAATAATAAAATGAACGCCTTTTGTTAATTCCCACTCTCCTTCTTCCGTTTTAATTACTCCTTCGCCTTCTAATACACTGACTAAGGTATATGTCTTTTCATGAGAAAGCGTTAAAACGCCATCAACGTCCCAATGTGCCACATTAAAGTAATCGCTGCGAATTAAAGGTGTTAAAACAGATGACTCTTGTTGAACAGCTTCATATACAGGTTGTTCAACATGATGCGGAATAGTCGTGACATCGATTGATTCTTGAATATGTAACTCACGCAACTGTCCTGCTGCATCAGGTCGATCGTAATCGTACAAACGGTAAGTCGTATCACTACTTTGTTGTGTTTCAAGCACCATTACCCCAGCACCTATCGCATGGACAGTACCGCTTGGAACATAGAAGAAATCACCCGCTTTGACTGGTACTTCTACTAATAATTCCGACCACTTACCGTCTTCAATCGCTTGCGCAAAAGCTTCACGCGTTTTAGCTGTATGACCGAAAATAATTTTAGCACCAGGATCAGCAGAGATTACGTACCAACATTCTGTCTTCCCTAATTCTCCTGCATGTGATTTCCCGTATGCATCATCTGGATGAACTTGAACAGATAAATCTTCTTTTGCATCAATGATTTTAGTTAATAAGGGAAACTCTGTCACGGATGGATGCGCAAATAATGCAGGTTCCTTTTCAAAAAGCTCTTGTAAACTTATACCTGCATATATTTCTGGTGAACTGACATAACCCATGCCATTTTTATGCGCACTGATGGCCCAACATTCTCCTGTCGTTTCACTTGGAATATCATAACCGTATATATCTCGTAACTTTGTCCCACCCCAAATTTTTTCTTGTAAGACTGGTTTAATAAATAATGGTTGTTTCATTCTCTTATCCTTTCTTTATCGCCCTTGATTTTCAAAATTTAAAGCGGCACCAATCAGATTGGCATCATTTAAGTAATCACAACGCACCACTTTTGGCATCACACTTTCCACTCGTTCTTCTTGTAAACGACGGAAAAGCTTAGTCCTTAATTGTTCTGCGATATCGTGTCGCTGTGAAATACCGCCACCAATAACAATCGTATCTGGATCAAATGCCACTTGAATATTATAAAGTCCTTCGCTAATATTTTCGTACAACTCGTCCACTGCCAAAACAGCGCGTTCACTACCGCTATCTGCTTCTTCAAAAATAGCTAGACCAGTATAATCCGTACCATACTGTTCATTAAAATGACGTGACATCGCCACTGCCGTCCCTGACGAACTAAAAATCCCACCATTTAATAAACGCATTAAGCCAAACTCTCCACCAAATAAATGAGCCCCTTTATATAACTTGCGATGTATGAAAATCGACCCACCAACACCTGTTCCTAAAATGATAAACACGATATGCTCGCCTTGACGACCAGCTCCAATTTCCACCTCACAAATCCCTGCGCAGTTAGCATCATTCTCAATCGTAAGTGGGAGTTCAAGTAGCGTTTCAAGCTCATCAAAAATAGGACGGTTATGAATATACGGAACCGCACTAATCCCCTCAATTTGACGTGTTTTAGTGTTGACCGCTCCAGGCATACTCATTCCAACACCTGTAATAGTGTATTCTTGACTAGCGCGCTCTTTTATTTCTAATAAATTCTGTTTAAATGTTTCATAATCTTTAGGAGTAGGGATAGCGTCAAATGTCGTCAACTTCCCTTCTGACCAAACACCATTTTTAATGGCTGACCCTCCAACATCTATCGTTAAAATTGCCATTCTGTCACCTCAATCTTCTATTATTAACTCTTACTCTTCTATTATACCTGTTTCAAAAATTGAGAACAATTTTTCTCATTAAAATGAAAGAAAAAACCAAGCGAACTTTCGCTTGGTTTTTCGCCAATAGCACTTGAACGTTATAGATAGATTAAGCGTCTGACCAACGATCGTATGCTTGTTGGTAAACTTTCACGTAATCTTTAACTCCCATTGATTCAATCGTTTTAATGAAATTATCCCAGTTGTCGAGAGATTCAACCCCTGTAATAAATTTCGCTTCCATTTGCTCAACATAAGTTGTTAAGTCTGTTGCCATATCACCAATTTGATCTTGCTCTTCTTTTGTTAAGTAAACAATTGGGAACGGAACTTTAGCGTATGGTTCAATCTTATCTTGCGTTTCCTTCTTGATAAATTCTTCAAATGGGAATGTATCTGGATCATTAGGGTCACGTTTAATACCAGGAATAGATACTTGTTTCGCTGGAACTGGGATACCGTAATCCACTGTAATCTTACCACGTTCGTCCTCAGTCTTATCTAAATCAATACCCTTTGCATAAACACGAACTTTTTCACCTTTATCGTTTTCAGCGTATTCCCACAATGCGCCTTCAGGACCTTGGTTCAAGAATGTTAAGCCTTCTTCTGTGTAGAAGTAATCTACCCAGCGTAATGCTGCTTCTGGACTTTTCGCATTGTTCGTTACTGCGAATACCCCTGTTGTTAAACGTGGGCTTCCTGGAACTACTGGATCTTTAGAGTACTCACTTGTTAATGGACCAAACATTGGGTCAGTTAAACTTTCCTCTTCATTTTTACCTGTTGTAAAGTAAGAGAACCAGTCTGGGAATAAACCAAGTTGATTGTTGTTTCCTTTTGCTTTCTTTTGCTCATCCGCTTGTGAATAGACTTCTGGGTCTAGTAATTTTTCTTTGTAAAGTTTATTCATGAACGTTAAGTAAGCTTTATAGTTTTCTGTTGTTGGGTTAAATTGTACTTTCCCATCAATCTCTTCGATACCTTGTGTTGTTAAACCAAAAGCAGATAATAACCAGTCACGACTACTGTTCATCTCAACGTCAGTCAATGGAATCTCATCTTTTTTACCGTTACCATTTGGATCTTCATCGCGGAAACGAACGAGTAAGTCGTAAAACTCATCCACAGATTTTGGTAATTCTTTCACGTCTAATGCTTTCAACCAATCTCCGTTATACCATAGTGGACCACGTGGCCAAATAGACGTATCCCCCATACCGATAGTTGGTAAGCTATAAATATGTCCATCTACTGATGTAATAGATTTCTTAATTTCTGGATTTTCTTCTAATACTTTATTTAAGTTTGGTGCGTATTCAGGGATTAAGTCTTCTAAAGGTACTAAGATTCCTTGTCCACCATAATCCACTTCCATCGCACGCGTTAAGTTAGTTGAGCCTGCTCCAAAAATAATATCTGGTAAATCACCACTAGCAAATGCTAAGTTTAACTTTGTAGAGAAGTCACTTAATGGCGGTGTTGTATATTTAAAATCAATATTTGTCATCTTAGCATATTCTTTTAGCATTGGCATATCTGACCACTCTGCTAAACCTGTTCCTGGCGCAATCATCCCCATACTTAACTTATCTTTGGTAATTGGGAATCCTTCTTTATTGACTTCAATCGAAGCGTCAGCTTTGCTTTTCGCTTTGCCCCCTTCACTTCCACCATTGCCACAGGCAACTAATGCTAATGAACAAACAAGTAAACCACTAACTAAAGCTTTTTTCTTATACATTTTTTTCTCCCCTTTACTATTTTTATGTTGACTACCCTTTCAATGAGCCAATCATCACACCTTTAACGAAATAACGTTGAAGGAATGGATAAACGACAATCACTGGCAGTGTAGAGACAATCATGACACCATATTTAATAACTTGAACCAATTGTTGCTTACTGTAAAGCATTTCCGCTGTACTCGCCGAAACATTTGTTGCGGTTGAGTTAGACGATAAATCTTGTAAAACGAGAATTTCTCTTAATACCATTTGTAACGGATACATACTCTTGTTAGAAATATAGATTAACGCGTTAAAGTAACTATTCCAGTGCCCAATCCCATAGAACAATCCCATAACAGCGATAATTGGCATAGATAAAGGTAAAATGATTTTAATAAACATTTTAAAATCCGAACAACCATCGACAATCGCGGCTTCTTCCATCTCTCTTGGAATACTTGACTGGAAGAACGTACGTGTCACGACAATATTATAAACCGAGGCTGCGTTTGGAATGACTAACGCCCAAATCGTATCAATCATACCTAAGTTTTTAATTAGTAAATAACTTGGAATTAAGCCACCGCTGATAAACATCGTGAGTAACATAAAGTTCATAAATAGTTTTTTCCCATAAAAGTCCACTCGCGATAACGCATAGGCTGCTGGTAACGTCACTGCTAAGTTAATCGTTGTTCCTAAAGCAGTGTAAAAAATCGTATTACGATAACCGCGCCAAATATTTTCATTTTGAAAAATCGTCTTATACCCTTCAAACGTAAACCCTTTTGGCAATAGCCACATCTCTCCAGAGTTAACAAACTGCGGCTCACTAATTGAAGCACTGACGATGTAAATCAATGGATATAAAACAATGACCAATGCGAGCGCTAAGAAAAGGTACACGAATCCCACAAAGATTTTATCAGCTTTTGTATCTTTAATTTTTATTGCATTTGCTGCCATGTGTATCCCCTCCTACCATAAACTAACTTCGCTGACTTTACGTGACACTTTGTTCACGACAATCAGTAAGGTTGCATTAATTAATGATTCAAACAAACCAACGGCTGCGGCATAACTATATTGCGCATCTAACAAACCTTGTTTATAAACGAATGTTGCAATCACGTTAGATGACTCTAAGTTTAACGCATTTTGTAATAGCAAGATTTTTTCATATCCTGTTGCCATTAACGAGCCAAAGTTCATAATTAACAAGATTACCATCGTTGGTAAAATTGTTGGAATATTAATATACCAAACACGTTGTAAACGCGTTGCTCCATCTACGGTTGCTGCCTCATGTAACTGTGTATCAACACCTGAAAGTGCTGCTAAATAAATGACTGAAGCCCAACCCGTTCCTTGCCAAACGCCTGATAAGACGTATAACGTTTTAAACCATTTTGGATCCGTCATAAACGCAATTCGTTCCATTCCTAACGCTTCTAACAAGTGATTGATAATCCCGGTTGAAGGAGATAGAAAAGAAATCAACATCCCACTAATAACGACTACCGAAATAAAGTGTGGCGCATACGTTACAGTTTGAGTAAACTTTTTGAAAAAACCGTCTTTCGCTTCGTTTAATGCTAAAGCTAAGATAATAGGTAATGGAAACCCTACCACTAAACTGTATAAGCTAATACCCAATGTGTTTTTCAATAAGTCCCAAAAATAATACGAATTAAAAAATCGTTGGAAATGTTTGAAACCTACCCAAGGGCTTCCCCATATTCCTAATGATGGCATATAATCTTTAAAGGCAATGACCACCCCATACATCGGCCCATAAGCAAAGATTAAGAAGAATAAAAATGCAGGAAGGACAAAAAGATAAAGTTGTTTACTATTTTTAACTTTTTTCCAACTAATTTTTTTCTTCTTCGGCGATTCATTGGTGATTTTTTTTGTTGCTACTTCTGCCATGTGTTCCTCCTCCTTATCCCTTTTCGTGTTTTATCGTTGTCGATAACACGAAACGATAGAACGCTTTCATTTTCACTCTAATCATAAAGTGCAGCGCTATCATTTGACAATATGTTAATTTTATTCAATGTGTTAGTTTTGTTTTACAAGCTTGAAACCCCAATAACCATGCGTTTTTATAAGACAATCAGGTAAGGTGACTACTAGTTGATTTCCTTCCGTATGAAGTAATAACTCCGAGTGATTAGCCATGTCTACACAGGCAGAAAAAGCAAAATCATGGATACCTAGCTCACTTAAATAGAGTCGATTTTCTGTTGAACCTTCATTAACTTTCGTAAAACAATAATACGCATCTGCTGTTTGTGTCACATACCACCCAGAATCTATCACACGATTTTTTAAAGCCCGCGTGCCATAAATGCCTTCGCTATACACCGACATAAATTCACCCAAGTCCATTAAAATTTGTGTCTCTTCTTCGGTAATAGTGCCATCAGGTTTAGGCCCTACGCCTAAGATAACGTTACCGCCTTTACTCACGACTTCTAAAACCGTTCCAATGATTTCTTCACTGGATTTAAATGTGTCGTTTGGCACATAGCCCCAATCGTTTCCTAAGGGAATATTACTTTCCCATGGTTTATTTGGAATGTCACTTTCATCAGGAATCTTACGTTCAGGGGTAACATAGTTTTCATGACGCCCCCCCATCATCCGATCCACCATGATTAGCTCTGGATTTTTTTCTCGAGCAATTTCAGCTAGTCGGTCCATATCTAAGTCTTCTTTTCCTTGACCACACCACCCAGCATCTAACCATAATAAATCAATCGAACCATAGTGATGTGTCAACTCGTGAATTTGACGATGAACAAATGTCACATATTTTTGCCAACGCTCTGGATGGGCTAAAGGATTGTAGCTAGCCGTTCGCCCCTTCTTTTCTCCGTCGTCCGTCCAGTAGTAACTCGAATACCAATCTGCTTTAGAATAGTATGCTCCCACACCTAGATTGGCTGCTCGGAAAGCCTCGACAAACTCTCCCACTAAATCACGTTTACAAGGACTTAACTTCCCACCGACCTTAAATCCTGTTTCTTCCGTATTAAATAAATTAAAACCATCATGATGCTTCGTCGTTAAAATCCCGTATCGAATACCTGCTTTTTGACATAATGAAGCCCACATGTGTGGTTGATAATGGACAGGATTAAATGTTTCGATCAAATTCCAGTAATCGCGTTGCAATACCTCTACCGACTCTCGCCAACTTCGTCCTTCTCGCGCCCATTCATCTTCTTCTGATAACTGCCATGACTCCACAATGCCCGCTTCTGAATAAAGGCCCCAATGAAAAATCACACCGATTTTCATATCTTGAAACCATTCCAAACGTGCTTTTAACATTTCTGTTTCTGGGTAATTAGTCGTGTCTTCTTCGTGCGTTCTCGTCACAATGTCTCCTCTTATTTGATCCATTTTCTCACTCCTCGCCTTGGTTAATGAATGGAATTAACTTTACTTTAACGAGATTAGAGAGCGCTCGCAATATGTATCTTTTTTCCGCTATGTATCTTCGCCAAGCGATTGCAACCGCTTTATTTGAACCGTATAATACACATTGAGGTGATAATAATGAAGAAATTAAATTTGATAACTGTTGACACATCGCTCCAAACCATCTTGAATCACTGGCAACATAATCATTCCGCTTTTTCCATAGACACAGAAGGGTTTCCCGTTGACATTACTGTTAATGCCAGACTGGATGAAACCATAAACGTTAGTAAAGATATACACTCTGGTACCATCAGCATCGCAGAACCGCGTTACTTATCTCGCGCGCTATTTCTGTGGCTAACGCTAGCTGATAAGCAACCCACTTTTTCTTACTCTGAAAAAGCTGCGTTTAAAGAAGTGGGGACGATGATTGATTGTTCTCGTAACGCTGTTCCAACTCTCGACACTTTAAAGTCATGGGTACGCTTTTTATCAGCCTTAGGTTATACGCAACTCATGCTTTATACGGAAGATACATATGAAGTCCCAGAACTTCCATATTTTGGTCATTTTCGCGGACGATATACAGCGGAAGAAATCAAAGAGCTTGACCAATATGCTTCCTTATTTGGTATCGAGCTCATTCCATGTATTCAGACACTAGCGCATCTTGAAAATGCACTCAAATGGTTCCCTATGTCAGAACTACGAGATACAGAAGATATCTTACTTGTTAATTACGATGCGACGTATCAGTTTATTGAACAATTAGTCGCAACCATTGCAGAAAACTTTACCACTCGTCGTATCCATATCGGTATGGATGAAGCGCAACGTCTAGGATTAGGACGCTACTTAGAAGAAAATGGTTATCACAATCGTTTTGATATTATGAATCAACATCTCACTAAAGTCATGGAAATTTTAAATCACTATCATTTAAAACCGATGATGTGGAGTGATATGTTTTTCCGACTAGGATCTAAAACGGGTGATTACTATGATTTAGATAGCCATATTCCTGCAGAAGTGAAAGACAAAATACCTGACATTGAAATGGTTTATTGGGATTATTACCATACTCAACAATCAGAATATGAAACGTTAATTAAGAGTCATCAATCGTTAGAACGTCCTCTTATTTTCGCGGGTGCAACGTGGACATTTAATGGGATGGTGCCTAATTATAGTAAAACGTGGCGCACGACCCAAGCTGCTCTTTCCGCTTGTAAAAAACAAAATGTCAAAGAAGTTTTCTGTACTCTGTGGCTTGATGACGGTGCTGAAACCTTATTAGAAACTGCTTATCCGGGACTTAGCTATTTTGCTTCTCAAAGCTATCCGTCTGAAACAGGCATAGACGTGACAGCTGAATTTTTTGAAACACTTTTTAAAGCACATTTAAATGATTTTCTATCCTTAAATGATTTCGACTGCACACCGGGTGTGGATAAAGAGAATATTACCGCTAGTCATCCAGCCAAATTTAGCTTATGGCAAGACCCATTACTAGGCTTGTATGATGGCAATACTGCGAAGCTCTCATTAAAAGACCATTATGAGCAGTTGACAATAAAATTGCTAAACGTTTACAATAAAGAGAATCCGTTATTTAACCATAGTTGGCAATTTTATCAACAACTAGCACGTGTTTTAACTATTAAAGCCGATATTGGAAAAGAAATTCGCTCGGCTTATTTGAAAAAAGATAAAAAACAAATGGCTGACTTGGTGATTCAGATAGATTTACTAACCAAAGAAGTGGATACCTTACGTACTTATCACCGTGATGCTTGGTTCCATGCGAATAAACCGTTTGGTTGGGAAGTGCTCGATATTCGCTATGGGGGATTAATAGCGCGCCTTCATTCGACTTTATGGCGTCTCGCGCAATGGATGCAGCATGACGTAGCAATCGAGGAACTAGACGCTGAGCGCTTAATTAATCTGCCACAGTCTAGTCTTGATAAAGGGAATCTTGGCCGTCAGCTTTATCAACACATTGTTAGCCCTAGCAAATTATCAAACGTTTAATATCGGTAAGATAAAGGAGTGTATATATGAAAAAACTCGTATGGGCAATTCCCTTTCTCATCTTGTTGGGTCTACCAACGATTTGGCAAAAGTTACAAAGTCAAACCATTAGCTATCATGACTATCAAATCACAGGGAAGATAACAGATGAAGAAAGTATTAAAGACGCAGTCGACGTCGTACTTATTAACAACGATGCGGCTAATTCCGAAAACATTGAGGCGTATCTCGATACACTCTCACCAGAAAGTCGCAAGGCTACCAAAAAAGAATTAACGACTTTTTTTAAAACTTACGATGTTACTCACGATATTCTTTCGATAAAGGTTTTAGAACAATCTAATCAAAAAATCGTTTTAGAAGTAACAAAAGAATCTCATAATCACAATCAAGCAACCTTCACTGATCATCGTGCTGAAAATGTTATTACCTTACAAAAACAGGCAGGAAACTGGCAAATCGTGGAAACATTTTTAAACAATACTCAAAAATTATAAAGGAGGGATACGATGAAAGGTCTTGTTAAAACAAGCTACACTGTGGGTGAGTTTCTCTTAACTCTTATCAAGCTACAATTTTACTGGATTGTATTTACATTAAAAGGCGGTATCATTCTAGGCATTTTCCCAGCTACTGCTCTGGTTATAGACTATTATTTGCAATCCTTTAATCATACCCCTTTCACACTTTCCTATCAGTCGCTCAATCAGAAATGGCGTGCTTATTTAAAAGAGACAAACATACTAGGCTATCTCATGACTGGCGTTTTAGCCGTACTCTATCTTGATTTACGAATTTCTCAACATTTTATAGGCAGTACTTTTTTACACTTTTTCTTAATTTTCTTGCTATGTTTAGCTTTTGGTACCTTTTTATATGTGTTACCAAGCTATTTGCGATATGAAATGCCGACATTACAACATATTAAACAAGCATTCTTCCTGCTTATTGCAAATATCTTAGATGTTGTTGCCATGCTGCTAGGTGTCATGATTGTTACAGGTGTTTTCGTCTTATTACCGATTTTATCTATTGTAGGCTTTATGCCGCTACTTGCTTTACCAGTTGCTTGGTTTAGTCTAATCAGTATGAAAAAAATCGAAACACAACAAACCCCTTCTTCAGGTGATGTTTAATGTTAGATTTTCTAAAAAATTATAAAGAGAAAGTACTAAAAAAGTACTTTCTCACCTACTTATTAATTTTTCTCATCCCGTTTATTATCCTAACTATTTCGCTCTATCAATTTTCTGCAGGAAGTTATAAAAAACAAATTGAAGAAGCGAACCTCAATAACCTAGCACAGTTAACGACTTACTTGGATAATGAATTTAAAGGATATCAGAATACGGCAAACAGCATCCGAGTCAATCAAAAACTTAGCTCATTTTACTTGAATCATCCTTACTATAGCTTGGATGCCAAATTAGAGCTGAATAAATATAGTGTCAATAATATGTTTGTTAAAGAACTATTCATCTATTATCCACAAAAAGAACAATTTTACTCGCAACACGGAAATTATGACTTAAACACATTATTACGCTATAAGTACGACATGATTGACTTCAATGAAAAACAGTTTTATGACAATCTCACCACCCATTCTTTACAAATTACTTCAGATAGTTTTAAAGAAAACAATCAAGAAGCGTTATTAGAAATCTTTATTCCTATTTCAAATAAAGACGCCTTGCACAGTGCGACCGTTGTATTTTTTATTGATGCAGGGAAGATGAAACAGTTTTTAAAAGAGATGAACCACGACTTTTCTGGTGAAATCTTTTTGTTTTCTAACAATGGAAACCTCGTCGCTAGTACTAGCAATGACTTCAGCCAAAAAGATATTGCGAAACTATTTAATGCGCAAGGAAACGAAAATACAATTAACAGAGAAACCTATGTTCTCGCACGTTCAACGCTTGCTAATGACAGTCTCAGCTTAATGACGATTGTAAATAAAAGTGAGCTTTACACACCTTTCTTAAAAGTCCAGGCCATTTTCTTCTTGACTATGTTAGTGTTGTTTGTGATTGGTATTTTGTTAAGTCTCTTTATGAGTTACAACCAGTACAAACCCATTCAACATCTCAACACACTTTTCGATGAAATTGCCAAAAAAGAAGAGGAACAACCAACGGCTTCCCAGCAAGATGTGTTAGCAGCACTTAATCAGCAAACATCACATTTAATTGAAACAAACTATGCGTACAATCAACAACTTCAAGAACAACATGTTCAATTGAAATCCCAGTTGTTAACTCAACTTTTAGAAGGTAAGCTAGATAATCAAACAATCCAGACTTTTATCGAGCGTGGTTTACTTTCACAAATGGCTGGTCACTTCTGTGTTGGATTGATTGGTGTTCGTGCGAATGACACATCATTTAATGTAAAATTTAAATCTATTTTAATGGCGACGTTCCCTTTAGAAAATGAAGATGTCTATATTGAAGCCGTAGAATTACCTTTTAAAAAAGAATACATTGCTATCATTATTCAATTTTCTCAAAAGATGAAGAATACACAGCGTATTGAAAAATTAGCATTAAATATTACACATCAAATCGATGAACTCGTGAAACACCGCAACACGTATTATTTTGGTTCAATCTACGACGACTGGGCGAAGATTAATCAATCTTATATTGAAGCCATTTCTTGTCGCGACTATTACGCATATCGCTTAGAAAATCGTAACATCTATGCGTATCAACAACTTCCTAATAAAGAGGAACAGGATGTCTTGTATCAACTCGATACCGGTATGATTGTCCAACTCGAAAATGCCCTAGCAGACGGAAATGAAGAAATTAGCCGACAAGCTATTGAAACACTTCTGACTGCATCAAATACCCAAACGCTACCACCTTATTTATTAAAATCATTATGCTTTGAAATTTTAAATACCATGATTAAGACTGCAAACAAGATGAACGTCACTCTGGAACCAGAATGGATTAAAAATGTTGTCAATGCCAGTACCCTTTTCACCATCATGACAGAGTTACAACAACTCGCGCATTTTATTTGTGAAAAGGTAAAGGCAAACGCGACGGTAGAAGAAAGTCAAATGAAGCATGACATCTTCGCCTACATTCATGAACACTTCCGCTCTCATGATTTCTCATTAGAGGAGTTAGCTCTTGAGTTTGATTTTTCAGTATCCTATCTCAGCAAATTAATCAAAGAAGAGACAGGTGAAACATTCTCAAAACACGTTCAACAACTAAGATTAGACTACATTCAACAACAGCTGATTGAAACGGATGATACCATCAAAGTAATCATTCATGATGCGGGATACTACGATGTTTCAAACTTTACACGTAAATTCCGTCAGCTCGTTGGTGTAACACCTGGACAATACCGACTATTAAATCAGAAGAAGGAGAATTAACATGACAAAATCATTTCCAAAAGGCTTTTTATGGGGAGCAGCAGCATCTGCCCCACAAACAGAAGGTGGCGCTAATTTAGGAGGTAAAAGTCAATCTACTTGGGACGTCTGGTTTGAAAAAGAACCCGAGCGATTTTTTAATCAAGTAGGCCCTAGCAACACGTCTGATGTTTATCATCGCTATGCAGAAGACGCCGGTCATATGAAAGCGATGAATTTAAACTCTTATCGAACTTCTATTGCTTGGACACGCCTGTTACCAGACGGCAAAACACTCAATCCAGAAGCGGTTGCATACTATCGTGACTATTTCCAAACATTGCGTGATAACGGCGTGGAACCTGTGATTAACTTATTCCACTTTGATATGCCATGGTGGATGATGGAAAAAGGCGGTTGGGAAAATCGTGAGATTGTCGACCACTTTGCTTATTATGCCGATCAAGCATTTCAAGCATTTGGTGACCTTGTAAAAAAATGGGCGACATTTAACGAGCCAATGGTTCATATCGAATGTGGTTACCTAGGAGACGCTCACTGGCCAATGGTCAATGACATGAAACGTGCGGTACAAGTTGGCTACCATACATTACTAGCACACTTTGCAGCCGTTAAAGCGTTTCGTGAAGGTAACTATGACGGAGAAATTGGTACTATTTTAAATCTATCACCCGTCTACCCTAAAGATGACGCACCTGAAAATATTGAAGCAAAAGAAATCGGCGAAGCTATTTATATTAAAAGCTTGTTAGACCCTATTGTCTTAGGACATTTCAACCCTCGTCTAACAGCTATCTTGAAAGAAAACGACCTAATGCCTAATAAAGAAGCACATGACGATGACTATCTAAACTATCGTATTGACTTCTTAGGCGTCAACTATTATCAGCCCGTTCGCGTCCAACATCAACCAGAAGGAAAACGCCCTATTGAAAGTCGTGGCGATTTAGTACGCGGTTATAACTGGCCTGATAAAAAGATGAACCCACATCGTGGCTGGGAAATCTACGAAAAAGGGATTTATGATATCGGTATGACGATTAAAAATGATTATGGCAATATTCCCTGGTTTATCTCTGAAAATGGAATGGGTGTTGAAGGAGAAGAGAAATTCGCAGATGCAGACGGTATCATACAAGATGACTACCGTATTGAATTTATCGAAGGACATTTATCTTGGCTACACCAAGCCATTGAAGAAGGTTCTAACTGTTTTGGCTACCATTTATGGACCTTTGTCGATTGTTGGTCTTGGCTTAATGCGTATAAAAACCGTTACGGATTTTATCGCATCGACCTCGAACAAGATGGTAAACGAATTCCAAAACAAAGTAGTTTTTGGATGGCCGATGTGATTAAAAATAACGCCTTACCAAAATAAAAAAAACGTGAAGCAAGGAACGGAACTGACCCACTTACGTGGGACACAATAAAAAAGCACTTCTTGTTGAATTCAAGTAAAATGAATTTAACAGGAGGTGCTTTTTAGCATGGGAACAAGAGTATCGTATCCATTAGAAGTAAAGCAA
>NZ_NGJW01000005.1 GCF_003987555.1 Vagococcus lutrae | reverse complement strand
ATGGTTATCGAAGAGTCACCGAAGTGATAAGAAGAACTCAAATTATAAACAAAAATACCGTTCAAAAAATAATGCAGAAATATGGTTGGAATTGCCGTGTAAAAGTAAAAAAGATAAAGAGAATTGGCAAGGTTCATAAAATATGTGACAACGTATTAAACCGGAATTTTAAAAGTGAAGAGCGCTTTAAAAAATTAGTAACGGATATCACTTATCTACCCTTTGGCTCTAAAATGATGTATTTATCCTCGATTATGGATTTATATAACGGAGAGATAGTCGCCTATAGTATTAGCGATAAACAAGATGTAAATTTTGTATTAGATACATTAAATCAACTACCAGAAGTTAATGATTGTATTTTACATAGTGATCAAGGCTCTGTGTATACATCTTACACCTATCAGCAAGAAGTAACGAAAAGAGGCATTACCATGAGTATGTCCCGTAAAGGGACTCCTGCCGATAATGCCTGCATCGAATCGTTTCATTCCTCTCTAAAGTCTGAAACGTTCTATCTCGATAGACTCAATAATGAGCCTACATCTATTGTAATTCAAATCGTGATAGATTACATTAAGTATTATAATAAAACACGAATTCAACAAAAATTGGGCTACAAGTCACCGATAGAATATCGGCAATCTGTAACCCAATAAGAAAGCTTTTTTGATACTGTCCCATTTTAATGGGTCAGTTCCTTTTCCAACGTCTTTTTTAACCCTTATTGACAAAACACCTTATCATTCGCTATACTACTATATAATATCAAGACTCAAAGACTAGTACGCTGTATTTTCTTTTATAGAGAGCTAACGGGTGGTGAAAGTTAGCAAAGAAAACAGGGGAATCCATCTTTTATAAGAGTAAATGAAGAAATAATTCATTTCGGTTACAGCCGTTATCTGTATCACAAGTGCAACTGATTGGTCAGTTGAATTTGGGTGGCACCGCGAATTTCAATCCGTTCGTCCCAGAGAGTCTTTTCTCTTTGGGCTGAACGGATTTTTTTATTGATTATATTATTTAGGAGGAATCACTATGTTAGATGTAAAAAAAATAAGACAAGAATTTGATACGGTAACACAAGCTCTACAAACACGTGGCGTTGACCCTACGGTATTAGAAGAGTTTAAAACACTAGATGAAGAACGACGCCGTCTACTCGTCCAAGTCGAAGAAAAGAAAAAAGAACGTAATACTGTTTCTGAAGAAATTGCTCGATTGAAAAAAAATAAGGAAGACGCGCAAGATAAGATTAATCAAATGAAAGAAGTCGGCGCTACTATTAAAGAACTCGACCAAGCCTTACAAGCTGTCGATGAAAAACTGACTTATATTGCCGTTCGTTTGCCTAATATACCCGACGCTAGCGTCCCTGTTGGAGAAGACGAAGACGCTAACGTCGAAGTCCGTCGTTGGGGAACACCTAAGACATTTGATTTTGAACCTAAACCTCACTGGGAAATTGGCGAAGCACTCGATATCCTTGATTTCGAACGTGGGGCAAAAGTTTCTGGTAGCCGTTTCGTCTATTACAAAGGACTGGGGGCCAAACTAGAAAGAGCCGTTTTCAATTTTATGTTAGACGTTCATACTGATGAACATGGTTACACGGAAATGTTAACACCTAATATCGTCAACAGTGCATCTATGTTCGGTACAGGACAATTTCCGAAGTTTACCGAAGATGTCTTCCAGCTAGCTGATAGTGATTTGACACTCATTCCGACAGCCGAAGTCCCATTGACGAATTATTATCGCGATGAAATTTTAGCAGGTGATACCTTACCACAATACTTTACTGCTTTCAGCCCATGTTATCGCTCAGAAGCGGGCAGTGCTGGGCGTGATACTCGTGGTTTAATTCGCTTGCATCAATTTAATAAAGTCGAGATGGTTAAATTTACCGATCAATCTTCTTCATATGACGAATTAGAAAAAATGACGAATGACGCTGAAGCGATTTTACAAAAACTTGGTTTACCGTACCGCGTCCTCGCACTATCTACCGGTGATATGGGATTCTCAGCCGCTAAAACTTACGACTTAGAAGTGTGGGTTCCTGCACAGGAAACATACCGTGAGATTAGTTCTTGCTCTAACTGTACAGACTTCCAAGCACGCCGTGGTAAAATCCGTTACCGTGACGAAAACGGTAAACTGCAATACGTTCATACCCTTAACGGCTCTGGTTTAGCTGTTGGCCGAACAGTCGTTGGCATCTTGGAAAACTATCAAAACGCTGACGGCAGTGTGACGATACCTGAAGCACTTGTCCCTTATATGGGTGGTATTACTAAGATAGAAGCACCAAAAAAATAATGTTATTTAATAAAAAAGGATAAAGCGATAAAATCGCTTTATCCTTTTCGGTTTTTATAATCTAAAATTAACATTAAACAAACTTTTGTTTCATAAAATTGTTATCCTTTTTCAAAATTAACTTTTTTTATATTGATGTTTAGTTTCTCGTTCATTTAACATATCTTTTAAAGGAGGAGTCATTATGGCAAAAATTGGTTATATGCGCGTGAGTACCTGTCATCAAAAGTTTGATTCACAAGAAAAAGCATTAAAAGAATTTGGAGTCGACCACTTGTTTAAAGAATATGGGAGCGGTAGAAATACCGATCGCTCTGAATTAAACAAAGCACTTGCATGTTTAGCTCCGGGAGATACATTTGTCATCTTTAAACTAGACCGTTTATCACGTACGACACGTCAACTTTTATTTCTTATCGAAGAATTTGAAAAGAGAAATATTCAATTTGTCAGTTTACAAAACCATATTGATACAAGTACACCAATGGGAAAGTTTTTTTTTACTATTATGGGAGCGTTCGCAGAAATGGAGGCTAACCTAATTCGCGAACGTGTCATTGCCGGTATCGAAGCTGCTAGAGAAAAAGGCGTCCCCTTAGGACGCCCTAGACAAATTAAAAATGCGTTGAAAGCTATCGATTTATATACGACTACCAATATGTCTGTTAAAGAAATCGCAGATAAATGTCACATCTCTATTCCTACATTGTATAAATATTTACGAGAGTTTAATATCCCTAAAAGACTTAAATCTAAAAAATAAGTAATTAAATTGTATCTTCTAAAGACCAATGAACGGTTGATTTATAGTTTTGTCCAGCTTCACCCCTATCGGCTGGTATTAATAATTTTATACTCTCTTTACTCATACTATTTTTCCAGATACCCTTATGATCTTCATTGGTTGGGGAACTAAATAGCGTAGTCGTATTATTAGGTAGTAGCTCTATTACACCTTGAGCTCCAATAACTGTTGACGGAGCTTGATTGTCATTTAAATATAATTCTCTTGGTAAATAGAGTTTAGTATTATAAATCCTATCACTATTATCATAAATATTTACCCAGTCGCTCATCTTTGCAGATAACTTCCAACCATTTGATACATATCTTTTATCTTTAAATGATAATATTGCATTTTCAGTTGGTGATACCAATTGAGGTGTTGATTTTCTATAAACTGTATCAAATTCAAGTTCCGGCACATCTATGATAGATAAAGGAGCTACATCCTCCCTATAAACATGATAGATAGTTACATCACTGTGAACATAAATAATTAACGTATTTTCTGGAGGAGCAGGTGATGGCGGTGTTCCTTGTCCCGACCATTCATTCCCTAAAAGCCAACCTTGATATTGATATAATCTAGAATTCACATATAAATCTTCACTCCTTGACGCATGGTGGATATAACCGTCTTCTACTGTCTTAGTCTCCTCCTTTAATAGTAGACCATTTTCATCAACTAATTTTTCTCTCACCTTATAACTCTGTTTAGTTTTAATTTCTCCAGTTATTTCTGCCAAGCCATTTGGATTGTCTCTTGAATAACCTCCTTTAATTTTCCAACGATACAAATGATTAGGCTTTAAACCTGAAACATCAAAATATCTTTTATTTGTTGCCCCTTTTGTCTGCGTATTACCAGTTTGCACCAATGTTTGATATTCAGAATCTTCATAAATTTCATACTCCCCATAAAACTGCTCTTCTTCAGGTGGGAGACCGCTAGGAAAGTTTAGATTAACTTCTGCATGTATCGAATTCATTGTACTTGATTGATTTTGTATTATCCAATGAGGCTCTTTGGCCGTCGGCAACCATCCTCCTAGCTGTGTTGCTAAATGACCAAAGCTATCATATAAATATATGATAAAAGAATATGGGGTATTGGCATCCAAATCCTTTGCTAAAAAAGAAGCAACAGGTTTATTTAATGTTGGATCATGTGCAACTGATCCTGTACCATGTATTACTTGAGTTGGGTTAGATGTCGGCCAGATGTCATATTGAACTGAGCTAACTATTTCTCCAAATGTGTCCACATTTCCTCTAAAAAAAACAGTATGTGCGCTAGCCCATTGACCATCAAAATTAAATTGCATCTTATTTTTTGTTGGCAACCACCCTCCTAATTGTGTTGCTAATTGCCCGAAACTATCATATAAATATATAATAAATGAATATGGAGTGTTCGGATTTAAATTCTCTGCTTGAAAATAAGCAACAGGTTTGTTTAAAGTTGCATCATGCATCGTAGAACCTATACCATGTACTTTTTGATTGGGATCTGCTGCTGGCCATATATCATATTGAACTGAGCTAATCTCTTCTCCAAATGTATCCACGTTGCCTCTAAAATAAATGGTATCGGCACTCGACCACTGACCGTCAAAATTAAACTTCATCTCGTTTTTGGTTGGTAACCATCCATATGACTTTACTTCATGCTGTGTTTCATCATAAATCTGAATTTCTAAATCATACATAGTATTAGCCAATAGATTATTTTCTATAAAAAAAGCTGTATACTTCCCTGTGACGTAGTTAAAACCTACTGAACCAGTACCATTTATAACTAGCGAGGAATTATTTCTTGGCCATATTCGATACTTTACTGAAGACACTGAATGACCATTTAAATTTAAGTCTCCTTCAAATAAAATAGAATGTGCTGAAGAACGTTGATTTGTAAAGATGAATTCTATACTTTTTTTCGTTCTAAATGTAGCTATAGGGGATGTTTCTCCTCTACCCAAATCATGATTATAAAGTTCTACAAAAACTTCATAATCAGTGTCCGGTTCCAATCCCGTAATAGTTTTTGTATACCTTCCATCATAATAGTCTAAAGTATTGTTTTGCTGCCAAACGTGTGTTCCAATTTTTCTATAATGAACAATTCTATTTTTTGTGGTATTTGTCACTGGTTGTTTAGTATACGTGCCTTCTATTCTTGCGGTATTAGATGATATGTTAATTATAGTAGGCTTAGATAAATTCAATAACCGAGCGCGTGGCGAAGGAATTAGAGATGGCTCTTCTTGTCTTTCTATACTGTCATTTTCCTTTAAAGAATTTATTCCAGTGTTATTTGTTATTTCTTTTGAGTAGATAAATAACGGATTTAAGATTAGTAATAGTATCAATACTATTAATGTAGCACTTATATGCTTATAAGTTTTCTTCATCTGAATTCTCCTTTATCTGTAAAAAATAATATATAAACTAAGGAATAAACTGTAGCTGTAATTGTAAATCCATAAAAATATATAAAGCTAGACCTATATCAGCCAAACTTAAAACTCCTAAAAAAACTAATGGTGCGATTCTCATACGAGTCCGACTAAGTCCTCTATCCTTAGAACGTTGTAGCACGATATAGCCGCTAGCTAGTAAGCCTAACAACCCAATAATAACCAGTGCGTATACCCAATACATTGGTTTCATATCTATGACCTCCTTCTACGAGATTTGCCAGAATGTTTCGTTGTTTTTTGTTGATTGAGTAAATAAATCATCATGACAATTGTTAAAATCATTAACAATCCACCTATATAATCCGTATAACGTGGTAACACGAGTTTATAAGCAGCATCGCGATTGATTTTTTTTGCGACACTTTCTGGCACTTCAAATGATTCATCCCATTTCCATTCATACCCTTTAGCACGAGCGCGTATGTGCAACGTATAATATCCGCTCGGTAATTCATCCACTCCCCACGGCGTGATGAAATCAAACCGTGAATTAGGTGCCATTCGCATATTGTCGACCTTTTTACGTTTTAATACGTCTTTTTCTCCTTTACGTGTCAATTCTGTTGCAATTGACAAACTATCTAATACTTTGGGGTTCGGGTTTTGAAAGGTCGCAGCTACTACCTTACTCCCGTGGTCAATCTTCGCTTCGACTTGTTTTAAGACGAGGTCACCACCGGTATTATAGTACTCATTATCTTCAGTTAAGATAAAACTCGTTGTATAACCGTACGTGTTAGAAATACCTTTCTTCTCCTCTTCCGTAAGAGCAACACTATAACGAATTGCGCCTAGCTTAATGCCATCAAATGGCTCTTCGGGTACTTTCACATGAATGGGAACTCTCTTTGACTCAAAATTCTCAACCGTAACGGTTTGGAACTCTTCTGGGATTGTCACGATATCTGTCAATGGTACTTTCAAACTTGTATCCAGCACGGGATTTTCCTGTCCATTTTCTAACTCGCCTTGCGAATTCGTCACCGTATTATTAATCCGCAGTTGCACCGTCACAGGTTCTTTTCGAATACTTTGAACTACCACATAAACATCTTGTTCCTGATTAGGCCGTACACTTAGATAAAAATATGTTTTAGATGGGTCTAATTGATTCTCAGGTAATTCCGTGCTAACAGTAAACCCTACATTTTTTTGCGTGTCATCTGCTAATACGCGCTGTGATGACATGACAGGATAAACTCCCATGACTAACCAAATACACAAGCTATATAGCCATCCTTTTCTTTTCTTGCTGTTTCTCATATCTTACTCCTTCATCCTCAATATTTCTTAACTATTAGTTAGAGAGTATCGTCTAGCGACCAAGTGAGTTGACTTGCATAGTAGCTTCCTTCTCTTCCGCCATAGCGTGGAATTTTTAAAAACACTTGGTTAAATGGTAATGCTAACGACCAATTTCCATCATTTTCTTCCGTATCGCTCGTCGTGCTGACAAGCTGTATCGTCTCATTTTCAGACAATATTATATTATCCGTGTGCGTAATACTCGCAGGTATAGAATCAGCTTCTTCTTTTTCCAGAGTGTTTTTGAACATTAACTGAACATCATCCAAACAATCACTCGAATCATCTGGGTTTCGCCATTTTAGCATGGAAACAGATAGGCGCCAGTGTCTTGCACCGTACCATTTTAGTAACAAACTTTCTGATAGCTGACTAACATTCTGTTTAAGTGGTAGCCATTGATCTTGATATTCATTACGCCGTGTTATTCCAAAATAAAATGTAGAAGGGACTTCGGTCAAACTGTAACACGGTTGCCAGTGAGCATAGAGTGTGATGTCGTGGTTTGTCACCACTAGCTCGTCTATCGTCGTATCATCTTGATTATTTTCAGTCGTCCATCCTTTAAACTGATAGTAAACGACATCCGATTCAACCGTCGGTAACATTTCTTTAGTCAGCGTCTCATCTGAATAGATTTTAAACGAGGTGGGGGTGGGGGAATGCTCGCTGACAAACAAAAGCGTGTAGTACGTAGGTTGCCATACATACGTATCACCCACTCCTTCTTGACTTCGTTCTATTAGTTTCGCGACATTTCCCGTCCAGATATCACGAGGTTTTGACGTCGTGCCATCTCCTACCGCTCCCCACAAGCCAGTGTATCCCTCTTCAGACGGGGCTTCCTTTAAATTAATATAAGGCGATAGTTTCGTGTTAGGTCCCAGTGTTATTTCGCGCAGCTTATTACACTCTTCAAACGGGCTTACCATTCGAAATGATGGTCGGGTCGTGTCAAAAGACGCAAGATTAATACGCTCTAATTGACTGCATTTCGAAAACATACGATTCATATTTTTTAACTGGTTCGTTTTCAAACTAGATAAATCCAATGCCTTTAACCCGACGCAATGTTCAAACATATACTCCATATTTTCAACACGCGCAGTATCAAACGAAGATAAATCTACGTTTTCTAATTGCTCACAGTACCTGAACATGTTACCCATATCCGTTACATTGGAGGTATCAAAACCACTTAAATCTATCGCTTTCAACGCTTCACAGTAGGCAAACATACTGTTCATATTTGTCACGCTAGCTGTATCAAGCGTTCGAAAATCAATTCTTTCCAAACTGGTACAAGAGTGAAACATCCCCGACATGTCCGTAACATTATGTGTATCAATATTTGCAAAGTCAAACGACTCCAATTCATAACAGTTTTCAAACATATTCGCCGTGCTTATCGTCTGTGTCGTATCTAAACCGGAAAAATCAATCTCTTTCAATTGATAGCAATCTTTGAACATCTCTCGACTATCAGGTGGAAGCTGAATCATCCCGTAACTACTATCAAAAACAATCTTTTTGACATTAGTCGCCCAAGAAAATCCCCATGGACGTGTCATGCAATCTCCCGTTATATTGCCTTTATCAGATGCTTGAATCGTGACGACGTGATCGCCTGTCTTATTATCGTACTCACGAACATATCGCACGTCGCCCCAATAGCCCGTTTGTACGAATAACCCTCTCTCTGTCGTCATCTTCTTATATGAGTCAGTCGAAGAGACAGGCTCTCCCTGTTCTATTGACTCAGGGACGACCCTTTTTTCCGTTTGTAGAGGAGCTCCCAAAACAGAGCGCGAAGAGAGAATGACGCCACATCCTATTAATATTAAAATATAGATGACGCGATTAACTCTCTTCATCAGCTTCTCTCCTTTAAATTGTATCGTCTAACGACCATGTTAGCTGACTCGTATAATAACTTCCTTCTCTTCCGCCATAGCGTGGGATTTTTAGCTTCACACTGTCAAAATCAATCGTACTTTGCCAGTTCCCCGTTCCATCAGCACTATTGCCAGCTGTCGTGGTGACAAGTGTTTGAGTTTCGCCAGCGTTAAGCACTACTTGCTGGTTACTGTGAATGGTAGAAGGAGCGGACGACCCGTCTTGATGGGTAAGTTGATTGTTCATGTACATCTGAACACCAGTCAGTGTGTCAGTTGCATCATCTGGATTACACCACTCAGCCATCGTGACCGTTAACTTCCAATCCAGTGTACTCTGCCAATTTGTTTTAAATGCTACTTTCGATGTATAAGCTTGTGAGTTCAATGTGACAAACTGAGGAGTATATTCATTTCTCATCACATTATGTTTGAAAATAAACTCATCGGGTATCGAATTTATTTCCATTAATACTTTCCAATGAGCATACAACGTCACATCGTTAGCTGGCATCGTCAATGTTTCAACCTTTGTCGTGAAGTCATCGATAACAGTCGTCCAACCTGCAAACTCATAGGCGCTTGTAGGAGGTGTAGGAGAGGTAACCGTACTCAAATCAACCATCTCCCCTTTATAAACTTCTGTAATTTGTGCTGGTGGATTACTACCACCATTTACGTCAAACGTAATAGTATACGTTTTTGGCTCCCAGACATATGTATCCGCGACACCTGTTTGACTGCGAGCGCATAGCTCGGCTACTGTACCAGACCAGTCTCCGTTTGGCTTTTCAAGTGTACCGTTTCCGACAGTTATCCATTTACCTGTATAAAACTCATTAACAGCCACATCACTGAGACTACAATCTATTGATAACTTTGTTTGACTTCCTAACTTTATACATTCTAGTTTATTACAATCAGCAAACATCCAGCTCATATCTATGACGGCACTCGTATCGAAACTACTGAGGTCGAGATTGAGTAAATTACTACACCTATAAAACATATAGTTCATATACATCACTTGGCTCGTATCGAAACCACTGACGTCGAGATTCAGTAAATTACTACACCAAACAAACATTTGATCCATATATATCACTTGACTCGTATCAAAACCACTGACGTCGAGACTGCTTAATTTGGTACAAAGATGGAACATATAACTCATATTCGTCACGTGACTCGTATCAAAACCACTGACGTCAAGATTACTTAACTGGTAACATTCATTAAACATACTACTCATATCCGTTACGTTACTCGTATCAAAACCTCTGACGTCAAGATTACTTAACCGGTAACATCCACTAAACATACTACTCATATCCGTCACGTGACTCGTATCAAAACCACTGACGTCAAGATTACTTAACTGGTAACATTCATTAAACATACTACTCATATCCGTTACGTGACTCGTATCAAAACCTCTGACATCAAGACTACTTAAACTTTCACATGATTTAAACATATTACTCATATCCGTTACGTGACTCGTATCGAAACCACTGACATCGAGACTGCTTAACTGATTACATTCATTAAACATATTACTCATATCCGTCACGTGACTCGTGTCAAAACCACTGACGTCGAGACTGCTTAAATCATAACAACTAGCAAACATCCAACTCATATCCGTCACTTGACTTGTATCAACTCCTGAAAGATCAATCGATTCTAATATACCACAATAAGAAAAAAGGTTAGTCTGATTCCCGACTAATTGGATTTTACCATCACTTCCGTCAAAAATTATTTTTTTGACAAAAATTCGATAAGAGCTTGTCCATGGAGCTTGATCACGTGTTCCTGCAACAGTACCACTACCTGCTCTTACAGTAATAGTATAACCGAGATCAAACTTTCCCTCTATCGTACATATCGTCTGGCCCCATGGCACAGTTGTCACTGCTCTAGGAGCTGACAACGTTTCAGGAGTAGGGGCAGGCGGTTCGATATCGATGGGAGCTTCTGGTTCATCTATCGAGTCAGTCGTTTCAGTAGGTGTTTCTTCAGATGTTGGTTCACTCTCCAATAACTCTTGCGTCATCGTGTCGAGTGGACGCTCAAGTGTTTCTTCTGTTTCTTTCTCTTCTGATGAAACTGTCGGTGTTTCCGTTTCAGTCGCTAAAACTGACGTCATCGGCTGAAGCACCATGCTTATCAGTAAAAGAAACGCTAATGCTCGTTTTTTCAAATTTCTCACCTCGTTTCTTGCCTAATAGTATTAGTCTAGCTAACAGGTATCGATTATATAGTCGGTTCGATTGAAAATATAAGGAGTACTCTCAAAATGTTTAACAGTTATTAATGTTTTTCTTAACCCATTCTATACATTTTTAAAAAACCAATCTATACCTTCTATATTTTATAACTAGCTGTTACCTTTAAATTGTATCGTCTAACGACCATGTTAGCTGACTCGTATAATAACTTCCTTCTCGTCCACCATAGCGTGGGATTTTTAGCTTCACACTGTCAAAATCAATCGTACTTTGCCAGTTCCCTGTTCCATCAGCACTATTGCCAGCTGTCGTTGTGACGAGTGTTTGAGTTTCGCCAGCGTTAAGCACTACTTGTTGATTGCTGTGAATGGTAGAAGGAGCAGGCGACCCGTCTTGATGGGTAAGTTGATTGTTCATGAACATCTGAACACCGGTCAGTGTGTCAGTTGCATCATCTGGATTACGCCACTCAGCCATCGTGACCGTTAACTTCCAATCCAGTGTACTCTGCCAATTTGTTTTAAATGCTGCTTTCGATGTATAAGCTTGTGAGTTCAATGTGACAAACTGAGGAGTATATTCATTTCTCATCACATTATGTTTGAAAATAAACTCATCGGGTATCGAATTTATTTCCATTAATACTTTCCAATGAGCATACAACGTCACATCGTTAGCTGGCATCGTCAATGTTTCAACCTTTGTCGTGAAGTCATCGATAACAGTCGTCCAACCTGCAAAGCCATACGCACTTGTAGGTGGTGCAGGAGAGGTAACCGTACTCAAATCAACCACATCATTTTTATAAGCTTTTATTGAATTTGGAACATTGCTTCCCCCATTGACATCAAATGTTATCGTATAAAACTTAGGCTCCCAGACATATGTATCTGCGACACCTGTTTGACTGCGAGCGCATAGCTCGGCTACTGTACCAGACCAATCACCGTTTGGCCTTTCCAAAGTTCCTGTACCCAACGTCGTCCATTTCCCTGTATAATCCTTAGAGTTTGAAGGTCGCAATGAACAGTTTGTTTTTAATAACGTTTGACTACCTAACTTTAAAGTTCGCAATTTGTTAGTTCCCTGAAACATACCTCCCATATTTGTGACTAATCGGGTATCAAAATAACTTAAGTCAAGACTAGTAATAAGTGAACATTTTTTAAACATATTACTCATATTAGTTACACTGCGTGTATCGAATTGACTTAGGTCGACATTACCCAACTTACTACATCCACTAAACATACTACTCATATTCGTTACTTGACTCGTATCAAAACCACTGACGTCGAGACTGCTTAATTGGCTACATCCACTAAACATACCTCCCATATCAGTTACACTACGTGTATCGAATTGGCTTAGGTTGATATTACTTAACTTAATGCATCCGCTGAACATCGCATTCATATTAATCACATTTTGGGGTATGAAACTTGATAGATCGAGCGTTGATAAATTTTCACATTCCCGAAACATAGAACTCATCTCTGTCACATTTCGTGTATCAAAGTTACTGAGGTTTAAATTTTGTAAATCGTAACACTCCTGAAACATACCATTCATATTCTGTACATTACTGGTATTAAAACTACTAAGATTTAAAGTGGTTAGTCTGGAACAGTTCTTGAACATGTACTCCATATTTGTAACATTACTATTATTAAAATTACTAAGATTCAAATTTGTCAGTCCACTACAATCACTAAACATTCTACTCATATTTGTGACATTGTGTGTGTCAAAATTACTGAGATTTAAATCTGTTAGTCCATAACATATAGCAAACATTTCACTCATATCTGTTACATTACTAGTGTTAAAGTTACTGAGATCAATAGCTCTCAACTTCCTACATCCATAAAACATTCGGCTCATATCAGTTACATTGCGCGTATCTAGTGACCCATAAATATTTTCGATGTCAGCATAAAATATACTTTTCATACTCGTAACTAGACTTGTATCTACTCCAGAAAAATCAATGTTTTGTAGAAAAATATTATAATAAAAACAATAATCCATATTCCCCATTAAAATAATTTTTCCATAGCTTCCATCAAAAATAATTGTTTTCACATGGTCTCTATAGTCAACATTGATTATCCATGGTGCTTGATTAGGTGTCCCTGCAACAATACCACTACTAGCTCTTACAGTAATAGTATAACCAGTAATATAATCACCTACTCCCTCAATCGTACATATCGTCTGACCCCACGGAACAGTTGTCACTGCTCTAGGAGCTGACAACGTTTCAGGAGTAGGGGCAGGCGGTTCGATATCAATGGGAGCTTCTGGTTCATCTATCGAGTCAGTCGTTTCAGTAGGTGTTTCTTCTTCAGGTGTTGTTTCACCCTCCAATAACTCTTGTGTCATCGTGTCGAGTGGTCGCTCTATTGTTTCTTTCGTCATTTTCTCTTCTGATGAAACTGTCGGTGTTTCTGGTTCAGTCGCTAAAACCGACGCAATCGGCTGAAGCCCTATACTTATCAGTAAAAGACATGCTAATGCTCGTTTTTTCACCTCTCCTCACCTCGCTCCGCGCCTATTAACATCATAAGACTGGTTAGACCTACTAATGTCCAACCGACACACTGAATAGGAAGAGCTTGTTCATTCGTTTGAGGTAATCGTCCATTATTTTTTATCTGACTAGGGATTACATCAACGTATTGAACCACTGCCGTTCCCCTTCCTTCATCAATCGTTTGTGAAGGTATCGGCTTTTCCGCAGGTGGTTTCTCTATGGTTGTTTCTTTGCGAAACCCTACCGTGACGGTTGTTTCTTTTGTTGTCGCTGCATATGTTGGAGACATGAATCCTAAGAAGAAAATAAAAATAATCAACATCTCTAGCAACAGGTGGCGTTTGTCTTCTAAACAAAAAATCCCATATTTTTTCACAAAGCTCATAGCCTCCTTTCAAAAAAACAGGAGGACAGGATACTGCTCCCATCCTCCTGTTCTTTAATTGTTAATTATAATGTATCATCTAGTGACCAAGTAATTGTACCTGTATATTGTGCACCTTCGTACGCAATACCTTTAGGAATAGTTAATTTGATATTTGTTAATTCACTTGCCCATCCACCTGTTGGACTTCCTGTAGTCGCTGATTTGATAACTGCACTTGTTGTTGAACCGTCTGCTGTAACTATAACGCTACCACCAGCTATCGGATCATCCGCATTTCCTACTAAAGCGGTGATATTATTTCCTGTACCTGGCGTACCACTGCCGTGATAAACTTTACCAGTAGATGTAAAAGATACTTTCGCAGCATTACCTGTTCCTTCAAACTTACTCGTACCACCGTCAGTTAATACTGAAGCTTTTGCTGTAACTTTCCATGGGTTGTTACCTGTACGAGTATCTTTAACTGCTACATAACGCTTACCGCCACCTTCTAAATTGATAACTTGAGAACCTGAGCCTGTTTGTAAACTATTATTATCACCAAATGTTAAGGCTGAAGGTACAGATGCTAACGAGACAGTGTTAGTTCCTGGTGCTGTAGGGCTAGGCGTTTGGGTTTCTGTCCCAAATCCAACACTCATATCCGTGTTCATAGAGTCAACTTCATCTGCACTCGCAGGCATAGCTGCTAGTAAACATCCTCCTGCAACTGCTAAGCTTGCGGTAATCCATTTTTTTGCTTTCATTTTTAAAATCTCCTTTAATTTTAAGTGTATTAAATGATAAAATCATACTTACTTTGTTTAGTTACCTTTTTTAATATACTTACATACCGTCCCGAGTGACACGCCACAACGTGTGGCAATCTCTCGCAAAGTTAATCGATTTTGATGCAGCTTACGAATCTCCATCTGAGTCTGAGGTGAGACAGTGGGACGGCCTATAATCGTTCCTTTTTCCCGGGTTGCGACAAGTCCTTTTTTGACACGTTGCGATAAAATCGCAGTATCAATCTCACATAGCTTTATCGTATGAGAAATAAAAGTTGGACAATCTTTTAAGAATTGCAGTGTTATATGATGATCTTTTAAAAACTCATAACACACTTTAAACTCAGATAATGTGAGCTGCAAAGAAGCATAGTCATAACACATTAAGACTGTTTCACTTGCCAAACACCTTAACAGCTGTTCTAAATGATCAACTGTATTTAAGACTCCTAATTGTATGAAGTCACTGTCGTCTTCACTTAACGAAAGAAACTCCGTACAAATCATATAGGTTTGTTTTAAATCAAGCCCTGTATTAATATAAAACTTCACTGTCACACTCCTCTCAAAGCGATGGTCAAGCCACGGTGTTAAGGCTTTTATGCCCAATCGACAAACATATTTTGTTTTAAGAAATCTAATGTTAGTTTAAATGATAGAAATATGCTTTAATTTGTTATTTTACTTTTTTTAATCATTGATATCATAGACTTTTTATTTGTGGAAACTCCTACTATATGACAAAACAATCAGTTTTAAAAAAACATTAGTTTAATATAAGGTTAGATGCTTGTCAATACTTTAACGGTCTTTTTTTGAACGATCATCATAATCATTGCAAGGAGGCACTACTGTGGCAATCATTGGCTACATGCGTGTAAGTACCACGCATCAAAAATTCGATTCACAAAAAACAGCATTGGAGCAATACGGGGTCGACCGTATTTATAAAGAATTTGAAAGTGGCACGAAAAAAAATCGTTCTGAGTTAAACAAAGCACTCGCTTCTTTAGAACCAGGAGATACTTTTGTGATATTTAAGTTAGATCGATTAGCACGTACGACAAAACAATTACTCCACTTACTTGAAGATTTTGAAAAACGGGAAATTCATTTTGTCAGTATACAAAACCATATTGATACGAGTACACCAATGGGGAAGTTTTTCTTTACCGTTATGGGCGCTTTTGCTGAAATGGAGGCGGCATTAATTCGAGAACGAGTCGTCGCTGGATTGGAAGCGGCTAGAGAAAACGGGAAAGTTCTTGGCCGTCCGACTCGAGAAGTTGCTGCAAATAAAGCCGTCGAGCTATATACTACGACAGATATGACGGTCGCAGAAATTGCCAAACAATGCGATATTTCTGTTCCGACCCTGTATAACTATCTCAATGAATATAAAATCCCCAAAAAATATCCGATAGCACCCAAAAAAAGCCAAACATCGTGAGGATGTTTGGCTTTTTCTTTTCTATCTATTCACTATTTATGATTCAATCGAATAGTTTGGTGCTTCTTTCGTAATTTGGATATCGTGTGGATGTGATTCGCGTAATCCAGCGCCACTCATTTGAACAAACTGTGCTTCATCGCGTAGTTGTTTCAAGTTACCTGCTCCTACATATCCCATACCTGCTTTCAAACCGCCAACCATTTGGAAAATAATATCGGCGACGCTTCCTTTATAGGCGACACGTCCTTCGATACCTTCTGGGACTAATTTATTGGCTTCATTGACACCACCTTGGAAGTAGCGATCGCTTGACCCTTTTTCCATCGCACCTAGTGAGCCCATACCACGATATGTTTTAAAGCGACGCCCTTGGAAAATTTCAAATTCACCTGGAGATTCATCTGTTCCAGCTAGCATGCTTCCTAGCATAACTGCATGGCCTCCTGCAGCCAAAGCTTTCACAACGTCGCCAGAGAACTTAATTCCACCATCAGCAATAATCGTTTTTCCGTATTCACGCGCTACGGATGCAGCATCATAGACAGCTGTTAATTGTGGCACACCGACACCGGCAACAACCCGTGTCGTACAGATAGAACCCGGTCCAATTCCTACTTTAACAACATCTACCCCAACATCATACAATGCACGAGCGCCTTCTGCGGTCGCAATATTCCCTGCTATTAACGTCGCTTCTGGGAATGTTTCACGAATTTCTTTAATTTTACGAATAACCCCCGCACTGTGACCGTGTGCCGTATCGATAATAATAGCATCCGCCCCTGCTTCGAGTAGGGCACTTGCTCGTTCGAAAGTATCGCTTGTCACCCCGACAGCCGCCGCTACAAGCAAACGACCATGTTCGTCTTTTGCCGCACGTGGAAATTCGATTACTTTCTCAATATCTTTAATCGTAATCAACCCGCTTAAACGACCTGCTTCGTCGATAATAGGTAGCTTTTCAATTTTATGACGTTGTAAAATCTTTTCTGCGTCTTTTAAAGAAGTGCCTATCGGAGCCGTTACTAGCTGATCTTTTGTCATGACTTCGTCGATAGCCACAGTATAATCTGTGATAAAACGTAAGTCGCGGTTCGTTAAAATACCGACTAGTTTACGGTTTTCCAATGTTTCAACAATTGGCACACCGCTAATACGATATTTTGACATTAATTCTTCTGCATCTGCGACGGTATGAGTCGGTGTTAAAAAGAACGGGTCGATAATGACACCACTCTCTGAACGTTTTACTTTACGGACTTCATCCGCCTGTGCTTCGATGGACATATTTTTATGAATGACCCCCAGTCCACCTTGACGTGCCATTGAAATGGCCATTTTGCTTTCCGTTACCGTGTCCATACTGGCACTTAAAAACGGTATGTTTAGCTTCAAATTAGGGGCTAACTCGATTGCCATGTCTACTTCATCTGGTAACACGTGACTTTCTGCTGGTATTAGTAATACATCATCAAATGTTAAGCCTTTTTTTGCGAATTTTGTTTCCCACTTAGACATGTATTGGACATCTCCTCTATTTTTATTTTTATCTAATAAAATATCAAATATAACAGTATTAGTCAATCACTGTTGACAAAAACAAATCAAATTCTCATTAAAAAAGTCGCCTTGCAAACGCAAGACGACTCTCTTTTACTGACGAATAAACATACTACCAGTAAGATTTAATTTTTTTCTTAAATAATAACGCAAAGCTAATGCGCCAGCACCGATAACCACATAGACGGCTGGTTGGAAGACGATGTTAATAGCAGGTGGGATAAAGGCAGTCAACATAAAGACGACCATCCACCCTAGCATGATACCCGCCATTAATAACATAGATTTCCAAATTCCTGGTTTTTTACTCTTGTCGGCATCGGGGTGGTCGTAGCTATAGATATATTTGTATATCAAATAGAACGCATAACCCCCAGAGATAGAACCGATTAACAAGGTGAATAAACCACCTTGTTGACTCGTTGTAGCTGTTTTACTTAGCATAGGTAATAAACCTGCCATCAGCGATAAGAAACCAAACATTAATAAGCTATTATCTAGCCATAGCTCATTACGTGACCCTAAACGAGAAGGTTTTGGGGCATTTAAAATTACTTCTAAACGCTCAGATACCGTTCCAAATAATTGACGAGCGGTTTTCCCAGTTTTTTGACCTTCTACAAGTGGTGTTAACATTTCATCTAGCACTTTAACTTTTTCTTCTTCAGATAAATTCGCCACGTTCATGGCTTTTTTTAAATCAAAGATATATTGCTCGTTTCGTTTCGTGAGTTGTTTTTCTAACTCTCTATTTTTCGCCATCATCTGACGTAGTAAATCTTGTTCTTCCAAAAAAATGACCCCCTGACAAGTGAATGATGGTACTGAACGGATTTTAAACGTTAAAGCGGAATAACATGACGTCGCCGTCTTCAACGACGTACTCTTTACCTTCTAAGCGGACACGTCCTGCTTCTTTGGCAGCTGACATACTACCGTAGTGTTTTAAATCATCAAATGACACGGTTTCGGCACGAATAAAGCCTTTTTCAAAGTCAGTATGAATCACACCTGCACATTGAGGTGCTTTCATCCCTTTTTTAAAGGTCCAAGCACGTACTTCTTTTTCACCTGCGGTAAAGTAAGTGGCTAAGCCTAGTAAATCATAGGCTTCACGAATCAACTGGTCAAGACCTGATTCCTCAATGCCTAAAGCTTCTAAAAATTCTTGACGGTCTTCATCGTCTAACTCTGCAATTTCTTCTTCCGCACTTGCACAAACGGTGATGACTTTAGCATTTTCAGTTGCAGCAAATTCACGGACTTGATTGACATACGGATTGTTATCCGTATCAGATACTTCTTCTTCGGATACGTTAGCTACATATAAAACGGGTTTAGAAGTAAGAAGGAACATTCCTTTTACAATTTTCTCTTCATCTTCCGTAAATGTAAGCGTTCTTACAGATTGTCCATCTTCCAACGCTGGTTTTATCTTATCTAAGACAGCTAACTCTGCCACTGCCTCTTTATCTTTTGTCTTAGCAATTTTAGCGACTCGGCTATGACGTTTCTCAACGGACTCTAGGTCGGCTAAGACTAATTCCATATTAATCGTTTCAATATCGGCTAAAGGATCAACAACGCCTGCCACATGCGTAATATTTTCATCATCAAAACAACGGACAACGTGACAAATAGCATCTACTTGACGAATATGGCTTAAAAATTGGTTTCCTAACCCTTCGCCCTTACTTGCTCCTTTAACAATACCGGCAATATCGGTAAATTCAAATGTTGTTGGAACCGTTTTTTTCGGTTTTACTAAGCGGGTTAACTCATCCAAACGAGCATCCGGCACTTCGACCATTCCAACGTTAGGATCAATCGTCGCAAACGGATAGTTTGCTGCTTCGACTCCCGCTTTCGTAATCGCATTAAATAACGTGGATTTCCCAACGTTTGGTAATCCTACAATTCCTGCTGTTAATGACATGAACAACTCTCTCTTTCATTATGGTTTGGCTGAGTTATTTTTCAGCCTCATCTTTTTTTCGTATCACTTTTTTTAATTTCTTTTCAAAATCACGGCGTGGCATCATTACTATATGGCGACAGTTTTCACATCGAATCTTGATGTCCATGCCCATGCGAATGATTTCCCAGCTATTCGTTTGACACGCGTGTGGCTTTTTCATCTCCACAATGTCTCCTAGTTCATACATGCGTTTTCGCCTCTCTTTTAATCAAATTTTATTTCTAAGATTTCCAGTATTCGCGTCAAGTCTTCTTGAGACAGATACTCGATTTCAATTTTCCCTTTGCCTGACTTTTCTTGAATATGTACAGACGTGCCAAACTTATCCATCAAGCGCTCTTCACTTTCGCGAATATAATACGGTTTTTTCTGTGCTACTTTTTTTGTTTCTTTTTTCTTTAACGCTCCCTCGTTCATCTCATTTACGAGTACTTCGAGCTGACGAACCGTCATGTTTTCTTTAATAACACGTTTTGCGACAGGAACGATTTGTTCTTTATCTTTTAAGCCAAGCAATGTACGGGCAATCCCCATTGTAATTTGCTCGTCTTGGACTAAATCCTTTACCAACGCCGGTAATGTTAATAGACGCAAATAGTTTGCAATATAAGGACGACTCTTCCCTAATTTTTCCGCCACTTCCGCCTGCGTTAACTTCAAGTTTTTCATCAACATCTCATAGGCTTCTGCTTCTTCGAGCGGACTCAAATCTTCACGCTGCAAGTTTTCCAATACAGCGATTTGCATCATTTCTTCTTCGTTAAATTCACGGACGATCGCTGGTATTGTTTCTTTTTTAGCCAATTTTGACGCACGGAAACGACGTTCTCCAGCGATGATTTCATAGCCTTTTACATCGGACTTTCTGACGATAATTGGCTGAAAAACACCTGATTGTTCGATAGAACGTGCTAGTTCTTTTAATGCCGTTTCATCAAACGTTTTACGTGGTTGATATGGGTTAGGACGTAACTCTTCTAGAGAAATCTCACGAATTTCTTCCTTTTTTACATCGACCTCTTCTAAATTTGAAAAATCTTGGAATAACGCGTCAATGCCTCGTCCTAGTCCTTTGCTATTTTTACTCATGCGCTAACACTTCCTTTGCTAATGACAAGTAAACTTCGGCCCCTCTTGAACGTGGATCATAGTCAATAATCGACAAACCATGGCTCGGTGCTTCCGACAATCGAACATTGCGTGGAATAATCGTATCGTACACTCGTTCTCTAAAATACTTACGCACTTCCTGGACGACTTCTGATCCTAAATTTGTTCGCGCATCGTACATTGTCAGCAAAACTCCCTCAATACGTAACTCTGGGTTAAAGTGCTTTTGAACTAAGCGTATAGTATTTAGTAACTGACTCAATCCTTCTAACGCGTAATATTCACACTGCACAGGAATTAAAATTGAATCACTTGCAGTGAAGGCATTAATTGTTAAATGACCTAACGACGGTGGACAGTCTATCAAAACGTAGTCGTATTGATCTTTAACTTCATCTAAAGCTGATTTTAAACGAGATTCTCTCGCCATCATCGGGGTTAATTCTATTTCTGCTCCCGCTAATTGAATCGTAGCGGGGACTATTTCTAAGTTTTCGCGTGACGTTTCATGAATGACATTGGTCATCGGCTCTTCGTTAACTAAAACGTCATAAACGTCTTTGCCAACATCTGACTTTCTTACACCGATACCACTCGTAGCGTTTCCTTGGGCGTCAATGTCCACGATGAGTACCTTTTTTCCATTATAAGCCAGACTTGCCCCTAGGTTAACCGTCGTCGTTGTTTTGCCGACGCCACCTTTTTGGTTTGCCACTGAGATAATCCGTGCCATATTTCTTCCTCCGCTTTCTTTCTTACAGTTTCATTTTATCATTAATATTCCTATTATATCACAGTTATTAGTAGATTTCTTTAACTGTTTACGACTATTTTAGCGGTGATTTATTCGGTGTTCCTGCTTTTCTTGGATATTTTTTCGGTGTTTCTTTTTTCTTCTGTATGACAATTAACGAACGCTTATCTTCTTCAGAACTAGGAAGCGTCGTTGTTGTTTCACGAATGAACTTACCACCTAGTACGGCAATAGCCTTTTGCGCTTCTGATAATTCTTCTTCACTTTTCGCCGCTTTCATTGCTAGGAAATAGCCATCTTTTTTCACTAACGGTAAACAAAGCTCACTTAACACATTTAAACGCGCCACTGCTCGAGCGGTCACGAAGTCAAATTGTTCACGATATGCCTTGTTTTGACCGAAATCTTCTGCTCGACTGTGACATAGCGTTACATCAGATAAATCCAATGCTTCAACTAACTCAGATAGAAACTTAATACGCTTGTTTAAAGAATCGACAATCGTGATCTTTAAATGCGGAAAAGCGATTTTTAATGGAATACTTGGAAAACCAGCTCCCGACCCAACGTCACATAGATGATAGACTTCGTTATCAAATTCTTGAATGAATGATAACGTTAATGAATCATAAAAATGCTTTAAATAAACACCTTCTTGATCTGTAATAGCTGTCAAATTAATCTTAGCATTCCACTCCACTAAATAATCAAAATATATACGATATTGCGCCATTTGTTGGTCTGTTAATACTACCCCTTTTTCCGCTAATAACTCTCTAAATTGTTCCGGTTTCAAAGAACGTCATCCTTTCCTCTCGTCGCTTAACTACGACATCCTTTTATACTTTAGCCTAAACCCTCTTTAAGTGCAATTATTTATCGCTAATTTTACCTAAAAACAAAGCAAAAAACAGCTAAAATGTTTCACGTGAAACATTTTAGCTGTTTTATTCGTCAGTTTATGATTCGTGGTACGTTTTCAAACCTTGTTTAATCCCTACCACAAAAACACTCGCTCCTAAAATAATCATCGGAACCACTTTAATCAAATCTCGTTTTATTTCCATTTTGTTCATATATTGCTCGTTACTAGGGAAAACTAGATAAGCTATATCATTCCAAAAACTACTAAAACTAATAACAAACACGACAAATGATATTAGCGATAGCAACAACCAAAAAACCACAAAGAAATTTGTTTTTTTCATAAAATCACTCGCTTTCATTGGTTTAAAGAACTTCTCCTTTAAAGCAACCCAGCCAAAGGATTAGCTTAAATGTAGCAGAAAAACCACACAAAATAAACCATTATATACAATTTTCCTTTTATTATTAGACATAATAAAAGGAAAATAATAAAAAAGAGCGGGACGCATCCAGCTCTTTAAGGTGCAAACAGAAGTGGTATACCGCTACTGTCTATAAAAATATCAATTTTCTTAAGCTATGTATCTCGCAGACTTATTTAAATTAAAAGAGCGCACGAAATTAATCATGCGCCCTTAAGTATAGTCTATCTATACCGCTATTTGTAAATATATATTATCACTTGACGACATTATTGTAAAGAAATTTAATTAAATAAAATTGTTAATTGCTAATATTTTTGAATTTACATTAGTTCCTAAAATCCTATCACTTACACTTTGTGGTACTTCCGATTTCAAGTTGTTTATGTATTTACTATATCTTCTTAAAACAGAACGTAACTCTGTTTTCGAGAAACCAATTTTTTTTAAATAGAATAAAACTAAAGCCATATAATCAGTAATTGTTTCGAAATCAAAATTTGGATACCCTATTTCATTAGATAGGTAACCAACTATTTGATTAGAAATATTTGTGTTTTTAAACCTACAATCAAACACAATACTATTATGTGCAATAGCATTTCTAAGCTCCTTTAATATATAAATATGTTTAAACAATGTAACTCCATATCTATCTTCAACAGGATGAACTCCAATATTTTCTGATATTTTTATTCTATTATCAATAGATAAACATTGTATAAAATATCCTAGCGTACCAAAAGAAATTGCCTCAAAAATAGCCCAAAGCGGAATAGGTTTGCCTATATGAGAAAAATGCTGTATAACTGGATTGTTATTACTATATTCATACGAGATAGTTGAATGAATTTTTTTTCTTAAATTCAACCTTCTATTAATTTCTTTCTTGTATTTATCTGTTCCTACCCGTTGAGTTTTATAATAAAGCAATTGTTGTTCATATACTTTATCAAACGAACAGTCTCCCAATATTACCAGTGTGTCTATTGAATAATTCTTAATTGCTGTTTCTATATTCATAATATAAGAATACAGTAATGATTTTACATTCATATCAAAGTCATAAATTGCTTTGATTTCTTTAAAATCTGAAATACTAAATGGATTACTACTTCTTTTATAGTACCTATAAGCTTTGTATCCATGATAATAACCCATTTGTAATAACTCTTTTTTTTCTTTGCTACCACTAATGCTAACATTATGATTATCTCTAATATGTTTCATTAAACCATTTGTGCTTTTACCTCTAGCCATAAATCTTCTCCATATATTATAATTTTTTTGATACTACTTTAATTATTTTTTATAATATTACTTTAACTAATTTTTTTTGGTTTTTCAACTACCTAGTTATCTTATGTCAAAATATATCAATTATATATTAAACATAAGAAAAAAGGCTTATCTCTAAGCCTTCTCTTCCTCTATCTTCGCTATTTTCCCTTGTTCGATATAGACCATTAAAATACTGATATCTGCAGGGTTCACACCACTTATTCGGCTTGCTTGCGCTATCGTTTCTGGGCGAATTTGTTTTAGTTTTTGACGTGCTTCCGTTGCTAGACTATCAATCGCATCATAGTCAATATATGACGGGATACGTTTCGCTTCAAGACGTTTTAATTTATCCACTTTGTCTAATGCTTTTTTGATATATCCTTCGTACTTGATTTGAATTTCGATTTGTTCTATTTCTCGACGGTCTAACGGTTCTTCTGGTGCTTCAAAAAAGGGCATCAGCTCTTCATAATGCATCTCAGGACGTTTCAGTAAGTCCGCTACTAAGATACCATCTTTTAACGCTGCAGAGTGTTTTTCAGCTAGAAAAGCTTGTAATTCAGGGGTTGGTTTTAAACGAATTTTTTTCAATCGTTTTAACTCTTGTTCTACTTTTGCTTTTTTTGCTAAGTAACGTTCATAGCGTTCGTCTGATAACAGACCCACGCGATGACCAATTTCGCTTAAACGTAAATCGGCATTATCGTGACGTAAAATTAAGCGATATTCAGCCCGTGACGTTAATAAACGATAAGGTTCTAAAGTCCCTTTAGTCACAAGATCATCAATCATGACGCCAATATAGCCATCGCTGCGTTTTAAAACAAGCGGTTCTTCTCCCTTAATTTTTAACGCTGCATTAATACCGGCTAATAAACCTTGTCCAGCTGCTTCTTCATACCCACTTGTTCCATTTGTCTGACCAGCTGTATAAAGATTTTCTATTTTTTTCGTTTCTAAAGTCGGACGTAATTGATGCGGTACGACCACATCATACTCTATCGCATAGCCGCTACGCATCATTTCCACTTTTTCTAAGCCTGGGACAGTGCGTAACATAGCGTGTTGCACGTCTTCAGGGAGAGAGGTAGACAGTCCTTGTACGTATACTTCTTCCGTATCTTTTCCTTCTGGTTCTAGAAAGACTTGATGACGTGGCTTGTCATTAAAGCGGACAATTTTATCTTCAATTGATGGACAGTATCTCGCTCCAACGCCTTCAACAATTCCGGTAAACATTGGGGCGCGATGCAGATTATTTTGAATAATCTCATGCGTCTGTTCATTGGTATAAGTCAGCCAACACGACCATTGTTCAGTCTTATAGTCTTCATCTTTTGTTTCAAAACTAAAGTGGTTTGGCGTTTCATCACCCGGTTGTTCTTCCGTAACACTGTAATCTATCGAGCCTGAACGAACACGCGGTGGTGTGCCTGTTTTGAATCGATCGATTTCAAATCCTAGCTCTTTCAGGTTGTCTGATAGTTTTAGCGACGGCTGAGAATTATTAGGACCTGAAGAGTATTTTAACTCTCCAATAATAATTTCCCCTTTAAGCGCTGTTCCTGCTGTAATGATAACCGCTTGACTATGATAACGTGTGCCTGTTGAAGTAACCACGCCACGACAGACACCTTCTTCCACGATTAATTCATCCACCATTCCTTGACGCAAGATTAGGTTTTCTTGGCGTTCAATCGTGTGTTTCATCGCTTCGGCATAGTCATTCTTATCTGCTTGCGCTCTTAAGGCTCTTACAGCCGGTCCTTTCCCAGTATTCAACATTCTCATCTGAATATAGGTCTTATCGATATTACGCCCCATTTCGCCTCCTAGCGCGTCTATTTCACGTACGACCACACCTTTTGCCGGACCTCCTAGTGACGGATTACACGGCATGAAAGCGACCATATCTAAATTTATCGTCAATAACAAGGTCGAAAGACCCATACGTGCACTCGCTAAAGCCGCTTCTGAGCCCGCATGACCCGCTCCGACGACAATCACATCATAATTTTCTTCGTATCCTACGGTCATTGTTTAACCTCCTTTATTTTCCTAAGCAAAATTGACTAAAGAGCTGGGTAATCAGTTCATCTTGTACGCTATCACCGACGACTTCTCCTAATAAGTCCCATGCGCGCGTCATATCTATTTGAACGAGGTCCACAGGCATCCCCATCTCTATCCCTTGAATCACTTCATCTAACGCCTGTTCGGCTTCCTCTAACAAGCCTATATGACGGTTGTTCGATACATACGTCGCATCTTTCTCACTCACACCTTCATCAAAGAAAAGGGCAGCGATTTGTTCTTCTAACACATCAATTCCTTGACTGGTCATAACAGAAATCGGTAAAACTTCTTCTTCGTTGAGATAAGCGGCAAGTTCTTCATCCGATAAATGTGTTGGTAAATCTGTTTTATTTAAAAGAATAAGACGTTTCATTCCCTGTGTAGCTTCTAGTAATTGCTTGTCTTCTTTAGTTAACTCTTCGCTACTATTTAAGAGTAGTAAAATTAAATCGGCTTCTGCCAATGCTTGACGACTGCGCTCGACCCCAATACGTTCTACGACATCGTCTGTTTCACGAATACCTGCCGTGTCGATTAATTTTAAAGGAACTCCTCGAACGTTAACATATTCTTCGATGACATCTCGTGTCGTACCAGCAATATCCGTCACAATCGCTTTATCTTCTTTAATCAAATGGTTTAACAAACTCGATTTCCCTACATTCGGTCGACCGATAATCGCTGTAGCTAGGCCTTCTCGTAATATTTTCCCTTGTTGAGCCGTACGTAAGAGTTCTAATATCTGCGTACGTACACTTGTTGCTTTCTCCACTAACAAGCGCGATGTCATCTCTTCAACATCATCGTACTCTGGGTAATCTATATTAACTTCAACTTGAGCCAACGTTTGTAAAATCTCTTGACGTAATAAGCGGATTAAATGTGACAACTGACCGTCAAGCTGTTCAACTGCAAGATGCATGGCTTTATCTGTTTTAGCTCGAATCAAATCCATAACAGCTTCAGCTTGTGACAAATCTATCCGTCCATTTAAGAACGCACGCTTGGTAAACTCACCCGGTTCTGCTAAACGAGCACCTTCTCGCAATAACAGTTGTAAAATTTGATTCGTGACTACCATCCCACCGTGACAGTTGATTTCAATAACATCTTCACGCGTAAACGTACGAGGAGCACGCATAACGGTCACCATGACTTCATCCAAGACGGTATCACGACGTACGTCCTTAATATGTCCGTAATGAATCGTATGCGAAGTAACGCTCGCTAAATCAACATTTGACTGAAATACACGATTAGCAATACTGAATGCTTCTTCTCCACTTAAACGAACGATACTAATTGCGCCTTCTCCTGGTGGAGTTGAAATGGCAGCAATCGTATCAAATTCTATAATATTAGCCATTAACTTTCGTCCTTTCTTTTTTAGGCACAAAAAAAGTGCCCACTTCACCCCTTTAAATAAGGTGAATTAGCACTTTGACTGCTACTTCAATTGCTTTAAATCATACCGTAATCTCTCTTTTTTTGCAAGTAAAAAACCAGTCGGCATAAAGCTGCTCGACTGGTTAAACATCTTATGATCGACGGGGTGACACGACGAGATAACGATGTGGTTCTTCCCCTTCTGAATGAGTTTCAATGCGTTTATTAGCAGATAAGATACCATGGATCATTTTACGCTCAAACGCTGGCATTGGCTCTAAAAAGACGGGTTGTTGCGTATCCAATGCTTTGCGTGCTGCTTGCTTAGCCATACGTCCTAGTGTGGCTTCACGACGTTCACGATAATCGCCTACATTGACCACAACCGACATGCGTTGATCAGCCGTGCGATGGATAAAGACTTGCGCTAAATACTGAATAGCGTTGAGTACCCGACCATGTTTGCCGATTAAACGACCAGCTTGTTTAGATTCGAGATGTAAAACAGTATGGTCAGAGTGACGCTCGATTTTTACTAAGGCCGGTGCGCCTAACCCTTGTGAAATTTCAGTTAGATAAACAGCCAAAGCTTTCAGTGTCTCTTCTTCTGATAAACGTTCAGTTGGCGCGTCTTTGACTTCTTGCGGTTCTGTCGTTGTTGGTCTTTCGACTTTCTCTACCTCAACAGCCGGTGCTGTTTCGACTTGCGACTCTACCTTTTGCTCGTGCGGTGTTACTTCCACAATAGCGGCTTGTTTACCAAAACCAAGAAAACCTTTCTTTGCTTCTTGAACAATACGAATCGACGCTGTTTCTTTAGTTAAACCTTGTTCTTTTAATCCTTTGGCAATAGCTTCTTCGACAGATATACCTTCATACTTTGACATAAGATAACCTCCTGTTGAGCTTGATTGATTAACGTTTATTACGTTTTTTCTTCGGACTTTGAGCACGTCTTAAAGCACGTTCTAATTCTTTTTGTTTTCTTTCCTCTTCTTCACGTTCACGTCGTGCTTGGAAAGGATTATTAATGATTAACGTTTGAACCACTTGGAACGCATTTGAAATAACCCAGTAAAGAGATAAACCACTTGCTAAGCGAACTCCCATTAATAAAATCATCGCGGGCATCATGTAGTTCATCACTTTCATCGATGGATTAGCTTCTAATTGATTCATACTCGCTAATTTCGTACTGATAAACGTTAGAATAGCTGCCAAGACTGGTAAAATGTACGTCGGGTCAATCTTCCCTAACTCCAACCATAAAAACTGACCTTCTGTTAAGGCTGGAACCCGAGAGATTGCTTGCCAAACGGCCATTAAAATAGGCATTTGGACTAATAATGGTAAGCACCCTGCAAAAGGATTGACGCCATGCTCATCATATAAACGTTGTTGCTCTTCTTGCAACTTACGAACGGTATCAGGATCTTTAGATGAATACTGCTCTTGCAATTCTTTAATCTTCGGTTGTAGCTCTTGTGTCTTCTTCATACTCTTATTTTGATAGTTCATCAATGGGAAAAGAATGATTCGAACTAACAAAGTAAATAGGATAATACCAACACCGGGATTTCCAAAAGATAAGAACTGAATGACACGGGCAAAGTTATAAACGATATAACGCTCCCAAATTCCTGTACTATTTACCGAAACATCTGTCGTACCACACGCTGTCAAAATCACGACTAAACTCGTTAGCCCTAAAAATAATAAAAGCTTTTTCTTATTCTTCATTTCTTGACTCCTCTTATTTTATTGCTTGTCTTTCCATATATCAGCAAGTCTTAAAACATGATGAAGATTTTTTTCCATCTCATAATAAGAAAGATTGGCAGCTTGAGGACGTGCAATCAAAATAATATCGATATCCGGAGGTAACTCAGCAAATACCCCTTGCATAGCTTGTCTTAAGTAGCGTTTTACTTGGTTACGTTTGACAGCATTGCCTAGTTTTTTCCCCACGGATAATCCGACTCGCGGATGATGATATTGATTATGATGCCGGATATAAATAATCAAATGTCGATTGGCAAAAGAGTTTTTTAACTGCATAATCTCTCGAAACTCTTTTTCCTGCTTAATTCGAAATTTTTTCTTCATCCGTCACTCACATCCTCTCAGTCTTTATCACGATAGACTCTCTCATCAATAATAGCATAATTTTAAAAAAATACATCACGCGATTAAAAGAAACTTGTCATTTAAAAATAAAAAAAAACCACTGAATAGGTTCAGCGGCTTATGAAGATAATACTTTTCTTCCTTTACGGCGTCTGTTTGCTAAAACTCTACGGCCATTTTTAGTACTCATGCGTTTACGGAATCCATGAACTCGTTTATGTTTACGTTTGCTTGGTTGATAGGTTCTTTTCATTTCGAGGCACCTCCTAATTAAGATATATCCACTCTATTTCTATTATTAGTTAGATAGACTTTAACAGTATACGAAAAAAGAGCTCTCCTGTCAACTCTTTATTGCAATCCTATCATTTTTTCATCGTGTTTTTATTTTTACTTTCGGTCATTGCTCTCTTCTTTTTTTACAAAAAATCATTCCCGAAAATTAACTTCTGTGTTTTTTGTTAATATTTTATGCAAAAAGTTTTCCACAATCTGCTATTTACTTTGTGACTTCCATGCGGAAAAGATTTTGATTATGAGAAGTTAATCAGAAGTTAGTTTTAGGTTATACACAAGTTAAACACTGTATATAAACTTATCCACATTCTTGCAATAACGTGTGGATTAACTCTCAAAACCCTTGATATAACAACTTATAGTTATCCACAACATTTTCACAATATATATTTTACCGTAAACTTATTCACAGCGATAAATCTTCTTGTGGATAAGTTTTGATTTTCTTGTGAATTTCTTTTCCACAAATTTTTATCAACAGTGGAAAACTTTTATTTTTAATGCTAAAATGAAAAAGATGATGATTGTAAGGAGGGACGCAAATATGCCAAATATTGAATATATTTGGAAAGAACTAGAAGATACTTATCGGAAAATCTTAACCACCCCTAGTTTTAATGCCTGGATTGAACAAGCGACACCGATTAGCTTAGAAAATGGTATTTTAACGATTAAAGTACCTTCAACCCTTCACAAAGATTATTGGGAAAAAAATCTCTCAACAAAAATTGTGGAAACTGGCTTTAAACTTACTGGTGAAGAAATTACTCCAGTCTTTATTATTGAAAACGAACAACCTCAACCAGAGGAACCTCTGATTGATAGCCATACAATTAATGACCAACAAGCGCAAGAAAATAGTAAAAAAGCGTTACTGAATCCTAAATATACATTTGATACTTTTGTTATCGGAAAAGGAAATCAAATGGCACATGCGGCTGCGTTGGTCGTAGCAGAAGATCCGGGTTCTACCTATAATCCGCTCTTTTTCTATGGTGGTGTGGGATTAGGTAAAACACACTTAATGCATGCGATTGGGCATCAAATGTTATTAAATCAACCGAACGCGAAAGTAAAATATGTGAGTAGCGAAACGTTCGCCAATGATTTTATTAACTCGATACAAAATCGAACGTCAGAAGAATTTCGTCAAGAATACCGCAATGTTGACTTGCTGCTAGTTGACGACATTCAATTTTTCGCAGATAAAGAAGGAACGCAAGAAGAGTTTTTCCATACCTTTAACTCACTTTATAATGATGGACGTCAAATTGTTTTAACAAGTGATCGTTTACCAAATGAAATTCCAAAATTACAAGAACGTCTCGTTTCACGCTTTGCTTGGGGACTTTCAGTCGATATTACCCCACCCGATTTAGAAACACGTATTGCTATTTTAAGGAAAAAAGCAGACGCTGAACGTTTAGAAATACCAGATGATACATTAAGTTACATAGCAGGACAAATTGATTCTAATATTAGAGAGTTAGAAGGAGCATTGGTACGTGTGCAAGCATACGCTACTATGAATGGTGCTGATATTACAACAAGTTTAGCAGCCGATTCATTAAAAACACTACGACCATTAGCACCACATCAACAACTCTCTATTTTAGCGATTCAAGAAGCAGTCTGTGCTTACTATCATATTGATTTGAAAGATTTAAAAGGAAAACGACGCGTTAAAAAAATTGTTTTGCCACGTCAAATCGCCATGTATCTCTCACGCGAGATGACGGATAATTCTTTGCCAAAAATCGGAGCGGAGTTTGGTGGGAAAGACCACACTACCGTTATTCACTCTCACGAAAAAATCCAGCAATTATTAGAACATGATACGACCGTTCAAAAAGAAATAAATGATATCAAAAATCAGCTAACACAGTAATTGTGGAAAAGAACAAAAAACAACTTTAGTTTTCCACAGGTTATCCACAAGTGGAAAACCCTTTAATACCATTTGCTGAATCCACATATCCACACTATCAACAGTGCCTACTACTACTATTATTTATTAATATATAAAGAATAAAAGAAAGGATTTTCAACTATGATGAAATTCTCAATAAATCGCAATGCTTTTATGAACGAATTATCAATTATTCAACGAGCAATTAGTTCTAAAACAACTATTCCTATTTTAACGGGTGTCAAAATTGTTCTATCAGAAGAAGGTTTATCTCTAACTGGTAGTAATGGCGATATCTCAATCGAAACATTTTTATCTCATGAAGATGAAAAAGCTGAAATGGTCATTGAACAAACAGGAGCTATTGTTTTACAAGCACGTTTTTTAGGTGAAATTATCCGAAAACTACCTGATACGCGCTTCTCTTTTGATTTACAAGAAAACAATCAGATTCATTTAACATCTGGCGCAGCTGATTTTATGATAAACGGCTTAGATGCTGATCAATATCCACACTTACCTGCGATTGATGAGGCAGAACAGTTAAAATTACCTGTAAGAGTGTTAAATAAACTGATTAATGAAACAGTTTTTGCTGTTTCCGCTCATGAAAGTCGTCCAATTTTAACAGGTGTTCACTTAACTATTCATCCAGAAGAATTAAAAGCTGTCGCAACAGATAGTCATCGACTTGCTCAAAGAAAGATACCACTAGGGGGTATGGCGAAAGAGCTAGATATGGTTATTCCTGGTAAAAGTTTGATTGAATTATCTCGCTCATTTACAGATGAAGAGGAAGAAGTCGAAGTCAGTGTCATGGAAAATCAAGTTTTATTTAAAACAGATAGCATGCACTTTTACTCTCGCTTGTTAGAAGGTAAATATCCAGACACAGATCGTCTCATTCCTAATGAATTTAATACAGAGATTAGTTTTGATGTGCCGGCGTTATTAGCTGCGATTGAACGTGCGTCTCTTTTCTCTCATGAAGGACGTAATAATATTGTCAAATTAGTCATTAATGCCGATGATGTGACATTGTATGGTAACTCACCAGAAGTCGGAAATGTTCAAGAGCAATTAGTCTTTCAAGAAGTGTCTGGAGATCCTTTAGAAATTTCCTTTAATCCAGACTATATGAAAGCAGCGCTCAAAGCGTTTGGAGATACAGCTATTACCATTAAGTTTATCTCTCCTCTTCGTCCGTTTACGTTAGAACCTAAAGATAGTGATATTTCATTTGTGCAACTGATTACACCAGTACGAACAAGTTAGAAAAAAACTGCTGTTAAATCAGCAGTTTTTTATTATTTGCCCTAATTTTTCGTTTTTAGGCGTTTTTAATCATTTAAGGTAAAAAGATATCTAAATGATTAAATCTCTTAAAAGGGAAATGATTAGGGTTTATTTGTTTTTTTGCTTAAAAAAGGCTATAATAGTAAGGAAGAAAAAAAGAAGGTGAGAAATTGAAAACACAGTTTATGTTGGAAACGCCGTATATCACCTTGGGACAATTTTTAAAAGAAATTAATGAAATTTCTAGTGGTGGAATGGCAAAATGGTACTTGCAAGAACATGTCGTGTTTGTTGATGGTGAGTTAGAAAATCGACGTGGTCGAAAATTATACGCAGGATCAATGGTGGAGTTACCTGAAGTAGGTACTTTTTTTATGGAAAAAAAACCTTCTGAAACAGCTGAAGAGGCTTCAGAAGAATGAGAATAACACAATTAGAGTTGTTGGACTATCGCAACTATGCGGCAGCTTCTCTCTCTTTTAATAAAGATTTGATTGTTTTTCTAGGTGAAAATGCCCAAGGAAAAACAAATGTTTTAGAAAGTCTGTATGTCCTTGCTATGACGCGTAGTCATCGCAGTCAGCATGAAAAAGAACTTATTCGGTGGGAGCAACCATTTGCTAGAATACGAGGGATTTTAGCTAAAAAAAACTATACGACAGAGCTCGAAATAGTTATTTCTAATAAAGGACGTCGCACGAAGCGCAATCATATCGAACAAGCTAAGTTAAGTGACTATATTGGAGAGCTAAATGTCGTGCTATTTGCACCGGAAGACCTTTATTTAATAAAAGGTTCTCCACAAAATAGACGAAAATTTATTGATATGGAATTAGGGCAAGTAAATCCTAGTTATTTATATCATTTAAGTGTTTATCAAAATGTATTAAAGCAGCGAAATCGCTATTTAAAAGAAAATGGACGTCAACAGAAAAAACTAGACGAAACCTATCTAGAAGTCTTAACAGAGCAGTTAGCAGCAGCTGGGGCTCATGTGATACATGAACGGTTGATGTTTATTCAAAAGTTAGAGCAGTGGGCGCAAGAAATTCATGGTGAAATTACGAATCATCGCGAGAAGTTAACGATGCAGTATCAGCCTTCTTTTGTTTTAGAGGAGGCACAGACAGTAGCTGAGATAGAGGCCCTGTTTTTAGAGGCATTATCACACCAACGGTCGCGTGAATTAATGCTTCAAACAACGTCGTTAGGACCACATCGCGATGATGTTATTTTTTTTATAGACGGACAAAATGTTCAGACATATGGCTCTCAAGGTCAACAACGAACAACGGCTTTGAGTGTCAAATTAGCTGAAGTGGAGCTTATTCATGAACAGATAGGGGAGTATCCCATCTTACTTTTAGATGATGTGATGAGTGAGTTAGATGATGAGCGACAAGTTCATTTGTTGGCAGCAATCGAGGGAAAAGTTCAAACATTTGTGACGACGACTACCTTGAATCATTTAACCAATAAGTTGCTCTCACATCCAGAGATTTATTTAGTAAAAGATGGACAGGTGGAAAGGAAAAGTGAAAACGCATGACAGAAAAAGAACATCATGAGGTGAATCTTCCTTCAGAACATGAGTATGATGCGAGTCAGATTCAGGTTTTGGAAGGGTTGGAAGCGGTTCGGAAACGACCGGGAATGTATATTGGAACAACAAGTAGTCAAGGTCTACACCATTTAGTATGGGAAATTGTCGATAACTCGATTGATGAAGCATTGGCAGGTTATTGTGATGAGATTAATGTTTTAATCGAAAAAGATGGCAGTATTACAGTGATTGATAATGGACGAGGGATTCCTGTAGATATCCAAGCGAAAACGGGTCGTCCAGCAGTGGAAACAGTCTTTACAGTGCTTCACGCCGGAGGTAAGTTTGGCGGAGGTGGCTATAAAGTATCTGGTGGACTTCATGGAGTAGGTTCATCTGTAGTAAATGCTTTATCTGAACGTTTAGATGTTAAAGTTTACAAAGATGGTAAAATACATTATCAAGTCTTCGAAAAGGGCTTGGTGGCTACGGATTTAGAAGTCATTGGAGAAACGGATCGCAATGGGACAACGGTTCACTTTATACCTGATGCCGAGATTTTTAAAGAAACTGTCGAGTTTGAATTTGATAAATTAGCCACACGTATGCGTGAGTTGGCGTTTTTAAATCGTGGGTTGATGTTAACAATTGAAGACTTACGTGAAGGAAAAGAGCAAAAGAAAGAGTATCACTATGAAGGTGGGATTAAGAGTTACGTTGAACACTTAAATCATAGTAAAGAAACACTTTTTAATGAGCCAATCTACATTGAAGGGGAACAAGATGATATCGTGGTGGAAGTGGCTATTCAGTACACAGATGGCTTCCATACGAACTTATTAAGCTTTGCGAATAATATTCATACTTATGAAGGTGGAACGCATGAGGTGGGCTTTAAATCCGCTTTAACGCGTGTCATTAATGACTATGCTCGCAAGCAAAATATTATGAAAGAAAATGATGATAATTTATCAGGGGAAGATGTTCGTGAAGGCATGACAGCCGTTATTTCAATTAAACATCCTGAGCCTCAATTTGAAGGGCAAACCAAAACAAAATTAGGGAACTCAGAAGTACGGGGGGTTACCGATCGATTATTTTCAGAAGCGCTATCTAAGTTTCTTTTAGAAAATCCGACAACGGCTAAACAAGTCGTAGAAAAAGGGGTATTGGCTTCCAAAGCACGTATGGCAGCGAAACGTGCTCGTGAGATGACACGTCGAAAAGGTGCACTTGAAATTAGTAGCTTGCCAGGTAAATTGGCCGATTGTTCTAGTCGAGATCCAGAAAAATGCGAGTTATACATTGTCGAGGGGGATTCTGCTGGAGGTTCAGCTAAGCAAGGACGAGATCGTGAATTCCAAGCGATTTTACCTATTCGAGGTAAAATTTTGAACGTTGAAAAAGCGTCAATGGATAGAATTTTAGGGAATCAAGAAATTCGATCACTGTTTACTGCAATGGGGACTGGTTTTGGTGATGATTTTGATGTCGCTAAAGCACGTTATCATAAATTAGTAATTATGACGGATGCGGATGTGGACGGTGCGCATATTCGTACATTGCTTTTAACACTGTTTTATCGTTACATGCGTCCAATTGTTGAAGCAGGTTATGTTTATATTGCACAGCCTCCTTTATATCAAGTAAAACAGGGGAAAAAAGTGCATTATATTCAGCCAGGAAAAAATGCAGAACAAGATTTGGCCGATACTTTAGCAAGCTTACCTGCAACGCCAAAACCAAGTATTCAGCGTTATAAAGGTCTTGGAGAGATGGACTATCATCAATTATGGGAAACAACGATGGACCCTGAAAATCGCGTGATGTTGCGTGTCACAATTGATGATGCGATTAAAGCCGATCAAGTGTTTGAAATGTTGATGGGGGATCGTGTAGAACCTCGTCGTGAATTTATTGAACAGAATGCACGTTACGTGAAAAACTTGGATATATAAAAAGAGAGTAGGGAAAAAGGCTCATGTCAGAAGAGAGAAAAGAAAATATAGTCGATGTGAATCTTACAAGTGAGATGCAAGACTCCTTTATAGATTATGCGATGAGTGTTATCGTTTCACGTGCTTTACCAGATGTCCGTGACGGGTTGAAGCCTGTTCATCGTCGTATTTTATATGGGATGCATGAATTGGGGATTACGCCGGATAAACCACATAAAAAATCGGCGAGAATTGTTGGGGATGTAATGGGTAAATATCACCCACATGGTGACAGCGCGATTTATGAATCAATGGTGCGGATGGCTCAGCCATTTAGTTATCGCAATATGTTAGTAGATGGTCACGGTAACTTTGGTTCAGTAGATGGTGATGGCGCAGCGGCTATGCGTTATACAGAAGCGCGAATGAGTAAGATAGCGATGGAACTGTTACGTGATTTAAATAAGGATACAGTAGATTTTCAAGGAAACTATGATGATTCTGAAAAAGAACCGACTGTTTTACCCGCACGTTTTCCAAACTTACTCGTAAATGGAACGACGGGAATTGCCGTAGGGATGGCAACTAATATACCACCACATAATTTAGGAGAAGTAATTGCAGGGATTAATGTGTTGATGGACAATCCTGAGGCAACAACAGCTGACTTAATGGAGATGATACCTGGACCAGATTTTCCAACAGGGGGATTAGTCATGGGGAAATCAGGTATTCGTCGTGCTTATGAAACGGGTCGTGGTTCGATTACTGTGAGAGCTAAGGTAGAAATCGAAGAACAAGCTAACGGTCGCGAGCGTATTTTAGTGACAGAATTACCTTACATGGTAAATAAAGCTAAATTGATCGAACGTATTTCGGAATTGCATCGAGACAAACGAATTGAAGGGATTACCGATTTGCGAGATGAATCATCACGTGAAGGAATGCGGATTGTGATTGAAATTCGCCGAGATGTATCAGCTTCTGTTGTACTGAACAATTTATATAAAATGACCGCCCTTCAAAGTTCATTTGGCTTTAATATGTTGGCGATTGTAAATGGCGAACCAAAGCTATTAAGTCTGAAAGCTATTTTAGAGCATTATTTGGCTCACCAAGAAGAAGTAATCCGTCGCCGTACTCAGTTTGATAAAAAGCGTGCGGAAGCTCGTGCGCACATTTTAGAGGGCTTACGCGTGGCGTTAGACCATATTGATGAGATTATTTCGATTATCCGTTCATCTGCATCAGATGATATTGCTAAAAATGCGTTAATAGAGCGTTTTGAATTTTCTGAAAAACAAGCACAAGCTATTCTTGATATGCGCTTGCGTCGCTTAACAGGCTTAGAACGCGATAAGATTGAAAATGAATATCAAGAATTGTTAAAACTTATTGCTGATTTGGCTGACATTTTAGCCAATCATCAACGGGTGCTAGATATTATTCGAACAGAATTGCAAGAAATTCAAGATAAATATAGTGACCCACGTCGTACTGAGCTATTAGTAGGCGAAGTGTTGAGTTTAGAAGATGAAGATTTAATTGAAGAAGAAGATAGTGTCATTACGTTGACGCATAACGGATATATTAAACGTCTACCAAGTAGTGAATTTAGAACGCAAAAGCGTGGTGGACGTGGTGTGCAAGGTATGGGCATGCATGACGATGACTTCATAGAAAATCTCGTGTCTTGTTCAACGCATGATACGTTACTGTTCTTTACGAATACTGGGAAAGTATACCGCGCAAAAGGCTATGAAATCCCTGAATATGGTCGAACAGCAAAAGGAATTCCAATTATTAATTTATTAGGAATTGATTCTAATGAAAAAATCCAATCTGTGATTTCGGTAGAAAAGTCAGACAAAGAGAATAGTTATTTATTCTTTACGACGAAACATGGAACGGTTAAAAGAACGACAACCGAAGCGTTTGCGAATATTCGCAGTAATGGCTTGATTGCTATTGGTTTACGAGATGGCGACGAAGTCATGAACGTGACGGTGACAAATGGTGAGCAAATCATCATTATTGGTACACACTTAGGTTACTCGGTCACATTTAAAGAAACAGATGTCCGTAACATGGGACGTACGGCAGCTGGTGTGCGAGGTGTTCGTTTACGTGACGGTGACTACGTTGTCGGCATGTCAACTCTAACAGAAGACAATGAAGTATTGATATTAACAGAGAATGGTTATGGAAAACGAACGGCATCGTCTGAATATCCAGTTAAAGGGCGCGGTGGTAAAGGGATTAAGACTGCCAATATTACAGATAAAAATGGGCCTCTTGTTTCAGTAACGACTGTAGAAGGTGATGAAGATGTCTTAGTGATTACGAACCAAGGTGTGATTATTCGTTTTGATGTTGATTCTGTTTCGCAAACAGGACGTGCGACACAAGGTGTTCGCCTCATTCGTTTAGAAGAAGGCAGCAAAGTTGCCACAATGGCGATTATTGAAGAAGACGAAGAAGATGAAATTGAAACGTCTACTGAGGAATTAACAGAGGAATAAACATTTAAAACAGACCAGTATGAGTAACTGGTCTGTTTTTATAGAGAAAGGTAAAATAAACTTGATAATTTTAACAAAAAGTAGTATAGTATTTAGATGTGAGTAGTCTAAGATTACTCTTCCTTGCTCTATGACATCATAGAGCCAGAGACCACAAGGAGGTGAAATCAATGAGTCAAGTAACGAATTATGAAATTACGTATATTATTCGACCTAACATTGATGAGGAAGCTAAAAGTACTCTTATCGCACGTTTTGATGATATTTTAAAACAAAACGGTACAGAGGTTTTAGAATCTAAAGGATGGGAAAAACGACGTTTAGCGTATGAAATCAACGATTTCCGTGAAGGATTTTATCACATCGTTAAAGTTTCTTCCGAAGATGCTAATGGTATCAACGAGTTTGACCGTTTAGCTAAAATCAATGATGATATTTTACGTCATATGATTGTCAAAGAAGAAAACTAAAAATGTTTCACGTGAAACATTCCGGTGAAAGGAGATGGAAAAATGATTAATAATGTCGTACTAGTAGGTAGATTAACTAAAGATCCAGATTTGCGTTATACAGCAAATGGTGTCGCTGTTGCAACATTCACCTTGGCAATCGATCGTCCATTTACAAATCAAAGTGGTAATCGTGAAGCAGATTTTATCAACACGGTGATTTGGCGAAAGCCCGCAGAGACATTGGCTAATTATGCACGAAAAGGAACTTTAATTGGTGTTGTAGGACGTATTCAAACACGTAACTATGAAAACCAACAAGGTCAACGTGTCTATGTGACAGAAGTGGTAGCAGATAGTTTCCAATTCTTAGAGTCGAAGTCAGTCAATGAACAACGACGTCAAGGCTCTGGTTCAGATTTTGGTGCTCAACCTAATAATAACCAAAGTTTTAATCAGTCATCATCTTCAATGCCTCAACAAGGTATGCCGGATTTTGGTCGTGATTCAGACCCATTCGCATCATCAGCTAAGATAGATATCTCAGATGATGATTTACCATTCTAAACCGAACAGGAGGAACAATAAATGGCTCAACAACGCAGAGGCGGAAAACGACGTCGTAAAGTGTGTTATTTCTGTGCTAACCACGTCGATCATGTCGATTATAAAAACGTTGAATTGCTTAAAGGTAAGTTTGTTTCAGAACGCGGTAAAATTTTACCACGTCGTGTAACAGGTACTTGTGCAAAACACCAACGTACTTTAACAACATCTATTAAACGTGCTAGAATTATGGCACTTTTACCATTTGTTACAGAAGAGTAAAAATAAGTGAGAAGGTTTGATTTCAAACCTTCTTTTTATTTTATCTAAAAATGTTTCACGTGGAACATTTTTATGTCTAACTCGCTATTATTAAATAAAAATGGTAAAATAAAAGGTAGAATATTTCATGAGAGGTGTAGTAGAATGAAAGTCATTTTATTAAAAGATGTTAAAGGTCAAGGGAAAAAAGGTGATGTAAAAGAGGTGTCACCTGGCTATGCTCAAAACTTTTTAATCAAAAAAGGATTAGCAAAAGAAGCTACCAATGCTAGTATGAGTGAACTTGCTGCTAAGAAAAAAGCAAAAGAAAAAGAAGAAGCTGAATTGAAAGCAGCGGCAGAAGATATTAAAAAACAAATAGAAGCGGAAGGTTTTGAAGTTGTATTAACAGCAAAATCTGGTGAAGATGGTCGCTTATTCGGTTCTATTACGACGAAACAAATAGCAGAAGAACTAAATAAGCAACATAAAATTAAAGTAGACCGTCGTAAAATGGAGTTGGCGAACCCAATTCGCAGTCTGGGCTATACGAATGTTCCTGTAAAGCTATACCCAGATGTTAATGCGAAGTTACGTGTTCATGTTAAAGCACAATAATGCATACATACTAGAGAGGGATAGAAATCATGAATGATATAGTACAAGATAGGATGCCACCTCAAAGTATGGAGGCCGAACAAGCTGTTCTAGGTTCGGTCTTTTTAAATGCCGACGCGATTATTGAGGCGATGGAGTTTATCACAGACCAAGATTTCTATCGACGTAGTCATCAACTTATTTTTCAAACGATGTTGACATTAAATGATCGTAATGAAGCGATTGATTTAATCACAGTGAAAGAGCAGCTAGATAGTTTGAATTTATTAGAAGATGTTGGCGGAGTTGGGTATCTGACAGAATTAGCCATGGCTGTACCGACGGCCGCAAATGTTGGGCATTATGCGAAAATTGTAGAACAAAAAGCATTGTTGCGCAATTTGATTCAAACAGCGACAGATATTGTGACAAAAGGGTTTGAGCAAGGTGATGAAGTCGAAACGATTTTAGATGAAGCTGAGCGCATGATTATGGAAGTTTCTGAACGTCGCAATCGGTCTGGTTTTTTAGCTATTGCCGATGTATTAAATACAACCTTTGCTGAAATCGACCGGCTCTCTCAATTGCAAGAAGAGATTACAGGCTTACCTACTGGCTATCATGCTTTAGATAAAATGACGGCAGGCTTACAACCTGAGGAATTAATCATTTTAGCAGCACGTCCAGCAGTTGGTAAAACAGCCTTTGCTCTAAATATTGCCCAAAACGTGGGAACGAAGACGGATAAAGCGGTTGCAATCTTTAGTTTGGAGATGGGGGCGGAATCACTGGTGAATCGGATGTTGTGTGCAGAAGGCACGATAGACGCCAGTCATTTACGAACAGGTCAACTGACTGAAGAAGAGTGGGGTAATCTTGTCATGGCGATGGGAAGCTTATCGCAAGCTGATATTTACATTGACGACACGCCGGGAATTAAAATTTCAGAAATTAGAGCGAAATGTCGAAAGTTAGCACAAGAAAAAGGTAATCTTGGTTTAGTGCTAATTGACTATTTGCAGCTGATAGAAGGAACTGGACGAGAGAATCGCCAACAAGAAGTATCGGAGATTTCACGACAGCTTAAAAAATTGGCGAAAGAGTTAAAAGTTCCTGTTATTGCTTTGTCACAGCTTTCTCGTGGTGTTGAACAACGACAGGATAAACGACCAGTCCTAAGTGATATCCGTGAGTCTGGATCTATCGAGCAAGATGCGGATATTGTCGCCTTTTTATATCGTGATGATTATTACCAACGTGACTCAGACGAAGATTCAGAAGAACATGAAGATAATAATATTATTGAAGTGATAATCGAGAAGAACAGAAGTGGCTCTCGAGGCACTGTCGAATTACTCTTCATCAAAGAATATAATAAATTTTCTTCTATCACGACACGAACGGAGTATTAGTAGTATTATAGGAGACAATGATAATAATAGGCACGTCCCATATTGAAATGGGACGTGCCTGTTTGTTTTATCTTAATATAAAGCAGCGACTTGTTTTTGGACACGTTCATTTTCCAAAAATTCATCGTATGTCGCATCTGGGAAATCAACCATTCCTTTGTCTGATAAGACAATCATGCGATTTGCTAATGTTTGGATAAATTGATGGTCGTGCGAAGCAAAGAGTAAAGAACCTTTGAAAGCAATTAAGCCATCGTTTAGAGCCGTGATCGATTCTAAATCCAAGTGATTTGTTGGATCATCAAGAACGAGGACGTTGGCTTTAGATAGCATTAATTTAGATAGCATACAACGTACTTTTTCGCCCCCTGAGAGAACGTTGACTGGTTTCATGACATCTTCCCCAGAGAAAAGCATACGGCCTAAGAAACTACGTAAGAAGGTGTTGTCGTCCTCTTCTTTTGAAGCGTATTGACGTAACCATTCTAGAATAGGTAAGTTTGAATCAAATTCTGCCGAGTTATCTTTTGGTAAATACGCTTGAGAAGTAGTTACGCCCCAACGTACAGTACCAGTATCTGGTTCCATTTCACCCATTAAGATTTTAAAGAGTGTCGTCTGAACGACGTCATTTTGTGCAAGAAAAGCGACTTTGTCGTCTTTGTTTAAAGTGAAAGATATATTATCTAATATTTTCTTACCATCGATTGTTTTCGAAATGTTCTCAACATGGAGTAGGTCGTTTCCGATTTCACGTTCTGGTGAGAATCCTACGAATGGATAGCGACGTGAAGAAGGTTGAATGTCATCAATGGTAATTTTTTCTAACATTTTTTTACGCGAGGTTGCTTGTTTAGATTTAGAAGCATTCGCGCTAAAACGTGCGATAAATTCTTGTAATTCTTTTACTTTTTCTTCTTTTTTAGCATTTTGATCCGCTTGTAATTTAGCTGCAAGTTGACTAGATTCTAACCAGAAATCGTAGTTACCAACATAAAGTTGAATTTTACCGAAATCTAAGTCGGCCATATGCGTACAAACGGTATTTAAGAAGTGACGGTCATGTGAAACGACAATGACTGTGTTATCGAAGTTAATTAAGAACTCTTGTAACCAAGCAATCGACTGGGTATCCAAACCGTTTGTCGGCTCATCAAGTAGTAGAACATCGGGATGTCCGAAAAGAGCTTGTGCGAGTAAGACTTTCACCTTATCCCCTGCAGAAAGTTCAGCCATTTTTTGGTCGTGAAGTGTTTCTGGAATATTTAATCCCTGTAATAAACTGGCCGCTTCAGGCTCTGCTTCCCAACCGTTTAACTCAGCGAATTCACCTTCTAATTCAGCCGCACGAACGCCATCTTCATCAGAAAAATCCTCTTTCATATAAATAGCATCTTTTTCTTTCATGACTTCATATAAACGATCGTGTCCCATAATAACGGTTTCTAGAACTGTAAAATCTTCATAGTCAAAGTGATTTTGTTTAAGTGTAGCAAGACGTTCGTCGGGACCGAGTGTGACATTACCAGTGGTAGGTTCTAAAGACCCATCTAAAATTTTTAAAAAAGTGGATTTGCCGGCACCATTTGCACCGATTAACCCATAACAATTTCCGGGAGTAAATTTAATATTAACATTATCAAATAATTTACGATCAGGTAATTGCAAACTGACATCTGTTACTGTGATCATTAGGTAATCTCCTTTTGTATCCTATATTTAGTTGCTTCTCAAGTATTATAACGGTGTCCACAGTGTTTAGCAAGATAGAGCTGTTTTTCATATCAGAAAACAAGGCAAAAAAATAAGAGAAAACGTCTTGGCGTTTTCTCTTATTGCGTTCGTTTTAATAAATGCTCGGTCAAACGATAAATCATATCTGTGACTTCTGGATTAATGGAACGTAATGATTTTAGGCTTTTTAAAGCAGCTGTGGTATATTTCTCAGCATATTGTTTGGCTTGTGTCACTCCGTTTGCCGTATGAACTAGTTGATAAAGCTCATGTGTTTCTTGTTCCGTCAGTTGTTCTTTTTTATATAATAATGGCAATATCTCAGTAGGATTTTCTTGAATCGCACATAATAAAGGTAAGGAATAAACCCCCTGTTTGACGTCTTCAAGGACGGGCTTTCCTAACTGTGTTTCTGTTTCACTATAATCTAAAATATCATCCATGATTTGAAAGGCCATCCCAACATTTAATCCAATGTCTTTTGCTTTTTTTGTGACTGTTTTACTCGCTTGTCCTTCAAAGGCGCCTAAAAAACAAGCGAGAGAAAACAGTTCCCCTGTTTTACCTGCGATATTATCTAAATATGTTTCAATAGGTAAGTCAGTTTGATACCGAGTATCCATCTGTCCTATTTCGCCAGATAAAATTCGGTCCATACTATCGATGTTTAATTCCATACTTTTTAAATCGGATGCATAGCGAGCAAGTATTTTAAAACATGAGACGAACAAGTAGTCACCTGCATAAACTGCGACATCTTTTCCAAATGTCGCTTGGATAGAAGGGTGTGACCGGCGAGTGGCAGCTTCATCTACGATATCATCATGGATTAATGTAGCGGTATGTAGGGTTTCGACTGACGCCGCTAAAGCCATCATTTTTTGTCGGTCTGTTTCTTTTCCATAGTAAGAAAAGAGTAGCAAATAAGCAGGACGCAACATTTTTCCACCCGAGTGCATCATCGTTAAAATTGCCGCTTCAACTTCTTTATTCGCTAGATTTACCGACTGTTGCATAATGGTCAGTGTTTGTTTTAATTCTTTTTGTAGTTGAGGGTATTCATTCCATAGTGGGTGTATCATCACCTTAGACACTCCTTATGATTCGGCTACGTCTGAGTAGACGCGCTATATTCCTTTTTAAATTGTTCTAATGTTTTAACATGTTCTAAAAGATAGTTAGCAGCAATCCCGACGGCAATCCCTGCTAAAATACCAATCATTGAAAGAATCGGCAAATACATCATAACTGCCCATGAACGTGCAATAAAGCTAGCAACGAGCAGTTGACCTACATTATGAAGAAAGCCTCCTGTCGCACTAATGCCAATGACACTGACACGGTCAGGGCCTAGCATTTTCACTAAAAGCATTCCAAAGTAACTAAGAAAAGCCCCTGCTGCACTATAAAGCAACGTAGAAACAGTGCCACCTAATAGGGTGGTTAAAATTAAACGTAAACAAACGAGAAAAAAGCTCTCACGTTTTGGCATTGTAAAAATAGCGATAATTGTGATGAGATTAGCCAGACCTAGTTTAGCCCCAGGCGCAATTGCAAAAGGAAAAGGAATCATATTTTCTAAAAGCCCGATAATGACACCTTGCGCGACGAGTAGAGAAATATAAATAAGTTGTCGGTTTTTATTTGGCTGCATGTGAGTGTCTTCCTTTCTTTTCATCACTAATATAAAAGAAAAGTTCTAGGGTAATCCCTAGAACTTTTGAAATAGACGTGTACTAATGACCGTACAGTGATTTGGTTTCACCGTACCACCATTTGCCTAATGTTCGTTGTAGCCAAGGTACTACCCATTTATCTAAACCAAGTGCACGTCCAGAACCATTCATTAAGGCAAAAGCAACTGGGATGAACCAAATATTAACCCAATAGAACATGCCTGATAAACAGAAAGCAGCAACCAAAGCGATTGTTGTCGCATTCGCTAACCATGTAAATAGTCCAACGATAATAGCGAGTGCAATTAGAATTTCAAAAATTGTCATGAATTTTTGGAAGAATAGCGCAACTTCGCGATTAGGTACCATAAATTCCATTAATGAGGCAAACCATTTTGGCATATGGTCAAAAACAAGCATTGGCTCTTCACCATAGGCATAACTTAAACCAAAGTGAGCGACAGTTTCTGCTCCTCCAGCTGCCGCTTCTGAGGCCCCAGATGTTGCGTCAGCTGCTTGTAACCAAGGGAATGGGAATGCCACTTGGTCAGTAAACCATGACCCTTCTTTGAACCAAGTTGCAGGTTTTAAGTAATCACCGTTACCCACGACTTTCTTCATCGCTTCAACGAGCCAAACAAGACCGTAAAAGACACGTAAAGGTACTGACCATAAAACGTTACTATTGCGAGAAGAATGTCCACGTGTGACGTTTCGTTCATTTTCAACACGGAAGAACTCATGCATCATGTATTGGAACATATAATAGCCAGAGCGGATATCAAAGAAATATTTTAAGTTAACAATATGTTTCATTATAATTGCAAGAAAACCACTTAAATGGATTTTTTCAAATAAGCAAGCAACCCCATATTTAGAACCGATAGAAACCATGAAACCTTGGTAATTGCCTTTGTATGCTTTCTTCTCTGTGCCATTTATTTCAGCAACAATATTAGTTGCGGCATATTGTCCTGTTCCTTCAGCAGCTTGAACAATCTGTGGTGTCGGTGTGTTTTCGAACTCTTCATAATAAACTAAGTCCCCAACTACGTAAATACCTTTATCTTCATAACCTTTGGCTTGCAAGTATTCATTCGCCACTAAACGATTCGCACGACCTGTTTCCATATCGAACTCTTTCGCGTCGCTATTACCTTGCACACCTGCTGTCCAAATTAAAGTATGTGTCGGAATTTTTGAGCCATCTTTTAAGGTAATATCTGTGGCACCGACTTCTACGATAGGTGAGCTCTTGATGATTTCGACTTCTTTTTTATTTAAGAAGCGTTCAGCAATCGCTGCATCGTTACGATCTAACATATTTAAAATAGTAGGAGCTGCTTCGACTACTTTTAAAGTAATCTCATCAGGTGAAATCTTATGTTTTTTCGCGATAGGTTCGCGCATGTCGATTAATTCCCCAACCATTTCAATACCGGTAAAGCCAGAACCGCATACGACAAATGTCAACATGCTACGACGGACTTGTTCGTCGGGTTCTACCGCTGCCTTAGCAACAGTGTCTTCAATGTGGTGACGTAAACGGATAGCGTCCTCCATTGACCATAGTGTAAAACCATGTTCTTTTACTCCAGGAGTTCCAAAATCGTTTGGTTCTCCTCCCATACCTAACATGAGGTAATCAAATGGATATTCACCGTGTTCGGTAATCACCACTTTATTGTCTTTATCAATGTTGGTCACATTATCTGTGACTAATTTCACATTCTTGCGACGTGAGAATAAACGTTGTAAATCATATTGAATCGCTTCAGGTTCAACGCGTCCACCTGCAACTTCATGTAACTCTGTCATCATGGTCTGATAAGTGTGACGGTCTATTAAGGTAATCTCGACATCTTCATGTTTTTTAAGCTTTTTTGATAAATGCTTTGTACCGAATACGCCGGCATACCCTGCCCCAACAACGACAATTCGTGTTTTTGACATCGCTTTTCGCTCCTTTTCTTTTAGTTATAAAATAATAGTGTAGCTACTATTTTATCATAATCGTACATATTATAAAGCCATTCTTGTTAAATGTCTATCAAAAACCATAGGATAGAAGTAGAAAAACAAACGAGGGACAAAAAAAGTATGTGAATTTCATGAGAAAAAAAGGGATATTGATTGCTTTTATAAATAAGATGCGTTAAAATATCTTTGTAAGTTAATTCACATAACATAAAAGAAAAGGGCGGTCTTATCTTATGAAGAAAAAGAAATTAATTTCAGGTTTAGCTATTTTAGCAATGTCTTCTTTATTATTAGTAGCATGTAAGAGTGACGATCAAAAAGAAGCTGAAAAAACAGATGCGACACAAGAAACAGTAGCAAAAGATAAAGAAGAGTCAAAAGAAGAAGCAAAAGAAATGACACAAGTTGCAGGTGGCGAGTTAAAAGACGGTACTTACACACTTGAAGAGAAAAACTACTCTAATGACTATCGTACAGTATTTTCAATCGTTGTGAAAGACGGTAAAATCACAGAGTCAAACTATGACAATGTGAATGAAGCGGGCGAATCAAAAGTAGAAAACAAAGAGTACGATGATATGATGAAAGATAAGTCTGGTACAGGTCCTTCAGAATTCATTCCAGCATTAAATGAAGCGTTAGTAGATAAACAAAACGCAGGCGATGTTGAAGTCGTAACAGGTGCCACTCATTCAACAGATAGCTTTAAAAACTATGCACAACAATTAATCCAAGCAGCTCAAACTGGTAATACGGATAAAATTGAAATTGACAATGGGGCAGATTTGAAAGACGGTACTTATACATTAGAAGAGAAAAACTACTCTAACGACTACCGTGTTGTATTCTCAATTGTTGTTAAAGATGGTAAGATTGCAGAATCAAACTATGACAACGTGAATGAAGCTGGCGAATCAAAAGCTGACAATAAAGAATACGATGATATGATGAAAGACAAAGCAGGTACTGGTCCTTCAGAATTTATCCCAGCATTTAATAAAGGGTTAGTGGACAAAGGAGCTCCAGCTGAGATGGATGCTGTAACTGGTGCAACTCATTCATTCCACACATTCCAAATGTACGCAGAACAATTAATCAATGCTGCTGAAAAAGGTAACACAGATAAAATTGAAGTCGACAACATTGTCATGGCTGAAAAATAATTCAGAAATGCGTCAAAACGGAACTAGGCCTTTTGGTTAGTTCCGTTTTTTCTATTGTTTAAGTGCAGACTTTCTTCTCAAGAAAAAGCATAGTAAACTATAATAACAGAAAGAAGGGAAGAAAATGAAACGAAATAAATGGCAAACAGCTATCATGATAAGTTTGACGGCCCTTATGTTAGTAGGATGTCGCACGACACCTACAACAAAAGAAGCCGACTCAAATACGACGACTTCGCAAAAAGTCAATAAAGAACCTTATTCAGAGCAGCAATTTTTAATGGGGACTTATGTCCGCGTTCAAATTTTTGATGAAGGCAAAAAAGAGGTATTAGATGACGCCTTTGCACGAGTGAAAGAGCTAGCAGATAAAACAACGGTTAATGAACCAGATGCTGACAAGTCAGAAGTCGCTGAAATTAACCGTCAAGCAGGCGTTCAACCAGTAAAAGTATCAGAGGATGTTTTTCGCTTGATTGAAAAAGCTTATCAATATAGTGAAGAAGCAGATCAAGGATTCGATTTAAGTATTGGTCCGATTACGCAGCTTTGGCATATCGGTTTTGACGACGCTCGTAAACCTAGTCAAGCAGAAATAGATGAAGCGCTAGCGCTTGTTCGTCATGAAGATGTGCAACTAGATAAAAAAAATCAGACGGTGTTTTTAACGAAACCAGGGATGTCGCTTGATTTAGGTTCGATTGCAAAAGGGTTTATCGCAGATGAAGTCGTGGATGTATTAAAAGAGCACGGGGTGACAACAGCGATTGTTGACTTAGGAGGTAACGTTGTCGTCGTTGGAACTAGTCCGAAAAAAGAAGGGCAGCCATGGACGGTCGGTATTCAAGATCCAAATCAGAGTCGTAATAAAGTTGTGGGTACGGTCCCAGCACAAGATCGATCACTTGTAACGTCGGGTATTTATGAACGCGTCTTAGAAGTAGACGGGAAAACGTATCATCATTTATTTGATCCGACGACGGGGTATCCGTTTGAAAATCATATTGCAGGTGTGACGATTATTTCGAAAAAATCAGTGGATGGAGATGGTTTATCGACTGCTATTTTCTCAATGGGGTTAGAAGAAGGCCTGGATTATATTGAAAGCATGAAAGATGTCGAAGCTTTATTTATCACAACGGATGACGAGATTTATATGAGTAGTGGACTAAAGGATACGTTTAAATTGAATGAGGAGTCAGGCTATACGGTAAAAAAATTAGCGAATCAGTAAGTTGGGAGTCAGGGGAATGACGGTAAAAGTTTTTTTAAAATTAGTAGAAATTCAAACGAAATTAGCAAGTTTGTTTCCATTCTTAATCGGTGTTTTATTTTCAATGGTATATTTTCATTCGTTTCATCCGATGAATACGTTAATCTTTTTTATAGGTATGTTATTATTTGATATGGCGACAACAGCTATTAATAATTTTATGGATTATAAAAAAGCAAAAGATGATGTGTATAAATATCAGGTGAATATTGTTGGACAAGCGGGTTTACGGGATAAGCAAGTTCGGCGTTTAATATATAGTATGATTGGCATTGCTTTTGTTATCGGCTTGATTTTAACCTATCAGACAGGTTGGCTGATGTTAGTAATGGGGGGCGTTGCGTGTTTTATTGGAATATTTTACACGTTTGGTCCTGTTCCATTATCGCGTATGCCACTTGGGGAAATTTTTAGTGGAGTGACCATGGGTTTTGGAATTTTTATAATGACCATCTATATCAATACGTATCAACAGCGTTTTGTCTATCTTGACTTACATGATTGGCAATTTACTGTTTTTGGTGATTTTCGTCAATTAATTCCGATTGCCTGGGCATCGCTTCCTATGATTTTTAGTATTGCCAATATTATGTTAGCGAACAATCTATGCGATTTAGAAGAAGATATTCAAAATCATCGCTACACACTGCCTTATTATATAGGAAAAGAAAATGGTGTACGCTTATTTAACTTTTTAGCATACAGTCCTTATCTCACGATTTTAGTGGGAATCTTTTTCGGCGTATATCATTGGATTGTCTTAGGTGTTTGGTTAACGTTTCCTCTGACAAGAAAATTAACCCAGCAATTTAATCAAAAGCAAATTAAGAGCGAAACGTTCGTTGTTTCGATAAAAAACTTAGTCTTACTAAACACGGCTCAAGTGGTAACCTTAGCGCTTAGCTTATGGCTCGTATAAAAAGCAGGAGAATGATAGTCATTCTCCTGCTTTTTTACTGATAATGAAGACTGACTTCGCCAGAGGACAAAGCAATCACGTCTTGATTTGGAAGTTCGACTAACAATTCTCCACTATCTGAGATGCCGATCGCTTTTCCTTGTAATCGTTGTTGTTGATAATCGAATGAGACTATCTGACCGATAATAAATGAACGAGCACGATAGTCTGATAGATACCGTTCCGGATGGTCTTTTAAGTCATAAAAGGCGGTTAAAAAGTGCGCCACAAGCTGATGACGGTGAAAAGCTTTAGGGGCTCCTTGTGGGAAAATAGACCCAGCTTTAGACTGTAATTCTAATGGAAAATGAGAGGTCGGCACGCTGACATTCGTCCCAATCCCTATAATAATACCGTCGACCATTCCTGTTTCAAAGTTGGTCGTTGCTTCTGAAAGTACGCCTGTTACTTTTTTGCCCTCAATATATAAGTCATTAACCCACTTAATTGCCACTGTTTTATTCGACACAGCTTCTATCGCTTGAGCCATTGCCACTGCCGTAATTAACGTATAATGTACGAGTTCAGATACTGGCTGTGGCTGATGAATATATAGACTCATATAAAGGCCATCTTCTGGAGTTGAAAAGTAAGAACGCTGAAAACGACCGCGCCCAGCTGTTTGATTCTCTGCTAGTAGAAGCGTATCCCGCTCTATCCCGTCAATTGCTCGTCGCTTTAAAACGGAATTGGTAGAATCGACTTCATTTTCAACGAGAATCTCTATAGTTTGTAGAGAAGGGGGTAAAAGTTTTCGGATGCCTTCTGCGTTTAAACGTTCTCGTGAGAAGTAAGTATATCCAACATTGGATTTTGCTTGTATATCATGTCCTTCTTGTTTTAACTGTTGAATGGCTTTCCAAATGGCAGTGCGTGAAACAGATAAACGTTCGGCCATTTCCTCACCTGAAAGAGGTTGTTCATTTTGTGAAAGAAGTAAGGCTAGTACGTTGTCTTTAGTTGTCATAAGTCACCTCATCGTTTCATATATGTTATTACTTTAACATAACCAACAATTATCGACTACTTTATGTTAACAACAAACTATCATCTGTCAATGCTTCATCACTACGTTCTTCAAATAATTGAAGTAATTGTGGGACAGTTAACTCGGCTTTTTCACGTCCAGAAACGTCAACGACGATTTTTCCTTGATGTAGCATAATTAAACGATTACCGTAGCGAATCGCATCATTCATATTATGCGTAATCATAAAGGCTGTTAGTTCCTGCTCGTGAATAAGTTGTTCCGTCAAGGTCATAACGGTTTTGGACGTTTGAGGGTCGAGTGCAGCTGTATGCTCATCTAAAAGCAATAAATCTGGTTGAATGATTGTCGCCATTAATAACGTAATAGCTTGACGTTGTCCTCCAGAAAGTAATCCGATTTCTGTTTGCAATCGTTCTTCTAATCCTAATTGCAAAGTAGCCAATTTTTCTTTTAAAAAAGCGCGTTGTTGTTTTTTCACGCCTCGACTTAGCGTTCGCTTCCTTCCTCTTTTTAAAGCAATGGAAAGATTTTCTTCAACGGTTAATCGTACTGCGGTTCCCATTTTAGGGTCTTGGAAGACGCGACTGATTTTAGCGGCCCGTTTCACGACATTTTGCTTCGTTATATTTTCTCCGTGAAGATGAATCTGTCCTTCATCTGGACGTAAAGAGCCGGCTATTGTATTGAGTAATGTCGATTTTCCTGCGCCATTTCCTCCGATAATGGTAATAAAGTCGCCCTTGTGAATAGCTAAATCGATTCCTCTAAGAACCGGATTTTCATTGACAGTGCCTTTTTCAAAGGTTAAATGTAAGTTATCAAGAGTAAGTAAAGGCTGACTCATGCTCGTGTCCCTCCTTTTTTAATAGGCCATTTTTCTCTTATAAGTGGAAAAGATAGGCAAATGATTAGGATGAGTGCTGAGAAAAATTTGTTGTCATTTGCTTCAATAGGAAATTCTAAAATAATTGCTAAAATGAAGCGATAAATAACAGCACCTAGAACAATAGTCGCTAAACGCCACAAGAGTGGTTGGCTAGCAAAAAGAACTTCTGAAATAATAATAGCCGCCAAGCCAATAACAATGGTGCCGACACCCGAATTCAAATCAGCAAAGCCATTATTTTGCACGAGTAGCGAACCACTAAGGGCAATACAGCCATTAGCGATCATATAGCCTAAAATTTTAGTGGAATGCGTGTGAATCCCATTTGCTTCACTCATATCAGGATTGTCTCCTGTGGCTATAATAGCTAAACCAATTTCCGTTCGGAAGAAGAGATAAAGTAGTAAGATGACCAGTAAGACAACTATGCCTCCAACGAGAATGATGGTCGTATTTTTACTTAATTGTAGCGTCTCACTTATTGAAAAAAGAGTTTTTTCACCAATTAAAGGAATATTTGGCTTCTTTCCCATTACGCGTGAATTAATTGAATATAAAGCGGTCATGGTAATAATTCCTGTTAGTAAGGCAGGGATTCTAAGCTTAGTATGGATAAGACCGGATACTAAGCCGGCAATCAATCCGCCTACGAATGCGGCTAAAGTTGCCCAAATAGGAGACCACTGATGAATAATGAGTGTCGCTGTAATAGCACCACCTAGTGGAAAGGTTCCTTCCGTCGTCAAATCGGCGACATCTAAAATCCGATAGGTGATGAATACACCAATACCGAGCAACGCCCAAAGCAAACCTTGGGCGAGCGAGGTAGTGAAGATACTAGGTAAATTGTAAAAAATAGAGATGAGACTGCTCACGTAAAATCCTCCTTTATTTTGGTTCTTTTATCGTTTCTGGATCAATACCTAAGGCCTTTGCCATGTCCTTGTTCACTTCAAGTTTTAAGTCACGAGATGTTTCAACGGGATAGTCGGTTGTTTGGCGTTCACCTTTTAAGATTTTAGCGGCCATGTCGCCCGTTTGTTTTCCTAAAGCATGATAGTCAATACCAAACGTCGCTAAACCTCCATCTTGAACCATTTCAATTGAGCCCGCTACGACAGGAATTTGTTTTTCTTTCGCTACGTCTCCTACGAGCGTCATAGCACTTGCAAAGGTGTTATCTGTTGGAATATAAATCCCATCTACGTCCTTTGCTAAACTTTCTGTCACTTGTTGCACGTCATTTGTCGTGTTAGCTGTTAATTCTTTCACCGCAATCCCTTGTTTTTCTAAATAAGCTTTGGCTTGTTTGGCTTGTAAAACAGAGTTTGCTTCTCCGCCATTATACATAATTCCGATTTTCTCTGCTTTTTTGGCGACGCTGATTAAAAGATCGAGTTGCTTTTCAATAGGTACTTGATCCGATACCCCTGTTAAGTTACCACCAGGAGATTCATTAGATTTGACGAGTTTAGCTTCTTCTAAGTCAGTTACAGCTGTCACGACAATCGGAATGTCGCTACTAGCACTGAGTAAGGCTTGAGCAGCAGGCGTTGCGATACCTAGTAACAAATTAGGTCGTTCTTTGACAAGTTTTTGACTCATTGTATTGAGTTGGTCTTGTGCACCTTGAGCATTTTGATAAGTGACGGTGAGATTGTCGCCTTCTTTGAATCCATTTTCTTCCAAACCTTCAATAAATCCTTGATAGCTTGCATCTAGCGAGCCGTGTTCGACAACTTGTAGGACACCCACTTGATAATGTCCTTCTTTTTCCCCCTTATTTTCCTGAGAGCTACATGCCGCTAAACCAATAAGACTCACCATAGCAGCAGAAAGTAAAAGTTTTAATTTCATTGATTGTTTCATAAATATTCCTCCTTCATGTTGTTTACTCTGGTTATAAGACAACAAAAAAACCATTTAGAAAAAAATTCTAAATGGTTTGTCTTCATCAATAATCCTTACGAGCTCTGATAAGGAGATAATAGGTTAGCCACTTAGATTTTTTTCAATCCTATGTGGCTTTTTGTCAACACAAATTGCTTTAGCCATCATAGATACATGTTTGTTTGTATCCATGATTGCATGTCTACAAACACTATCTAAAGAAGCTAAAGAAAAAGTTTGTGCTATTCAATTTTAAGTGTGATTTGATGTTCATATCAAAATCCTCCTTAAAAGAATTAAGTTAAGTATAAAGTAGGGGGGAGAATACGTCAAGAACAAAAATGAAAAATTCCTCATTTTTTTCTCATTATCATTTTGTCTATGAAAAACGATAACGAGAAAAGACGCGTATCTTTCATAAAGAAAGCTATTACATTATGAGAGAGTATGCTATGATTTAACTGTATTAAAAAGGAGGACAGCCAATCAAAATGAAAATGACAATCCGAGACATTGCCGAAGCAGCGGGCGTATCTACGACGACTGTTTCGCAAATTTTAAATAATAAAGGCAGTCGTTTTAGTGAAAAAACACGTGAAAAAGTAATGGCAATCGTTGAAGAGTTTAATTATAAGCCTGATTTTTTCGCTCAAAATATGGTCACCAAAAAATCGCAAACAATTGGTATGATTGTGCCGGATGTGACAGATTTTTTCTTTTCCAAGTTAATTGAAGGGGTAGAAGCTTATTTAAATTCACTCGGTTATATGATTCTTTTATGTAATTCCAACCACCAAGCAGAATTAGAAGATAAATATTTTGAAGAATTAGTTCATCGCTCGGTAGAAGGTGTTATTATTGCGACCCCTAATCAACTATCTGATAGTATTTTGAAACACGAACGCATTTTAAACAAGTCGATGTCATTAATACTTGTAGATATGGGCCGTAATAAGCGAACGGAAGGCAAATTACTTGTTGAAGAGTATGAAGGGGTCTATCATGCTACACGTTATTTAATCGAAGAAGGTCATGAAGCTATTGGGTTTTTACAAGAGGTAGGCGACTACTATCAATTATCAGAACGTATTACAGGATATCTAAATTGCTTGGAAGACCATCATATTGCAGCACAATCAAGCTGGGTACAGAGTGGTCCTTTAACAATTGAAGGTGGTTACTTAGCAACGAAGGCGTTACTGACGACAGCCGTTACCCCTATTACTGCGTTAGTGTGCTCGAACGATCAAATGGCAGTAGGTGCTTATCAAGCGATTAACGAGCAAGGATTAAAAATACCAGAGGATATTTCAGTTATTGGTTTTGATGGATTGGAAATTAGTCGTTATATGGCACCCGCGTTAACCACGGTTCATCAGCCCATCTTTGAGATTGGTTATACTGCAGGAGAGTTTATAATGGGAGCAATCGACTCACCACAGCGAAAGATACCTAATAAAATATTTGAAACCAAATTAATTAAGCGTGATTCGGTAAAACGGTTGACTCGTTAGGATTAAGGTGTTAATATCTATATGTAAGCGTTTAAATTAAAAAACGCTTAATTGGTAAAACGATTTACCAATTAAAGTTTTCTATTTTATATTCGGTTTCGTTATAATAAGAGTGTGCAGGAGGAACGTATTATGAGAATGGTGGATTTAATTGCGAAAAAGCGTGACGGGGAGGTTTTAAGTCAAGAAGAAATCCAGTTTATTGTTTCTGGCTACACGGATCATTCTATTCCAGATTATCAAATGAGCGCGTTGCTTATGGCAATTTTCAATCAAGACATGACAGATGAAGAAATTACGCATCTAACGTTAGCCATGGCGAATTCAGGTGAAGTTATCGACTTGTCTTCTATTAATGGAATTAAGGTAGACAAACATTCGACAGGTGGCGTTGGTGATACGACAACCATCGTACTAGCACCGCTAGTTGCCAGTGTAGGTGTTCCAGTTGCTAAGATGTCAGGTCGTGGACTTGGTCACACGGGTGGGACGTTAGATAAGTTAGAAGCGATTCCCGGGTTCCAAATTGAAATACCTAATCAGCAATTTATTGATTTAGTTAATGACACACAGGTGGCTGTAACAGGTCAATCAGGTGATTTAGCACCTGCTGACAAACGGATGTATGCATTGCGAGATGTAACAGCTACGGTCGATTCTATCCCACTAATTGCTAGTTCTGTTATGAGTAAAAAAATTGCTTCAGGTGCCGATGCTATCGTTTTAGACGTGACATTAGGTGATGGGGCATTTATGAAAAATCAAGCAGATGCTGAACGTCTAGCACATACAATGGTTCGTATTGGTAATTTAGCAGGTCGTAAGACAATGGCAGTGATTTCTGACATGTCGCAGCCTCTAGGTGAAGCAATAGGGAACACGTTAGAAGTGGTCGAAGCGATTAACACCTTGAAAGGCGAAGGACCAGAAGATTTACAAGAAATGGTGTATGTTTTAGGTAGTCAAATGGTCGTATTAGCTGAAAAAGCAGACACACTTGAAGAAGCACGTAAGATGTTAGAAGACGCACTTCACTCTGGGAAAGCACTTGCGAAGTTTAAAGAAATGATTCGTAATCAAGGTGGCGATGACAGTGTCGTGGATCACCCAGAAAAAATGCCACAAGCGAAATATGTGACACAGGTGTTAGCACCTAAGTCAGGTTATGTGCGTGACATTCATGCTGAAAGTATCGGGGTTGCTGCTATGTTATTAGGAGCAGGACGCAAGACAAAAGAAGATGTCATCGATTACAGTGTTGGCTTAGTGTTAAACAAAAAAGTCGGGATGTCAGTTGAAGCGGGCGAACCGTTAGTCACTGTGTATAGCAATCGTGAAGATGTTGAAGACGTTAACCAAATGATATTGGACAATATCGAAATTGGTGATGCTATTGAAGAACCAATGCTTGTAAGAGGCATCATTACTGAATAGCGAAAAGGATGGATAGACAAATGAAAGAAACTTGGATTTCAGAAGCTCAAAACGCAATGACCCATGCACACGTTCCATATTCTCATTTTCCAGTAGGCGCTTGTCTAGTTACAAAAGAGGGTGAGATTTACACCGGTTGTAATATTGAAAATGCTTCTTTTGGCTTATCAAATTGCGCTGAACGAACGGCTTTTTTCAAAGCGGTATCAGAAGGGCGCAAGGAATTTCAACATTTAGTTATAACGGGTAACACTAAAGAACCAATCTCTCCTTGTGGGGCTTGTCGTCAAGTTATGGCGGAGTTTTGTGAGCCGGATATGCCAGTGACGCTTGTCAGTGAATCTGGCGAAACTAAAGAAATGACTGTAAAAGAATTGATACCATATACGTTTACCGATGCACAGCTATAATCAATCTGATTTAACCAGCTAAGTAATTAGCTGTTAAATAAAAAAATACATAGGGGGCTTTACAAGATGAAGACATCTAAAAAGATCGGTTTAGGATTGCTAACTTTAGGATTGGCAGTCGGTTTAGCAGCATGTGGCAACAATGATAAGAAAGGAACAGCTTCTTCTGATGCAGGAAAAGACGGCAGTTCTGATGACTTTTCAGTTGCACTCGTAACAGACCTAGGTGGGGTAGATGACAAATCATTTAACCAATCAGCTTGGGAAGGTTTACAAGAATGGGGTAAAGAAGCAGGTAAAGAAAAAGGTGTTGGCGGATACGATTATAAACAATCAGACTCTGATGCAGACTTCTTACCTAACTTAAACGCAGCGATTGACGATGGATTCGACACAGTATTTGGTATTGGATTTAAATTACAACCAGCTATCGAAGAAGTAGCAAAAGCAAATGCAGATACACACTTCGTTATTATTGATAGTGTGGTAGAAGGTCAAGATAACGTAGCATCTGTTTTATTTAAAGACCATGAAGCAGCGTACTTAGCAGGTATCGCAGCAGCTAACGCAACAAAATCTAAAAAAATTGGTTTCGTTGGTGGACAAGAAGGAGACGTTATTGGACGTTTTGAAGCTGGTTTCGTTGAAGGGGTAAAATCTGTTGACGACAGCATTAAAGTTCAAGTGAAATATGCAGGTTCATTTGGTGACGCAGCAAAAGGTAAATCAATTGCAGCAGCTATGTATCACGACGGTGTGGACGTAATTTTCCATGCTTCAGGTGACACAGGACAAGGTGTCTTCTCAGAAGCAATCGACGTTATGAACACAAAACCAGAAAATCCAGTATGGGTTATCGGTGTTGACCGTGACCAAGAAGAAGAAGGCGAATACGCTGACGGTAACGTAACATTAACATCTACACTTAAAGGTGTAGGAACATCTGTTAAAGATATTGCACAAAAATCAGCTGACGGCAACTTCCCTGGTGGCGAATTAATGGTTTACGGATTGAAAGAAGGCGGCGTTGACTTGACAGATGGACAATTAGACGACGTTAATCCAGAGATTAAAGAAGCAATCAAAGAAGCAAAAGAAAAAATTATTGCTGGTGAAATTGAAGTGCCAGACAAACCAGCTAAATAATCTGCACATGTAGGTATGGACCCAACGATTATAGTTAGGAAGTGAAAACAGTGAATGAGTCACAATACGTGATTGAAATGGAAGGCATCACCAAAGCTTTTGGTACTTTCAAGGCAAATGACAATATTAATTTAAAAGTAAAAAAAGGTGAAATTCACGCGTTATTAGGTGAGAATGGAGCAGGCAAGTCTACTCTGATGAATATTTTATCTGGTTTACTAGAACCGACTTCTGGAACGATTAAGATTAATGGTAAAGAAGTCCAAATTGCTAACCCAACTGTTGCAAATGAGTTAGGAATAGGAATGGTTCACCAACATTTTATGTTAATTGACAATTTTTCGATTGCAGAAAACATTATTCTTGGGAGCGAACCAACGAATGCTGGGATGATTGACAAGAAAAAAGCGTATGACGACATTGTCGCTGTTTCTGATCGTTATGGTTTTAAAATCGTACCGAATGAGTTGGTTAGTAACATTTCTGTCGGGATGCAACAACGGGTAGAGATTATCAAGACGTTGTATCGCGGCGCGGAAATTTTAATTTTTGATGAGCCGACGGCCGTTCTAACGCCGCAAGAAATAGATGAATTAATGTCTATTATGCATGGCTTAGTGGCAGAAGGTAAGTCCATCATTATTATTACGCATAAGTTAGATGAAATTAAAGCTGTAGCAGATCGTTGTACAGTTATTCGTCGAGGCAAGAGTATTGATACGGTAAACGTGGCAGACGTAACGTCTCAAGAACTTGCTGATTTAATGGTAGGTCGTTCGGTGTCGTTTAAGACACCGAAAGGTCCTGCTGTTCCTAAAGAGCCTGTTTTGAAAGTGAAGGATTTAGTTGTCAAAGAGAACCGTGGTTTAGATGCGGTAAAAGGTTTAACTTTAGAAGTTCGTGCAGGAGAAGTATTGGGTATTGCCGGAATTGACGGCAATGGTCAAAGTGAGTTGCTTCAAGCGATTACAGGTATGCGTAAGGTAGAAAGTGGGACGATTGAGATTAACGGAAAAGATATGACCAATCAACGCCCACGTACGATTACAGAGAATAGTACCGCACATGTTCCTGAGGACCGTCATAAGTTTGGCTTAGTATTACCTATGACACTTTCAGAAAATATCGCACTACAAACTTATTACAAGGAACCTTTAAGTAAAAATGGTTTACTAAATTATCAATTAATCAATTCACATGCGCGTGAGTTGATAGAAGAATTTGATGTACGAACACCAAATGAGTTGGTACCGGCAAGTGCATTATCGGGTGGTAACCAACAAAAAGCGATTATCGCACGTGAAATTGATCGCGACCCTGATTTACTTATCGTTGCACAGCCAACACGTGGTTTGGACGTAGGGGCAATTGAATACATCCATAAACGTTTAATTGAACAACGTGATCATGGAAAAGGTGTCTTGTGTGTGAGTTTTGAGTTAGATGAAATTTTAAACGTGTCAGATCGTATCGCGGTTATGTTTGATGGTCAAATCGTCGGTATCGTAGACCCTAAAGAAACAAGTGAACAAGAATTGGGACTACTGATGGCAGGGATGACCTTAGAAGAAGCACGAAAAGAACTAAACGGAGAGCAGGAAGGGGTGGAAGTGAATGGGTAATCAACATTCTAAATGGAAGAATCTAGCGGTTCCTGTTATTTCCGTCTTAGCTGGTTTATTACTAGGGGCTATCATTATGTTAGTATCTGGCTATAATCCAGTTGAAGGTTATGGCGCAATGTTAAAAGGCGCTTTTGGTCGAACTTATAATATTGGAGAAGTGTTACGTTTAGCGACACCTTTAATTTTAACAGGATTAGGGTTCTCGGTAGCGAACACGGCAGGATTTTTTAATATTGGTTTAGCAGGTCAGGCTCTATGCGGTTGGATAGGTGCTATTTGGATAGCGATGACATTTCCAGACTTACCACGTATTGTGTTAGTGCCATTAGCGATTATTGTAGGAGCTCTAGCAGGAGCTATTTGGGCAGGAATTGCCGGGTATTTACGTGCACAGTTTGGTACGAGTGAAGTTATTGTGACAATCATGTTAAACTACACGATTTTATACATTAGTAATCACTTAGTACGAAATGTTTTTACAGACAGTGCAGATGCGACACCAAAAATTGGTGAAAATGCGTCTTTAAGAATGCAATTCTTAAGTGATATGTCTGGTGGCTCTCGTTTAAATGGTGGGATTTTCTTAGCAGTATTAATGATTATTCTTGTCTGGATTTTAATGAAACGAACGACCACAGGGTTTGAACTTCGTGCTGTAGGGATGAACCCATTTGCCTCAGAGTATGCAGGGATGAGTGCAAAACGTAATATTGTATTAGCTATGGTCATTTCTGGTGCGTTAGCTGGTATGGGTGGTGTCGTTGAAGGGTTAGGAACATTTGAAAACCTATATATCTTAGATGCAGCCCCTCAAATCGGTTTTGACGGGATGGCGGTTTCATTACTAGGTGGCGGAAATCCAATTGGTATTCTGTTATCAGCTATTTTATTCGGTATATTGAAGATTGGTGGATTGAAAATGCCAAGTGTCGGTATTCCAAATGAGATTGTCGACATTGTAGTAGCGTCTATCATCTTCTTTGTTGGGATTAGTTTTGCTATTCGTTTTATTATGGATAAATTGAGCGTAAAGAAAGGAGAGGCTTAATATGGTAGGAACATTAGCGATTATTGTATCTTCAGCTTTAGTGTATTCCGCTCCTCTCATCTTTACAGCCTTAGGTGGTACTTTTTCAGAACGAAGCGGTGTTGTTAACGTTGGGTTAGAAGGAATTATGACAGTAGGAGCTTTTAGTGCGGCGATTTTCAACTTGAACACGGCACACATCTTTGGTGTTTGGACGCCGTGGATTGCGATGTTATTCGGTGGCTTGATTGGACTTTTATTCTCCATTATCCATGCGGTAGCAACGATTAATTTACGTGCAGACCATATTGTCAGTGGTACGGTTATTAACTTAATGGCACCGGGTCTTACGGTATTCTTAACAAAGCAACTTTTTGATGGAAAAGGTCAAACAGAAATTATTCGTCAACGTTTTGGTAAGATTAGTTTTCCGATTTTAAAAGATATTCCGGTATTAGGTGATATCTTCTTTAAAAATACTTCTGCACCAGCGTATGTGGCAATTGCCATCGCGTTTCTTGCTTACTTTGTCATTTTTAAAACAAAGTTTGGTTTAAGATTACGTTCAGTTGGTGAAAACCCACAAGCTGCGGATACTTTAGGAATTAACGTCTATGCCATGAAATATGCAGGGGTTTTAATTTCTGGTTTCCTAGGTGGTATGGGTGGAGCGGTTGTTGTACAAGCTATTTCTGGTCAGTTCTCAGTTTCAACGATTGCTGGACAAGGCTTTATTTCAATGGCTGCGATGATTTTTGGTAAATGGAATCCAATCGGCGTGATGGGCGCAGCGTTCTTTTTCGGTCTATCACAAAGTCTAGCGATTATCGGTAGTCAAATTAGTTTCTTATCTGGGCTACCATCTGTTTACTTACAAGCAGCACCATATGTGTTAACGATTCTTGTGCTTGTCATCTTCATTGGAAAATCACAAGGACCAAAATCAATCGGTGTCACATATGTAAAATCTAAATAATAACAGACGTGCCAAGTAGTGATAGTTCATCATTGCTTATGGCACGTTTATTATAAACAAAATTATATGAAAGAAGGCATATTATGTTTAAACGTGTACATTTAATTGTCATGGACTCAGTAGGAATTGGAGAAGCGCCAGATGCGCATAAATTTGGAGATGTGGGTAGTCACACGTTAGGGCATATTGCTGAAAAGGCTGGTTTAGCTGTTCCAAATATGGAGCAACTAGGTTTAGGTACAATCGAACCGTTAACAGGCGTTAAAGCAGTGTCAGATCATGAAGGGTATGCGACAAAATTAGAAGAGATTTCAGTCGGTAAGGATACGATGACAGGTCATTGGGAAATCATGGGATTAAATATTCAAACCCCTTTCCGTGTGTTTCCAGAAGGGTTTCCTCAAGAATTGTTAGATAAAATATCTGAATTCTCAGGACGTGGTATTGTTTGTAATTTACCGTATAGTGGGACAGCTGTTATTGATGATTATGGTGAGCATCAAATGAAAACAGGTGACTTGATTGTTTATACGTCAGCAGACCCTGTGTTACAAATTGCTGCTCATGAAGATATTATTCCATTAGAAGAGCTATATCGTATTTGTGAGTATACGCGTGAAATTACAAAAGATGATCCTTATATGATTGGTCGTATTATTGCACGTCCATATGTGGGAGAACCAGGTAACTTTAAACGAACAGCTAATCGTCACGACTACGCCTTAGATCCATTTGGTCATACTGTGTTAGATTCACTAAAAGAAGCAGGCAAAGATGTTATTGCCGTTGGTAAAATTAATGATATTTTTAACGGGCAAGGGATAACCGACTTCGTTCGCACAAAATCTAATATGGATGGTGTTGACCAACTATTAAACGTGATGGCGCGTGATTTTGAAGGTTTAAGTTTTACTAATTTAGTGGACTTTGATGCGTTATTTGGTCATCGTCGTGATATTAAAGGCTATGCTCAAGCGTTAGAAGAGTTTGACGCACGTCTTCCTGAAATTATGGAAGCATTAGAGGAAGACGATTTATTACTTATTACGGCCGATCATGGTAACGACCCAAGTTTTGAAGGGACAGACCACACACGTGAATATGTTCCGTTATTAGCCTATAGTAAGAAATTTAAGGGGCAAGGTGCTTTACAACAAGGCTATTTCTCTGATATTGCAGCAACTATTGCGGATAACTTTGAAGTACCAGCAACTGAAAATGGTCAGAGCTTTTTACAAGAATTAAAATAAGTTAAAGGGGTCAAAAAAATGGCAGAAAAATTAAGTGTAAAATTACAAGAAACAGCAGCATATATTCGTGAACAAGGAGTTAAAGAGGTAGAATTTGGTTTGATTCTAGGTTCTGGTCTAGGTGAATTAGCCGATGAAATTGAAAATCCTGTTGTGATTCCTTATGAAAAAATTCCTCATTTCCCAGTTTCAACAGTTGTTGGGCATGCAGGTCAATTAGTTTATGGTGATTTATCAGGGAAAAAAGTCTTAGCGATGCAAGGACGCTTCCACTACTATGAAGGAAATAGTATGCAAGCGGTGACGTTCCCCGTTCGTGTGATGAAAGCACTCGGTGCTCACTCGATGGTAGTAACGAATGCTGCGGGTGGTGTAAACACTTCATTTACACCAGGAAACTTAATGTTAATCACAGACCAAATCAACTTTACAGGCACTAACCCTCTGATTGGTGAGAATGATGATGATTTAGGACCACGTTTCCCAGATATGTCAGAGCCTTACGACAAAGCTTATGGAAAAGTAGCGCGTCAAGTTGCAGACAAACTGAAAATCACGTTACAACAAGGGGTTTACATGGGATATTCAGGCCCTACGTATGAAACACCAGCTGAAATTAGAATGTCTCGTATGATGGGAGCGGACGCGGTTGGAATGTCTACCGTTCCAGAAGTAATTGTAGCGCGCCATATGGATATGCGTGTGTTAGGTGTTACATGTGTGACAAACTTAGCAGCTGGCATGCAAGCTAATTTAAACCATGAAGAAGTAGTTGAAACGACTGAGCGTGTTAAAGCTGACTTTAAATCACTAATCAAAGAAACTTTACAAAACTTATAAAAGAAAGAGTGAAATAAATGAGTGTTCATATTGGAGCGAAATCAGGTGAAATAGCGGAGCGTATCTTGTTACCAGGAGACCCGTTGCGTGCTAAGTATATCGCAGAAACTTTCTTGGAAGATGCTCAATTATACAATGAAGTTCGTGGAATGTTAGGCTACACAGGTATGTACAAAGGGGTTCGTGTGTCCGTACAAGGTACAGGAATGGGAATGCCTTCTGCTGCTATTTATGCGAATGAATTAATTCGAGAGTATGGTGTTAAGAAATTAATTCGTGTGGGTACGTGTGGTTCAATTCAAAAAGACGTTCACGTTCGCGACTTAGTATTAGCACAGGCAGCGGCTACGCCGTCATCGATTATTCGCAACGATTTTCCTAAATATGATTTCCCACAAATTGCTAACTTTGACTTGTTATTAGAGGCTTATCAAATTGCAAAAGAAAAAGGCTTTAATATTCACGTCGGAAACGTGCTGTCAGATGATGTTTTTTATAAAGATAGCATGGACGATGTGATGAAGCTAGGTGAGCATGGTGTATTGGGTATCGAGATGGAAGCAGCCGTCTTGTATTACTTAGCAGCGAAGTATCACGTTCAAGCATTAGCCTTGATGACAGTGAGTGACCACATTATTACTGGTGAAGAAACTTCAGCAGAAGAACGTCAAAAGACATTTGATGAAATGATGATTGTGGCGTTGGATACAATTATTAAAGACTAAGTTGAATATTAAATGGTGTCCTATGTCTACCATTTAATTAATAAAAAAATGCGTCTCCTTTAAAAGGGAGGCGCATTTTTTCTGCTCAATTTAGTTTGCATGTTTTTGAATGGTCTCAATACCTGATTCTTTTCCAATAATGACCGTATCTACGATGGATAAAAATAATCCATGTTCTACCACTCCAGGTAAGCTATTCAACCAATCAGCTAAGCGGCGTGGTTCGGCAATCACTTGGCAATGTAAATCAATAATATAGTGCTTTCCATCTGTGACGATAGGGTTATTATCCGCATCCACGCGTAAAACGGGATTTAGACCTTCTTTTTCAAACAAATGCACTAATTGTTGTGAACCATAGGGCATAACCTCAACAGGTAGAGGAAAAGCACCTAATTGTTCCACCCATTTTGATTCATCCACAATCCAAATATTATGACGTGAATAAGTGGCTACAATTTTTTCAAAAAGAAGGGCTGCACCTCCGCCTTTAATTCCTTCAAATTGTGGATTGACCTCATCTGCTCCGTCAATCGTTAAATCGACATGAGTGACTTCATCAATACTTTTTAGTGGAATACCTAAACCTTCTGCTTGTTGGCGTGTTGCTTCTGAAGTCGTTACACCAACCACAGATAAATTTTCTTCTTTAATCCGACGCCCTAATTCTTCAACCATGTAATAAGCGGTAGAACCTGTTCCAAGTCCAACAATCATTCCTTCTTCAATATAAGATGCTGCTTCAATCCCGACCATTTGTTTTAAATTCATCGTCTATTAGCTCCTTTAAATCCTGATTTAATCCTTGCTAGTCTTAGTATACTGATTTTTCCAAAAAAATGATAGCGTTATTAAAACTTAGTCGATAAAAAAGTATCAGAAATGGTTGACACCTCTTTTTTTATGTGATACGATTTTTAAGGTGCTTTATGTACAGGTTTCTATTTTATGATAGACGTTCTGACTGTCATAGAAAGCATTTGATAGTGTTAAATAGCGTTGCAAGGAGACTTGCATTCTTTTTATCACAAAAAAAGAACCACCAGGATGTGTGGTACTAGAAAGCCAGTAGGGAAGGAGGAAACAAGATGCCAACAATTAATCAATTGATACGTAAATCACGTCAATCAAAACCAACAAAATCTGACTCACCTGCATTAGGTAAAGGTTATAACAGTCTAAAAAAATCTCATACTAACACTAACTCTCCTCAAAAACGTGGAGTATGTACACGTGTGGGTACAATGACACCTAAAAAACCTAACTCAGCTTTACGTAAATTTGCTCGTGTTCGTTTATCTAACAACATTGAGGTAACAGCGTATATCCCAGGAATTGGTCATAACCTACAAGAACATAGTGTTGTGTTAATTCGTGGTGGTCGTGTAAAAGACTTACCAGGGGTACGTTATCATATTGTTCGTGGTGCGCTTGATACAGCCGGTGTTACGGATCGTAAACAAAGCCGCTCTAAATATGGTGCTAAAAAACCTAAAAAAGCTTAATTAAAATTAAATTTTACTATTATATATATAAAGAGAAAATTATTTGGAAGGAGGAAGTTGAATGCCTCGTAAAGGTCCTGTTGCAAAACGTGAAGTTTTACCAGATCCGATTTTTCATTCAAAAGATGTAACACGCTTAATTAACCGCGTTATGGTTGACGGTAAACGTGGAACAGCTTCAAACATCGTTTACAGTGCGTTTGATATTATTAAAGAATCTACAGGTAACGATCCATTAGAAGTTTATGTACAAGCTTTGGATAACGTAAAACCTGACTTAGAAGTTAAAGCTCGTCGTGTAGGTGGTTCTAACTATCAAGTACCGGTTGAAGTTCGCCCTGAACGTCAAATCACTTTAGCATTACGTTGGATTGTAAACTTCTCACGTAACCGTGGAGAACATACAATGGAACAACGTCTAGCGAAAGAATTGATGGATGCTGCTAACAACACTGGCGCTTCTGTTAAGAAACGCGAAGAAACACACAAAATGGCAGAAGCAAACAGAGCGTTTGCACACTATCGCTGGTAATATCCTCGAGTGTTTGGTGGGTTTGCCTATCAAACACGACTTAATTGTATCGAGATTAACTGAATCACTGACATAAGAGAGGAGAAACAAGAATGCCTAGAGAATTTTCGCTAGAAAACACTCGTAATATTGGGATCATGGCTCATATTGATGCTGGTAAAACAACCACAACAGAGCGTATCCTATATTATACAGGTCGTATCCATAAAATTGGTGAAACACATGATGGTGCTTCACAAATGGACTGGATGGAGCAAGAACAAGAACGTGGTATTACGATTACATCGGCAGCAACAACTGCTCAATGGAAAGGTCACCGCGTAAACATCATTGACACCCCTGGTCACGTGGACTTCACTGTAGAAGTAGAACGTTCATTACGTGTATTAGACGGTGCGGTTACTGTTTTAGATGCTCAATCAGGTGTTGAGCCTCAAACAGAAACAGTGTGGCGTCAAGCTACAACATACGGTGTACCACGTATGGTATTCATCAACAAGATGGATAAAATTGGTGCAGACTTCCTATACGCAGTTGGAACACTGCATGAGCGTTTGCAAGCAAATGCGCATCCAGTACAATTGCCAATCGGTTCAGAAGATAACTTCACAGGAATCATCGACTTAATCAAGATGAAAGCTGAGATTTATACTAATGACATCGGAACAGATATTCGTGAGGAAGAAATTCCAGAAGAATATGCTGAATTAGCGCAAGAGTGGCGCGAAAAATTAGTAGAAGCAGTTGCTGAAACTGATGAAGATTTAATGATGAAATATTTAGAAGGCGAAGAAATATCTGAAGATGAATTAAAAGCAGCTATTCGTCGTGCGACAATCGCAGTTGAATTCTATCCAGTATATTGTGGTTCTGCCTTCAAAAATAAAGGGGTTCAATTAATGCTTGATGGCGTTATTGACTACCTACCATCACCAACAGAAGTTGCTGACATTACAGGTATTATTCCTGATACTGAAGAAGAAGTTGTTCGTGAATCAAGTGACGAAGCTCCTTTCTCAGCGTTAGCCTTCAAAGTTATGACTGACCCATTCGTAGGTCGTCTAACATTCTTCCGTGTGTACTCTGGTGTCTTAGAATCAGGTTCATACGTTAAAAATGCAACAAAAGGTAAACGTGAACGTGTTGGTCGTATCTTACAAATGCACGCAAACTCTCGTGAAGAGATTTCAACTGTATATGCAGGAGATATTGCAGCAGCTGTTGGACTTAAAGACACAACAACAGGTGACTCATTGTGTGACGAGAAACATCCAGTTATCTTAGAATCAATGGAATTCCCTGAGCCAGTTATCGAAGTTGCGATTGAGCCTAAATCAAAAGCAGACCAAGATAAAATGGGCGTTGCGTTACAAAAATTATCTGAAGAGGATCCTACTTTCCGTGCGTCAACAAACACTGAAACAGGTGAAACAATCATCGCAGGTATGGGTGAGCTTCACTTAGACGTTATCGTTGACCGTATGAAACGTGAATTTAAAGTAGAAGCTAACGTTGGAGCACCTCAAGTTTCTTACCGTGAAACATTCCGTGCACCAATGGTACAAGCTGAAGGTAAATTCGTACGTCAATCAGGTGGTAAAGGACAATACGGACACGTTTGGATTGAATTTACACCAAACGAAGAAGGTGGCGGTTTCGAATTCGAAAACGCAATCGTCGGTGGTGTCGTTCCTCGTGAATACATCCCTGCTGTTGAAGCTGGATTAAAAGCTTCAATGGAAAACGGAATTTTAGCTGGTTATCCTTTAGTTGACATTAAAGCAAAACTTTATGATGGTTCATACCATGACGTCGACTCAAGTGAAACAGCTTTCCGTGTGGCAGCTTCTATGGCATTACGTGCCGCTGCTAAAAAAGCACAACCTGCTATTTTAGAACCTATCATGGCAGTAGAGATTGTTATTCCAGAAGATCACTTAGGTGATATTATGGGACACGTAACAGCTCGTCGTGGTCGCGTTGAAGGTATGGAAGCTCGTACAGGTGGCTTACAAGTCGTACGTGCGATGATTCCTTTATCAGAAATGTTTGGCTATGCGACAACATTACGTTCTTCTACACAAGGTCGTGGTGTCTTTACAATGGTATTTGACCATTACGAAGATGTTCCAAAATCTATTCAAGAAGAAATCATTAAGAAAAATGGTGGCTCTGCAGAATAATAGCCCTTGCTATCTTTTCTGAGAAAAATCATGTAAACTGTAATTGAGATAAAGCGGTCAGGCGCTCTGATCGCTTATCCATAAAAAAATAAAACATATATTTTTAGGAGGATTTATTTAAAATGGGAAAAGAAAAATTTGACCGTTCTAAACCACACGTTAACATTGGTACAATCGGACACGTTGACCATGGTAAAACAACATTATCAGCTGCTATCGCAACTGTTTTAGCTAAACACGGACATGGTGAAGCTCAAAACTATGCTGACATTGATAACGCGCCAGAAGAAAAAGAGCGTGGAATCACAATCAGTACTTCACACATCGAGTATGAAACAGAAAACCGTCACTATGCACACGTGGACTGCCCAGGACACGCGGACTATGTTAAAAACATGATCACTGGTGCTGCTCAAATGGACGGAGCTATCTTAGTAGTTTCTGCTGCTGATGGTCCAATGCCACAAACTCGTGAGCACATTCTTTTATCTCGTAACGTTGGTGTACCATACATCGTTGTTTTCTTAAACAAAATGGACATGGTTGACGACGAAGAGTTATTAGAATTAGTAGAAATGGAAGTTCGTGACTTATTAAGCGAATACGACTTCCCAGGAGACGATACACCAATCGTTGCTGGTTCTGCTTTGAAAGCTTTAGAAGGCGTTGAAGAATATGAGCAAAAAATCTTAGACTTAATGGCTGAGGTTGATGCATACATTCCAACTCCAGAACGTGACCATGACAAACCATTCATGATGCCAGTTGAGGACGTATTCTCAATCACTGGTCGTGGTACTGTTGCTACAGGTCGTGTTGAGCGTGGTACAATCAAAGTTGGTGACGAAGTTGAAGTTATCGGTATTGCAGAAGATATCGCTAAAACAACTGTTACTGGTGTAGAAATGTTCCGTAAATTATTAGATTACGCTGAAGCTGGAGACAACATTGGTGCATTATTACGTGGTGTTTCACGTGAAGACATCCAACGTGGTCAAGTATTAGCAGCTCCAGGAACAATCACTCCACATACTAAATTTAACGCTGAAGTTTACGTTTTAAGTAAAGAAGAAGGCGGACGTCATACACCATTCTTTGGTAACTACCGTCCACAATTCTACTTCCGTACAACTGACGTAACTGGTGTTATCGAATTACCAGAAGGAACTGAAATGGTTATGCCTGGGGACAACGTAACAATCGACGTTGACTTAATTCACCCAATCGCTATCGAAGAAGGAACTCGTTTCTCAATTCGTGAAGGTGGCCGTACAGTAGGTTCAGGTGTTGTATCTAAAATCTTGGCTTAATTTTTAAAAAATTAAGACTGTCAAATATATATGTATTCGTCCGTAAGGAGCTAAGGAAACTTAGCTCCTTTTTTTGAACAATTACTATTGTACATTCTTGGTAGTTAAGGTATCATTTAAACTGATAAAAGAAAAGTGAGGGATGGGTGTGCAAAGTAAAAAGAAGCTATTTTTGTTACTAGTCGTTTCGATGGTGTTTGCAGTTGCCTCCATATTAGTTGGATGGGTATACGCAGAAAAACGTGATCAAGCGATAGTTGCAGGGGACAAAACAATAGCCACTACTGAAAAGAAAAACACTAATAAAAAAGCGAACAAAAAAACATCAAACAACGTAACGCTTGCTGATTTGTTTGATGGTGACGATCACATTTACTTAAATGAGCAACTAACAGTGGATATGATTAAAACTGCCAAGAAAAATCTGCCAGCTGAAGAACAAGGGCTTGTAGACCAAGCTAAAGCAAAGTTTAATGTCTTGCATACAGTGAATGGGTTGTTTACAGAGGCGCCATTAAAGGGACGTGTCGTAAATGAAGAAGCGACCATGCTAGATGATGTCACAGATAAAGAAAAAGAGAGTGCGATGGAGTTAGTCAACGGTTTGCCTGATGACGCATTTTCAGCAACGCTAATGGCAGTTTTACAAGGTGATGAGCCAGTTGCAACTGAAGATGAAAATGTCAGTGCTTCTTGGGATACGACAGAAGCGGATGTCGCCTATGCGGACCAAATGTTAGCCAACGTAGTGAAAGATGGTGAAGTCATTACCGGCTTTACTATGGAAGCTTATCAAAATGCACGTACAGCTATTGACGCACTTCCGGAAGGTTCTGATAAGAAAGCAATGAAAAAAGAACTGAAAAAAGTAGAAGATGCGATGACGAGTATGGGTATTCCTTTTGAATAAAGAAAATAATTAAGAAAAAAGCTTGCAATCAAGCTTTTTTTTTAGTATACTTTTAAAGGTGTCGCGTACAAATAGTACAAAACACATTAGCAATCAAGCGAGATTGCGTGGCAAAGAAACGAAAGGTTGCGACACGCCCGGAAGCATTGCCATAGAAGGGTGATGTCGGATATTTTCGCGGAGCTATGTCTACTTTTCAAAATAGGCGAAGGAGGGAAAAAAATGGCAAAACAAAAAATTCGTATCCGTTTAAAAGCATATGAGCATCGTATTTTAGATCAATCAGCGGAGAAAATCGTAGAAACAGCAAAGAGAACAGGGGCTGACATTTCAGGTCCGATTCCTTTACCAACAGAGCGTTCTGTTTATACAGTTATCCGTGCGACTCATAAATACAAAGACTCACGTGAGCAATTCGAAATGCGAACTCACAAACGTCTAATCGACATTGTGAACCCAACACCGAAAACAGTTGACGCTTTAATGAAGCTAGACTTACCAAGCGGTGTGAATATTGAAATTAAATTATAATAATAAGATGATGGAGGTGTACTCATGACCAAAGGAATCTTAGGAAAAAAAGTAGGAATGACACAAATTTTCACTGAAAATGGTGAATTAATCCCTGTAACAGTAATCGAAGCAACACCTAACGTGGTAATGCAAGTGAAAACTGTTGAAACAGATGGTTACGAAGCCGTTCAATTAGGTTTCCAAGACCAACGTGAAATTTTGTCAAACAAACCTGCTAAAGGTCATGCTGTAAAAGCAAATACGACTCCTAAGCGCTTCATTAGAGAGTTTAAAGATGTTGAGCTAGGAGAATTCGAAGTAGGAAACGAAGTAAAAGTGGATGTATTCCAAGCAGGAGACATCGTAAACGTAACAGGTACAACGAAAGGTAAAGGATACCAAGGGGTTATTAAACGTCATGGTCAAGCTCGTGGACCAATGAGCCACGGTTCTCGTTACCACCGTCGTCCTGGGTCAATGGGTCCAGTCGATCCGAATCGCGTGTTTAAAAATAAAAAATTAGCAGGTCAAATGGGTGGCGACCGTGTCACAATCAAGAACTTAGAAGTTGTTCGTGTTGACCTAGATCGCAATGTTATCTTAGTAAAAGGTAATGTTCCAGGATCTAAAAAATCATTAGTTCAAATCCAGTCAGCGAAAGCGGCTAAATAATTGTTGGAGAGGAGGAACTAAGGGATGACTACTGTAGCATTATTTAAACAAGATGGTACTAAAGCTGGTGACGTTGAATTAAACGATGCAATCTTTGGTATCGAACCAAACGAAAGCGTAGTTTATGACGCTATCATCATGCAACGTGCTTCTTTAAGACAAGGAACACACGCTGTAAAAAACCGCAGTGCTGTACGCGGAGGCGGACGTAAACCATGGCGTCAAAAAGGTACAGGACGTGCTCGTCAAGGATCAATCCGTTCACCACAATGGCGTGGAGGCGGCGTTGTCTTCGGACCAACACCACGTTCATACAGCTACAAACTTCCTAGAAAAGTTCGTCGTTTAGCAATTCGTTCTGTTTTATCAGAAAAAGTTGCTCAAGATAGTTTGATGGTAGTAGATGCTTTAAGCTTCGACGCACCAAAAACGAAAGAATTTAAAGAAGTATTAAATAAATTAGATGTAAACAACAAAGTATTAGTTGTATTAGAAGAAGGAAATGACTTTGCAGCTTTATCAGCTCGTAACTTACCAAATGTTTCTGTCATTTCAGCAGATAACGTCAGCGTCTTAGATGTTGTTTCAAACGACACTATGTTAATGACACAAGCTGCTCTTACTCAATTAGAGGAGGTGCTTGCATAATGGAATTATTAGATGTAATTAAACGTCCAGTTATTACCGAAGCCTCTATGTTAGCGATGGACGAGAAAAAATACACATTTGATGTAGATACTCGTGCTAACAAAACACTCGTAAAGCAAGCTGTTGAAGCGGCTTTTGGAGTAAAAGTTAAAAATGTTAACATCATGAATGTTAAACCTAAATTCAAACGTATGGGTCAATTTGGCGGACATACAAACAAACGTCGCAAAGCAATTGTGACATTAACTGAAGACTCAAAAGATATCCAATTATTCGATGCAGAATAGCATCTAACCTGTATAATTTTTAAAGTAGGAGGGAAAAGACGTGGCGATTAAAAAGTATAAACCAACCACAAATGGTCGTCGTAATATGACAAGCTTAGACTTTGCTGAGATTACTACTAATCAACCAGAAAAAAGCTTGTTACAACCGATGAAGAACAATGCTGGTCGTAACAACATGGGCCGCATTACAGTTCGTCACCATGGTGGCGGTCACAAACGTCAATATCGTTTAATTGACTTTAAACGTGTGAAAGACAATGTCGAAGCAACTGTTAAGACAATCGAATACGATCCAAACAGAACAGCTAACATTGCATTAATTCACTATGTAGATGGAGTTAAATCATACATCTTAGCACCAAAAGGATTAAAAGTAGGAGATAAAGTAATTTCAGGTGATGACGCTGATATTAAACTAGGAAACGCTTTGCCATTAGCAAACATTCCAGTTGGTACAGTTATTCATAACATTGAAATGAAGCCTGGTAAAGGTGGACAATTAATCCGCTCAGCTGGTACAAAAGCTCAAGTACTAGGTAAAGAAGGTAAATATGTTTTAGTACGTTTGAACTCTGGTGAAGTACGTATGATCTTAGGAACATGTCGTGCAACAATTGGTTCAGTCGGAAACGAACAACATGAATTAGTAAACATTGGTAAAGCTGGACGTAACCGTTGGAAGAGAAAACGCCCAACAGTACGTGGTAGCGTAATGAACCCTAACGATCACCCACACGGTGGTGGTGAAGGTAAAACTCCAATCGGTATGCCTTCTCCAATGACTCCATGGGGCAAACCAACACTTGGATACAAAACACGTAAGAAATCTAAAAATGACAAACTTATTGTGCGTCGTCGTAAATCTAAATAATTTAAAACCGGCATGTTAACGTGTCGGTAGAATCTGAGAGGAGGTTCAACATGGGACGCAGTCTAAAGAAAGGACCATTTTGTGACGAACATTTAATGTCAAAAGTGGTTGCTCAAAAAGATGTTGAAAAGAAAAAAGTCATTAAAACATGGTCTCGTAGATCTACAATTTTCCCGAATTTTGTAGGATACACCATTGCTGTTTATGACGGAAGAAAGCATGTTCCAGTCTACATTCAAGAAGATATGGTTGGACATAAATTAGGTGAATTTGCACCAACAAGAACATTCCGTGGCCACTCTGGCGACGATAAGAAAACAGGCCGTTAATACGTGAGGGGAGGAATTGCAAATGACAGCACAAATTACTTCAGCAAAAGCAACTGCTAAAACAGTTCGTACTTCACCTCGCAAAACACGTCTAGTTATTGACTTAATTAGAGGGAAAAGTGTGGCAGAAGCTATTTCAATTTTGAAATATACGCCTAACAAAGCTGCTGGAATCATTGAGAAAGTCTTAATGTCCGCAGTTGCAAATGCAGAAAACAATTATGATTTAGATGTTGAAAACTTGGTAGTGTCAGAGGCTTTTGTAAACGAAGGACCAACAATGAAACGTTTCCGTCCACGTGCAAAAGGATCAGCGTCACCAATCAACAAAAGAACTAGCCACATTACTGTAGTAGTGGCAGAGAAATAGGAGGGACGATCAGTGGGTCAAAAAGTACATCCAATAGGAATGCGTGTTGGCGTTATTCGCGACTGGGAAGCTAAGTGGTATGCTGAAAAAGAATACGCTGAATACTTACACGAAGACTTAAAAATTCGCGAATTTATCGCGACAACACTTGCTGACGCCGCTGTGTCTAAGGTTGAAATCGAACGTGCTGCAAATCGCGTCAACGTTTCAGTCCACACAGCTAAACCAGGTATGGTGATTGGTAAAGGCGGATCAGAAGTTGAGAAATTACGTAAAGAATTAAATAAATTAACTGGTAAACGAGTTCACATTAACATTATCGAAATCAAAAAACCAGATTTGGATGCTAAGTTAGTAGCAGAAGGAATCGCACGTCAATTAGAAAACCGTGTTGCTTTCCGTCGTGCACAAAAACAAGCTATCCAACGTACTATGCGTGCTGGAGCTGATGGAATTAAAACATTAGTATCTGGACGTTTAAACGGTGCTGATATCGCACGTTCAGAAGGGTATTCAGAAGGAACAGTTCCTTTACATACTCTAAGAGCAGATATCGACTATGCTTGGGAAGAAGCAGACACAACATACGGAAAACTAGGAGTTAAAGTGTGGATTTATCGTGGAGAAATTCTTCCAGAAATCAAAAACACTGAGAAAGGAGGGAAATAGACATGTTAGTACCTAAACGTGTAAAATACCGTCGTGAGTTTAGAGGAAAAATGCGTGGCGAAGCCAAAGGTGGTAAAGAAGTAGCTTTTGGAGAATACGGTTTACAAGCATTAGATTCAGCTTGGATTACTAACCGTCAAATCGAAGCTTCTCGTATCGCAATGACTCGTTTCATGAAACGTGGTGGGAAAGTATGGATCAAAATTTTCCCTCATAAGTCATATACAGCAAAAGCTATCGGCGTTCGTATGGGTTCCGGTAAAGGGGCTCCAGAAGGATGGGTAGCACCAGTAAAACGAGGAAAAATCATGTTTGAAATTGCTGGCGTTCCTGAAGATGTAGCACGCGAAGCATTACGTCTAGCGTCACATAAATTGCCAGTTAGAACTAAATTTGTAAAACGTGAGGAAATGGGTGGTGAATCGAATGAAGGTTAAAGACATTAAAGGATTATCCACTGCTGAAATGCTAGAAAAGGAAAAAGAATTTAAAGAAGAATTATTTAACTTAAGATTCCAACTAGCAACAGGTCAACTTGAAGATACATCACGTATTAAGAAAGTACGCCAATCGATTGCACGTATCAAAACAGTTTTGCGCGAGCAAGAGAAGTAATAGTGGAAGGAGGCCATTAACGTATGACTGAAAGAAATGAACGTAAAGTTTACCAAGGACGTGTCGTATCAGACAAGATGGATAAAACCATCACAGTTGTTGTAGAAACACGTAAAACACATAAAGTTTACGGTAAACGTGTGAAATATTCGAAGAAATACAAAGCTCACGATGAAAATAATGTTGCAAAAACAGGTGACATCGTGCGAATTATGGAAACTCGTCCATTATCCGCTACAAAACGTTTCCGTTTGTTAGAGGTAGTAGAAGAAGCAGTTATCATCTAAGCGAGATTTTCCTATATAGATTGAAAGTTTAAATCTGAAAGGAGGATACAATAATGATCCAAACAGAAAGTCGTTTAAAAGTAGCTGACAACTCTGGCGCACGTGAAGTGCTTGCTATTAAAGTGTTGGGTGGCTCTGGTCGTAATAATGCCAATATTGGTGACATAATTGTTGCGTCGGTTAAACATGCAACGCCAGGTGGAGTTGTTAAAAAAGGTGAAATCGTCAAAGCAGTTATCGTAAGAACAAAAACAGGAGCTCGTCGTGCAGACGGTTCATATATAAAATTTGATGAAAATGCATGTGTGATTATCCGTGATGATAAGAGCCCTCGTGGTACTCGTATCTTTGGACCAGTTGCACGTGAATTACGTGATAATAACTTCATGAAAATTATTTCATTAGCACCAGAAGTATTATAATCAATTGTTAGCTAAAGGAGGTGCGAGACAAAAATGTTTGTAAAAAAAGGCGATAAAGTAAAAATTATCACTGGTAAAGATAAAGGAAAAGAAGGCGTTGTTTTAACAGCTTTCCCTAAAAACGACCGTGTCATCGTTGAAGGTGTGAACATGGTTAAAAAACATCAAAAACCAAGCGCAACTGTTCCTCAAGGAGGAATTGTCGAACAAGAAGCATCTATTCACGTATCGAATGTCATGGTGGTTGATCCATCTACAAACGAACCAACACGTGTTGGATACAAAGTGGTTGACGGTAAAAAAGTGCGTGTTTCTAAAAAAACAGGTGAAGTTTTAGATAAATAATTGGTAAGGAAGGAGGAACCGTTAGAATGAACCGCCTTAGAGAAAAATATGTAAATGAAGTAACACCATCTTTGATGGAAAAATTTAATTACTCTTCTATTATGCAAGCACCAAAAGTTGAGAAAATTGTAATCAACATGGGTGTTGGTGACGCAGTATCTAATGCTAAAAACTTAGATAAAGCTGTTGAAGAATTAACCCTAATTTCAGGTCAAAAACCTGTAATTACGAAGGCAAGAAAATCAATTGCTGGTTTCAGATTACGTGAAGGAATGCCTATCGGATGTAAAGTAACTTTACGTGGCGAAAGAATGTATGAATTCTTAGACAAACTAGTAACTGTTTCCTTACCTCGTGTACGTGACTTCCACGGTGTCAGTGCCAAATCATTTGACGGACGCGGAAACTACACATTAGGTGTTAAAGAGCAGTTGATTTTCCCAGAAGTAGACTACGATCGCGTAGATAAAGTACGTGGTATGGACATCGTCATTGTTACAACAGCCAACACAGACGAAGAGTCTCGTGAGCTATTGTCACAACTTGGCATGCCATTCCAAAAATAATTAAAGGAGGCGAACTACTTGGCTAAAAAATCAATGATTGCTAAAAACAAACGTCCAGCTAAATTCTCAACTCAAGAATATACGCGTTGTGAACGTTGTGGTCGTCCACATTCAGTTTATCGCAAATTCAAACTATGCCGTATTTGCTTCCGCGAACTTGCCTATAAAGGACAAATTCCCGGCGTGAAGAAAGCTAGCTGGTAACAAAAAACCCGCATAGAAGGAGGTTAATAGTTCAATGGTCATGACAGATCCTATCGCAGATTTCTTAACACGAATTCGTAATGCCAACATGGTAAAACACGACATGTTAGAAGTACCTGCATCAAAAATCAAACATGATATCGCAGAAATCTTGAAAAAAGAAGGTTTCGTCCGCGATGTAGAATATATTGAAGATGACAAACAAGGCATCATTCGCGTTTTCTTAAAATATGGTCGTAATGAAGAACGTGTTATTACAAACCTAAAACGTATTTCAAAACCTGGATTACGTGCTTATGTTAAAGCGAATGAAGTTCCTAAAGTATTAAACGGCTTAGGTATTGCAATCATTTCTACTTCTGAAGGTGTTATCACTGATAAAGAAGCAAGAGAGCGTAATATCGGCGGCGAAGTACTCGCTTACGTATGGTAAGATAAATAGAAAATAAGGAGGTGTCTTGAGTGAGTCGTATTGGTAATAAACCTGTTGTCATTCCTGAAGGTGTCACAGTGACAAAAAATGGAAATGATATTACTGTTAAAGGTCCTAACGGAGAATTAACACGTACATTTGTACCGAATATTGCTATTTCTATCGAAGGAAACGAAGTAGTATTTACAAGAGAAAATGACGAAAAAACAAATCGTTCATTACACGGAACAATGCGTTCAAACCTTGATAACATGATTATCGGTGTGAGCAAAGGTTTCGAAAAACAATTAGAATTAATCGGGGTTGGATACCGTGCTCAATTACAAGGAACAAAACTTGTCTTGAACGTTGGTTACTCTCACCCAGTTGAATTTGATGCACCAGAAGGCATCACAATCGAAGTTCCTTCTAACACTCAAGTAATCGTTAAAGGAATCAATAAAGAGCATGTTGGCGAATTAGCTGCTAACATTCGTGGAGTACGTCCTCCAGAGCCTTATAAAGGTAAAGGAATTCGCTATGTTGGTGAATTTGTAAGACGTAAAGAAGGTAAGACTGGTAAATAATCGCCAGTAACATAAAATATAAGAGGTGACAATTGTGATTTCAAAACCAGATAAAAACAAAGTACGTCAAAAGAGACATGGTCGCGTACGTAAAAATATCTCTGGTACTGCTGAGTGCCCACGCTTAAACGTGTTTCGTTCTAATAAAAACATCTACGCTCAATTAATTGATGACGTAGCGGGTGTGACGCTAGCAAGTGCCTCTACCTTAGATAAAGAAATTTCAGGTGGAAATAAAACTGAGCAAGCATCAGCTGTAGGTGCGCTAGTCGCAAAACGTGCAGTCGATAAAGGTGTTAAAGAAGTCGTATTTGACCGCGGTGGTTATTTATACCATGGTCGCGTTGCTGCTTTAGCAGAAGCTGCTCGTGAAAACGGACTAGAATTTTAGGAGAAGGAGGAACACCATTCATGGTTTATATTGATCCAAAAGGGTTAGAATTAGAAGACCGTGTCGTATCGATCAACCGCGTTACGAAAGTAGTTAAAGGTGGACGTCGTTTACGTTTCGCTGCTTTAGTTGTTGTGGGTGATAGAAATGGTCACGTAGGATTTGGTACAGGTAAAGCACAAGAAGTACCTGAAGCAATCCGTAAAGCAATCGAAGACGCTAAGAAAAACTTAATTGAAGTCCCAATGGTTGGTTCTACAATCCCTCACGAAGTTATTGGCGTATACAGTGGTGGACGTACATTAATGAAACCTGCTGTTGCCGGTTCTGGTGTCGCTGCTGGTGGACCAGTTCGTGCGATTTTAGAGTTAGCTGGTGTTGCGGATGTTACAAGTAAATCACTTGGTAGCAACACACCAATTAACGTGATTCGTGCAACATTAGAAGGACTATCTCGTCTAAAACGTGCTGAAGAAGTAGCAGAACTTCGCGGAAAATCCGTAGAAGAGATTATTGGATAAGGAGGACAATGTCATGGCAGAATTAAAAATTACATTAAAACGTAGTGTAATCGGACGTCCTCAAAACCAAAAAGATACTGTGAAAGCTCTTGGTTTAAAGAAAATTAACAGTGTGGTTGTAAGACCAGCTAATGATGCTGTTAAAGGCATGATTAATACTGTTTCACATTTAGTGGACGTTGAAGAAGTTTAAACAAATCATTTTAAATCAATAAAGAGGAGGTGCCTAGAGACATGAAACTTCACGAATTAAAACCTTCTGAAGGATCTAGACATGTACGTAATCGTGTAGGTCGAGGAACTTCATCTGGTAATGGTAAAACTGCTGGACGCGGTCAAAAAGGACAAAAAGCACGTTCAGGTGGTGGCGTACGCTTAGGCTTTGAGGGTGGACAAACACCTTTATTCCAACGCTTACCAAAACGTGGTTTTACAAACATTAACCGTAAAGAATACGCTGTTATCAATTTAGATGTATTAAACAAATTTGAAGACGGCGCAGAAGTAACACCTGCATTACTAGTAGAAGCTGGAATCATCAAAGATGAAAAATCTGGCGTTAAAGTACTAGCTAATGGTGAATTGACGAAAAAATTAACAGTGAAAGCTGCTAAATTTTCAAAAACTGCTCAAGAAGCAATTGAAGCTGCTGGCGGTTCAATCGAGGTGATTTAATGTTTAAATTATTGAAAGATGGCATGAAGGTTAAAGACATTCGTCATCGCATTTTCTTTACATTATTCATCTTGTTTGCATTTCGTTTTGGTGCTCATATCACAGTACCAGGCGTTGACATCAAAGCACTTGCTAACTTAAGTGATAATCCGTTATTTAACATGATTAACACAGTTAGCGGGAGCGCGATGGAGAACTTTTCACTATTTGCTTTAGGTGTATCACCGTACATTACGTCTTCTATCATTATCCAATTGTTACAAATGGATATTGTACCGAAGTTTGTAGAGTGGTCAAAGCAAGGTGAAGTAGGCCGTCGTAAATTAAACCAAGCAACACGTTATTTGACACTTGTCATGGCGTTTTTACAATCAATTATGATTACAGCCGGATTTAATCAATTCGCTGGAGTTGGGTTCGTTAAGACACCCGATGCCAAAACGTACATGATGGTGGGAATTATTTTAACAGCTGGAACGATGTTAGTTACATGGATGGGAGAACAAATCACTGATAAAGGCATTGGAAACGGTGTTTCAATGATTATCTTTGCCGGTATTATTTCAAGAATACCGAAGGGGATCGTTTCTCTTATTGAAGATCGCTTAATTAATATCAAACCAGAAGACCGGATGATGAATATTTTATTCTTAGTCCTACTTGTGGTAGCAATATTAGCAATCGTAACGTTTGTAACGTACTTCAACCAAGCTGAAAGAAAGATTCCAATTCAATATACCAAACGTGTAGCTGGCGCACCTCAAAGCAGCTATTTACCTTTAAAAGTGAATGCCGCAGGGGTTATACCAGTTATTTTTGCGAGTTCCTTGTTAGCAACACCTAATGCGATTATGCAACTATTTAGCGCAACTAAAGGAAGTGCAACATGGTTTAAAGTAGTTCAACACATGTTTGACTATTCAACACTTGGTGGGGGTATTTTCTATACATTGCTTATCGTAGGTTTTACTTTCTTCTATGCCTTTGTACAGGTGAATCCTGAGAAAGTAGCAGAGAACTTACAAAAGCAAGGAAGTTACATCCCAAGTGTACGACCAGGAGCATCAACTGAAAATTATATTTCATCTTTATTAATGCGACTAAGTGCAGTAGGATCTCTATTCCTAGCTGCCGTAGCTATCTTACCTGTTATTGCACAAAAGCTTTGGGACTTACCGACAGCCATTGGTTTAGGTGGAACAAGTCTTTTGATTGCTGTAGGGGTAGCATTAGAAACAGCTAAACAATTGGAAGGTTTGATGATGAAACGTCAATATACTGGTTTCATTGTGGAATAGTCATTGATGCATAATCATTCAAATCCTTTACAGGAGGAAACCGATATGAATCTGATTATTATGGGATTACCTGGTGCAGGTAAAGGAACACAAGCCGAACGAATTGTAGATACTTACAATATCCCACATATTTCAACTGGAGATATGTTTCGTGAAGCGATGGCTAACGGTACAGAATTAGGAAAACAAGCGAAAGCTTATATGGACGAAGGTTCATTAGTTCCGGACGAAGTAACCAATGGCATTGTTAAAGAACGCTTAGCTCAAGCTGATACAGAAAAAGGCTTCTTGTTGGATGGTTTCCCAAGAACCATTGAGCAAGCTTATGCACTTGAAGAAATTTTAAACGACTTAGGCAAACAACTTGATACTGTCATCAATATACATGTTGAAGAAGATGTTTTAGTGGACCGCTTAGCCGGTCGTTTTATGTGTAAAGATTGTGGGGCAACTTATCACAAAGTGAACCATCCACCAAAAGTGGAAGGAACATGTGATCGTTGTGGCGGCCATAATTTTTATCAACGTGAAGACGATAAACCTGAAACAGTCAAAAATCGCTTGAAAGTAAACGTTGCCGGTAGTGCACCGATACTTGAGTTTTATAACGAAAAAGATCTTCTTCAAACATTAGACGGAAATCGTGAAATCGAAGACGTTTTTGTAGATGTGAAAAAGATTATTGACAATCTGTAGATAACAGAATCTATCAGGAAAGAATGGTTCAAGTTGCTTCATAATGTTGCTGTATCATGGTATAATAGACAGGTTGAAGATTTGGCATTTGAGTACGAAAAATTGTCATCGTTTAAGACTAACCGTATAAGGAGGTACTCGTAGTGGCAAAAGAAGAAGTGATTGAAATTGAAGGAACAGTTGTTGACACTTTGCCGAATGCAATGTTTAAAGTTGAATTAGAAAATGGCCATGAGATTCTTGCTCATGTTTCTGGTAAAATCCGTATGCATTATATCCGCATTTTACCGGGAGATAAAGTGACAGTTGAATTATCACCATATGATTTAACTCGTGGTCGCATTACCTATCGATTTAAATAATTGCACTCCGTAAAATCAAGGAGGTAAAATCATGAAAGTAAGACCATCAGTAAAACCAATTTGCGAAAAATGCAAAGTAATTCGCCGTAAAGGTCGAGTTATGGTTATTTGTGAAAATCCAAAACATAAACAACGTCAAGGTTAATAGGAGGTGTAGCGTATAATGGCTCGTATAGCAGGAGTAGATATTCCTCGTGATAAACGTATTGTTATTTCATTAACATACATTTATGGGATCGGAAAAACAACGGCTCAAAAAGTCTTAGCAGACGCAAACGTATCAGAAGATATTCGCGTACGTGAGTTAACAAACGATCAATTAGATAAGATTCGTGCAGAAGTCGACAAATTAAAAGTCGAAGGAGATTTACGTCGTGAACGTAACTTAGACATCAAACGTCTAATGGAAATCGGTTCATACCGTGGTATTCGTCATCGTCGTGGTTTACCAGTTCGTGGTCAAAACACGAAAAACAATGCCCGTACTCGTAAAGGTCCAGCTCGTTCAATCGCAGGTAAGAAAAAATAATTTAAAGTGAAGGAGGTTAGAACTTCATGGTAGCAAAAGCAAAAAAAGTAAGCAGAAAACGCCGTGTGAAAAAGAATATTGAATCAGGTATTGCACATATCCATTCAACATTCAATAACACAATTGTGATGATTACAGATACGCATGGTAATGCTATTTCTTGGTCATCAGCAGGTGCTTTAGGATTTAAAGGTAGTAAGAAAGCAACACCTTTCGCAGCGCAAATGGCAGCTGAAGCAGCAGCTAAAACTGCAATGGAGCATGGTTTAAGAACTGTTGATGTAACAGTTAAAGGCCCAGGTTCTGGACGTGAAGCAGCAATTCGTTCACTACAAGCAACAGGATTAGAAGTGACTGCAATTCGTGACGTCACACCAGTTCCTCATAATGGATGCCGCCCTCCAAAACGCCGTCGTGTTTAATGAGCGTCTTTCATTTGAGTATGAACTTTAAAAACGTCATTGAGCAACGCACTTTTCGTTTTGAAAGGGGTATAGATTAAAATGATTGAATTTGAAAAACCACGGATCACTAAAATTGATGAAGACCGAGATTATGGTAAGTTTGTTATCGAACCACTAGAACGCGGTTATGGAACAACTTTAGGAAACTCTCTTCGTCGTATTTTATTGTCTTCTTTACCAGGAGCGGCTATCACTAGCCTTCAAATCGATGGCGTGTTGCACGAATTCTCAACCGTTAAAGGTGTGCAAGAAGACGTGACACAAATCATTTTGAATATTAAAGGATTAGCTTTAAAACTCTATACTGAAGAAGAAAAATCCCTTGAAATTGATGTTACTGGTCCCGCTACTGTAACTGCAGGAGATATTATTACGGACAGTGATGTTGAAATTTTAAACAAAGATTTATATTTATGTACTGTCGCTGAAGGTGCTACATTCCACGCACGTTTGAAAGTTCAACCAGGCCGTGGATACGTACAAGCAGAAGACAACAAACAAGAAGATATGCCTATTGGCGTCTTACCTGTTGACTCTATCTACACACCTGTTCGTCGTGTTAACTACCAAGTAGAAAATACGCGTGTAGGTCGTCGTGATGATTTTGATAAATTAACACTAGAAGTCTGGACAGATGGATCCATTATGCCTCAAGAATCTATTAGCTTAGCAGCGAAGATTTTAACTGAACATTTAGATATTTTTGTTAACTTAACTGATGAAGCTAAAAATGCTGAAATCATGGTTGAGAAGGAAGAAACACAAAAAGAAAAAATGTTAGAAATGACAATTGAAGAGTTAGATTTATCAGTTCGTTCATACAACTGCTTAAAACGTGCAGGCATTAATACTGTACAAGAACTAACAAACAAGTCAGAGGCTGAAATGATTAAAGTCCGTAATTTAGGTCGTAAATCTTTAGACGAAGTGAAAAACAAACTAAGTGAATTAGACTTAGACCTACGTCAAGACGACTAAGACTTTCTCATAAGGAGGGAAACTAACGTGAGCTATCGTAAATTAGGCCGTACTAGCAGTCAGCGTAAAGCAATGTTACGTGATTTAACAACTGATTTATTAATCAACGAACGTATCGTAACAACTGAAGCGCGTGCTAAGGAAATCCGTTCAACTACTGAAAAAATGATTACTTTAGGAAAACGTGGCGATCTTCATGCTCGTCGTCAAGCAGCAGCTTTCGTACGTAACGAAATCGCTGATGTACGCGAAGAAAATGACGAAATCGTTGTTGAAACAGCATTACAAAAACTGTTTAACGACATCGCACCACGTTACGCTGATCGTAATGGTGGTTATACTAGAATTCTTAAAACAGAACCACGCCGCGGTGACGCAGCTAAAATGGTTGTTATTGAATTAGTATAAGTCATACAAATATATGAATGAGAGTGTTATGATGTTGGATGTTATGCATCCGAGTCTAGCTCGTTGCAACTCTCCGGTTTTACCGGAGAGCTTGCGCTCATTATAAAAATGGAGAGGGTCCTGTAAAGGGCTTTTTTTATTAGTAGAAAAGGAGACACCTTTGTTTTTTGTAAACAAAGGTGTCTCCTTTTGTGCTTAATGACCAAAAGTTAAGTCTGTGTTTATCACCCTTAACTAGTGTATTCGATTTGGAAAAGGCTTACAATTTATTTATAAAGCATGTCAACTCGTATAGGAGGGAAAAAAGTGTTCAATGAAAAAGAAGTGCAACAATATGTAGAATGGCTATCAGGCATTGGAGCGGATCCAACAGGTGGCACCACAAGGTTGTTATATGACGAGCATTGGGTAAAAGCTCAAAATGAGTTGAAAACATTATTTGAAAAACATGATTTTAAAACACAATATGACGCAGTAGGAAATCTATTTGCACGTATTGAAGGTAGTGAATTTCCAGAAGAAACTATTATGTCTGGTTCACATGTGGATACAGTAGTAAATGGCGGCGCATTGGATGGTCAATTTGGTATTTTATCTGCTTTTCTAGCAATGAAATATCTCTATGAAACACATGGCCAACCAAAACGTTCAATGGAAATAGTTTCTATGGCGGAAGAAGAAGGAAGTCGTTTTCCATACGCATTTTGGGGAAGTAAAAATATCTTTGGCTTAGCCGATAAAGAAGATGTTATCGACGCAGCAGATGCCACAGGTGTTAAATTTGTTGATGCTATGAAACAAGCTGGATTTGATTTCCGTGACGAAAATGAAAAGACTCGGGAAGATATCAAAGCGTTTGTAGAACTACATATTGAACAAGGGAATGTTTTAGAAACGTTGAAAAAACCCGTGGGGATTGTCACGAGTATCGTCGGACAGAAACGTTATACGATTCGTCTAAAAGGACAAGCAAACCATGCTGGGACGACACCGATGAGTTATCGTCATGATACCGTATACGCCATGAGTCGTATGATTAGTCAAAGTATCGAAAAAGCAAATAAGATAGGCGATCCGCTTGTGTTAACATTTGGCCACGTAGAAGTCGTTCCAAACACAGTGAATGTAGTACCAGGAGAAACGGTGTTTTCAATGGATTGCCGTCATACAGATAATACGGTGCTAGAAAACTTCGTTCAAGAAATAGAAAAAGACATGCAAATGATTGCTCAAGAAATGGGTATTGAAATTGAAATGGAACGTTGGATGGATGAAATGCCGACACCAATGTCTGAAGATATTGTCAATCATATTATCGCAGCATGTGATAAAGAGGAATTGAATTATCATGTGATGCACAGTGGTGCGGGACATGATTCTCAGATTTTTGCACCACATGTTCCGACAGCGATGATTTTTGTCCCAAGTATTAAAGGAATTAGTCATAATCCTGCGGAAGCAACGCATGTGAGTGACTTAGTCGAAGGCGTTCGTGCTTTAACTGCAACGCTTTATCAATTAGCATATGAAAAATAAATAAAAAAGTGAAAGAGGTCGAGTTGGATGGGTTACAGAACAAATGAAATGGGTTATCCTTCAAGTATTTTGGAGTCACGTTCAAGAATAGAAAGAGGAAATTTTGCGGTGATTCCACCAGAAGGGATGGTCATGAATCAACTTCCAGGATTTGAGCAATGTGAAATGACTATTTTAGCAACACCTAAACTAGGTGCTAGTTTTGTGGATTACTTATGTCGTGTTTTACCAGGTGGAGGTAAACGTGATGGGTTTGGAGGTAATGGAATTCAAACCTTTATTTATGTGATGGAAGGGAGCTTGACGGTTTCTATTGAAGACGAAACATTTGAGCTAACACAAGGGGGATATGTTTACTGTCCGCCAACGAAACAAATGACATTTGAAAATAATAGCGATGAGCCTACTGAAACATTTCTTTATAAAAAACGTTATCAAGAAGCAAAAGGCTATGAGCCTTATGTCGTATCAGGTAATTCTAATGATATTGCAGGAGAAGATTATGAAGGCATGTCCGATGTTAACTTTAAAAACTTATTGCCGACAGATTTGAATTTCGATATGAACTTCCATATCTTATCGTTTGAAACAGGGGGTTCTCATGGTTATATTGAAACACATTATCAAGAGCACGGCGCCATTCTTTTAAGTGGAGAAGGTATGTATAACTTAGATAATAATTGGATGCCAGTTAAAAAAGGAGATTACATCTTTATGGGAGCATATAACTTACAGGCGTGCTATTCAGTTGGACGCAAAGCACCGTTAAGTTATCTTTACTCGAAAGATTGTAATCGCGATGTCGAATTATAAGAGATAGGGTGAAAAAATTGGAAGAATTAGTTTATGTATCACCAGATGAGCTTCATTCGTTAATTCAAAACAAGTTGCAATCAGCTGGGTTAAAAACAGATCATGCAGAAGAAGTCGCAAAACACTTAGTCTATGCGGATGCTCATGGTATTCATTCCCATGGTGCCGTGCGTGTCGATTACTACGCTGAGCGGATTGCAAAGGGTGGTCTGAACTTATCCCCCCATTTTCACTTTGAAAAAACGGGACCAAGTACAGGGATTTATCATGGAGAAAATGGTTCTGGACACGTTGCAGCATTGGAAGCTTTAAAATGTGGTATCGAGTTAGCTGAGGAAACAGGTGTGGGAATCGTAGGTGTTAGTCGGATAGGACATAGTGGCATGTTATCCTATTTTGCTGATTATGCAGCACAACGCGATTTAATCTGTCTAACAGTCTGTCAATCAGATCCGATGGCTGTTCCATTTGGTGGAACAGAGCCGTTTTTCGGTACCAATCCGATTGCTTTTAGCGCGCCAACAGCGAATGACCGTCCGATTATTTTTGATATGGCAACGACTGTACAAGCCTGGGGGAAAATATTAGACGCACGTAGTAAAAATAAAGATATTCCTGAAGGCTGGGCTGTAAATAGCCAAGGAGAAACGACAACGAATCCTCATGAAGTTCAAGGGTTATTGCCGATTGCCGGGCCAAAAGGATATGGGTTAATGATGATGGTAGATATTTTATCAGGTTCATTACTAGGACTTCCTTTTGGAAAACATGTTAGTTCTATGTATGCTGACTTATCAAGTGGTCGTAATTTAGGACATTTACATATTTTAATTAACCCGTCTTATTTTACAGAGTTATCATCATTTAAAAACAACTTAAGTCGCATGATTGAAGATATTCATGCTAACCCACCAGCGACCGGCTTCGATCGTGTTTTATATCCAGGTGAGTTGGCAGAAGTAACCTTTGCGAAATATCAAGAAACGGGTATTCCAGTAGCGAAGGATATTCATGAGTATTTGATAAGTGATGTTATTCATCATAATAGCTATGACCATGGATCTGCCTTTGCAGAAAAAAACGAAGAGGGTGAAGAATAGATGTTACAAACGATTATTAAACAAAATAGTTATCAAGATTCTGTTGTCTTGATGTTATTAACAAGTAAATTAAATCAATTACCATTTGTTGAACGTGTATCCATTATGATGGGAACACCTGCTAATAAAGATATTTTTATTGCGAGTGGTTTTGATACGCCAGAATTAGCAGACGCTACCGCCAATGATATGGTAATTATGCTAGAAGTAAACGATGAAAGCAAAACAGATGATGTGTTAACGATGATTGATGAAGAGTTAAATAAAGACGCTGATAATGGCGGCGAAGTGAATGAGAATATTAATTCTTGGGAAAAAGCCTTGAAAAAAATGCCAGATGCGAATGTAGCATTGCTTTCTATACCGGGAACATATGCGGCACTAGAAGCTGAAAAAGCGTTAGATAATGGCTTACATGCGTTTATCTTTAGTGACAATATGTCGTTAGAAGATGAAACACGCTTAAAACAAAAAGCCCATGAAAAAGGCTTGCTAGTAATGGGACCAGACTGTGGAACAGGTATTTTACATCGTTTGCCACTTGCTTTTACGAATAATACACGTCCAGGAGGCATCGGTGTGGTCGGCGCTTCTGGAACAGGTATTCAAGAAGTGACAACATTAGTTCATCGTTATGGTGCGGGGATTACGAATGCTATAGGAACAGGTGGGCGCGATCTATCTTCTGAAGTAGGCGCAACGACAATGATGGATGGTATTTTAGCATTAAATCATGACGATAATACAGAAGTCATTGTAATTATTTCCAAACCACCTGCACAAGAAATCAAAGAAAAAGTGTTAGCTCGCTTGCATGCTGTTGAGAAACCTGTAGTTGCTTTATTCTTAGGGGACAAACCGACAGAACATGAAGAAAATCTATACCATGCTTATACGTTAGAAGAAGCAGCACAGTTATCTGTTAAATTATTAAACAAAGAAGAGATTCTATATGTACCGTCTCAAGCAAAAGCAGTAGACGTTAAATTAGCTCCAAGTCAAACGGGTATTAAAGGTTATTATGCCGGTGGAACATTGGCTTATGAAGCTAGCGTTTTAATCGAAGAAGCACTTGAGTTAGAACATCATCAATCTCCAGAAGGCTATACATTGAAACATGATAGTCACGAAGTCATTGACTTAGGGGATGATATGTATACTAGCGGTAAACCACATCCGATGATTGATCCTGAAAACCGTATTAATAAGATAAAAGATGTCATCAATCAAGAAGAAACAGCGGTTGTTTTATTCGATGTAGTACTAGGATATGGTGCTCATATGGATATGGCTAGTGAACTGGTTAAACCGATTACGGAAGTTCAAACAGCCTTAAAAGAGACAGATCGTGAAGTCGCTTTTGTGGCAGTGATTGTAGGAACAGATTTGGATCCTCAAGGGTATGACGAACAACGTCAGATTTTAGAAGAGGCAGGAGTCGTAGTTTGCGAAAATAACGTAGAAGCAATTCAAACGGCATTGTCTGTTATCGACCGTGGCTTAACATTTGCAGAAAAAGCAGTGAAACCAGCAGAAAAATCAAATGAGACATTACCAGATGCATCTGACGCTATCCAACGTTTAATGAATGAAAAACCAAAAGTGATTAATATTGGTCTTAAGAGCTTTACTGATTCTATTTTAGATAATCATGGCGAAGTCGTTCATTTTGAATGGAAGCCAGCAGCTGGTGGCGATGTTCACTTACAAAAAGTATTGTATTTCTTAGATCACTATGAATTTGATAAGGAGGCTCACTAAGATGACATTTAAAACGATTGATGAAGCGAATCAAGCCGTTATTGATAAAATAACTGAAGCATCACCATTTTTACTCGACGTGGTGCGTGCGAAAGAAGTAATTCCAGCCTTAAACAAGAGAATGTTACTGCATGCTGGCCCTCCAATGACGTGGGATGATATGACGGATCCTATGCAAGGATCTTGTGTCGGCGCTGTTTTATTTGAAGAATGGGCAGAAACAGAAGAAGAAGCACGCGAATTACTTTCTTCTGGAGCTATTGCCTTTGAACCTTGTCATCATCATCAAGCGGTAGGACCGATGGGGGGGATCACCTCAGCGAATATGCCAGTTTTAGTCGTACAAAATAAAACAGATGGTAATTATGCTTATTGTACAATGAACGAAGGAATCGGTGCGGTGTTACGTTTTGGAGCATATTCAGAAGAAGTTATCACACGTTTACGTTGGATGAGAGATACATTGGGACCAGTTCTGAGTAAAGCATTAAAAACCTTAGAGGAAGGTCTAAATGTCAACGTGTTGGTTGCGAAAGCCATCGCTATGGGAGATGAATTCCACCAACGTAATATCGCTGCTTCTCTTGCGTTTTATAAAGAAGTGGGACCGATTATTGTGTCATTAGATATCCCAGAGAATGAAAAACAAGAAGTATCGCAATTTTTAGCAGATACCGACCAATTCTTCTTAAATATTATGATGGCAGCAGCTAAAGCTGTCATGGATGGAGCGCGTACGATAGAAGCAGGTACCATCGTAACAGCTATGTGTCGTAATGGGAAAGATTTCGGTATTCGTATCGCAGGAATGGGTGACGAGTGGTTTACTGGACCTGTAAACACGCCTCAAGGTTTATACTTTGCTGGCTATTCAAGCGAAGACGGTAACACAGACATTGGGGATAGTGCGATTACAGAAACCTTTGGTGTTGGGGGCATGGCAATGATTGCTGCACCAGCCGTAACACGTTTTGTTGGTTCAGGTGGGTTCTATGATGCATTGAATACAAGTAATGAGATGGCGGAAATTTGTAAGGCACATAATAATAATTTCCCAGTACCAACATGGGACTTTAAAGGGATTTGTTTAGGAATTGATGCTCGCTTAGTTGTAGAAAAAGGCATTACTCCTGTTATTAATACAGGTATTGCACATAAAAAAGCAGGTGTTGGGCAAATTGGGGCAGGAACAGTACGTCCGCCAATGTCATGCTTTGAAAAAGCTATTGCAGCCTATGCTGAAAAACTAGGCATGGAAAAATAAAATATAAATTAAATAGAAAAGACAAACTGTCTTTTCTATTTTTCTTAAAAAGGAGGGCAAAAGATGGAAATAACAGGTGTTTATGCAGGAAAACTCGTTAAAGAGTGGCAGAATAAAACAGGGAGTGTGTCACTCCATAGTATGTTCAAACATAGTTTTAATCTAACAGATGGGCACTCTTTATTACATGTCGGTATGTTGGAAAACAATATCGTCCCGTTTGGCTTGCATGTCTCCCAGTATCATTTTCATCTTTTGCAACACGCAATAAAAAAAGCTCAAGTCAAGATGAAGGTAAGCCATGGTAAGTTAACCATTGGCTCGATGGTTATTTCTTTGGAACAGGTTAAATACTATGACCCTTTGAAAATAGAGTGGCAACCATTTTGTTCTTCGGCGGATACCCGTTTTGTTTGTCACTTAGCGAGTACATTTAATGGGAAAACAGGATTAGATTTTACCAAAGAATTAGCTGGTAATGCGCCATATTTTGACTATTGTTGTTCGGAGAAAAAGGAAGAAGTTACCCGATATTTTATCCACTATATCGGTCGTGGATTAGGATTGACCCCATCAGGTGATGATTTTACAGTCGGATTACTAGCTGTTCATCATGTGTCTCCTTTTTTATCCACAGTATTTTTAAAAGGATTAGCAGATTACTTGAAAGAAGATGTGACAACAGACGTTTCAAAAGCATATATTAACGCCGCATTATCTGGATATTTTAGTTTACAAGTGGATCAAGTTATGACGTCGTTTGCTTATGAAGAACCTGAGCGATTACATCAAGCAGTCAGACAGCTAGGAGAAATGGGTCATACATCTGGTTATGATACATTGATGGGGATAGTTTTAGGATTACAACAAGTCGTACGTCAAAATGTTATTGAAGGAGTGTAGGATAAAGAATGAAAAAACGAGTCGTTCTTGCACTGGGTGGTAATGCTATATTACAGCCTGGTCAAGTAGGAGAATTTAAAGTACAGCAAGAAAATGTTGAGAAAAGTAGCGAAAGCATTTCACGTCTTATTAAAGACGGTCATGAAGTCGTGATTGTTCATGGAAATGGACCACAAGTAGGACAAATTTTACGTCAAAATGAAATGGCACAAGCCGAAGTACCTGTTCAACCCCTCGACGCGTGTAGCGCAGAATCTCAAGGATACATTGGGTATATGTTACAACAAGCATTAAAAAATAAATTGCCAATGTCAGATATTGTGACCATTTTGACGATGACAGAAGTAGACCCTCAGGATAAGGCGTTTGAGAATCCTACTAAACCTATCGGCTCTTTCTATACAAGCGAAGAAGCTGAAAAGATGAGTGCGGAACATGGTTGGGTGATGGGAGAAGATGCGGGACGCGGTTATCGCCGTTTAGTACCCTCTCCACAGCCACAAAAAATCATAGAAGTAGATGCTATTAAAAAGTTATTAGCGCAAGATGTCGTAGTGATTTCTACCGGTGGTGGCGGTATTCCAGTTGTTAAAAATGAACAAAGTGAATGGGAAGGCATTGCGGCCGTGATTGATAAAGACTCTTCTGCCTATCAATTGGCAATTGATGTGGAAGCAGATGTTCTCATGATTTTAACAGATGTTCCCAACGTGTATTTAAATTACGGGACACCAGAGCAAACGAAATTAGAAGAAGTGCCAGTCGCACAAGCGCGTGAGTACGATGCCCAAGGACATTTTTCAGATGGTAGTATGGGACCTAAGATGAAAGCATGTATCGAGTTTGCCGCATTAGGGAAAACAGCGATCATATGCTCATTAGAACAAGCTCCAGCTGCCTTACGAGGCGAAGCAGGAACACGTATTGTTGGATAAAAAAGGCTCTTTGTCAAATAGGACTGATGAGTCAAAATGAAGTCGAAGATGAGTGGAACTCGTTCCATTCATCTTTTTTATTTTACTTCAATGAGGCGATTCATCATGAATATTCTTAATTTCATGTTCTCAAATGATTTGAATCCATATGATATCGTTTTAAGGTTTTAATATGTATATTTTTAGCTTCAATTTCACTGTGCAAATAAGGCTAATTAGAGAATGACGAATTCTTTCTTCATAGCTTGAGGATTTTTAAGTTTCCTACGAAGTTTAGCTACCATTAAGACTTTAGGTAAGTGTATTGTTCTTTATTAAGTGTAATATCTTAATGCCGGTATTAGTAGAAACACAACGTAAACTTGTAATGGAGTTCAATGAGATTTTTTTAATAATCTTTTTAATGGAATTCTACTCGATGTATATTAAAACTTACCGTGTGAAAACTTTAGAAACCTAAATCAAGTTGAAATTTGGTTTTAGTTACAGAGAATATAGTATCTAGATAACATTATATGTAAATAGAAAGGCTATTTTGGATAAATATCATATCTGTATCCTTGTGCGTTCTTACTTATCCACTCGTTGATATCGGTGTAGATTTGGCATCAATAAAATGATATATTATTGATGAATAAGAGATGTTGTTGCTTAGATATATGTGATTTTTTATAAAATAGTAAAATTGAGGGAGAGTATTTAATTGGAAATAAGGGCTTTTCAGATAAATGAAAGTGTTTACGAGGAGAACCTAAAACAAATTGATAAACAAAATATTAATAAAGTATTCTTAAAAGTTTTTTCACCAGAAAATACAGAACATCTAAAAATTGACTGTCGAGCAGATGAAAATTCAATTCTTAAACAATATAAGGATAACTCTGACGCTTTTCAAATGGTTACATTTGCAGATGAGTTAAGAAAAGCAGAATTAAAAAATGATGGAACTAGAAATAAACAAATTACAGAAGGAAATCTATTCATTAAAAGAGAGAGCAAACAACTCTTACTATTAAAATTAGAAAATATAGAGGTTATAGATAAAGAAAAAAATTATGAAATGAAGACATCATTTTCAACTGAGTCTAATTATTATAAGGGATGTATTTTAGGGGATGATTTAAATAAAATAATAATTATTGATAAAAATAGATTTGTAGCAAAATATTGGAGAGAAGGTTTTTTAAAACTATCATTGAATAGGGATGAATACCAAAATTCAAAAGATCTAATCCAGCTATTAAAAGAAGATAACTTATTTACAAATATATTGAGAACTCAAGATAACTTTCAAGAAATAAAAGATCAAACGGAAAATTACATTTTTGACAAGAAATCATTTGACAAAGTAGATTTAGCTGGAATATTAAGAGAACAAAAATTAATTGAAGAAAAAGATTTGAATAAAATTTATTCAGATGAATCAAGAAAAATCGATACTGAATTTTCAATATCAAAAAAAGCTATAAGAGAAGAATATAACAAAACTATATATATATCTCAAGAAACAAAAATATATACAACAAACTATGACAAGCTAATAAAAAGACAGGGTATAGAATATCAGGATGGTAAAATAATATTACCAGTAGATGAAGATTTTATTACTGAATTACCTAAGGAGTTAAAAAATGGGTATTAAAGGTCGCTTTGTGAACACTTCCTTCCTATTTTCGGAATGTCCCCCTGAAAACTTAAGAACCTTCGTTGAAGATAATGAGCTATTCAATCATCCTACACTACTTTTTTTTGAAGATAGGTATATAAATGAGTGTAACAGATTTTCAAAAATTGTTGATAAACTTAAAGTTAAAAAATTTGACGGACAGTTAATCATTTTTGAAAATAATGAAATAAAAAAATTGGAGGATTTTTCTAAGGAAGTCAAGCTGTTTAATCAGATTATTTTAAGCAATAATATAAATGGATTGCAAAAAAAAGATTTAAGTGTATCAGTTAATCATTTTGAAAAATATGAAAAATCTAAAAAAATTAAATTTGTTCAATCCATCTATATATTACTATTTTTATCTAATTTTACGGAATACGCTAACAATACTTTTACTTTTAAAGTCAAAATTGATGATAAAGAAGCCGTAAAACAAGTATCTTTCGACGAAATTGAAACTTTTAATTTATTTAAAATATATTCTTGGGTTATAAAAAGTAAAGAAAATTTATTAACAAGATTAAAAATAATACGTGAGTTTATTGTTAAAAAAGGTTCATTTGATTTATCTGACAAGGATCTGTCTAGTGCAAAGTCAGTTTTTAATAGAATTATAAAAGAAGAAACAGATAAATATTTTGCGCAAGTAAACATGTTGAAAGATGATTTTTTAAAATTAAGTGAGCGTAAGCAAGATAACTACCAATCGTTACATTTAAAATTTCTCGGGTGGAGCTCTTCCGTTGCTTTGTTTATATATGGTGAAGTAAAAGATAGACCCAGTGGCAATTTATGGAGAAAAATCCTCTACTCCAAGACAGAAAAAAGCTTTTTATTCCTAGTTATTTTTACAGTATCTTTGATAACTATTTGGCTTCTCTTTGTAAAAGAAATTTATGAAAACAAGGAAGAATATAAAAAAATAAAACAATTTTATACAGAACAATTATTCTTTGATGAAGATGATTTTCAAGATTTTATTGATTATCCCAAGATCCCATGTTTATATATTTGTGTTTTTGCTGGGCTTTTACTCATGTTATGTTTAAGATTTTTTGCCTTTATTTCATGAAAAGGAAAGCCCAAATGTAAAAATACTTGTACTAATGATATTTATTAGTTGCTGTTTTTACAACTAAATTTTTAAGATGATACTTCAAAAAGATGGTTCTTTGTTAAATAGGACTGACGCGAATTTAAGCGTTTTCATCAGTCTTTTAAATCACATAGCAAAAAAGTGATGCCGAGGCATCACTTTTTTTAGTTGGTTAGATAACGGTTTTTATCTGAGGAGAGTAAGAGCGCTAAACGAAGTTGTAAACTGATTAAAGGCTCTTCAATACTCTGACCAAATAAGGTATCACATTTATTAATACGATATTTTACTGTATTGCGATGAATAAATAATTCATCAGCAGTCTCAGTAATACGACACTGGTTGTCTAAGTAGACTTTTAATGTTTGGCGTAACTCTCGGTTACTTTCAGAAGTTGGATAAGCGAGTGGCCCTAACGTCGTGGTACAGAAGTAATGAATATCATCCTCTGACACTTCACTAATTAAGCTCGATATCCCTCTATTTTGATAATAATAAATAAAATCTGTTTGTTGTGGGTCGTATTCTTCTAGTGCTTTTTTCGCTGCATTGAGAGAAAAACGTGCTAAAGAAAGCTCTTTGATAGTCGTTCCGACACCAAACGTCACCGTCACATTCAGATTTTCTAGAAGCTCATTGTGTAGCGCTTCTAGTTGTTCCGTTATTTGCGTCGTTTTATGCTGTAGTAAAATCACTAATTGTGTTTGATCACCATTTGGAATAAAAATAGCGTTATTAAAATAATCTTCAATTTTACTATCAAACCACTCATGTGTGAGTTGCATAATTTCTTTTTCGTGATAGTCTAAAGTATCGGGAATTGAAACGCGTCCGATAATGACTTGGTAAATAGGACTTTGAATGATACCAAACGGTTTTCCATAATCAATCCAATGCGTGACATCATGGTCGACCTCGCTATCATGTCCGATGAGTTTATTAAAAAAATCCTTTTTAGCATTGCGTTTATCTTGTTTAATCATGTTATCTTTATATGTTGTAAAAGATAACACACTAAGCGCCTGTTCAATCGCTAACTGTGAAAAAGGATAAGGCAGCTGGTCAGATTGAAAAATGACTAAAACATACGCATGACAGTGGCTATTTCCTACTGGATAAAACGTGGCGACAAGTGGTTCGTTATGTCGATCAATCGTCGTATAAGATAGTAACTGTGTCGGATTGATTTGATACGTGTGTACATCTTTTACGACCTGATTCAGTGTCTCTTGTGTGATAATATCTTCTGGTTTGATTCTTCGACTAATAGTATCAATATCACCAAAAGGGTTAATTAGAAGCATGGGTTGTTTGATAAGGGAACTCAGGTGGTTGACAAGGGCGTCAGTCGATGCGCCTTTCATCATCATGGAAGAAAAATTACGTTGAACGTCCAAAGCAAAATGCATGGATTCATTGTGATTATCCCAAATATAAGATAGTAATTGATGCGATACCTCACCCAATGTTTTAGTTGGAGGTATCTGAATAATTGGAAAATTTAATTTGTCAGCAAACGCAATCACTTCAGGGTCTAGCTCCGAGATGAAACGTCCTAATTTAATGGCTAAACCAGCTGAAGGTAGAGCATTTAATGAATGAATTAACTCGCATAGTTCTTTGGGATTGTCTTTGAAAGCCATACCTGTAGTCAGTAGAAGTGAATGTTTGGGTAAGTAACCAGAAACGTCAGGGGTTTCAGATATTTCAATGGTATCGACGGTTCTTTCAAGGTTTGCATGCTTATTTAATAATGTCATGTCAAAAAAGCGTGGCACAGCTAAAATATCATTTAATGTTGCCATATGATTTATCACATCCTCTTTCTCTGTAGCTTCATTCTACTATGTAATGACATAAAACAAAAGTCAGAGAGATGTCTAATATCTGATTTAAAATAACGTTTTCTTAAACTTCGTTCAATTTGCACAAATCAAAAAATAATTTGAGCATTTCTGATAATGAAAACGCTTAACTATGTGTATACAATATAAGTATCAGCTGATGTACAGGACAAACAAGAGGATATATGAGGAGGATAAGAGAATGGAGATATCAAATGCCACTGAAAACAACGGGTTAGATATTGCAGTGACAGAAGCAGAAGTTGCCATTCTTCGTGAACGAGGATATAACGATGATGTTTTACCGAAGACTGCAGAAAAACGTAATATGGATACAAAAAACTACTTTACGCTTTGGATGGGGTCGGTACATAACATCCCAAACTATACAGCCGTAGGAGGGTTTCTGTTCTTAGGCCTTTCGCCAATCAACGTGATGTTGGCCATTGTACTAAGTGCCTTAGCAGTAGCAGCTTTTATGGTGTATAACGGAAAAGCAGGTTCAAAATATGGTATTCCATTTGCCATGCACTTACGTTCGACCTATGGAGATGTAGGGGCAAAACTGCCAGGAACATTACGAGGCGTGGTAGCCGCCATTGCTTGGTTTGGGTTACAAAACTATACGGGATCATTAGCATTATTAATTTTAATCGGAAAAATTTGGCCAAGCTTTTTAACAATTGGTGGAAACTTCTCATTCTTTGGGATTAGCTTACCAGGACTTATCGCATTTACAATCTTTTGGTTGATTAATATGGCGATAGGATTTGGTGGAGGTGGGGCATTAAATAAATTTACAGCGATTTTAAACCCACTTATCTATGTCGTATTTGGAGGGATGTCCATTTGGGCGGTGAAAGTCGCAGGAGGGATTGGGAATATCTTATCCTTTACTCCAACTAATACACCGACACAAAGTTACACGCCAATTTTGGTATACTTAATGATTATTAACTCAGTATTAGCTGTATGGGCAGGTCCAGGTGCAAGTGCTTCTGACTTTACGCAAAATGCAAAATCAACACGTGCACAAGCGATTGGGCAAACAGCGAGTTTATTAGTAGCCTATGTTATTTTTGCATTTTCAAGTGTGGCGATTTTAATTGGTGGTTCTATTCACTACGGTGTACAAGAGTGGAACGTGTTAAATATTGTGGATCGTTGGGATAGCATGCCAGCTATTATCTTAGCTATGGTGGTCCTATTAATGACAACGATTTCAACTAATGCGACTGGAAATATCATACCAGCAGCGTATCAACTATCGGCTCTATTCCCTAAAAAAGTCAACTACAAAAAAGGGGTTATTATTGCCGGAGTGATTAGTTATTTAATCATGCCTTGGAAATTGATGGAAAATTCTGACAGTATCTTTGCTTTCTTAAATATGATTGGGGCTGTTTTAGGACCAGTTGGTGGGGTCATGATTGCCCAATACTTCTTTGTCCTAAAAGAAAAACTTAATTTAGACGAGCTCTACATGGATCCAGAAGTAGATAATACAGATAATCAATATAAAGGCGTCAATAAAGAAGCCTATATTGCGACCATCGTTGCGTTAGTTATTTCATTGTTAGGCCAATTCATTCCATCACTTCAAATTATTTCAAGTCTGTCATGGTTAATTGGTGCAGGTTTATCATTCTTAATTTATTTGGGATTAAAAAAATTTAAATAATTAAAACACAATTAGGAGGAACAGAAATGAGCTATGATTTAATCATCAAAAACGGGTTAGTAATTTTAGAAAACGGTGAAGTCGAAACAGATGTTGCCGTTAAAGACGGAAAAATAGCCTCTATCGGAACAAACCTAGGTGAAGCGAAAGAAGTCATTGATGCAAAAGGCTTAGTAGTTAGTCCGGGAATGGTTGACGCTCATGTTCATATTACAGATCCAGGTGGTAGCTATCGTGATGAGTGGGAAGGGTATATTACTGGAACACGTGCTTGTGCAAAAGGCGGCGTGACTTCCTTTATGGAAATGCCTCTAAACCAAGTACCAGCGACTGTCGATAAGAAAAGTTTAGATATCAAATATGCAGCAGGTGAAAATAAATTAGTCGTGGACGTGGCATCATTTGGTGGTTTAGTCCCATTCAATATTCCAAAAGGGATTGAAGAGTTAGATGAAGGTGGCGTAGCTGCTTATAAATGTTTCATGGCAACATGTGGAGACCGTTCAATTGAAGGCGACTTCATGAATGCAGATGATTACTCATTATATGCAGGAATGAAAGAAATTGCTAAAACAGGGAAAGTGCTAGCTATTCATGCTGAGAATGCTACGATTACTGACCGTTTAGGTGAAATTGCTTATGAAAATGGCGAAACAACCTTAAAAGCTTATGTAGAATCTCGTCCAGTCTTTACCGAAGTAGAGCCAATTCGTCGTGCGATTTTATTCGCTAAAGAAACAGGCTGCCGTATTCATATTTGTCACGTTGCTTGTCCAGAAGGCGTAGAAGAAGTATCGAAAGCACGTGCTGAAGGAGTAGACGTCACATGTGAAACATGTACACACTACTTATACTTTGAAACAGATGAGCTAGATGCTATTGGACCAGTTGTTAAATGTTCACCACCAATCCGTGACAAAGCAGCGCAAAACGGCCTATGGGAAAAAGTCTTAAAAGATGAAATAGCATTTGTCACATCTGACCACTCACCATGTACACCAGACTTGAAAGATAAAGAGAATGCTTTCGAAGCATGGGGCGGTATTGCCGGCGTACAAAACAACGTCGATGTACTCTTTGATGAAGGTGTCCAAAAACGTGGTATGAGCTTGAAACAATTTGCTGATATTATTGCGAAAAACCCAGCTGATCGCTTTGGCTTAGATCAAAAAGGACGTATCTCAGTAGGAAAAGACGCGGACTTTGTTCTTATTTCAGGTAATGATGCTTACACATTGGCAGCAGAAGATTTAGAGTATCGTAACAAAATCAGTCCTTACATTGGACGTGAAATTGGGGCTCAAGTTGTGAAAACAATCGTTCGTGGTACAACTGTTTATGATAAAGAAACAGGTGTCATCGATACATTCCCAGGTGAGTTTATTAAAAAATAAAATAACTATTAGAGGAACGCAAGAAGTCATTTCTTGCGTTCCTTTTTTGTATAAAACCGCTAGTTTTCACACGAAAGATTGTTGGTAATACATAAAGCAACCAATATGATAACGCTTTACAATAGAAGAGAAAGTAGAGTGAAAGGTGGTAATGAGATGGTAATAGAAAAACAATCAACAAAGCAACCAACAGAATATTGGAAACAAATTGTGATGATCATGACATTAGGTTGGGTTGTCATTTGGTTATACCGGACAGCTTTAGCACCGGTTTATCCGCAAATAAGTGCTCATTTTGGAGGGGCGAGCGACTCACAGATAGGATCTATTTCGAGCTTTTATTTCTTAGGTTATGTCTTAATGCAGATTCCTTCCGGGTTATTAGTCGATCGCTTTGGTAAAAAGACCGTTTTAATCCCTGGTTTTACCTTGTTTGGCGTCGGGACACTTATTGTAGCAACAGCGCCTTCATTATTAGTGGTTTATATCGGAAGCGTTTTGGCTGGAGTAGGGTGTGGAACGTTCTACGGCGTGGCATACTCTCTCACTGGACAATATGTGCCAGCTAGTCGTAAGAGTTTAGCCACAGCGATTGTTAACTGTGGAACAGCTATTGGTAGCGGTGGTGGTATGATTGCTTCTAGCTACTTAGTAGTGAAGTTAGGGTTACACTGGAACACGATGTTATATGTCGTTTTAGCGTTTGTAGTGGTGATGTTAGGCTTATTTATGAAGTTTATCCGTAAAGAAGAGCAACCAGACAAACAATCAGCGGAAGCTAGCGCATTAGCTCCACAAGAAAAAATGACGATGAAGCGAATATTTGCACCGAAAATGATTGCAGTGTATATACTTTATTTTTCTACGTGTTATGCCTATTATTTAACGGATACATGGTTGCCTAACTTCTTAGCAACCGAACGAGGCTTTGAAGGAACAACGATTGGACTTGCTTCCTCATTAGTTTTCTTCACGGCGATACCAGGAGCCCTATTATTTAGTCGTTTGGCAGACAAGTTTGTTCATCGCAAAATTCAATTGATTGTCGTTTTAGAAATTTTAGCAGGGATTGCATTATTTACTGCTGTAGCCGCTTCGTCTAAAAATCTCTTGTTATTTGGGTTGATTGCGTATGGTTTCTTTGGCAAAATAACAGTAGAACCGTTAATCATTTCTTGGTTAGGTGAACATATTCCAAGTAAGGGGCTTGCGACAACCTTAGGTATTTTTAACTTCTTTGGGATGAGCTCGTCTGTGATTGCGCCGTCTTTAACAGGCTGGATATCTGATGCGACAGGCTCTAAAATCTATTCATTTTATTTAGCTGTTGGTATTTTAGCGATTGGTACAGCAGTATTTTATATATTTAACCGTAAAGACAAACCAGCTGTTGTTGCTTAGTCTATCAATAAAAAGGAGGAATTAAGATGATTCATGATTTTCAAACACCCATTCGTACGATTATGACGCCAGGACCTGTTGAAGTACATCCAGCCGTCTTAAGACGGATGGGGACACCTGTTGTGGGACAGTTTGATCCAAGCTTTCTAGCGGTAATGGACGAAGTGAAAGAAATGATCAAAGTTCCCTTTGGCACTCAAAATAAACAAGCTTTCGCGATAGATGGGACTTCTCGTTCTGGCTTAGAAGCGGCATTAATCGCCTTAATCGAACCAGGTGACAAAGTGCTAGTTCCAGCATATGGTCGTTTCGCTTACTTACTCGGAGAAATATGCGAACGCGCGCAAGCGGATGTTACGTATTTGGAAAAAGATTGGTCGGCTCCTTTTGATCAAGCAACGATTATTGAAAAAATAAAGGAAATATCACCTAAAGTAGTGGCGATGGTCCATGGCGAAACAGCCAATGGACAAATGCAAGCCTTAGATGAAATCGGAGCATACTGCCAAGCAAACGATGTTTTTCTTGTCGTAGATACCGTAGCGACCTATGGTGGTGTTCCGATTTTAGTAGATGAGTGGGGTATTGATATCGCGATTGCGGGCACACAAAAATGTGTGAGTGTGCCATCTGGTTTATCACTCATTACTTATAACGACCGCGTCGAACACTATCTAAACGGTCGCTATCAAAAAGAGTTGGGACTAGGCGATGACACGCGCAATGATCGTCATATTAGCAGTAACTATTTAGACCTTAGTCAATTACAACGCTACTGGGGACCTGAACGTATCAACCATCATACGGAAGCAACTAGTATGATATATGCGTTACATGAAGGACTTCGTCAAATGCTAAATGAAGGAATGGCGCAAGTACATGCTCGTCATGCCCTAAATGACCGAGCGATTCAAGCGGGGATTGAGGCAATGGGTTTGAGTATTTATGGCGAGCGTACAAGCAAAATGGCAACGGTCACTCCTATCATTGCACCAGAAGGCATGGATACTGCACGCGTTCAAGTGCATTTACTTGATTGGTTTGGCGTAGAAATTGCCGCTTCTTTTGGACCACTAAAAGGAAAAATATGGCGCATTGGGAATATGGGCTTTAGCAGTCGACGTGAAAATGTCTTACACGTTTTAGGTGCGTTTGAAGCCGTTTTAGCAGCAGAAGGAGCTCCGATTGAAGTCGGAAAAGCAGTACAAGCAGCCTTGTCTGTTTATCTAAAGGCAGAAGCTATTACAAAATAAATAAAAAACAAGATATCTATGGATTCTTTGATTGAATAATTGTGGCTTTTTTGATAGTGTTATACTAGGGAAAAGCTGCTAAACTGTCAACAAGCCAGCGGAAACGTTGGCTTGTTTTTTTCAATCAACTAGCAAGCTTAATATATGAATACGAAAAGGATTAAGACCTTTAAAATAAGTGAGGGAATAGCATGGAGCCAATCATTGAGTTACAAGGCTTAAATTATCGTTACCAGCCAGATAGTGACCGACAAGCATTGACAAATGTTTCGACGACCATTTATCGCGGCGAGTGGATTGCTGTTATCGGGCATAACGGATCAGGAAAATCAACACTTGCTAAAGCGATTAATGGCTTAATCGTGCCGCAAGAAGGAACGGTCTTGGTAGATGGATTGCCGATGAATGAGGAAAATGTTTGGAACATTCGTAAAAAAATAGGGATGGTCTTTCAAAACCCCGACAATCAATTTGTCGGTGCGACGGTCGAAGACGATGTCGCTTTTGGTTTAGAAAATCAAGGTGTCCCTCATGATGAAATGGTAGCATTAGTCGAAGCCTCTTTAGAAAAAGTCAGAATGTTAGCGTTTCGCGAAAAAGAACCCGCTCGCCTATCCGGTGGACAAAAACAACGTGTCGCCATTGCTGGCGTTGTAGCACTGAGTCCCGATGTTATCATATTAGATGAAGCGACTAGTATGTTAGATCCTAAGGGACGGTTTGAAGTGATTAATACGATTCAAAAACTCAGAGAAGAAAAGCAATTAACCGTCATATCGATTACCCATGATATTGACGAAGCAGCAAATGCAAATCGAATTTTAGTGATGAAACAAGGAGAGCTTATTAAAGAAGGCTCTCCAGAGGAAATCTTTACCGCAGGAGAACGCCTAATCGAAATGGGGCTGGATTTACCATTCCCCGAAAAACTAAAACTAGAGATGGCAAAAGTCGGCTTAGATGTACCAGCAGCGTATATGTCGGAAGAAGGGATGGTGGAGTGGCTATGGACATCCAATTTGAACAAGTAGGCTACACGTATCAACCTCACACACCATTCGAGCATCGTGCGTTGTATGATGTCGATTTAATGATTAAAGAAGGCTCTTATACGGCAATTGTTGGCCATACGGGTAGCGGTAAGTCGACCTTACTCCAACATTTAAATGCGCTAGTTAAGCCAACTGAAGGAACTGTGACTATCGGAGAACGCCGTATTACACCGACGACGGATAATAAAAATTTAAAGCCTATTCGCCAACAAGTCGGGATTGTTTTCCAGTTTCCTGAAGCACAGCTATTTGAAGAAACGGTCGCAAAAGATATTGCGTTTGGTCCAAAGAATTTTGGAAAGACGGAGGAAGAAGCACTGGCTTTGGTAAAAGAGTCGCTGCAACTCGTCGGATTAAGCGAAGACTATCTAGAACGTTCTCCATTTGAGCTATCAGGCGGTCAGATGCGTCGTGTGGCGATTGCAGGTGTTTTGGCGATGAAACCCTCCGTCTTAGTTCTTGATGAGCCTACTGCAGGTCTAGACCCTCAAGGACGTCAAGAAATGCTACAGATGTTTGCCCGTTTACATCGTGAAGAAGGCATGACCATCGTATTAGTGACACATATGATGGACGACGTTGCCGACTATGCTGATTATGTGGTCGTCTTAGAAAAAGGAACGGTCATTAAGCAAGGTTTACCACATGACGTCTTTTCAGATGTCCAGTGGTTAGAGTCTAAGCAACTAGGCGTTCCAACAGCGACTCATTTTGCAAGCAAACTCGTGGAAAGAGGCTGGCAATTAGACCGCTTACCACTGACAACCTCAGAGCTCGTTACCATGCTTGCTCAAGATAATCGTAGCAAAGTAGGTGATTTATCATGATGGATAAACTCATTTTTGGTCGTTATATTCCAGGAGATTCCGTTATTCACCGTATGGATCCACGTGCGAAGCTCTTAGCTAGTTTTTACTTTATCGGGATTATCTTCCTGTGTAATAACTTTGCCTCTTACTTCTTAATGTTTGCTTTTACGTTAGTTGCGATTTTACTTTCAAGAGTCAGCATGCGTTTCTTTATCCGGGGGGTCAAACCACTATTATGGTTAATCCTCTTTACCGTCATGCTACAACTCTTCTTTACACGCGGTGGTGAGGTATACTGGCAATGGGGCGTCTTGTCGATTACTGAATTTGGTGTGCTCAATGCGATTTTTATTTTCTCACGCTTTGTACTCATTATTTTTATGTCGACCTTGTTGACACTCAGTACACCGCCTTTATCGCTTTCAGATGCGATCGAGTATTTATTACGACCGCTAAAAGCGATTCGCTTTCCAGCACATGAAGTCTCACTCATGCTCTCGATTGCGTTACGCTTCGTTCCAACTTTAATGGACGAAACCGAGAAGATTATGAATGCGCAACGTGCGCGTGGTGTTGATTTTGGCGAAGGAAATCTAATGGACAAGATGCGGGCTATCGTGCCGCTTTTAATTCCACTTTTTGTTAGCAGCTTTAATCGTGCAGAAGAACTTGCGATTGCGATGGAAGCCCGTGGGTATCAAGGTGGCGAAGGACGGACGAAGTATCGTGTGCTTCAATGGCGTTGGCCAGATACCGTCTGTGTCATTGTCTTTGCCTTATTAACTGTCGCACTACTATACGTGCGTCAATAAAACAACAAGACTTGTCCAAGTCATGCTTGGACAAGTTTTTATTTGAAAAGAAGGGAGTAACCGAGATGGTTCGCTACAAAGCAGTTATTGCCTACGATGGGACACACTATCATGGTTTTCAAACACAAGATAATGCGCATACTGTTCAAGCCGAAATTGAAAAAACACTTAAAAAGCTTAATAATCAACAGCCGATTACTATCCATCCGTCTGGTCGCACGGATGCAGGCGTACATGCACAAGGACAGGTCATTCATTTTGACTATCCGCAAGAACGCGAAGCAGAAAAGTTTCGCCATGCACTTGATACGCAGACACCTCCAGATATTGCGGTGCTCTCGCTAGAACAAGTCGCAGATGATTTTCACGCCCGTTACCATGCCGTAGAAAAAACATATCACTATCGTGTTGACATCGGCAAACCGCGTAACCCATTTAAACGATTTTATACGAGCTATTATCCTTATCCATTAGATATTGAAAAAATGCAACGCGCAGCCCGTGACCTCTTAGGCACACATGATTTTTCATCTTTTTGTGCGACAGGCAGTGCGGTAGAAGATAAGACACGGACGATTTATGAAGCACGTATTGAACATGACGAGGCGAATCAAGAGCTGTTATTTGTCTTTCGTGGCAATGGCTTTCTTTATAAAATGGTGCGTATACTCGTAGGAACATTGTTGAAAATCGGCAATGACCGTTTGCCAGAAGAAAACATCCGACGGGCGTTATTGACGGAAGATCGGTCGTTAACAGGACCGACGGCACATCCGGAGGGGTTGTATTTGATGAATGTGTCGTATGAAACAAAAAAAGCCGGAAAAAATGATAATAAAACATTGACATAATCGTCTTTTCACGTTAATATGGTAAATGGTATTGTTTGCCCCACGATGAGCCCCGGAAACTTATTGTGTTTGTCAAACATCAGACTTAAAATTGGAGGAAAACAACGTGCGTACAACATATATGGCCAAAGCTGGCGAAGTAGAACGTAAATGGTACGTAGTCGACGCAACTGATGTTCCTATGGGACGCTTATCTGCAGTTGTAGCATCTATACTACGTGGTAAAAACAAACCAACATTCACACCTCATGTGGATACTGGAGATTTTGTAATTGTAATCAATGCTGATAAAGTAAAATTAACAGGTAATAAAGCAAGTGATAAAATGTATCATCATCACACTGGTTTCCCAGGTGGATTAAAGTCTATCTCAGCTGGTGCTTTACGCGACAAGAGCTCACGTAAATTAATTGAAACATCAGTAAAAGGGATGCTTCCTAAAAACACTTTAGGACGTCAACAATTGTCTAAATTACATGTGTATGGTGACGAAAACCACGTACACCAAGCTCAAAAACCAGAAGTATTAGACATTACGAACTTAATCTAAGGAGGGAAATTCATTGGCTAAAGTACAATACATCGGCACAGGCCGTCGTAAAAGATCTGTAGCACGCGTACGCTTAGTACCAGGTACAGGTAAAATTGTGATGAACAAAAAAGAAATCGAAGAATATATTCCACACGCAGACTTGCGTGAAGTGATTAACCAACCATTCGCTGCAACAGCAACGGAAGGCGCTTATGACGTTTATGTAAACGTTGATGGCGGTGGTTATGCAGGACAAGCTGGCGCAACTCGTCACGGTATCGCTCGTGCGTTACTAGAAGTAGACCCAGACTTCCGCGCTCCATTAAAACAAGCTGGATTATTAACACGTGACTCACGTATGGTTGAACGTAAAAAACCAGGTCGTAAGAAAGCACGTAAATCTTCACAATTCTCAAAACGTTAATTCGTTTTTATACAGAATTTCAAAAACACTTTCCATTTATTTGGGAAGTGTTTTTTTGTATAAATTTAAATGATGAATTAGGTACTTATAAAAAAGCATTTCTTATTTCAAATTCTCTAAAATAACGAGAAAAAAATTTGCATATATTCAAATTCTGAACAATCATAAAATGATTTAGCGCTTAAAGAACCAACTAAGTTCATGTTCTATTTATTTTAATGCAATGAAAATATCAGAAATACCTTGTCCAGTCCAATAATATTTATTATTTGCTGAAAGTGTTCATAAGTGTTGGATTCTTTCAATAACCCTAGAAAATCTATTGTAATCTAAACGAATAAACTTTTTATTTTTTGCTTCTATAAATAAACCCCTCTTTACAATAAAAAAGCTTACGAAATAAACTTTACGGAATCATGGAATTTTTCTGGACATAAAAAATAGCCTTCTTCATGTATTTTTTAGAAGTATTCAACTTCTAAACTTACTATACACAAAAGAAACGATTAAGTGGACTTGAAGTGCGAATTGGTTGCCTTAAAGAGCGTATTTGCTTCAAAAACAGGGGTGGTTTTAATTGGCGAATAGGCGGACTCGGGAGCGCGAAATAATCATTTAATTAGTATGCTTAGACAATATAGCCTTGATGAGATTTATATTATATATATTGAAGTGTTTTTAGAAAATTTCAAATACATTGATTATGATGTTAAAGAGTTAGATATGCTATCAGAAGATCTAGATGAGTTAGTTTCTAAAATTAATAACATTATATTTTCTAGATATAGGAAAATAACGGAAGATAATTTTGAAGATCTTGTAGGAATATTAGATATGTATAGGAAATAAAACTTCAAATTATATGATTTATGGGATTATAACTTTTAGGTGTCCTAATTTGAATTGGCGTATTTAAGCAAGATTTATTGAATTATTGATGTCTATGATTCCAGCAATGAAAACAAGTGGGCTCTCAATAAATCGCCTCTATACAGACATTTAAAATAATACGAGATAACGCCTATGGGTGAATTATTCTTGACTACATTGATTAATGGGATAAAAGAAGGCAATGAGTTAGCTTGTTTAAGAGATGACACTGAATTGTTAAAATTGTTGAATGAATATTATTTTTAAATAGAATTTTAGTAAAAGAATACACTCCTAAACTCTGGATTTTTTGTTCAGTACTAGGTGTGTTTTGTTTTTTTATTTACGAAGTATGTGCATAAATAAAGACCTAAATGCGGTTATTGAGAGAAGCATTAAGAGACCTTGAAGTGTACTATTACCTTGGCTATAAGCTGAAATCGACTCTAAATGCTCATCATAAAATATTATTAAAATTATTTTTATAGGAAGTGGTAAAAGTGACTGAATGGTTAAATTAATTCTCTTTAACGATTTTCTAGATCTATTTAAAAGAAATGGATAATTAAGTGTATCTAAAGTATAATAAAAGTAAGAATTTAATAAAACAGAGGTGATTCTGTGGAAGTGAAGAAGTTTTATCGTACTCAACGAGAAGTAGCGGCTGTAATCAACGAAATAGTTGATTACTATTGGATAGATAAATTGTCAGATGAAGAGTTAGAAGAAGATGTAAAAATGATCTATGAGAATAATCAAGATAAAATTATAAAGGATAATGATTATACTACCATTATAAAACAACAATGCGGAAAAAATCGTTTAGCCGTTGTTTCTAAAATTATTGACTTTAATACTGAGGAGATAACTACACCATGACAGATAAAGTATATTCAACAACTTTAACAGGTGCTGGCTTTAGATTTTATGAATTTAAAGTGACAGTTAGTCTCATAGAAGAAGGATTAACAGATGAAGAGATTAGAAAAAAAGTATTTGAAGAAAATTTATTTCAACAAAAAGCATCGAGTACAACTAGAAGTTTTCCATATATATTAAAACGAGCAAGAGCACTAAACGATCAATTACGACAATATGTTTTAGAAGAGTCGAATCAAATGGCTAAACAAATAAATTTCTATGCCATTATGAAAACAGACCTGTTATTCTATGAATTTATGGATGAATTGATAAAAAACAAACTTCAAAATAACGATTTGATTTATGAAAGAAAAGATATAAATATCTTTTTTAATGAAAAGGCAGATGAAAATGAGCAGTTAGCAAATTGGAGTGAGTCAACATTGAAGCGCTTAAAAAGCTCATATAATCGTCTTCTAATTGAGATAGGCTATTTAACTAAGTTAAGTTCAACAGATTTGATTCCAGTACAAATGGATGATTTATTACGAGATTATTTAATTAAAATCGGGGACAAAAAATATATCGAAGCAATGGAAGGATAGACTTTATGAGAAACATAGATAAAAGATTGGATCTAATCAAAGATAAAATTCATGAAGAGACTTTCATTGACGGTCGAGGACTTGGAAATGAACTTAGCTTTTATATTTTTGATTATGATCCAAAAGATGAGTTAAAAGTGCGGGATCATGTCGATTATCTAATCAATGATTATTTTAAATTTTCCCATCATAATCGGCGGATTATTGAATTTAATCTGTATGAAATGTTTTTAGACATCACAAAAGAAAAGAATATTTACGATAAAATCTTTGAAATGGAAGAAAAAGAAGGCAAAGAATTTTTATATCGTGCCTTAACGACTTTCGCAAGACCAGAAATATTTTTAGAGAAAATTAAAAAGGAAATTGGTGACCATAATGTTCTTTTTATAACTGGAGTTGGTCAAATTTATCCAATTGTTCGAACACACAACATCTTAAATAATCTTCAAGATATTCTAGAAGATAAAACGCCTGTCATTTTATTCTACCCAGGTCAATATAATGGACAAGATTTACAATTATTTAATAAATTAGAAGCAGAAAACTACTACCGTGCATTTCGGTTAGTCGATGACTTTAAGGAGGAACAGCTTTGATAATAAAAGATATGTTTTTAAAGGATATAAATCGAGATATTCGTGGCGTAGTAAAGGTACAACAAAGAGATGAAGAGATAGTCTATCAAGAATTGGATGAGTATGTAGTCACTAAAGAGTTGAAGAAACACTTTTCACATTTTTATGAAAACTATGCTCGAAGTGTTGATCAACCAACAGATAAAATGGGCGTTTGGATTAGTGGATTCTTTGGTTCCGGTAAATCTCACTTCCTTAAAATTCTGTCATACTTATTAAATAACCAACCTGTACATGGTAAAAAACCTGTTGATTTTTTTGAAGAGAAAATAAATGATCCAATGGTTTATGCTTTGATGGAAAAAGCAGCTTCTGTTGAAACAGATACTATATTATTTAACATTGATGCAAAGAGTAATACAAACTATACAAGTAGAGATGCGATTCTTCGAGTGTTTAAAAAAGTTTTTGATGAACACCGAGGCTATTATGGTGATAACACAGCTATTTCAAGAATGGAAAAATTCTTGGATGATGAAGGTAATTTTGAAGTATTCAAAGAAAAATATGCAGAACTGGCCAATGAATCTTGGATAGGAAATCAAAGTAATTTCTACTTTAGAGGAGAAGAAATTATTCAATCGCTTGCTCATGCTTCGAATATGTCGGTAGACGGTGCTAGAAATTGGTACGAGAGAGTGGATCAAGCAGATGACCTTACCATCGAATCATTTGCGCAGGAAGTGAAAGAATTTGTTGACAGTAAAGATAATAATTTCCATCTAGTATTTTTAGTTGACGAAATTGGTCAATACATAGGTGACAATCGAAACCTAATGCTGAATCTTCAGACAGTAGTAGAAAGTCTGGGGGCGACTTCTTTAGGTAAAGTTTGGGTTCTTGTTACTTCACAAGAAAGTATCGATGATGTGATCAAAGTAAAAGGTGACGATTTTTCGAGAATTCAAGGTCGATTTGATACAAGACTTTCATTGTCATCAACTTCTGCAGATGAAGTGATTAAGAAAAGAATTTTAGATAAAAAACCAGCAGTAACAGAGCGACTGCAAGCGGTATATCCAGAACAAGGTCCAATTTTAAATAACCTTATTAGCTTTAGAGATACACCAGGAAATTATAGAGGATATAATGATGGAATAGAGTTTGCACAAGATTATCCATTTGTCCCTTATCAATTTAAGTTATTACAAAACATCTTTGAGCAAGTAAGAAAACATGGTTCATCAGGTAAACACCTTTCTGAAGGTGAACGTTCACTCTTATCAGCATATCAAGAAGCAGCACAACAATATGGAAATGAAGAAGAAGGAGTGCTAATCCCTCTTTATGCATTCTATAATACGATGAGTGAATTTTTAAATCCTACGATCACTCGAGTGATTAATAGTGCAACAAATAATCCCAATTTAGCTGATGATGAATTCCATGTGAATTTGTTAAAAGTACTCTTTATGATTAAATATATCGAAGAGATTCCTGGAAACATTGATAATATAGCTACTTTAATGCTAACGAATGTGAACGAAGATAAAACAGTACTTAAGCAAAAGCTGACGGAATCTTTAAACAAGCTTCGACAAGAACGATTAATTCAAAAGAATGGTGAACATTTTATCTTCTTAACCGATGAAGAACAAGACATCAACCGTGAAATTCAAAGTATGTCTGTTGATGAAATGGACATTATTCATTCACTTTCAGAGTATCTATTTGAAGATATTTTTCCAGAGAAAAAATTCCGATTTTCAAATCACTACCATTTCGATTTTAATGAAATACTCGACACAGTCAAGCATGGTAGACAAACAGCTAGCATCAGTTTAACTGTATTATCGGCAATTTCTTCAAGTGATGTGGAAGACCAAGAATTACAAATGGAATCAATGAATTCGCGAGACTTAATTGTTCGATTAGGTGGAGACGCTTCATACATTGAAGAAATGGAAGAAGTTCTGAAGATTGAACAATATCGTAGACGTCGAAATCCAAATAATTTGTCTGAAACCAAACAAAACATACTGAATAATAAGCAAGTAGAGGTCCGTGAACGTAGACGTAGAGTAAGAGACTTACTAGAAACAGCTGTAAAAGAGGCTGATTTCTTTGCGAATGGTCAAAATCTTACTATAAACGGTTCAACAGCCCGCGAACGTATCAATAATGGTTTATCTTATCTCGTGGAAAATACCTACAACAAATTAAGTTTAGTGAAATACCACATTGACAGTGAAAGAGATTTAAAGCTCAAAATTACTACAAATGATACAGGATCATTATCGTTAGAATTGGATGACTCTACTTATCCGAATAGAGCAGCAATGAATGAGATTGAACAATACATTGAATTACAAACTCAAATGAGTAAACAAATTCTTGTTAAATCATTGTATGAACATTTTGGAGCCGTTCCCTTTGGTTGGAAAGAATTGGATATTGCAGGCATGTTAGTTGATTTGCTCAAAGATGAGAAGATCCGCTTACGATACAATACCTTTTACTTAAATACACAAGAGTCTCAAAAAGAATTAATGGATGTTTTTACGAACGATATAGAAAGTGCAAAAGGCATCATTCTTAAACGCGAAAAAGTAGATAGTGTCTTAATATCTAAAGTAAGACGTATCGCAAGAAGTCTGTTTGATACAGTAAGTCTACCGCAAGATGAAGACGGTATGATGTTAGGTATTCAAGAGTTAATCAATGATAAAATAACTGAAATTAATAATTACAAACAAATGTACACGAATAAAAAATATCCAGGGTTTAGTTTACTAGAAAAAGGGCTCGAACTCTTTGGTCACTTTACTAATCGATTAGACAATCTAACTTATTTTAAAAAATTGGTTGAGATGGAAGAAGAATTAATAATGTGGGACGAAGATCTGGAATATGTTAAAGGCTTCTTTGACTCTAATCAAAAAAAACTATTTGATGATGGTTTAGAGATATTAAATCGTTACGAACAGAATCAATCGTTCTTTGAGAATGAAGCGAACGAGACGATCGACAATAGCGTGCGAGAATTAGAGAAAATCATAGAAAATCCTATTCCTTACTCAGAGATTAGAAAAATCCCTGAATTAAAAGATAACTTTAACTCAACATTTGATGAAATTTTAAGAGAGCGACAAATTAAAGCAAAAGAAAGAATTCAAGATAACTTTGATCGTGTGAAACAATACAGCAACCAAGAGGGAGTTTCTGAACAAACACTTAAAAAAATTAATAACATTTGGATAAACTATTTGAATCAAATTCAAGAGACTAATGATATTCACCGAGTGGATGCTTTGACAGTTTACAGTAGTGATGCGAAAGATAAATATGAAGGTATAATCAGACAAGAAGTAGATGCTTATCGTCAAAATAATGACGAAAAGAAAGATTCAGGAGTAACTGTTTCGGAACCTAAACCAATTCAGCAAGTGAGAATTTCAGATCTTGTAAAGCCAATTAGAATAGAAAATGAGCAAGACATTGAAGCTTACTTAAGTGACTTATCTCAAGAACTAAAACGAAGTATTCAAATGAACCAGGTTATTGAAATAATAGATTAGAAGGATGATTTCATGAATCAAGGAAAATTAAAAACATTTGCAGTTGAAGCGCGAAGAGAGCTACTTGAAAAAGTAGCTCTTCAAGCTAGAAAAATTGGCGTTACTAAAGATAGTATAAAAGATGCTAGTGTAGAAAGTTCAGATGCTTTAATTATTAATGGGCAGCATTTATCAAAAGAAGAAAGAGTTCAAAGAAACAAACTAATTCGCCGAATCGATGAAACCAGTTTTGAACAAGTGATGGAGGAAGCAGCTTATACTTGGTTCAACCGATTTGTGGCTTTGCGATTTATGGAGGTCAATGATTACTTACCAACTAGAGTTCGTGTTTTATCTTCTTTAGATGGTGGAATTGAACCGGATATGATGAAGGAAGCTTTATCTCTTGGTCTAGATATCGACAATGAAAAAGTGTATGAAATGAAATTAAATAATCATGATGATGAGCTATTTAAATACTTGATTATCGCTCACTGTAATGACTTAAACGATTATTTACCATTCATGTTCGGTACAATTGAAGATTATACTGAAATCCTCTTCCCAGAAGGTTTATTAAATACGGATTCATTTGTACGAAAAATGACAAACACGGAAGTATTTCCTGAGGAAGATTGGTATGAAGTAGAAATCATCGGTTGGTTATACCAATATTATATTTCTGAAGAAAATGAACGATTAATAAGTGCTAAAAAAGCGTATAAACCTGATGAAATCCCAGCAGTTACCCAATTATTTACGCCAGAGTGGATTGTTCGCTATATGGTACAAAACACCATTGGTAAGCAATGGGTGGAAGCTCATCCTGAAGACAGAGACTTAATTGATAACTGGGAATATTACTTAGAAAACACGAATCCTTCAGTGGAAGAACAAGAAGAGTTAGATAAACTAGTTGATAGCGAGTTAAAAGTAGAAGATTTAAAGTGTATTGATCCGGCAATGGGTAGTGGACATATATTAGTCTATATGTTTGAAGTTCTTAGAGAAATCTATATCAAACAGGGCTATACGAATCTTGAAATTCCTCGCCTAATTATTGAAAATAATTTATATGGATTAGACATTGACGAGCGAGCATATCAACTTGCAGCTTTTTCTGTTGTTATGAAGGGTATGAAATTTAATAATGGATTACTTCGAGATATTGAACGAAATGGTCTCAAACTAAATTTAGTAGCAATAGAAGGGACAAGTGATTTTACAAAAGAAGATATTCAATTCCTTGCTGGCGAAAATGAAGGTAATAGCTACGATAAGGTGCATACATTTATAAAGAAATTTGAGTACGCCAAAGAAATAGGGTCACTTTTAATAATTGAAGATTTTGATGCAATTTTTTTAGAAGAAAGACTTAAAAAAATTAGAAATTCTGAATTGAATCTATTAGAGATTGGTATTTATGATAAAGTCGTTGACAGGTTTGAAACTCTAGTAAAGCAATCAAAAATACTCTCAAATACTTATGATATATATATAACAAATCCTCCATATTTAGCGAGAAAGTATCAGACGTCCGCTACTAAAAAATATTTAGCGAGACATTATGATAATGTAAAAACTGATTTGTTTTCTTCATTTATTATTTCGAGTATTAGTTTTACTAAAGAAAATGGGCATGTAGGTTTCATGAGTCCTTTCGTCTGGATGTTTATATCCTCCCATGAAAAACTAAGAACTAAACTGATAGCAGATTCCACAATTAGTAGTTTGATTCAACTTGAATATTCTGGATTTGAAGGAGCTACTGTTCCTATTTGTACGTTTACACTACGTAACAACACTAAAGTTATTCCTGGAGAATATATTCGATTATCGGATTTTGTAGGAGCAAAACAACAGCCAATAAAAGCAAAAGAAGCAATAGAAAATCCAAATGTTACATACCGCTATACTTTCAATCAAAAGAATTTTAAAAAGCTTCCAGGAAGCCCGGTAGCCTATTGGGCTACAGAAGAAGCAGTTAAAGTGTTTAATAATTCGCCTATTGGTTCTGACTTCCCTGTCAAAAAAGGGAGTGATACAGGGAATAATGATCTATATTTACGACATTGGTACGAAGTTAATTTTGAAGATGTAGGCCTCTACCTTAGAAGAGGAGAGGATACTATTGAAAACAACAAAAAATGGGTACCTTACGATAAAGGTGGGGATTTTAGAAGATGGTATGGAAATAATTCCATGTTAATTTTATGGGAAAATGATGGTAAAATTTTAAAAAAAACAAAAGCAAATCTTCGAAGTAAATATTTATTCTTTAAAGATCATATAACATGGAATGCTCTTACTTCTTCAGTTACAAGTGCTAGATATTCTGATTATGGTGCTTTGTTCGACTCTGCTGGCTCATCTATGTTCCCAAAGAAAATCCATTTGTATCTAGCCTTTATGAACTCAATAGTTGCAAGTAAACTTTTAGAGTATTTAAATCCAACTTTAAATTATGGAGCAGGAACAGTTAGTAAATTACCGGTTGTAATTTTAAATAACTCTACTGAAGAAAAGGTTGAAGAAATGTCGTTAGAAAATGTCGAACTATCTATGGAAGATTGGAATTCTGTAGAGACTTCTTGGAATTTTAAAGAGTTACATTTATTGAAATACCAGAAAAAGTCACTATTAATTGAAGATAGCTATAATATTTGGATTAAAATAACAGATGATAGTTTTAAGCAACTTAAAGAAAATGAAGAAGAGTTAAATCGTATCTTTATTGATATATATGGTTTACAAGATGAATTGACTGCTGAAGTTAGTCCTCGAGATGTTACGATTACCAAAATATATAACGAAACTAAAGATATTCCTGAAGAAATTAAAGGAAATCAATATGTACTGACGAAAAAAGATGTCATTCAACAGTTTATTTCTTATGCAGTAGGGTGTATGTTTGGTCGTTATTCTTTAGATGAAGAAGGTTTAGTCTATGCTGGTGGAGAGTTTGATGCTTCTAGATATGAAACATATAGTGTAGTTGAAGATAATATTATTCCAATTACTTCGGATGTCTTTTTAGAAGATGATTTGGTCAATCGATTTATTGAATTTGTTGAAACAGTCTATGGCAAAGAAACGCTTGAAGAAAACCTTAATTTTATTGCTGAAGCATTGGGTCAAAAAAAGAATGAATCATCAAGAGACACTATTCACAATTACTTCTTAAAAGATTTCTTTAAAGATCATGCGAAAATGTATAGTGTGACCGGTAGTGGAAGACGTCCGATTTATTGGAAGTTTACTTCTGGTAGAGAGAATGCATTTAACTGCTTTATATATATGCATCGTTATGACAAAACAACGATTTCTCGTATCCGTACGGAGTATTTACACGATGTCCAACAACGATTAGAAACAAGAAAAATTGATTTGGATCAAATTTTAAATAGTGATGCAAGTACGACAGAATTGAATAGAGCAAGAAAAGAAATGAAAACTGTTGAAAAGCAGTTAGCTGAATTAGTGGCTTATGATGAAAAATTACGCCATATGGCGGATCAACAAATTGAAATTGACTTAGATGACGGTTTTAAAGTCAATTATCCAAAATTTAAAGGATTAGTAGAAAAAGTTTAATTTAACAAAGAAAGGTTAGTGTAGGGATGGATCTTAATCAAATCGAATCCACATTACAAAAAATGTTGGATAAACCACTCGAAAGTTATGAAAAACGACGTGTTATTTTTTGGGAAGATCAACAAGAGGAATTTAAAGATGATTGGGATTCTATTAAATTAAAAAATGTAAAGTTACAAGAATTAACCAATGATAACCAATTTTATATCAAACATCTTTTAGAAGCTGAAGATTTAGATTCGAGTTATTTAATTTACTCGAATCTAGATTTACAATCTGAAGATAACTGGTTACTTGATATGGTTCTTTATTCACAATCATTTAAAGCGAGTCGGATTGATTTGATTATGAATGAACTACAAATTGATAGTTCTTTAAGACCGACTATGGAAAGATATGCGGTGTTCTTTGATAATAAAGTTCGGTATCGAAAGTTCAAAAGCTATGCAGGGGCTATAAAATCTGAGGCTGACATCGAACTTCGGATGATTAGTGCTTTATGTAATTTAGATATACCAAGTTTTGAGAGAGCTATAAGAACTATCTTGATCGAGTCCTTAGAAGATAATAATAAATATTTAGAGGCTATCAGAAAGTTCTTCTATATCGACCGGTTCTGGGAATTAGTAGGTAGTCATTATGGTTATATTCGTGAAGAGAAATCCTTAAAGACACTCTTCATGCATTTAATCATCTCAGCTTTAAGTTTCCAAATGGACGAAGAAGATTTAGCGTTGTTAAAAAACTTTATTGTATTAAGTCATACAGGGGACTGCTATATTCTTATTGATCATTGGATGCAGAATCAAAATGATACATTACGATTTGAAGAATATGCGCGACAAATAGAGAAGGAAATTAAATTACAAGAAATTATTCAAGAATTACCGCTTGAGAAATATGAAAATGTAGATATTTTTCCAATGATTGATCAAGAAATTATCCTTTATATAGCTAATGCACTTTTAAAAGACTTGGAAGATTTTGATAAATACTTATCGATTATTGAAAAACGACGCCCCAAACATTACTTTGAAAAGTATGAGAATATTTACGACACTTTATTCTATACAATTAAAATTTTTGAGTTCAGAAAAGAGTTTGACCATGGCTTACCTCAGGGTACAGCCGAAGATATTTTCCATGCGTATGAAAAATCTTATTACCGCATGGATAATTACTATCGTAAATTTTACTTGGCATATGATATGAGTGAAAAGTATGAGTTTGTCAACAAGCTTCAAGAAAAAGTCGAATACCTCTATATACACTGGTTTATTGGTGAGTTGGGAGCCAATTGGTCTCAAGCTGTTCGGACAGATTTAGTTGAGGACTGGAACTTAACAGGTGTGAAGAAACAACAAGACTTCTATAGAGACCACGCATCATCTCGAATTGCAAGAGGAGAACGTATTTTTGTCATCATTTCTGATGCGATGCGTTATGAAATCGCGACTGATTTAGTCGAACGATTAAATACCGAAACAATCGGTTCAACTGAAATCGAACCGATGCTAGGGATTGTACCTTCGATTACTAAGTTAGGTATGGCTGCTTTATTGCCGTATCGTTCTTTAGATATTGACTCTTCAGGAAAAGTAATAGTAGATGAGGAGCCAATAGAAGGCTATGGTGCTCGTAAGAAATTTATTGAAAATAAAATAGAAAATAGTCTTGTTTATAAATATTCAGACTATATGGCATTAAATAAGTCTGAAAAATCTGAGACGTTTAAAGGACTTAATTTGATTTATATCTATCATGATACGATTGATGGTATAGGTGACAATTCAGCCACAGAAAATCGAGTGTTTAATGCAGCTGACAGCTCAGTCTCTGAGTTATTTGACCTGATTAATTCAATCCGAAATGACTTGAGCGGAACCAATATTTATATCACTTCCGATCATGGATTCTTATACCAAAGAAGTCCTTTGGATGAGACTGAAAAAATTGCGAAAGAGTTAGATAAACCTGTCGAATCTTCAAGACGATATGCATTATCAAATAAAGAACAAGAACTAAATGGTCAAATCCGTATAAATGTCGGGACCGTTTTAAACAATGAGAATGATTTACAGTTATATATTCCAAATGGATCGATTCGCAATCGAATTCAAGGTCCAGGAGCGAATTTTGTACATGGAGGAGCGAGTCTACAAGAAGTTGTCATCCCACTGATTACATTCAAAAATAGAAGAGCAACACAAAAAGGAGTAAAGGCTGTCGATAAAGTGAATGTAGAATTAACAAGTCGCACCCGCTCAATTACCAATAAACTCTTTACACTTCAGTTCTTCCAGAGTGAAAAAGTGGAAAATAAAAACATTACGCGAACGGTAAATGTTTATATGGAAGATGAAAATGGAATCATCATTTCAAACATCGAAACCATTATCGCGAATAAAACAAATGAAAACTCAGAGGAGCGTATGTTTAGTAAGCAGTTTGCCCTAGAAACTATGGAATTTGATCGTAACAAAGATTACTTTTTGATCATTAAAGATAATGAAACTAATCAATATACAGCCAAGATTCCATTTAAAATTAATTTAGGTATCGTCAATGATTTCTTTTAAGAATGAGGTGTAAGGTTGGAAAAAGCAGCACTAGATTTAGATGATAAGTTAAATGAACATTTTGCTGGTCGGGTCGTGAGAAAAGACCTGACTCAGCTGATTAAAGAAGGAGCAAATGTTCCAACATTTGTGTTGGAGTATTTATTAGGGATGTTTGCGGCTACGGATGATGAAGCAAGTATGCAAGAAGGTGTGAACCGAGTAAAGAATATCCTTGCTGAAAACTATGTTCGTCCAGATGAAGCAGAAAAAATTAAATCTCGAATCAGGGAACAAGGGCAGTACTCTGTGATTGATAAAATTACTGTTCGACTCAATTCAAAAAATGATAGATATGAATCAGAATTCTCAAACCTCGGGCTAAAAGGTGTTGAAATGCCTTCTTCATATGTTAAAGAGTATGACAAACTTTTAGCTGGTGGAATTTGGTGCATGATCAAGTTAGATTATTATTTTGATGAAGAAGTAAGAGATAATAATCCATTTATCATCTCGAATTTACAGCCCATTCAAATGCCAAATATGAATATGGATGAAATATTTAAAGGTCGTGACCAATTTACAAAAGAAGAGTGGATTGATGTTTTAATTCGGTCGATTGGTATGGAGCCCACGCAATTAGAAGAACGTGTAAAATGGCACTTACTATTGAGGTTAGTTCCATTAATTGAGAATAACTATAATTTAGTTGAATTAGGACCTCGAGGAACGGGTAAATCGCATGTCTATAAAGAGTTATCACCCAACTCGATCTTAGTCTCTGGAGGACAAACAACCGTAGCGAATTTGTTTTATAACATGTCTACTAGACAAGTAGGATTAGTTGGACTATGGGATACAGTTACATTTGATGAAGTAGCAGGGATTAATTTTAAGGACAAAGATGGCGTACAAATTATGAAAGACTATATGGCTTCAGGTTCTTTTAGTCGAGGGAAAGAAGAAAAATCTGCTTCTGCCTCAATGGTCTTTGTAGGGAATATTAATCAAAGTGTAGATTCACTCGTTAAGACTTCTCATTTATTTGCGCCGTTTCCCGATGCAATGCGAAACGATGCAGCATTTTTCGACCGTATTCACTACTACTTACCAGGTTGGGAAATTCCTAAATATCGTCCGACTTTCTTTACTGACCGTTTTGGATTTATTGCCGACTACTTAGCAGAATTTATGCGTGAGATGCGAAAGCGTTCATTTGCTGATGCCATTGATCAATATTTCTATTTAGGAAATAATTTAAATCAACGCGATACGATTGGTGTTCGAAAAACCGTATCTGGCTTACTAAAGTTAATTTATCCACATGGAAAATTTACGAAGGTAGAAGTAGAAGAAGTATTGGACTATGCTTTAGAAGGCCGTCGAAGAGTAAAAGAACAATTGAAGAAGATAGGTGGCATGGAATTCTATGATGTCATGTTCTCTTACATCGATAAAGAAACCACTGATGAGCACTATACTTCTGTTCCTGAACAAGGTGGCGGTAAATTGATTCCAGAAGGCATGAATAAGCCTGGTCACGTCTACGTAGTCGGTAGAGGAAGCTCTAATATGATTGGAGTCTATAAGCTTGAGAATCAAGTTGTAAGCGGTACTGGGAAGTATGAAAAATCGGGTGTAGGAAGCGATCGAGAAGCGAGAGAAAGTTTAGATACTGCTTTCCGTTACTTTACCGCCAATATTAAAAGTATTAGTAGTTCCATCAGTGTCAAAACAAAAGATTATTTGATGCACATTGAAGATATGCAAGGAATCGGCCTAACGGAAGAATTAGCTGTAGCAGAATTAATTGGTCTAAGCTCAGCTGCTTTAGATCGTCCACTTCAAGAAAGTTTAGTGGTGATAGGGAATATGACGATGGGTGGAACCATCTCTAAAGTGCCCGAATTTGCGAATACCTTGCAAGTGTGTGTAGATGCAGGAGCCAAGAGAGTATTATTGCCTTCATCATCAGTTCAAGATTTACAAACAGTCCCATCTGATTTATTAGTCAAGATCCAACCGATTTTCTATTCAGATCCACTTGATGCAGTCTATAAGGCGTTGGGTGTGGATTAGTTTTTTTATAAAGTCACTTTAATAATTTCGATTATAGCCAATGATAACGAATGAACTAGTGGGGTAGAAAATATGAAAATAATAAGAGTACCTAAGAAACCGTCTGCTTGGAAAGGTATAAGAGCAGAGGACGATAATAAAGTTACTAGTTATACGAGCAATCAAAAAAAACAAACAAGAGAAATGACTCAAGAAAATTACGAGAAAAGTGTACGTAGAAGCAATGATTTATATTTATATTGTAAAAAAACCTACGAAATGCCTTCTAGTAAGGAAAAATATGCCCAAATAATGAAAAAAGACTATTCGAACTTCAATGAGGACTATTATATTAAAATTTTTGATATCTTCACAAAATTAATTGATAATAAAAATGTTAGTCATATAACTATTGAAATGTTTAAAGATATCAACAATATATTCATCCAAATAGAAGGAGATTATAGTCATGAAATTGTTATTAATGTCGCGCAAAATCTCAAAAAACATATATCTACTAGAAAAAAAGTAACAAAGAAAATGAAATCTTTGTTAAGTCGATGTAAAAAAGTATTAAATAGTTGATTTTAGCTATTTAATCATATTTATAGTGAAATACTCTTTAATTATGGAAGAGGAGTTTATATATTGAATACAGATTGGAAAAAACTAAATCTGTCATCTAGTGGCCTACCAACATGGGATTCTTTCATACCTTATATATTAGAAATATTACATAATGGAGAAGAAACCACGAGAAAAGTTATTGTAAATCGCGTACTTGATTATTTAGGCCTACCTGATGATTTAAGAAGCAAAGAGTACTCGAAAAGTAAGAGTGGACAGAGTATCCTAGCTAATCGAATAGGTTTTGCGTTAGCTGATTTATATAAGGCAAATGCGATTAATCGACCTAAACGGGCAGTTTATCAAATTACAGAAAAAGGTAAGTCGTTATTAACACAATACGGTGATACATTAACGACTGAAATTTTGCAAGAGCAACCAGAACATAAAGCTTACATGGAAGAACTCGAATTAAGAAATAAACGGTCTGAAGGTAAATCAAAAGTTAGTCCTGGGAATAACGTAAGTTTCACTTCTTCAGATGAGGAAGATAATCCTCAAGAAATTGTCGAGAGATTAATTAATGAACGGAATAATGAAGTAGAAATCGAGTTATTAAATAAACTACGTGAAACAGATCCCATCTTTTTTGAGAAACTGGTTGTGAAATTATTAGACACTATGGGATATAGTGGGAAAAATAGTAATGTTACAGTAACTACTCAATCAAATGACGGTGGTATCGATGGCATAATTAATCAAGATCCCCTAGGAACAAGTACTGTTTATTTACAAGTGAAAAGATATGCTGAACAGAATGTAGTTGGGAGACCAGCAGTGCAAGGTTTCTATGGAGCATTAGCAAGTGTTAACGCTGATCGAGGTGTATTTATTACCACCTCAAGCTTTTCAAAAGGTGCTTTAGAGTTTGCGAAAAATCAAGGGATCGTATTGATTGATGGAATTCAATTAACTGAGTTAATGATTGAATATAAAGTCGGAGTTGAACCTGCACAAGAATATGTTGTGTATCAAATTAATTATGATGATTTTGAATTTGAGGAATGAAATAAGTCTATACTGTATTGAGAGAAGATATTTTCAAGATTTTTGTCTTTTATTGAAGTATACGAAATTTATTAACTTAAGGAGATATAGATTGAGAGACAGACTCAAAAGAAATAAAGAAAAATTTAAAATGTCTTTAAAAGATATAAACGAAAGGTATTCCCTAATAAATTGTCTATTATGGTCGACAGTACTTTCTCTGGCATTATTTGTTATAGACAAAAAGAACTTAGTCACAAGTCGTATTGGGGGATTAGAAGATTTTTTAATTGCAGTCATTTTTATAATTTTAATTGGGATAGTATTACTATCCAAGTTGAACTTAAATAAGCTGATGGAATATCCATTTGTAAATGTTATAGATAAATATTTATTTATCGCTCTAGGAGTAACATTAATAATGCAGGTGATTTTCTTCATTGGTTATGAAAATATGTTTAATTATACGTGGGTGAACTTACTAGTGATATCTATTGTCTTAGTGTTAATTTACAATAGAATTAATAAGATTGTATTAGAAAAACAAGTACTTGAATCAAGCGTAGTTGACTTACAAGATATATTGGAGGGAAAAGTCACCACTGATAAGCCATTTTTAGTCCGTGAGAGTGAAGTTGACTATGACTTATTATCTAGAGATATACTTATAAGTGATTTGGTCAATTGGATAAAAAATTATCAATCTAATGAGAGATTTGTCGTAGGAATTGAAGGTGAATGGGGGTCCGGGAAATCAACGCTTATAGAAAATGTTATAAGTACAATTAAGTCAGAGGATACGGAAAATGAATTTATTGTAATTGATGATTTTGAGCCATGGTTATCTGAAAATAAGGTGGCATTATTAGAGAATTTGTTGAGCCGGATATTACGTAATCCACAATTAAAAATTTCTGACGAAGATGTATCAAAAATTATCGATAATTTTACGAATTTAATATTTGGTCGTAAATTCTCAATAGACTTTAAATTTGGGGAGAAGGATACAGAACATAGTGCTAAACAAATAATAGCGGACATAAACAAAATTATAGCTGGAAACAACCAAAAGATAATATTTATCATTGATAATTTAGATCGTATATCAAGTGATAATATGCTGTTATTATTCAATATCATACAAAATGTTCTTGATTTCAATAATCTAATTGTCATCATGTCATACGATGAACATGAAGTAGAATCGGTTCTTCAAGAAAAAAAGATTAGTAGTGGATATTTAAATAAACTAGTGCAGAAAAAAGTGGTTCTGTCTCCACCAAACGAGGACTTATTATTAAACATTTATGTCCAAACAATTGATTCACTAGCAACAATTTTCAAATCCGATACTTTTAGAAATTATCGAATTGATGAAATTCAACGTTTCTTACAGGTTTTAGTAAGCAATAACCAATTAGATATGCGGGAATTTAAACGGTTACTAAATTCCGCCATCATTCCAGTACTATCATCCAGCAGCAAATATCTATTAGATCAACTTGTAATCGAATATATTAAGTTTTCTAATTTTACACTCTACAACCAAATCTTAGTAAATGCTGATTATTTCATTTCAGTGGATCGTGGAACGTATTCAAGGTTTTCTTATTATAGAGATGATGAATTAGATTGTTTGTTCAATACATTCTATGAGGATTTAGAGGAGAAATATATCAAAGGCGATTATGAGTTGAAGCTTCTTGCTTTGATTTTTCCTAACATAAATATATACAGTAATGGGCATAAACGTAATTATAAAAATGCTGTTAGTGGTTTTCGCTCTAGTCCTGACTATATTGAAATTCAAAAAAATAAAAGAATATGCAGTGGAAAATTCTTTGAACTTTATTTTACATTAAATTACAATTATAACTCTGCTATAATAGATAGCATAGATGCCTCAATGATGGGCTTAAAACGTAAGTCAATTATAATTCCAAAAATTGTCGAAGGAATAATAAAGTATCCAGCAAATGCACAACATGATTTCATTGAAAATTTTGAGTATTACATCGATGAATTGGAAAACAATGAACTTACTCAATTTGCAATAGAGCTATTAGATCAGTATTTTGACTTTAAAAGTAACAGAGTATTTTTTGGGCTCGATATAGACGAAAGGATTGCAATAGTGGTTTCAAAGATCTTTGAAAAAATAGATTTTAAAGACTATTGTGATATTCTAGATATGTATATTGAAGATCCTAGATATCTCGCTGCTATGGATAGAGTCAAACATTGGCTGGATCAAAGTCACACAAGCGATAACACTGAAAAAATGGATTATATTAAATCGAAACAAGAGAATTATATCGATGAATTGTTGTCCACTGATGCAAGTAATTTATTCGACTCTGCTATTTATTCTCAAGGTAATGTGAGGCCTGTGGTGAAATATATTAGTGAAAGAGACGATTTTGACCATAGAGAGTATATTAATCAAAGTCTAAATAGTGACACGGTATTTAGAATAATAAATGACTTGATTGGTGTGAGTAGTGGGTCCCCCAATAGTTATACTTATCATATAGTTTCTAATCCTGACGAACATGCGGATGTAAAAGCGGTGGAAGATGTATTAACAAACACAGAGCCAAAAAACGAAAAAGAACAATTTATTAAGGAAGTTTTCCAGGAGTATTTAACTGGAGAAAAAGATATGTTTGGAACACCAAAAGGAATAAAAACTACAGAATCTAAAGATTTAAGGTTTGTTTGATGCGAATGAAAATATTAATGTTGTCTCAATAAAACATAGGCGTATGCGCGAAAATTTTGTACTAACCATTACCAAAACCATTACTATATAGCTTGTAGCGTTGATGTGAAGGGATTCGAATGAGCCCCCTCAGCTCCTACTGTGATAAGTATGTACTCTTTCCCTTTTACTTCTGCCGAGCTAACTAAACATAGACCTGCTTTGTCTGTAAAGCCAGTTTTTCCGGTTTCATCTACCAGAATCGCACTTTGACTGTACATTTTCTTGCCTTTCAGATGAAAAGTGCCTGTTTGATAAAAAGTGACACCTTTAAATAGGATAATCCCAACTAATAGTAGACCGATTAACGCTCTGATTTTTTTCACATTGACATCTCCAGTTGTTATTTTAATGACTAAATACTATCATAGTTATTTTTTTAATAATATTGTACTTTAGTCGCAATTTTATTTTGAAACCTTTATAAAAACTTCAAAGGTCTTTCGTTATTTTATCGTAATTATTTTTTAATTTAAGAGTGTCAATCAGATTTGCGATAGGCTCTTGTAAAATGTTATGATAAAAACGAGTGTTACAACACTTAGTCTAAAGTAATAGTGAGGAACAACATGAACGCAAAAGAAAAAATGCAAGCTATCATTGACGCTAAACAAACAACCGCACGTCAAACGCAAACCAAAACGGCTCCGAAAAACGACCGGAAAAATATGCGTAAAGGGCCTAAAATTTTTAATAAGTAACAGTGCTGGGCGTGGGGATTTAATAGAGGAGTGGTAAAAATGTGTACAAGTATTACCTATTTCAATCAGTCAGGCAACTTTTTTGGTCGAACGATGGATTTTGGTTTTCAGTTAGACGGGCATCCTTTAGTTATTCCACGTCAGTATCAGTGGCAACCTATTTTAGCACCGATGCAGACGACGCGTTATGGTTTTGTGGGTACGGGTCGTCGTTTAGAAACGTATTATGTAGCAGACGGAATGAATGAAGCAGGTTTGACTGTCGCAGAGCTATATTTTTTACATGAAGCACACTATCATGACACTCCGGCAGAAGGTAAATTTAATTTAGCCCCACAAGAACTCATCATGTGGTTGTTGGGTGAGATTAAAAATATAGCTGAGTTAGAGGTGCGACTACCCGAGATTCATTTAGTTAGTCGCGAAGTGGCACTTTTAGGGATAGTCCCACCACTTCATTTTAGTGTGACAGACGCGACGGGTCGTAGTGTGGTATTAGAAACGAATCGCGGCGAGTTAGAAATGAAAGAAAATCCTGTAGGCGTGATGACGAATAGCCCCGAATTTGAGTGGCATTTAAAGAATTTAAATAACTATTTAAGTTTACGTCCAGTTAATTTTGAACATCAGACCATCGGATCTCATGTTATACAGCCTTTTGGGCAAGGTTCCGGAACGTATGGCTTACCTGGTGGGCATACATCACCTGAGCGTTTTGTACGCGCAGTTTATCATCGTCAGCATATTGACACGGGCAGTACTTCTGATGAAACGATTAATGCCTTGTTTCATTTGCTTAACAGTGTGTCGATTCCTAAAGGGGTTAATATAAAGGATGATGGCTCTATGGATTATACGCAGTATTTATCGGTGTATGATAGTCAACAAAAACGTTATTATTTTAAACCTTATCACGCGCAACAGGTTTATGATGTGGTTTTAACAGAAGCCTTATTGACTGCTTCTGAACCAACCGAGTTTAAAGTGCCGACAGCGTTTAAGTCGAACTCTCTAATATAAAACGATACAAGAAGCAAAGATTTATTTTGCTTCTTTTTTGTATTATTAGTATAATAGCAATGATTTTTAACGATGTCGTAAGGTATAAGAATGGAGTAGAAAAATGAAAGAAAATTTTTGGGCAACATTACCGAAGCCTTTTTTTATATTAGCACCGATGGAAGATGTTACGGATGTCGTGTTTCGTCATGTCGTCAAGGAAGCTGGCGCACCAGATGTCTTTTTTACTGAATTTACTAATTCGGATAGTTTTTGTCACCCAGATGGCAAGGAAAGTGTACGAGGACGTCTTGTCTTTACTGAAGATGAACAGCCGATTGTGGCACATATTTGGGGAGATAATCCTGACTTTTTCCGTGAAATGAGTATGGGTGTCGCTGAAATGGGTTTTAAAGGCATTGATATTAATATGGGATGTCCTGTCCCAAATGTTGCGGGGCGTGGAAAAGGGAGCGGACTTATTTTAAGACCTGATGTGGCTGCCACATTAATTGAAGCAGCGAAAGCTGGCGGCTTGCCTGTCAGTGTGAAGACACGGATTGGCTATCATGAACATGGCGAGATGACGGCTTGGATTACTCACTTGCTGGAACAAGATATTGCTAATTTGTCGATACATTTGCGGACGCGAGATGAGATGAGTAAAGTACCCGCTCACTGGGATATGATACCCGAGATTATGGCGATACGTGACCGTGTCGCTCCTCAAACGTTGATTACGATTAATGGCGATATTGCGGATCGTACAGCTGGTTTGGCTCTAGCAGAGAAATATGGTGTGGACGGTATTATGATTGGTCGTGGCATATTTAAAAATCCTTTTGCTTTTGAAAAAGAACCGCGCGAGCATAGTACAGAAGAATTATTAGGCTTACTTCAGTTACAACTTGATTTACAAGATCACTATGCGGAGATGGTGCCACGCTCAATCATTGGCTTACATCGTTTCTTTAAAATTTATGTCAAAGGTTTTCCTGGCGCGAGTGATTTACGAGCTAGTTTGATGAATACAAAGTCGACAGATGAAGTGCGAGCGTTGTTAAAGGAGTTTTTTGACGAATAATAAGGCGTATTAAAGTGATAAAAATAAACAGGTTACATCTAAAGTCCGATTTTGACTATCGGGCTTTTTTGGTATGATGAAGGTAAGAGAAAAGATGAGGGGCAACGTGTATGAAGAAGGGTAAGTATTTATTGTTGGTATATTTAATCGTATTAGTCTGGATTTTGCTGTTTAAGTTTTCGATTTCGGCAGATGATTTTCGTGAAATGATGCAGTTAAACATGCGTCGGATTAATGTCATTCCGTTTGGCGACTCGGCGAAAGTAAATGGCATGATTGATCGTAGTGAGTTGTGGAATAATTTTTTGATTTTTGTCCCGTTTGGTGGCTTATTAGGTATTGTGGCTAAAAAAAGTAATGTCTGGCAAAAAATCGGTTATCTATTTATTTTTAGTTTTATGATTGAGTTAATGCAGTATTTATTACAAATCGGCGCGTCGGATATTACGGATATTCTGACAAACGTGAGTGGAGGAGTGTTAGGTATGGGTGTGTATGCCTTGTTACGTCGTCAATTTCCTAATGGTAAATTGGATGAACGATTAGTTATGGTAGGAAGTGTCTTACTATTACTTTCGGTTGGGTTATTGTTAGCGGTCATTCTGATTAATTAAAAACATGCGTTTTTACGCATGTTTTTTTTACGTCATGGGGATTGAGGTGTTATAATACGTTTAGTAGGAGCATGTGAAATGAAAGGATAGAAGCACGAATTTATTAGGAAAAGGAGAGGTTAAAATGTCACATTTGTCAGATATTGAAATTGCTAACCAAGTCAAGATGAAGCCTATTCACGAGATTGCCTCGCAGTTAGGGTTATCGGAAGAGCAGTATGATTTATACGGACGTTATAAAGCTAAGATTGATCACCGTGAGCTTGAGCGCCGTTCTCAAGACGCTGATGGGAAGCTGATTTTAGTGACAGCGATGACGCCTACCCCTGCTGGTGAGGGGAAAACAACGACCTCTGTTGGTCTAGCAGATGGCTTGCGTCAGATTGGAAAAAAAGCAATGTTAGCGTTGCGTGAGCCTTCACTTGGCCCTGTTTTCGGTATGAAAGGCGGAGCTGCGGGTGGTGGCTATGCTCAGGTTGTCCCAATGGAAGATATTAACTTGCATTTTACAGGTGATTTTCATGCGATTGGGGCGGCCAATAATTTGCTAGCGGCAATGTTGGATAATCACATTCATCATGGCAATGCATTAGAGATTGATACACGTCGTATTACTTGGAAACGTGTCGTCGATATGAACGACCGTCAATTGCGTTATATTGTGGATGGATTGCAAGGGAAAGCAAATGGTGTACCTCGTGAAGATGGTTATGATATCACTGTAGCGTCTGAAATTATGGCTGTTTTATGTTTAGCTCATGACTTGGAGGATTTAAAAGAGAAGTTACGTCGTATTATTGTGGCCTATAATTTTGCAGGAGAGCCTGTGACAGCCGGTGATTTGAAGGCTGAGGGCGCTATGGCGGCGTTGTTAAAAGAAGCGATGAATCCTAACCTCGTCCAAACGTTGGAACATACACCTGCGTTAATTCATGGGGGTCCTTTTGCTAATATTGCTCATGGTTGTAATAGTTTGTTGGCTACGAAGTTAGCGTTAAAGCTTGCTGATTATACTGTAACAGAAGCAGGGTTTGGTGCGGATTTAGGCGCGGAGAAGTTTATGGACATAAAATGCCGCTTGGGATCTGTTCAGCCGGATGCGGTTGTATTAGTCGCAACCATTCGTGCTTTAAAAATGCACGGTGGGGTCGCACTTGCTGATTTAGGAACAGAAGATGTGTCGGCGGTTGAAGCTGGTTTACCGAATTTAATGAAGCATATTGCGACGATACAAGAGGTATATGGTATGCCGGTTGTAGTCGCGATTAATCAATTTCCAACAGACACGATAGCTGAGCAAGAGGCGGTTGAAGCAGCTTGTCGTCAATTAGGCGTAGAAGTAGCCGTTTCAGAAGTCTGGGCTAAAGGGGGTAAGGGAGCGATTGAGCTGGCTGAGAAAGTAGTTTCCTTAGCAGAGCACGCATCGACTTTCCAATATGCCTATGACTCAGAAGATTCGATTGAAACGAAACTTAATAAGATTGTCCAAAAAGTGTATGGTGGAAAAGGTGTGGTTCTCTCTCTTGCTGCGAAAAGAGAAATGGCCAATCTCGAGCGTCTTGGTTTTGGTACGTATCCGATTTGTGTGGCGAAGACTCAGTATTCCTTTTCAGATAATCCGAAGTCACTAGGAGCGCCAGAGGATTTTGAGATTAATATTAAGCAGTTGAAAGTGTCAGCGGGGGCTGGATTTATTGTTGCTTTAGCAGGCGATATGATGACGATGCCAGGTTTACCAAAATCACCGGCAGCAGAGCGGATTGATATTGACCGCGATGGAAAGATTACAGGTTTGTTTTAATAGTCATATAGTGTGTTATTTTAAAATGCTGAGAAACTGGATATTCAGTTTCTCAGCATTTTTTGTTGCACAAAAAAATAGTCCTAAGCAAAGCTTAGGACTATTTCAAAGGAATCTCCCTCAGAGGGTACCAAGGGAGAAAGGAGATTTTTATTTACTTTGGAGGAGTAAATAATGAAAAGTTTTGTTAGGGTTGTTTGTTGGTATGTCTATATAATAGACCTTAAATATGAAAAAAATGTGAATAAATGTTATTAAAAAGATGAAATAAGTGTTATGAAAATAAAAATAGTAAAGATTGTCAATGTGTAATAAAAATTTGCTTGGTGTTTTTTGTGATTTTGGTTGCGTTTCCATAAAGTTTGCTATGATGATACTAGTTAGTTATTGTCCGACAGAATCGGTCATACAGAGAATGAAAGAAGGGAAAGCGCATGCGTAAAAAAGAACGAATGAATTATCATTGGTATTTTAAAGAAACGTACCAAGTTGGAGATGAATTTAAGACTGTCGATGAGGTTCTACAGTTGACAGAAGTGAGATTACCACATACGACAGAACTATTACCTTTAAACTATTTTGATGAAAAATGCTATCAAAAGAAAAGTTGTTATTATTATATACTCACTCAAGAAATTGGAGAAGCGACCTATATTCGTTTTGAAGGGGTAATGGGTTACGCCAAACTTTATTTGAACGGTCAAGAAGTATGTCGTCACAAGGGAGGGTACACGCCTTTTGAGTATCGCTTGCCTGAAAATGTAACGGAAACGGGTCCAGTGGTGCTTGCTGTAGTAGTTGACGGTAGTGAACGGTCAGATATTCCACCTTTTGGAGGGACGATAGACTATCTCACTTATAGTGGGATTTATCGAGAAGTAGCACTAGAATATCGTTCTACTAACTTTATTCAGCATCCCTATCTTCAAACCACCCGTCACAGTGAAGGGGTTTATGATGTGCGTTTAGCAGGAGAATGGGTCAGTCTGACCGAGGACGCGAGTAAAACACTTACTGTTACAGTTGCAAAAGATAATCAGACGCTAGTTAAGAAGTATTTTCAACTAGATAAATCAGGCGAGTTTGCATGTGAACTAGGCGTGCTAGCCAATGTAGAAGAATGGGATTTAACACAACCTTCTTTATATGACGTGACAGTATCGATTGGTAAACAAGATGATTATGTGTTTCGTCATGGTTTTAGGGAAGCTCTTTTTACCGACACAGGCTTTTATTTAAATGGTGAATTAGTGAAGATTCGTGGTCTTAACCGTCACCAGTCTTTTCCTCACACGGGCTATGCTATGCCTGATAGTGCGCAACGACGGGATGCGGATATTTTAAAATATGAGTTGGGATTAAATTTGGTAAGAACGTCTCATTATCCTCAAGCGCCTGCGTTTTTGGATCGTTGTGATGAGATAGGTTTGCTTGTTTTTGAAGAGATTCCCGGCTGGCAATATATTGGCGAAGGGGAATGGCAAGAGGTATTGGTTGAAAATGTCCGAGAGATGATTTTACGAGACCGTCACCATGCATCGATTGTTTTGTGGGGGGTTCGTGTTAATGAATCTTGGGACCACCATGAATTGTATACTCGAACGAATGAGATGGCTAAAAAAGCTGACCCTAGTCGTCAAACAGGCGGCGTGCGTTACATGGAAAACAGTGACTTTTTAGAAGATGTTTATACGATGAATGATTTTATTTATGACGGTGGTGATAAAGATAAATTATCACGCTTGATTCATGTGAAGACGTATGATGAAACACATGGAAATGATGCTATTACAGTATTACGTGACCCTAAACAAGTAACAGGAAATGCTGAGACTTCTTATATGGTCACAGAATATGCCGGTCATATGTTTCCTACGAAACGATTTGATCAAGAAGAGCGTCTGACAGAACATGCCCTACGTCATGCGGCAGTCTTAAATAAGATGTATGAACAACGTCAGAATAGTGGAGCGATTGGTTGGTGTGCCTTTGACTATAATACACATGCAGACTTTGGCTCAGGTGACCGAATTTGTTATCACGGTGTAATGGATGCTTATCGCGAGCCAAAGTGGGCGGCGAGTGTTTATGCCAGTCAACAATCCCCCGAAGAACGGGTTGTGATGACGCCTCTGACACACTGGACACGTGGTGATCGAAATATGGGAATGAATATGCCTATTTTTGTCTTCACTAACTGTGATGAGGTAGAGTTGCATTATGCTGGTCAGTATATTGAAACCTTTACGCGTCAAGAAGATTTATATCCGTCGTTACCTTACCCACCTATTTTAATTAAAAATATGGATATTATGTGGGGCCATGCGTTTTCTGATATTACGTTTGTTGGAAAAATTGCTGGTCAGGAAGTCGCGCGTCAATCCTATTGTCACAATCCAATTTGGGCGGGATTGAACGTTTACGTGGATGAAGAGCGAGCACTTGATAATCGTGATAGTTGGGATACCGTGCGAGTCGGTATTCAAGCAGTCGATCAAATGGACAATGTATTGCCATTTTTAATGGGAAGTGTCACCATCCAAATTGAAAACGGTGAGCTATTAACACCTGAAACGGTGGCGTTAATTGGCGGGTCAGCGAGTGTATGGGTGCGTTCGCTTAGTCATTGTCACGAAGATATCCAACTGACAGTTCAATCCGGAACATTCAGTCAAAGACTAACGATTCCCGTTAAAAAAAACTAGGAGGAATAAGATGAATCAACTACAACATGCTTTGCAAGATTATCAAGAAGTTTATACAAAAGGTGCCTATCACTTTGTACAAAAGGATAAAATGACCATTAAGTTCGTAGGAAAATATTTTCGTTTTCAGACGGCAACCTCTTTAATTAATGAAGAAATAACGCGTGAAGCGATTCGTTGGGTTAATAATGACACTCAAGAAGAATATGATTTCACTTTGATACATGAGTTTGACCGTCAGATGTCAGGCGACAGTTTTTATTTAGAAATAACATCGGATAAGAATATCGTTGTGCGGACGCAACACATGCGTGGGTTACGTTACGCCATTGAAGCATTGATGAAAGGAGTGACTAGACGTGGCGATTATTGGTGTGTTCCGATTGTCACGGTAGCGCACGAGCCGTCATTTAATATGCGTGGGGTAATTGAAGGGTTTTACGGGATTCCTTGGACACATGAAGATCGTCTAGACGTTATCCGATTCTTAGGAGAAGAGCGGATGAATACGTATATGTATGCGCCGAAAGATGATGAACTTCAGCGTAAAAAGTGGCGTGAGCACTACCCTGAAGCTGATTTAGAAAAATTTAAAGAGCTGTTAGCCGAATCTGAATCACAAAATGTTGACTTTTATTACATGATTAGTCCAGGAAATGATATTGATTATACACAACCAAGTGAAATAAAAGTTCTAACGGATAAATTAAAACAAATGATTGATTTAGGAATTCGTAACTTTGGTTTGTTGTTAGACGATATTGACTATATTTTAAAAGGACAGCCAAAAATTATTTTTGAACATTCAGCGATTGCGCATGCTTTTTTAGTCAACCAAGTAAATGACTACTTGAAACACACACTAGCGACGTATACACTGGTCGCCTGCCCGACAGAGTATGATAATCATCATGATTCTTTATATCTAGAACTTTTAAATGAGCATTTGGCTCCAGAAGTCCCATTGTTTTGGACGGGACCGGCAACGTTGGCTTCGCATATTCGCACGGAAGATATTCAAAAAATGGCGCAAGCGTATCAACGTCCGATAGTCGTTTGGGATAATATTCCCGTGAATGACTATTTGAAAGACTATGAGTTACTTTTCTTGAGCCCGTATGAGAGTCGTTCACCACGTTTAGCAGACACTCAGTATCAAGTAGTAGGTGTTGTTTCAAATCCGATGGCGCAGTGGGAAGCTTCTAAGCTTACGATTCTAAGTATGCGCGATTTCCTATGGGATAGTGATGGGTTTAATTTGGACGCGTCTTGGCAAGACATTATACAGCATTATGTAGGAGAAGAATTTGCAGAAGCGATGCTGACATGGGCAGCCTTTAATCCTAATCATTTCACGCGTGAGACAGTTTCATTGACGCAATCGTTGGCATTGATGAATGAGGACGAAGAACAAATTGAAGCCGAATTAAGACGGCTCTATCAAGCAGCACAGAAACTTCATTCGTTTCCAAATGACGCGTTTCAAAAAGCGGTAGGACCGTGGCTAGTTCGTGCGGAAAAAGATTGGGATGTGTGGCAAGCTTATCGTGCGGGAGATGTAGAAGGGGTTAGAGAAAAACTGATAGCTTTACAGGACTATCCACATCGTATTGGCACTGATCTTATTGCTCGCTATGTAGCACCTAAGGTAAAGGAAAGAGAATCAAGTAAGTAGCAGAAAAACGTGAGTGGTATGCGTATTTAGAGCATACTTCTCACGTTTTTATACGGATTTAAAGTGTGTCATAGAATGAGGCAAGTGTCTCAAAAAATTCTGTTTCACTCGCGACTACTTTACCATTTAATTTAATCAAGCCAATGGTGTAGAGGTTCGCATAGGAAAACTGAGATTCAGCGACTTCTTTTAAGGCCGCAATTTTTTCAGGGTTGTCGGCTCCTTGTTGACGACTATCCGTATACAGACCGACAACTGGAATACCAGCTTGATAAGCAACCCCAATTTCTGAAGCAACCCCAACGTCAATGGTCGCACCATCTAGGACGGCTATCATAAGGCGGCTATCTAATAGGGCATTCGTGTCATACATGGCAATTTTTTTAGAGTCAGCATATTGCTGCTTGTCATTGATATCGCCTTGTTCTTGTGGCACATAGAATGTTTCATTTGGAAAATGCTCGCGCAGCTTTTTGACGAGATACTCGTTATAAAAGCGTTCCATATCTGAGAAGAGCGGGGCAGCATAGTATGTTTGGGTTGACATTTTACTTCACTCCTATAAAATAGTTAATGTTGTGTTTAAAGCGTACATCATATCGTAACATTTTGTAAAGAGATTGTTACATATGATAATTATTAAAGTCGTATAATATTGGAGAGAGAATGAAACGTGAGAAAGGTGTTGTATTAAGTGAATCCTAAAAAGATGATGACTTATCTTTTATTAGCTTGTTTGTCGCTAACCTCATTTAGTGTCCCTGCCTATGCAGAATCAACACGTGAGATAAAAGAAAAAGAACAACAAGTGAAAGATGAGTCGGAACAAATAGATTCAATGATTACTAATGTGATGGCTTCTATTAATAAAAAATACGAAGCAATAGCTGAAATTGAAAAAAATATTGCATCATCAGAAAAACGTATCGATGAAACTCAAAAAGAGATTGGTGTAACGAAAGCTACGATTGCTAAACGAAAAGAAGTTGTAGCAGAACGTTTGAAGGGCTTGCAATTAAAGGGAGCAAGTCGTGAGGGGATTCAAACGATTTTAGAAGCAGAAAATTTATCTGACTTTTTAAGTCGGGCGTATGCCGTGACGGTAATGCAATCGGCAGAATCAGAAAAAATAGCGTCATTATTCGCAGAGCAAGAGCGTTTGACGACATTAGAAACAGAACTGGAAACAACTCAAAAAGAATTAAAAACACAACAAGCATCTGTTAAAACAGAGCAACAATCATTAGACTCTGAGATGGCTGGATTGGAAGAGAAGTTAGCTGAAAATAATACGGTGTTAAAAGATTTAACAGACCGACGAATCGCGCAAGAATCTAAAGAGCGTCGTGAACGTGAAGCGCAAGAAAAAGCGAAACGTGAACAACAAGAAAAGGTGCGCAAAGAGAAAGAAGCAGCGGAGAAAGCAGCACAAACAGCTAACACGGAGAGTGCTACGACAGCACCTTCTCAACCAGAAACAAGCGAAGCACCTCAAACAGAAACAAAGCCAGCGCCAGCACCAACACCGGCGCCGGAAAAACCAGCAGCTCCTGAGCAAAATCAATCAGCTAATATGCTTTCTGGTCAAGCGACAGCGTATATAGCAACAGGAAATAAAACGGCAACAGGTACTGTACCTGCACCACACCGTACGATTGCGGTTGATCCTTCGGTTATACCGCTTGGCTCACTTGTACAGATTGAAGTCCCAAGTAACCCAGCTTATTCAGGAGTTTACCGTGCGGAAGATACAGGTGGCGTTGTAAAAGGTCACATTATTGATATCTTTGTAGGCAGTCAAGGCGAAGCAGTAAACTTTGGCCGTCGTAGTATTTTATTTAAAGTCTTATAAGAGAAAGGTCAAGACTGTTAGAGCAGTTTCTTGACCTTTTTTTAAATATCCGTTAGATTAGAGCATAGGTGACAATATTTAGGAGGAACAAAGATGATAAGAGAAGCAAGATTATCGGATGTTGAACAAATCATCCCTTTAATTATGATTATTTTAAAAGATATGGAATTAGAGTTTTTACTAAAACATGGGGAAGAGAAAGTAACGGAGATATTACGCGAAGGATTCCGTGATGAAACTTTCCGTTACGGGTATAAACGTGCGGTAGTACTAGAAGAAGATAATGAGATTTTAGGGGTCGCGTTTGGTTATATGGAACATGAAGAAGCGATTATCGACTTACCATTGACGGATGTTTTTAGTCGCATGGGAATTGATGAGAGTGAGAAAATGTTTCATGATAAAGAAGCCAGTCCAGAAGAATGGTATCTGGATAGTTTAGCTGTTCGAGCGGATCAGCGCGGTAAGGGAATTGGTGCCCGTTTACTTGAAGCATTACCAAACTTTGCGAAACAACAAGGTGCAGACCGCATTGGATTGAACGTAGATAAAGAAAATCCACGTGCCAAAAAATTGTATCATCGTGTTGGGTTTGAAACAGACGGTTTAGTAACAATTAGTAATCATTTGTATGACCATATGTCATTGTACTTAGACTAAAAAGAAAAACGTGAAGCAAGTTTGAGCTTGGGAACTGACCCATTAAAATGGGACAGTATCAAAAAAGCTTTCTTATTGGGTTACAGATTGCCGATATTCTATCGGTGACTTGTAGCCCAATTTTTGTTGAATTCGTGTTTTATTATAATACTTAATGTAATCTATCACGATTTGAATTACAATAGATGTAGGCTCATTATTGAGTCTATCGAGATAGAACGTTTCAGACTTTAGAGAGGAATGAAACGATTCGATGCAGGCATTATCGGCAGGAGTCCCTTTACGGGACATACTCATGGTAATGCCTCTTTTCGTTACTTCTTGCTGATAGGTGTAAGATGTATACACAGAGCCTTGATCACTATGTAAAATACAATCATTAACTTCTGGTAGTTGATTTAATGTATCTAATACAAAATTTACATCTTGTTTATCGCTAATACTATAGGCGACTATCTCTCCGTTATATAAATCCATAATCGAGGATAAATACATCATTTTAGAGCCAAAGGGTAGATAAGTGATATCCGTTACTAATTTTTTAAAGCGCTCTTCACTTTTAAAATTCCGGTTTAATACGTTGTCACATATTTTATGAACCTTGCCAATTCTCTTTATCTTTTTTACTTTTACACGGCAATTCCAACCATATTTCTGCATTATTTTTTGAACGGTATTTTTGTTTATAATTTGAGTTCTTCTTATCACTTCGGTGACTCTTCGATAACCAT
>NZ_NGJW01000004.1 GCF_003987555.1 Vagococcus lutrae | reverse complement strand
AGTAATTTTTTGATATCATTAGACATGAGCATATCGCCTCCCGTTTGGTTTTTTGTCGTAAATTAATCATATAGGAGAACGGTATGCTTTTTAATACCTAAAATTAAGAAAATTAAAAAAGGGCTGATGAATCATTTTTTGATTCATCAGTCCTTTAAATTATAGAGCCTCTTTTATCAGTTGCTTTTAGCACGACAAAAAACTGTTGAAGTTTTATCTTCAACAGTCTTTTTGTATTCTATCTCAATAGTGTTTGTTCGACGCATAAACCGCACGCAGCAATGGCTCCGTTAGTCGGATGATAAGGTTTGAGTGATAATTTTTGTTTAGAAACAGAAGAAAGTAGGATGATATTTTTTTCTACCTGTTCTTTTAAAAGAGTAAACAATTGTGGTTCATCGAATAGTTGTCCATGAATAATAATATGATGGGTATCAATCATCATAGCAATATTATTAATCGTAATGGCTAAATATTTGATCGCGTTATGTAAAATGTTAATGACGCCCTCATCACCTAGTTGATAAGCGTTTAAAATGGTATCAACTGATAGTTTTTCGTTGATGGGACATAGTTGTCTTAAGTAAGTAGTTTCTGAATTGTTATATAGAATTTCCGACTTTTTGATAATCCATGCCTCACTTGCATAGGTTTGCAAGCAACCACGTTTTCCACATTCACAGAGTTCCCCGTCTGGATGTACCACGATATGTCCGACTTCTCCGACAAGAATATTTTCATTCCCATATAGTTTTCCGTTATAAATACTGGAACAAAACATACCGCGTCCAACATGTAAGATTGAAAAGTTTTCCAGCTTCACTCGCGGATTAAATAGACGTTCTGAAATTGCTAGACATTCAACGTTATTACTAAAGTAAATAGGGTTGTTAAACAGTTCGAATACCTTATCAAAACTAAAATCTTTCCAAAAAGGATTATTTGTCTGTATTTTTTTTAGTTCTGCTTGGAAATGTCCTGGAAGTGCGATACCAAGTGCAACTGGTTGATAAGGAGAGCATTGTTTCAAAAAGTCTTGAAAATGTTGATAAAAGATATCATTTAGATTATTTTTCTCAAGACGCGTTGGCTCAATCACTTTTTGTTCTTGTAAATGACCGTTATTGTCGCAAAGAGCAAAAGAAAAGAATTTTTCAGAAAGTTCGATGCCCATATAAAAACTGTGCTGATTGGAAATAGTGAGTAAGATTTTTTTTCGTCCTGATTTATTGGAGTCACTTTCTTCTCCTAATTCATGAATCAGTTTTTCTTCTATTAATTGTCCGGTAATGTCACTAATTGTGGCAGGGGTGATGCCTGTTTCTTTTGCGATATCAATCCGTGAAATAGGTGATTTATTATAGAGAACCTCTAGGACTTTCAAGCGTCTTTCTTTTTGGATTTTTGTAAGTTTCATATAATCCCTCCATCTCTAGTTATTCAAGTATAGCATATTGATTATTTTTTATAAATAAAAAATAGAATATTTTGTTATTTATTAGTTGACAAATAACAAAAAATTATTTATTATAGCCTTAATGATAATAAAAAAGAAATAAATAAAGAAATGATAACGCTTATATATTATTTATATTTATTTTTTATAATTAAATAGGAGGGTATTATGGGGAAACGATTAATTAGTGCGAATGCTTCAGAAATTCTCAATATGTCACGTGAGGAATTAAAGCAAAGCATTTTGGCAAGTGAGGGCCGTGTGATTATGTCAGAAAGTGTGGTGTTTCGTGAGCCTTTTGTGGATGATATTACAAATGCGGAATTAGCACGTGCTTTTGGGGCGGATATGATTTTATTAAATGGTATTGATGTCATGCAACCTGAAATTGGAGGACTTCCTAAAGAAGAGGGAACGTTCGTCGAAACTCTGCATAAGCTAGTAGGACGCCCGGTAGGTGTGAACTTGGAGCCAGTTGATGAAGAAGCAGCCATGGTAGAAAGTCGCTTAGAAATTGCTGAGGGGCGTAAAGCGAGTTTAACAACGATAAAACAAATTGAAGAATTAAAAGTCGATTTTGTCTGTTTCACAGGTAATCCAGGTACTGGTGTCAGTAATAAAGAAATCATCAAAACGGTTGAAGTGGCACGGGAACATTTCTCAGGTTTGATTATTGCGGGAAAAATGCATGGTGCAGGTGCGAGTGAGAAGATTATCGATGAAGCAACAGTGGATGCGTTTATTGAAGCAGGAGCGGATATTATTTTAGTGCCGGCTGTAGGAACGGTACCTGGTTTTGATAAAGAGGATTTAAAACCTATTATTCGTCGTGCTCATGAAAAAAATACATTAGTGTTAACCGCGATCGGAACGAGTCAAGAAAGCGCAAATCCGTCGACGTTAGAACATATTGCTATTGAAAATAAAATTTGTGGTGCAGATATTCAACATATCGGTGACGCTGGTTATGCTGGCCTAGCACCTGTTGAAAACATTTTTGCTATGAGTAAGGCGATTCGTGGTATGCGACACACAGCATCGATGATGGCTCGATCTATTAATCGTTAATAAAAAAGGAGGAGTATAAAATGGATAGAATTAATCAGTTTTTAGAAGAAAAGATGTTGCCAGTAGCGAGTAAGCTAAGTGCGAATAAAGCACTTATTGCCATCCGTGATGGGATAACTCTTGCAATGCCTCTCATCATTATTGGGTCACTGTTTATGGTGATTGCAAGTTTTCCTGTACCTGGTTGGGAAGATTGGTTAGGTAAAGTTGGGGTAGCTGGATATTTATGGAAGGGTGTCGATAGTAGCTTTGGTTTGATCGGACTAATTGCCAGTTTCGGTATTGCTTATAGTCTAACCAATCAATACGGAGTTGACGGTATCTCTTCTGGGATTGTGTCACTGTCTACTTTTATTACGGTGACCCCGTTTGTGACATCTGATGCAGGGGCCGGCATGCCGGCTGGTTATATGGCAGCTAAAGGATTGTTTATTGCTATTATTTTAGGATTGATAAATGGATATGTTTATCAATGGTTTATTAACCGTGATATTCGAATCAAACTCCCAGAAACTGTTCCGTCAGCTGTTTCAAAAAGTTTCAGTGCGATTATTCCAGGTGCCGTGTTAATCACATTTTGGTTGATCGTTTTTGGTCTGCTTGATGCCTTTTCTTTACCGAATTTACATGATGTTGCACAGGTTGTTTTAGGGAAACCATTAGGGTTGTTAGGAAGTAATGTCTTTGGAACGATTATTGTTGTAGCCTTGAATAGTTTATTCTGGTTTGTGGGAATACATGGTGGGAATGTCGTTAACTCTGTTATGCAGCCAGTATGGATTGCTAATTTAGATGCAAACCGTGAAGCTTATCAAGCTGGGCTAGAATTACCACATATCTTTACAGTTGCTTTTATGGACAACTTTATCTATATTGGTGGCGGTGGTGCAACGATTGGTCTAGTGCTTGTACTAGGTTATCTAGCACGTAAAAAGAAAACAAGTCAACAAACAAAAGTGTTAGCGCCTATTACCGTTGTGCCTGGTCTTTTTAATATTAATGAACCTACGATGTTTGGTTTACCGGTCGTTCTTAATGTTATGTTATTATTACCGTTTATTGTCGCACCTATTGTGAATGTTGTAGTTGCTTACTTTGCGATGTCAACAGGTCTTGTTCCTTTAACACGAACGGTTGCGACTTGGACGATGCCACCAATTATTAGTGGATTCCTAACAACTGGAAGCGTGCGTGGTTCTCTTTTACAAATCGTATTAATTGTATTAGATGTGTTGCTTTACTTACCGTTCTTTTTAGCTGTTGAAAAACGTTTTAAACAAGAAGAATTAGGTCATTAGTTTTTAGACGAAGTCACTGAAAACCTTTCGTTCTGCGAAAGGTTTTTTTGTTTGTTTTATCACAATTTATGATTGACGACTGATTACTGACGGTGTAAGATATAGATATTGAGAATGATTATCAATATCATTAATCATGTGAAAGATTAAATTTGTAAAGGAGTATGTATGATAAAGCTTACAGAGTGTCGTCTTAATCACGTGTATGAGTTTGTTTCATTTGAAGGGGCACGTCATTATCAACGGCACTTACGTCATTTAGGTCTGAGAGTTGGAACACCGGTGATTGTTTTAAAAAATGATGTGACACAACCGCTTATCCTGTCGTTTAAAGGGACAAAGATTGGCTTGGATCAAGATTTGGCAGCAGATATTCGGGTCTGTGAAGCAGATATAGAAGAGACAGGTCACCTGAAAAAACTATCAGATATTGAGATAGGAAAAATAGTTCAAGTTGTTGATTTTTCGGTTGAAGGCGCAGTTAAACGTCGATTAATGGATATGGGTATGACAAAAGGCACAGCCCTAAAAATAAAAAGTTTTGCCCCTTTAGGAGATCCGATTGAAATAAACCTTCGTGGTTATGATTTAAGTCTACGCAAGGCAGAGGCGGCGTTAATTATCGTAAAAGAGGTGTAGGATATGAAGAAAAAGACGATGGCGCTGGTTGGAAATCCTAATAGTGGGAAGACAAGTTTGTTTAACGCTTTGACAGGCGCTAATCAATCAGTAGGTAACTGGCCAGGGGTTACGGTAGAAAAAAAGGAAGGACAAATCAAACAACACTCTGATTTACTCGTCCAAGATTTGCCTGGTATTTATTCTCTATCACCTTATACACCAGAAGAGGTCGTGGCACGAGATTATTTAATAGAGCAACGGCCAGATGCTTTGTTAAATATTATCGATGCCAGTAATTTAGAACGACATCTTTATTTAACGACACAGTTACTAGAACTTGGTATTCCCATGATAGTTGCATTGAATATGATGGATGTGTTGGAGAAACAAGGAAGCATAATTCATACAGATAAACTAGCTTATGCTTTAGGTGTGCCGGTGATTAAAATGAGCGTTATTAAAAACAAAGGGGTGAGCGAAAGTCTTCATAATCTTGAGCAACTCTTAAAGAATGGCAACCAAGCACCAAGTTATCCATTATATGATAACCGTTTGGAAGTTGCTTTGGAAGAAATAGCGTCAATACTTCCAGATACGATAACGTCATCACAAAAAAGATGGTACAGTATTAAGTTTTTTGAACGTGACCAACAGGTATTAAAACAAATAGATTTATCTGAAAGTACGAGAGCAGAACTTGAAGAAATCATTACAATAACGGAGAAAATATTCAAAGAAGACAGTGAGAGTATTATCATTAACGAACGTTATGCCTTTATTAGTAAAGTCGTCGCGTTATGTAGCGTGCAGAAAAATTCCAATCAATTTTCAGTCAGTGATTACGTAGATCGTGTTGTTACTAATCGTTGGCTCGCCTTTCCAATTTTTGCAGGGGTTATGTGGTTAGTTTATTATTTGTCTATTCAAACAGTGGGAACGTTTGGGACGGATTGGGTAAATGATGTTTTATTTGGAAACTGGGTTCCTCAGACAGTTGAGCATATATTAACAGTGTGGAAGATTGCTCCTTGGCTACAAGCGCTTATATTAGAGGGAATTATTGCTGGAGTTGGTGCTGTGTTAGGATTCTTACCACAGTTAATGGTGTTATTTTTATGCTTATCATTTTTAGAAGACTGTGGTTATATGTCACGCATTGCTTTTGTGATGGACCGCTTTTTTCGTCGTTTTGGTCTTTCTGGTAAGTCCTTTATTCCGATGCTTGTTTCAACAGGTTGTGGAGTACCGGGGATTATGGCTTGTCGAACGATTGAAAATGAACGTGACCGAAAAATGACGATTATGACAACGACTTTTATGCCGTGTTCTGCAAAGTTACCGATCATCGGTCTAATTACAGGTGCTTTTTTCCCACATCAAACGTGGGTCGCTCCGTCAGCTTATTTTGTTGGCATGGCTGCTATCGTATTGTCAGGAATTATCTTGAAGAAAACACGATTATTTCAAGGGGATACAGCACCTTTTATTATGGAGTTACCTGATTACCATTGGCCACGCGTTCAAAATAGCGTGAGACAAACATGGGAGCGGTCAAAATCTTTCGTGAAAAAGGCTGGAACAGTGATTTTTGCTAGCTCGGTCATTATTTGGTTTTTATCTTCATTTGACTATCAAGGACAAATGGTTGAAACAAGTAATAGTTTATTAGCTACTATGGGACGCAGTATCGCGCCTGTTTTTAAACCATTAGGATGGGGAAGTTGGGAAGCGACTGTGGCAACGATAACAGGATTGATTGCAAAGGAGAATGTTGTAGGGACATTTGGCGTGTTATTTGGTCAAATCAACAATGTTTCTGAAACAGGGAAAGAATATTGGCCCTTGTTAAGTAATCAGATTACTCCGATTGCAGGTTATTCATTTTTGTTATTTAATCTACTTTGCGCGCCTTGTTTTGCGGCAATAGGAGCTATTCGTCGTGAGATGAATGATTGGCGATGGACGACATTCGCTATTGGATATCAAACTGGATTAGCATATTTAGTAAGTTTTGTGGTGTATCAGTTTGGTCATGTGATGATTGAGGAGGCGTCGTTTAATATAGAAACATTTTTAGCTGTCTTAGTCGTGATGATTGTTGGGTATTTATTAGTGAGAAAGCCAACAGTGTCTAAAACTGAAGTAGTCGAAGGGATTCAAGTATTGTAAGGAGATGACGTATGGGAACGATAATCTTAGCAAGTATTATTTTTAGTTCAGTGGCGCTTGTCATTTATAAATATGGGATAAAGAAAGAATCGAGTTGTGATTGTTCTGGAGTTGAATGTCCGGTAAAGGGTAAAAAAGTAAAAGCTACCGAATCCATAAGTGATTGATTCGGTGGCTTTTTTTTGAATGATTTCTTCCTATTAAGAGGAAAGAAATGTACCTCACTTCAAATGAAAACGATGTCATAATAAAAACATAAAGTTTAAAGGAGGAAACATGATGAAAAATATACTTTTAGTTTGTGGCGGAGGGGCTTCTAGTGGTTTTATGGCTGCTAACATGCGTAAAGCAGCGAAGAAAAGAGGGATAGAAATAACTATTCAAGCACGTAGTGAGTCAGAATTGGAAGAACACTTAGATACTACAGATATGCTTCTTATCGGGCCACATTTAAGTTATATGGAAGAAGATATAAAAGCGCAATTAGGAGATAGACCTATGAAAGTCGCTGTGATACCACAAAATATTTATGGACCGTTAGATGGAAATAAGGCAATTGATTTTGCTTTGGATTTGGAAAATAAATAAAAGGAGTTTTTAAGATGCAAAAAGTAATGAAGTTTATGCAGACAAAGTTTGCTCCTCGTGTAAACAAGATAACCAAGAATGTATGGATTGCTTCAATCCAAGATTCAGTTATGGCTATTTTACCATTCATATTGGTGGGATCTTTGATAACGTTAGTATCTTTAATTAATGAAATAAAACCGATACTGCCAGATATGTCATTAATTAATTCGTTTTCTTTTGGTATGCTAGGTCTGTTTATCTCATTTTTAATTCCGTACAATGTCTTAGAAAAGAAAAAATATCATGACAAAAAGCAATTGAGTGGGTTAACAGGCGTTACTATGTACTTAATGTTGATTGTTCCAACAATTAATGAACAAAATCAAATTACTTTCGATTTTGATCGATTTGGTGCAGCAGGGATGTTTGTAGCGATAGTTGTTGGACTTTTTGTAGGATTGATAATGTCGACAGCTTCTCGGTTTTCATTTTTTAATGAAGACTCAACTTTACCCGATTTTATTATTGTTTGGTTTGATACACTGATTCCAATTTTTATTTTACTATTCATTGCATGGTTATTGTTAATTAATAATATTGACTTTTTTGATATTATCGTCAAAATATTTGAACCTTTACAAAAAATCGGTCAGAGTTTACCAGGATTTGTGATTATTTGTTTCTTAATGGCATTTTTATATTCTTTTGGTATTAGTACGTGGGTGCTTAATCCAATTATTTTTCCTGTCATGGTAAAAGGAATTGCAGATAATGCTGCATTAGTAGCTAAAGGTGCAGAAGCAATTAATATTAATACTCAAGAAGTGCTATACACTGGTTGGGTTGCTTTTGGTGGTATTGGTTATACAATGCCTCTTGCCATACTGTTATTATTTGCTAAATCAAGTACATTAAAAGCAATAGGAAAGGCAACATTTGCTCCATCATTATTTAATATAAATGAACCAATCGTTTTTGGTGCTCCAATTGTTTTCAATCCAATTTTGATGATTCCAATGTGGATTAATGGTCTAATAATGCCACTAATTACATATATTGTTTTAAGATCGGGCTGGGTTGCAATACCGTATAAAGCCTTTCAACTTTGGTATTTACCTTATCCTATTTCAACTTACTTAGTAAATGGAGATTGGCGCGGAGTTGTGTTATTTATAGTTTTGACAGTACTATCATTTATAATTTGGTATCCGTTTTTCAAAGTGTATGACCTTCAAAAATTGAAAGAGGAAGCAACGTATTAAAAGATAGTAGTACAGATAGGAGAATATTTAATGGACGAAAAAATAAATGAAATTTCTATGACAATTATTTTACACGCTGGTGATGCTAGAAAGCTAGTAATGGAGGCGTTAAGCAGTATAGGAGATAACGATTTTCAAGAAGCTGATAACAAACTGGTTGAAGCTAAAAAGAAAATAAATTTAGCACATAGAGCTCAAACAACGACCATACAAAGTGAAGCTAGTGGAGAGAAACAAACATTTTCTTTATTATTCGCACACGCCCAAGATACTTTAATGACCATTAGTAGTGAATGGAATATAGCTAAAAAGATGATTGAAATTTTTGAAAAGGTTGATAAGAGATTGGAGAGATTAGAGAATGAAAAATAATGAATCCGTTTTTCCAACTAACTTTTTATGGGGTGGTGGTGTTGCAGCTAACCAATTTGAGGGGGCTTGGGATGTCGGAGGCAAAGGTGTATCGCAAGATGATGTTGTTCCATTCATAGACTTAGAGAAGTCAACAGATATACCGGTATTCGAAAGTAGAGAAGTCATTACTAAAGGTCTAACTGATAATAAAAACATTTATCCGAAGAGATTTGGTATTGATTTTTATCATACTTATCAAAGTGATTTAGATTTATTTCAAGAGATGGGAATGAACGCTTTCCGTACATCAATTGCGTGGACAAGAATCTTTCCTGAAGGTGATGAATTAGAACCTAATGAATCAGGTTTGAAATTCTATGATGACCTTTTTGATGCTTGTCTAGAAAGAGGAATTAAGCCGGTCATTACATTGTCTCACTACGAAATGCCATTGAATTTAGTTTTAAACTATGGTGGTTGGAAAAACCGTGAAGTTATAAATTATTTTGTTCGTTTTGCAAAAGTTGTAATGGAAAGATATAAAGATAAAGTTGAATACTGGATTGTATTTAATCAAATAAATTCTGCGTTAACGGACGCCTATTTATCATTGGGTTTGATAAAAGATGAGGAAGAAGATATAGAGTTGGCTAAGTTTCAGAGTATTCACCATCAATTAGTTGCTAATGCAATGGTTGTCAAAGAAGGGAAAAAGATTAACAAAGCGTTTAAGATTGGTTCGATGAATTATGAAATGCAATCATATCCATCTAGTCAACGTCCTGAAGATAATTTGGCAGTGATTCAAAATGAACACGCACAATTATATATGTCAGATGTTATGGTTTTTGGAGAGTACTCATCTTTTATGAAACGATATTTTAAAGAAAAAAATATCAGTTTGATAATAGAGGATGAAGATTTAAAACTATTAAAAGAAAATACAATTGACTATTTAGCAATTAGCTATTATTTAACAACTGTCAGAAGTGCAGATATGGGTTGTATTTTAGATAAAATTGAATGGAATATGGACGAGAGAAGTCGAAATAAATATTTACCAACCTCAGAATGGGGATGGCAGATTGATCCAATAGGGCTCAGAATAGCTTTAGACAAGCTAAACACACGATACAGAGGTTTACCTATTATGATTGCGGAAAATGGTATAGGAGTCAGAGAAACTTTAGGAGATAACAATCAAGTTGAAGATGACTATCGAATTACCTATCATCGCGAACATATCCGACAGTTGAGAGAAGCAATACGAGATGGTGTTAACGTGATTGGTTATCATCCTTGGGCACCTATTGATATTATCAGTGCTGGAACTTCTGAAATGGAGAAACGATATGGATTTATTTATGTAGACCAAGATAATTTCGGGAATGGAACAAAAAAAAGGTACAAAAAAGACAGTTTCTATTGGTATCAAAAAGTAATAAAATCAAATGGTATTGATATTGATTAAGTTGTATAATGATTGTTGTTTTTAAATCGTTCTGTAAATGAATGTGAGAGGACTTTATGTCCTCTTTTTTTGGAGGTAATGATGATTTCTGAAAATGAAAAACTGCTAATCGATTATTTATTAAGACAAAATAGGTGGGTAAAATCACAAGAATTATCAGCACTATTAGGCGTTTCTAAAAGAATGATAAGGAATTATGTAAAAAAAATAAACGAAGCATCTACAACAAAGAATTATATAGAGTCTTCTAGAGAAGGATACAAGATAAGTATTAAAGAAAATATCATTAATAATCCAACGCAGATATCAGAATCTATTGAAGATCGAGTTCGTTTAGTCATTTTTAAGCTATTGACAAATAATAGAGAAGAAATACATTTAAAAAAGCTAGCAGATGAGTTGTTTATCTCTGAGTTTACTCTAATTAAAACATTAGCTGATATTCGCATTTATCTAGAAGACTATCAAATAACTCTAGTAAGGAGGAAAGGATTCTTACTACTAATGGGTAGTGAACAAAATAAAAGGCGATTAATGACGACTATTATGAGAGAGGAATTACACGCATCTGGATTTTTTTCAAAAAAACAAATTAATTTAGGATTGACTGTATCTCAACAAGACATAGAAAAAATAATTGATGAAGAATTAAGAGAAAATGGTAAGTTCATAAATGGTTACATGTTGAAAAATATCAGTTTTCATATCATGATTGCTCTATATAGAGTAAAAGAAGGGAATTCTTTAGAGTTAAAAAAAACTAACATCCACGAATTACAGGACGAAATAAATGTTGCAAATAAAATTGCGATGAGAATTTTATCTGAGACAGGAATAAAACTTCAAGAAAGTGAAGTTTTATATATTGGTATGTTATTATTAGGAAATATAAGTACTTACGCTTTTAATGAATTGACAATGGAAGATATGAGAAGAGAAGCAGATGCGTCATTTATAGAAATTTTAAATACTATTATGGATCAAGTTTATGATTATTATTACATTGATTTGAATATCGAACCATTTAAAATCCAATTTTTACTACATTTAAAAAACTTATCTCTTAGGATAAGCAAGAATCAAAATGTGAAAAATCCAATGTTAAAAGAGATAAAAAATGCCTATCCATTAATTTATGATATTTCTGTCTTTATATCAAATGAGCTAAATAAATATTTCAATACGATGTTGAGTGAGGATGAAATAGCGTTTATTGCTCTTCATGTTGGAACGACTTTAGAGTATCAAAAAGGAGTATCTGATAAACTACGCACCTTATTAATTTGTCCTAAATATTATCAGATTGATCAGCAAATTATATTGAAAATAAATGAACATTTTGAAAATGATATTGAAATTGTACAAGTTTTAACGGATAGCGACTATTTAATAAATGGATTAGAACAGTACGATTTGATATTATCAACCATATTTATTGAAGAAAAAGAAGTCAAATATAAAACTCCAATTATACAGATTAAACCTTTTCTCAGACAAAAAGATCTTGAACTGATAAGGCAAGCAATATATCGAATAAATCATCAGAAATCAATCGAAGACTTCAGGAAGTGTTTAGAAAATTATCTACCCGAAAAAATGTTCTTTTCAGGTAAGAGAATTGATAACAGAGAAAAGGCATTGAAATTTTTAGTTTCACAATTTGAAAAAGATAGAATTGTGAAGAACGATTTTTATGAAGCCGTAAACAAGAGAGAGGCATTATCTTCTACCGCTTTTTATAATATGATTGCTATGCCTCATACTTTAAAATATAATGCTAATAAAACAACCATCAGTATTTTAATCGCAAAAGAGGCTCCAATTCAATGGGGAGAATCATATGTCAAAATTGTATGTCTTATTGCTACGAATGAAAATGAAAAGCGATTCTTCAATGACTTTTTTCAAAACTTTATTGAAATATTATCTGATATAAGGAATGTAGAGAAAATCATTGCATGTAATGATTATAAAGAATTTGTCGCGTGTATATTGGATGTGTTTTCATAAAAAGCTCAAAATTTGGGTTGGTTTTCTGTTATTTTAGATTACGCTTCTGTTATACTATTAACGAGTATAAAGGAGGAGAATAATGGATATTTTAACATTTAAAGAGCAGGTAGAAGATAAGCACGGGCCGTTTGCACAAGTGCCGTTAAAAGTTTTAGTAGAAGAAAAAGGAATTGACGAGGATATTCCTGTTAGTTTTTTAAGCGATTATCGTGGTATGTCGCTTGCGATTATGTGGGAAAGTGTTGGCATCGAAAATTTTGAATCGTTAGGATTAGCGGGTATTTATTATACGACTTGGGATAATATGAAATATGATGAAGAGGAACTAGCTATCCATATTCAAGATGAAGGTCGCCCAACTGTCATTATTAAAGCTTAAAAGTAAGCCCCTTATTATTGTTCTATTCAATAATAAGGGGCTTATTTATTTAGCGAATTTGTCGGTATTCAGTGGGAGTTTTTTGTGTATGTTGTTTAAATATGCGACTAAAGTAATGTGGATTGGGATAGCCAACTCGCTCCCCAATCTCTTGAATAGGCCAGTGTAAATCTGATTGAGTTAGTAATTCTTTGGCTTTTTCAATACGAAAAGTGGTCAAATAGTCATTGAAAGATTTACCGGTATCACGTTTTAACTGCTTACTTAAATAAGATGTATCGACAAATAATTGAGCGGCAACAGAAGTCAGTGTCAAATCAGGTTGAGCATAGCGCTCATTGATGATATGAATCGTTGCTGCCGACAAAGCTGACAACTGCTCGTTTTTAACTTGACTCGATGTCTGATGAAGGATTTTTTGCTCGATTTTTTGTAAAAGAAGCCTGACATCAGAAGGGGCTAAGGGTTTTAATAAATAATCAAAAACGTTTAGTTGAATGGCTTGTCTAGCATAAGCGAAATCATCATAACCACTGATGACGACAAGCAACATTTGAGGATTGAAAGTTTTTAACTGTTTAATTAAATCTAAACCATTTATATCTGGAAGGTTGATATCGACAAATGCAATCGTTACATTGGGATGCTCTTTCACTTGATTTAGTGCTTCTTTGGCAGAATCAGCTTGATAAATTGTTTCAATATAGGTTGTGTTTTTTTGAATAAGTTTGGCTAGACCTTTTCTAAAAATAGGTTCATCGTCAATGAGTAATAGTTCCATCTTTTGTCCTTTCTATCCTATCTTTTTTGGGAGTTGTATTTTTATTTCAAAGTGTGTGTCAGAAACAGAAGCGTGCATCTGAATTTGTTCGCCATATGCGTAGGCTAGCTGCATGTAGACACCGTAGAGACCAAAGCCAACATTGTCGCGACATATAATAGGTTGTTTAAAAAAGGCATTGATTTTTTCGACAGTAGTTTGGCTAGGTAGTGTACCGGTATTTTTAACCATGATAAGTAGTTGATTATTTTTTTCTGTTATTTCAAGCAAAATATCAGCTTCAGATAAGTGAGAAGTTCTGACACCATGATACAAGGCATTCTCTACGAGTGGTTGTAAAATAAAATGAGGGACAGGTGTTTCAATCAATTTTTGCGGAATAGAAGCCTGGAATTGAAAAGTCTGTTCATAACGAATTCGTTGAATAGTGAGATAGTTCTCGACATGTTGCCACTCATTTTCAATGGTAGACCACTCCTGACCATCATTTAATCCAGTTCTAAAGTAATCGCTTAGAGCTTGAATCATTTCCTCCACTTTTTCATGTTCACCACTAGCAGCTAACCATTGGACGGTATTGAGCGTATTGTATAGAAAATGCGGTTTTACTTGTTCTTGTAATAGTCGTATAGCTCGCGACGTATTTTCTTTTTGACTAGCCTCTAGCTCATCCAACATATGATTAAACTGCTTGGCCAATATCCCAATTTCATCATCTCTAATAATAGTGGAACGTATAGCTGTTTCGCGTTTGGTAATATGCTTCATCACGTCAGTCAATGACTCGATGGGTTTGATGAGAATATCTAATTGAAACAAAAAGAAAAGAAAGATCGTTCCGACTAAGATTATAAATAACCATAACATTATTTTTTGCATGTGCAATCCTGTTTTTAATAACTCACTCTCTGTTAATTGGTAATTGATTTGCCAGTTAGGTAAGAGAGGGATATGCGATTGAAAGATAAAAAGGTCACTTTTTTCATTTTTAATAGCAGGAAGTGTAGTATTAAATTGAGTATTAATTAAAGTGCCTACACCGTCATAGATGTTTAACTCTTCTGTCATTTTTTCCATCTGTATGATATTCACCGCAGCTGCAATATATTGAATATGCTCTGATGTTTTCTGAGGCAGGCGGTATAAGATAATGATGATATCTTGATTTGCTTCTTTTGAATGAAGCGCATTGCTAATAATATAGGAGCTTTTATTGTTATCTAATAGAGCTTGATAATAAGGACGCTCCGTGATATTGAATGGTGGGGTAATCCAGGAATGTGAGATTCCTTTATCATCAACTAATCGAATTGATTCATACGTCTTTTTTTGTCTTTGTTCCAGTGCCTTCGTTTCTATAAAAAAATCACTGGTTGATAAATCGTGACGGCTACCAAATTCAGCGAGCGTGGCGACTTCACTCAGTCGTTCACTGAACCAATCATTTACTTCTTTACTTTTGGCATTGACGACTTGTTGGCTTAACCGTTGATTGAGCGGTAAAATCGATTGCTTCATTTCAAAATGAACATAAGTAAATAATAAAATGAATAACACAAAAAATAGAAGTGATGAACTTAATAGGACTTTTTGTTTAATTGTTTTCATATGAACCCTTCTTCTTTAGTGAAAATAATAACAATGTACTGGATTGTGTAAAAAATGACGCATTTGTTTACAGACATCTCTATTAAACCTCTTATAATAGAGATATATGAATGTAAATGAATAGCTTTTACATAGTATAGCATGAATGGAGGAAAAGATTGATGAAAAGAATTGGCAAAAGTTTGACGAGTTTGTTAGCAATTGTACTATTAGCATCATGTGGAACTAAAGCAACAAAAGAACAAGTATTTGAGGGCACTGGAAATGGTAAACACGGCGATATTAAAGTAGAAGTGACGATGAAAGATAATCATATCGAAGATATCAAAGTCTTAAATCATGGAGAAAATAAAGTATTAGCTGAACCTGTTTATGAAGAATTAGAGCAAACTATTATTAATCAAAACTCAACGGAAGTTGATGTCGTGACAGGGTCGACTGCAACGAGTGAAGGCTACCTAGAAGCCGTAAATGATGCGATAAAAAAATCAGGCATGACTTTAGTAGCAAGTAAAAAAGTGTCAAATAAATCAGAGAAAGAACCGACTGAACAAACTTTTGATGTCGTAGTAGTAGGATCAGGCGGCGCTGGTTTTAGTGCTGCAATCGAAGCAAAAGAAGCAGGTAAATCCGTTGTTTTAATAGAAAAGATGCCAGCTGTTGGTGGGAACACCTTAATTTCTGGAGCAGAAATGAATGTACCAAATAACTGGGTACAAGAGAAATTAGGCATTAAAGGGGATTCTCCAGAAAAAATGGCGGAAGATACAATCAAAGGTGGGGATGAATTAGGTGATCCACATATGATTCAAGTCATGACGGAAAATGCTTTAGATGCTGCGACTTGGTTAAAAGATGATATTAAGGTAGAATTTTTAGATGATCAATTATTTCAATTTGGCGGCCACTCATATAAGCGTGCGTTAATACCAAAAGGGCATACGGGTCAAGAAGTTATTACCAAATTCCGAGCAAAAGCGGATAAATTAGAAATTCCGATAAAATTAAATACGACAGCTAAAGAATTGATTCAAGAAAATAATCGTATTACAGGGGTAAAAGCTGAAAACAAAGAAGGTCAAATGATTACGTACAAAGCTAAAAATGGTGTTGTTTTAACAACTGGTGGCTTTGGTTCAAACGTCGAAATGAGAAAGAAATATAATGAAAAAATGGATGAAAGCTATATGTCTACAGTAACTGAAGGGTCTACTGGAGATGGTATCATTATGGCAGAAGCCGTAGGTGCTGATTTAACGAATATGGAAAATATTCAAACTTATCCTATCTGTAATCCTAAAACAGGTGTTATCTCGTTGTTAGCTGATACACGTTTTGATGGGGCAATTTTAGTCAATCAAGAAGGAAAACGATTTGTAGAAGAATTAGAACGTCGTGATGTAATTTCGAATGCCATTTTAGAACAAACTGGGGGATATACTTATCAACTTTGGAATGATGATATTAACAAAATTTCAGGGACAATGAAAGTACATGAAGCAGAGTATGAAGAGTTATTAAAACAAAAGATGATCGTCAAAGCAGATACACTAGAAGAAGCGGCAGCATTCTTTGACATTGATATTCAAAATCTTAAAGAAACAGTAAAAAAAGTAAATCAATATGCAAAAGATGGAAAAGATGAAGAATTTAACCATCGTGGAGAGCTTGTTTCATTAGCGAAGGGGCCTTATTATATTGAAAAAGCAGCGCCTTCAGTCCACCATACAATGGGAGGATTAGTCATCAATGACAAAACTGAAGTCCTAAACAAAGACGGGCAACCAATTCCAGGATTATATGCAGCAGGCGAACTAACAGGTGTGATACATGGAAGCAACCGCTTAGGTGGAAATGCGATTACGGATATTATTGTATTTGGACGTATTGCTGGCCAAGAGGTTTCAAAATAAAAACAAACAGGTCTTATCCGGTGAGATAAGACCTGTTTTTCCATTTAGCTAGTTTGTTTGAAATAGTTTGATAATTATAGCTTACAAAAAATAAGCATAAAACAAGCTTTATTTTCTCTTTCATGTCATAATAAGTAAAAATGAATAAGTATAGTAAGGGAGGAAAAAGCGATGATGAGAGGCATTCATCATGTATCTGTGCTTAGTAGTGACGCTCAAAAAGCATATGATTTTTATCATGGTATATTAGGATTAAATTTAACGATGAAAACAGTTAATCAAGAAGAAACGAGTATGTATCATTTGTTCTTTGGTGATGATATCGGACAAGAAGGAACAGAATTTACAGTCTTTGAAATGAAAGATTTTCAAACGAATCAATTTGGGACGAATGCTATTGAGCGTGTCATGTTTTCTGTTAAAGAAGAAGAGAGTCTTTCTTTTTGGCAAAAACGGTTCGAAACATGGGGCGTTACGCATTATGGAATAGAAAATTATCATCATTATCAGATGTTGAGATTTGAAGATTTTGATGGACAACGTTTAGGATTAGTTGTGCAAAGTGATGTGAAAAATGAGCATGCTGCCTTATATCCGGATATTCCTAATAATCATCTGATACAAGGAATTGCTTTTGTCTATTTGCGTCTACGCTATCCAAGTGCAACGGGTCATTTTTTAGAAACCTATTTTGACTTTGAGAAAGTAGCCACGTATCACTTGCTTCACTTGCCAGTGACAGTCTATCGACCTAAAGACTATCCTGTCGCTCATGAACTTCATTTAATAGAAGATAAAGTGTCACCTTTGGAAATAATAGGCACAGGAGGTATTCATCATCTTGCCTTAGGAATAGATAATATAGCATCTTTAAAGAGGCTTAAAAGGGAGTTAAGTGACAGAGCCATCGTGCAATCTGAGATTAAAGAGCGCGAGTTTTTTACCTCCATTTATCTTCGAGATCCTAACCAGATTTTATTTGAAGTAGCAACGCCTCCTACTTTACATTATCAAGTAAAAAATAATGTGGAAGTGAAATGGTCTGAACAGGCGCTTGTTTTACCAGAATTTTTAGAAAATCAGCGTCAGGCTATTGAAAAGAAATTGAAGGAACAGGAGGGGTAGTATGTTAAAAGCATGGTTTACGGCAGATAAAGAGAGTAGTGAACTTATCATTACTTTTCATGGAACAGGCGGTAATATTTATAGTTTGTTACCTATCACAGGAGAAATCGCACCCAATGCGGATGTTTTAAGTTTTGAAGGAAGTTGGCAAACAGGTCGAAAAAGACGTTATTTTCCGTTACCTGAAGAAGAACCAGTGACTGCAAGCAAATTGAAAGAGTATGCTCAAGAGTTTTTACAAGAATTTGAGCAAATAGATGTTTCTCGCTATGAGAAGGTCACCGCTATGGGGTATTCAAATGGAGCTAACTATTTACTAAGTATTTTACAAATAAAGCCAAATTTTGTTGAAAATGTGATACTACTTCATCCAGCAGATTTTCAGTATGAATTTCAAGCAACGTCTAGTGATACTCGGATATTGGCTACAGTGGGAGCCAATGATTATATAGCGCCTGCAGGCCCCATTATCCAAATGCAAAAACGTCTGCAAACATTTCAGTTTCCTAATTTTAAGGTCAAGCTTTTAGACGGTGGACATGGTATTTCAAAAGAAGAAATTGATTTTTTAAAACAGTATTATTAAATAAGTGTCAAAAAAGCTGTCTTTCTTATATTAATGAGAAAGGCAGCTTTTTGACGATTTAAATAAAGGTGGTATCCACTGATTTTATGAGCTTTTTATGCGCTTCTTGAACAATCATGGCGAGTAGTTTTTCCCATAAATCATTTGAAAAATGATCGAAAATAAAAAAATGGGGGATGTTTCGCGTGTTTGGTATTTCTTGATCGGTAATAATCAGGTCGGCCTCTTGAGAATTATCCACAAAAACTAACATAGCCTTTGAAAAGTAATTAGCAATTTGATGTTGAAGCGCGCATTTATTAGAGTAGTAAGAAAAAGATTCGATTAATATATTTAATCGTGGCTGTTTTAATGGAAAGATGAGGCTACATATGACCTTCGTCATTTGCTGTATCCATTGTTGTTGTGTTTCGCTTGACCATAATGGAAAGGAAGTCGCATGAGATGCCACGATATTTTCTATATCGATCACGAGTTGAGAATGTGTATCTGGTAAAAAAGATAAAATATGAGTATGAAAATCTTCTTTGAGTAAAGTTTTTATATCTATGTGTAAAATATCAATATAACAAGTGTGTAGCGTCAACATATAAAGGAATTCATCTATTCGTAATTGTGTAAATTCTGATAATTGATGCTGTTGGAAAAAGTGGTATAACTCTGTGATTAAGGCATTGAGTGAATTTATTATAGGGTTTGAATGTAATTGAGTCAATAACGCACCGATTTGATTTCTCATACTACTAGTATCGATAGATGGAATAACTGTGCGAACGTATAGATTATAAAAAAGTAAGCTGTCAGAAGTAGGAAAATATTGTTGTGAAAAAGGATTGTTAATGATAACCATTGTCTTTAGTATCGGCTTAATTGTGTCGTGGAGATGTATATGAGATAGATAGGGATAGCGTTCTTTATACACGCGTTGTAAGAGACGTATGTAATAGACTTCTTGATTGTTGAAATCGTAAATATTAAAGCCATCATGACTAAGTAAAGGATGAAAAAGTTCTTTTTGATTAGAGACAATCTGATCTTCTAAAACATTAAAGATATCGTAAGCCGAAGCAAGGTAAAATGTCACCGGTGTTTCTTCTCCTTTTATAGTCAAATCAAAGTGTTTGCTGTCAATATTAATGTGAAAAGGATGTAATATAACATTAAGTTGCTTTAATAATTGATAACAGTGACTTTGAGAGGTGTTTAAATGAGAAGCTATAGTTAATAAGTTTGTTTCTCTCTTGAAAAATATCTGATGAAGCAATTGATACTCTAGTGAATATTTCAAATAAAACAGACAGAGTTTTTTGTGTAGCTTGTAAAAAAACGTTCATCTTCAAGATTGGAATGGAGTCTAATATATTTGCCATTGATAATAATATTGGGAATGGAAAGCGTCGATTTTTCTATGTCGTTATTTAACTCGGCTACTAATCTTGCAATAGTTCTAGTACTGTAATTTAACGTGTCTCTTAGTTCTTTTAATTCAATTTTATTCTGATATAAAATAATAGCTAACATCTTTAGTTTTGCTAATTCATTTCTTTTCAAGAAGCTGGTTATCATAGTAAACGCCTCCTTTTAAACGATATGTGTGAGAGTTAACAAATGAATTTTAACATAAAAGTGAATGATTGACTATTTAGAATAAAAGAATATATAAATAAAATAAGGGATAGAGGTAATATAACAATTTTGCATAATTAAATAGCAAATCATATTTAAGGTAATTATCGTTTTAAGTGTGATAATCATCACAGCGTATCTCTTGAATAAATATGAAAGCTATACTAAAATAATAATATAAGGTAATTAATTATTTGATTACTATTTAGTCTAATCAGAAAGGGAGCGTAGTATATGGAAAACAGTATGGGATTACCAATTTTAGGAGCACCATTACCAGAAATGAAAGCGACAACAACTCATGGAGAGATGACGTTACCAAATGATTTAAAAGGAAAGTGGTTTGTGTTATTCAGTCATCCAAGCGACTTTACACCAGTGTGTACAACTGAATTTGTTGGCTTAGCTGCAGCACATGAAGAGTTTAAAGCGATGAATACGGAGCTTGTAGGTTTATCTGTTGACTCAGTTGTATCTCACTTAAAATGGACTGAGTGGATTAAAGAGCATATGGGACAAGAAATTACATTCCCGATTATAGCGGACTCACTTGGTCGTGTCGCAAATAAACTAGGAATGATTCATGAAGCAAAAGGAACAGATACGGTTCGTGCAGTTTTCATTGTCGATGACAAGGGAATTCTTCGCACAATGATGTACTATCCACAAGAAGCAGGCCGTAGTGTGCCAGAAATTATCCGTACTGTTAAGGCATTACAATATGCGGATAAACATGGTACAGCTATGCCTGAAAATTGGCCAAACAACGATATTTTAGGTTCTGATGTATTGATTGAGCCAGCAAAAACAGAAGAACTTGCTCAAGAACGTCGTGAAACGATGAAAGACAATAAAGACGTTGAATATCGTGACTGGTGGTTTATTAGTAAGCCTATGGAAAAATAGTTTTGATCATAAAAAGAGAACCATGCGACATACAGCATGGTTCTCTTTTTATGTATAATCATACAGTTTTTGTTTTTACTATTTATCATTTATGCAAGATATTCCATTGAAAAATAAAAAAAGTGGGAGTATAATTTAATAATTGCATTTTATTTTCATTCGGATGAAGATAATTTGTAGAAAAAATTCAGAAAATTTAAGCAATTTCTGACAAAAAACAAAGGTGGTTTTTATGAAATCCGAAGAAAAAACATTTTTTGGTCAGCCGAGAGGGTTGGCAACACTGTTCTTCACAGAAATGTGGGAGCGATTTAGTTATTATGGTATGCGAGCGATTTTATTGTACTATATGTACGATACGGTTGCGAATGGAGGGCTAGGCTTACCAAAAGCAACCTCTGTAGCGATTATGTCTGTTTATGGTTCCCTAGTATTTATGTCGAGTATTGTTGGGGGATGGATGGCTGATCGCCTACTTGGTTCACGTAAGACGGTTTTTATAGGCGGGCTCTTTATCATGTTGGGGCATGTTGTTTTGGCCACACCGTTTGGAATTGCGGCACTGTTTATTTCCATGATATTTATCGTTATTGGAACGGGGATGTTAAAATCTAACGTTTCAAGTATGGTTGGTGGATTGTATGCTCCTGAAGATGTGCGTCGTGACGCTGGTTTCTCGATTTTTTATATGGGAATCAATATTGGAAGTTTACTAGCACCGATTATTGTGGGGACGTTGGGACAAACGGTTAACTATCATTTAGGATTTTTTGTCGCAGCTATTGGAATGTTAGTTGGATTAATTGTCTATTATTTCCAAGGTAAATATACCTTAAAAGAAATTGGCAAGCAGCCTAGCAATCCCATTACGGCAACAGAGCGTCCTAAAGTAATCAAAACTTTCATTTTAGCTTTAATTATTGTCGCAATTATCTTTGGAGGAGCGGCGGTTACGGGTCATCTAACGATTGATTTCTTTATTAATTTTATTAGTGTATTAGGGATAGGTCTACCTGTTTTTTATTTTACGAGAATGTTACGGTCTAAAGATGTGTCGTTAGAAGAGAGAAGCAAGGTGCGTGCTTATATTCCGCTATTTATATCAGCGATTGTTTTTTGGTCATTGGAGGAACAAGGTTCATCTATCCTAGCATTATTTGCTAGTGAACGTACGCAACAAACATTATTTGGCTTTAATGTACCAGCGAGTTGGTACCAAATTTTAAATCCGGTTTTTGTTGTCTTATTAACACCGGTATTTGTAACATTATGGACAAAACTTGGTAAGCGTCAACCATCAACCGTTGTTAAGTTCTCATTGGGATTAGTTTTAGCAGGATTGTCATTTGTTTTACTAATGTTTCCAGCACTTTTATTTGGCACTGATCAACGTGTCAGTCCATTATGGTTGATTTTTAGCTTCTTTATTATGATTTTAGGTGAGATGTGCTTGTCTCCAGTAGGGCTTTCGGTTACAACCAAGCTTGCTCCGAAAGCTTTTGAAGCACAAACATTAGCGATTTGGCTGTTAGCGGATGCCTCTTCACAAGCTATCAATGCTCAAATCTCTCGATTCTTTACACCACAAAATGAATCAGCTTATTTTGGAATTGTTGGGGCTGTGGCAGTTCTAACAGGAATAATCCTCTTCACTATTAGAAAACCTATTCAAAACTTAATGGGGAATGTTAGATAATTATCCCTCTTATAAATAGCAAAAACATCCTAGTTTCACATATAACGAGGCTAGGGTGTTTTTTGTTCAGGATTCGTTCATTCTTTTATAGTATAGTAAATCGTGATGTTGTGAAAGAAGAAATAAAGAAAACTATTTAATAATTCACTCTTTAGGCAATATAAGTTTAACTGACTCAAAAATAAGATCATTTTACTTGAAAATCAAAAAGCATATGAATTATTTTTTCTCTTTCATCATAGCAATCAGATAGTGACTAAAGATCAAATTATTGAAGATTTATTTCCACAGACGTGTCAAACAAGTGCAGATGGGTCATTCCACACGATACTATATCAGATGAGAAAAAAGTTTAATGCAATTGGAATTAAAGATGTCATTGGTTATAAAGGTGGCATCTATTATTTAAATATTGAAGTTCAAAGTGACATTAAACAGCTTGAATCTCTACTTGATTTGACGCCGAATGAAGAACGGATACATCAATTATTATTATTGTACAAAGGGAAATACTTTGAGGGATTTTCATATAGATGGGCACAACAATATGGGAAAATAATACATACAAAGTGTATTAAATGGGTAAAAGATGGGCTACATCTTGAGACATTATCAAAAGATATATTGAATCAATTATTAATTTTATTTGAAGAGGACTATTTGACTGATTTATCATTGTTAGAAAAACTGGTAGTAAATTTAGACAGACAGAAAGAATATATTCAGATAAAGGCTTTACTTTTAAACACTCAAAAGTATTGGGAACACTATAATGTTCTTTTTCCATTAGATTTTGAGAAGTCGTATGATGAAATATACATAAGAAAATAAAGAAACTGAACGAAAAATGAACTTGGTTTCATTTTTCGTTCAGTTTCTTTGCTTATAATATACTTATAATAAAAAATCCGCAATTAAGTCCTTTTTTAGTTTAATTATAGTATTCTTTATTAGGGAGGACTATGTGAATGGAAAATAATAGGAAATATCTTTTTTTGTTTTTTTTAATTATATTAACTGTATTTAGATTAATTTGGTTTATGAGTTATCAACCAAATGAGCCACTTGTTAAAAATGGGAAAGTTCATTATAAATACGAAATGAATGATAGTATCAATTTAGATGGAGAGTGGCTGTTTTATAAAGATAAGTGGGTGCTGCCTACTAGAGATAAGACTAAAACGAGTCAAACAATAGAGGTCCCTCAAAGTTGGAACCGTCACTTTACAAGGAATCAAGATGAATATAAGGGGACCTATTATCTAAAAGTCACCGTGCCTGAAGAAGAAATGCATTTAGCTTTATATACTGGGAATATAAAGGGATTAAGTAATATATTTATTGGAAATGAATTAATTTACAGCCAACTAAATGAGGGGAAACAAAGAGAATTTTCACCACGTATTTTTAATTTTGAAAAGGAAGAAGGAGAAAATCAACTTAAAATTGTTGTTCAAGTCGTTAATACTCCTCATCAAGCAGGTGGTATCGTTCGAAGTATGAAACTTGGCCCACAAGAATACATTGAACACAAGACAGTGTTAAATCGAAATTCTGAAATTTTCACAAGCACAATACTGTTGATTGTAGGTCTCTTCTCTTTAAGTTTATTTTTTATAGCTAAAATTAATTCGGATTATTTACATTTTGCAGGAGTCTTTTTAAGTTTGGCTTTTTTATATATGTTAAGTACGGGAGAAAAAGCAATCTTTTACTATATTACTTTATCTCCTCAACAAAAGTTAAAACTAGAGCTTTTTTTAATAATGTTGACAGGAACTTCTTTACTGAAGTTAGTTAAGAACAATAGTAGAAATTATCGTTTATCACTTCTGGATAAAATTGAAAAAACTTATTTTATGATCAGTATAGTACTACTATTGTTACCAATTGATTTGTTTTTACGTGTTTATGGACTATATTTATGGATATTTATAGGTGTATTAATTATATCGATTTGGAATATTTTAGAACTAGAGCATATTAATATGACGTCTAGAAGGGCTCTATTGTACTCTTTACTTTCAATGTTTCACCATATGATTTGGTGGCGTTTCGTAGTTGGATCAAATTATTCACTACCCCATTATCCATTTGACATTGTTTTATCTGTATTTTTCGTATTGATTGCGTGGGTAAAAAATTACGAGCATTTATTTTTGAAAACAAAAGAACTAACCAATGATTTGGAGAATATGAATCATACGCGCGAAATATTTCTCGGAAGGGTTTCCAGAGCTTTACAAGTACCACTAAATAGTATGAATATTTTATTAGATAGTATGGTTCAACGAGAGAAAGTTAATCAAGATGAGATAACGATACCTATAGATGAATTTCATCTGTTGAAAAATATAAATCTAGAAGTAAACAATTTGATAGAAAATCTAATGGGAATGACGCGAATGTCAGATGTTAATCACATTGAAAATACACGCTTTATATCAGTCATTGATAAAATTGAATATGTCAGCAGTCTATCTAAACATGATAAGATGTATAGTCATATTAAACCTATTTTAAATATGGATGAAAATAACAATTCTATTGTTGCCAATCCTCAAATGTTTATTCAAATTTTATTTCAAATCTATTCGATTGCGAAAAAAATTGAAGGAACAAAAAAAATATATTTCGAGAATAAAAAAGTTAAAAAAGAAATTAAAATTAAGATCATATTAATTAATTCCGATATAGATGATGAACATGTTCAATTTGTTAAGATGACACTTCATGAGCCGAATTTAGCTCCGGTATTATTTGATTATACATATGGAGTTGAAGTACGTTTGATTCAAACACTAGTAAAAAAACAAGATGGTCGATTAGAAATTGAACGAACTTCTTGTGGTCTAGTGTTCAATCTCTATTTTCAACACACAGAAGTTGAAAAAGAAAAAGAACATTATAAAGAAAGAATTCGTCATTTGGAATATTATCAAGAACAGAATAATTTTGAAGGAAGAGGACGAGTTTTAGTCATAAGTGATGATTATTTGAAGTTGTTGACTTTAAAAAAGTCATTGATGAATGATGGTTATATTGTAAGAACAATGGAATCAACTGAAAATATGTATGAAACTATTCGTTCTTTTAACCCTAATATAGTTTTGATGGATGCTATTTTAAAGACACGAAATGGTTATCATATGACGGAGGTTATTAGAAAAAAATATCAACGTATTGAATTGCCAGTCATACTCATATTGACGAATGATTATGAAATAGAGATAAAAAATATCTATCATTGTGGAGCTAATGACCATATTGTTTTCCCATTAGATTATACTGAACTGACAGAAAAAGTCGGTAATTTATTATATACACAATCTACAGTAGAAGAGTCTTTAGCCTATGAGATTTCATGGCTACAAGCACAAATCGAGCCTCATTTTTTGTTTAACACTTTAAATACGATAGTTGGCTTATCTCAATTTGATGAAGAGAAAATGTATGTTGTTTTGGATGCCTTTATTGAGCTGCTACATGCAAAGTATAATTTGAGTAAACCCGATCAGCTTATCACATTAGAACAAGAGCTACATTTGGTAAAGGCTTATAGTCAAATTGAAGAGATTAGGTTTGAGGACAAACTATCTATTGTATTTGATATAGACACTCAATTGAATCTAAGAGAGATAAAAATTATCCCTCTTGTATTACAGCCTTTGGTAGAAAACGCGATACGTCATGGTATTCTACCCAAAAAAGGAAAGGGTTCAGTTAAGATTTCTATTTATAGTAGAGAAAACGAAGTGATTATTCAGATTTCTGATGATGGGGTAGGGACCAATCAGACACTAGAGGAGATATTACATGATAATTCTCAGAAAACAGGAATTGGATTAGTTAACACTTATGATCGTATCAGAAAAGTGTTAGATGCAGAGTTTATATTTAAGTCTGAAAAGAATATTGGGACAGACATTTTGATTTTTTTGAAAAAAGGTGGGATAGATAATGAGAGTGATGATTGTAGATGATGAATTAATTGCCATTAAGATGATGGAAAAACTGATTGGAAATTACGAACAGTTGAAGATAATCAAAAGTATTTCAGATCCAGAAATCGTTTTAAATGAAATAGAAACATTAAAGCCAGACTTATTATTTTTAGATATCAATATGGGAAGTTTATCAGGTATCGAGTTAGGTAACTATCTTTCTGAAATGTTTCCTGAGATGAAAATAGTTTTTGTCACAGCTTATTCTGAATATGCTGTGGAAGCATTTGAGCTCAATGCTATTGACTATTTATTGAAGCCAGTGTCTAAAAAAAGATTTGATAAAATGATGGAAAAACTAAGTATGTCAAATATGGTTAGTTTAGAAAATCAAAAGTCTTTTTATTTTGTAGTATTTGATGAGGGATCTATTTATAATTCAAATGGACAAGAAGTTTTGTTAAGAACCAAAAAAGCATATGAGATTCTTTTTTTACTGAATCATATGAAGGATAAAAGAGTCACAAAGGATAAATTGATTGAATTATTATGGCCAGATCAATCAAAAGAATCCACTACGATGATGTTACATACGACAATTTATCAAATAAGAAAACATTTTAAGGAATTCTATAACCAGAATCCTATTAAATATCAAAAAGGAGCATATTACCTCAATATAAATATAAAAGACGATATAAAATATATCGAAAAGATACTAGCTAATAAAGTATCACAACTAAATAGTCATCACTTAGTTAAAATTTATAAAGGTAAATATTTTTATTATAATGATTATTCGTGGGCATCTGAATATCGTGAGGCATTACATTTAAGAGTGATTCACTACCTTATTGAAGCTATACAATATGATTTAATTGCTCTACCTGATTTAAAAATAGTAATGTTGCGTTTTTGGGAAGATTTGGTTTTGGAAGAAAAACACATAGATTACATTTATCATTATTATAAACGTCATGGACTTATCGTTGAAGCTGTTAAATTTATAAGAGAGACGCGTTCTTTTTGGGAAGAAGAATTAGATATTCCTCTTCCTCAAACGCTTAGTGCATTATTAGTTAGATAAATGATGATAACGCTTATTAGAACATTGTAATAAAGGACTATCAAGATTATTATATTAGGTTATCACTGACGATTAACTATTCGAAAGTGATAGCCTTTTTTATATCAAATTTATTGTTCAGAAAAAGTTCATTAGCTAGATGCTATGATAAAAACAAAAAGAAAGGAGTTTTAGAATGAATCGAAAAATTAATATTTTTTTAGTGATAGTATTAATTGCTTCACACTTAATAGGACCATTTCAATTATTAAGTGTGAAAGCAGAGGAACACCTTTTTGATGTGAAAATGGACACGGTTACAGATGAGAAGTTAGATGTTATTGACGTTAGTTTTAATCCTAATAAGGAGTGGGATAAAACAGTTATTGAGTTAGACTCTGAAACACAGTTCATCTCTTCATCTGTCGATGGACAAGAGAACGTTGAAGATCTTTCTTACAACGAAAAAGAGCATGAGGTCACAATAGAAAGTAAAGAGCCTATTAAAAATCTAAAGTTATTTTTAAAGACTCTTTCGCACGAGGTACAATCAATCAAACTTACGGGATATCTTGAGAATGAAATAATAGCCTCTACTCATCATCAGTATAAGACGCAGGTGGAAGAAACAGAAGATTTCAGTAGTATACCGCCGGTGGAAGTGACAGAAACAGCAAAAGAGCAGGTTCAAGAAGAACCTTTAATAGAAACTGCTCCGGAGTTACAAAGGGACTTAAGAATCACAGCAATAAATCCCAAAGTCGAATCTGGTACCGACGCATTATTTAAATTGATTTTTAAAACAACGGGCTCTCAAGTTAAGTATCAAAATGCTAGAGTCGTTGTTGACCTTCCGCTATCTAAACATATTACCTTTACCCAAGACTTAAAAGAACTTGCGATTGAGAATGTTATTCCAAACTTTAATAAGGATACCAATCAATTAGAGTATCACTTTGACATGTTACCATCTGGAATCACGTACGAGAAAATAATTAAAGTGAGTACTGAAAATGGTTACTTAGAGAATAACAAAGAGTTAGAAGTTAAGAGTAATTTAATCTTACAAACGGCAAAAGGTGAGAAAAATCAAGTAGATCGTGCAAAAAGTAAAATTAATGCTTCTAATTCTGTCACAATGAGCAAAAAAGTAAGTAAAACAGAACGAGGTGGCAAAGCTTCCATTCCAACTTTAAATAGTTGGATTGAATGGGAAGTCAAAGTTAATATCCCATATAAAGAAACCGGGCAAATGTATTTGAAACCTGGTAGTAAGATTATAATTGAAGACACTTTACCATCAGGAATAAGCTTTGAAAGAATGAATACGAATTACAATTATCAACCCAAAATCTCAAAAAATAAACTGACCTGGGAATTCGTAGCACCATCTATTGAGGAGCAATTAAATAGTAAAAACGGATTATTTGATATTACTTTAAAGTTTTGGACAAAGGTCAATGATAATAAAACATTAATAAATAAAAAACTCGTTAATAAATCAAATGTTAACCTTACATTTATAGATGATAAGTATTTGACTCCTGCTGCTAAAGCAGAAGCAAATATAACAATCGTTGATTCTGCAGGTAGTACTGGCGAAGATAAAGGTAATCTTGTGTATACATCCCATTATGGTCCTGCTGATGGCAATGGCGCAAGCGGTGATAACGACACAAAGAACCCTAATCCTACAGTTGACGATGCTGCAATATTACAATTTAAACATAATATATGGGGATTTTATTATGCCAAAGAACATGATCTAAAGTCATTTAAGGTTACGTATACAATTGATGATAATCTTATTTTAGAAACTTTTAGAACCCCAGGTGATATGTGGAAATTTGCAAGAACCAATGCAGAGTCTAGCGAAAATATCCCATTACCAGTCGAACCACAATATGATATTGTGATTCATTATATTGAAAATGGTAAAAACGGAAAAATAACTTTGAAAACTCATGAAAAAGGAAAAACATATACAAGAAATGAATTGGGCTTAAAACCTAATCAACGCGTAACTAAAATCGAGTATGAGTTTAAGGAACAAATACCACAAGGATTAGCTATAACTAATGGCTATCCAGCTAGATACTATTTTTCAGTGAAAAAAGGGTATACCGGAGAAGTAAAAAATAAACTAGATATGACTGGGGAGTCTACTTTTAATCCTAAATTAAGTTCTACTAATAAAAATAATTATAAAAGTGGATCTTACCATAAATTTGATTATAGAAAGGATTTTCCGGAATACTATGAAGGTTCTAAAGATGCTGCAGGTGATCGTACTGCAAAGATAACCAAAGTAAAAAATAATAAAGCGCCAATATCAGAGATAAGCGTCTCATTATTAACTCATCAAAATAATAAAGTCGATTCTGGTTCAAATCGTATGAAGCTGACATTAAAAAATAATAATGCTTCAACAGGCTTAATACAAGGGCCAGTCGAAACAGTGGTATTGTTGCCACCTGGTGTGACTTTAAAAGATAAACCAAACGCTAGCTACACAGGGTATAAAAATAATAGTACTAATGGAAACTATCAAATTTTAAATAACAATTATAACAATAGTGGTCGACAGCTTGTAAAAGTAACTTGGGATGATGGTTATATTCGAAAAGGTGATCAGGTTACAGCAGAGCTAGATGTTAACGTCTCGAAAAATGCTCCACAAATGCTTTATTTTGATATTTACGGTTTCACAAAGAATGAGTCGATGAAAGTTCCAAATTCAACAAATGCCTCTATCACAGATACTATCCTACAAAAAGATATGGATGAAGACTTGAATAACGATAATAAAAAAGACCAATTACGTCTAAAATCTGGAAATTTATATTATCTAGTGGGTGAATACGATTTACAAACAGAGAAGTTTGTAAAATCATTAGACGGGGATTGGGATAAAATGGCTCGAACACTTCCTGGAGAGCGTATCGATTATAAACTTCAATTGACAAATACTACAGGTAAAGATATTTCTGCACTTACATTAATTGATGTTTTACCATCAATAGGAGATATAGGTTTGACGGACAATATTGCACGTGGTAGTCAATTCACACCGAGTTTGAACGGACCTATCAAGATACCTAAAGAATGGGAAGGGAAAGTGGCTGTATATTATAGTACAGCAAAAAACCCAAAACGAGATGACTTAGTAAGAGAAACAATTTATCCTTCAGGAACTATTCCACTAAGCAACCCTTCAAATGCAACCAATCCAAATTGGCAAACAGAAAAAACAATAACGGATTGGAAAACAATTCATTCCTTTAAGATTGAATTGTTACCAGGAAAAGAATGGATTAAGGGTCAAGGACTAGAGATATTGTTTGATATGACCGCGCCGAAAGTCTCAGAAGTTAACAATGATCGATTATTTAATACAGATGAAGATATCGCGTCACGAGCAGCATATAATTCCTTTGCGGTTGCAACAGATACAGGTCAACCAGTTGAACCATATCAAGTAGGTGTATATATGGATGCAGGTAGATTAGAGTTATTAAAAGTCGATGCCGACAATGAGCAAATAAAGTTAGCAGGAGCCCAATTTGAATTACGAAATGAGAATGGAGATTTAATTGAAACATTGGAAACAGATTCCAATGGCCATGTTATTTCAAAACCATTAGATTTGGGGAATTATACACTACATGAGATCAAAGCACCAAAAGGATATTCATTGTTAACAAAACCTATTTCTTTTGAGATAACTAAGGATTATTTAAATATTGAGCTAAGTATAGAAAATAATAAGCAAGGTTGGTATTTACCTAATACCGGAGGAATCGGCACAACAGTCTTTTATGCCCTAGGTATTATGGTAATGTTAGGATCGCTAACATTATATATTCGAGCAAAACGCTCAGATCTTAATTAATGGAAGTTAAAGAAATAGAAGTATTTCTTCTTCAAAATAAAAAGACATAAAGAAAGGAAGAACGTAATGAAGATTGTACAAAGTATATCGCTAAGAATATTCTTAGTAGCAAGTTTAGTATTATCTGTATTTGTTCCAAGTCTAACACAGGCTTATACGTTATTAGGCAATGCAGAAAATCCACAATTAACGATCCACAAGTTCGAACAAGAGCCCCTAGGAGATGAATTCGGTGATCAGGATCCACCTGAAGATGAAGACTTTTATGCTAGAGCATTGCCGAACAATGGAGCACCAGGAGATGGTACTGCCGATCAATATAAACCGGCGGGAATTACACCTCTTGAAGGTGTCACATTTACACTGACTAAGACGCATCACTATAATGCTCAGACAGATACTTGGACAGAAGTATTTGGAGATGACAAGGTTACTATCGAAGCAACGACCAACGCAGAAGGAAAAGCAATATTTACAAAAGAAAATGATTTGGAACTAGGACGTTACGAAGTAAGAGAAACTGCTGGTCCCGACCATGTCATTTTAAACAATGAAGTATTTACAGTAGATATTCCAATGACAAATGTAGAGGGCGATACTTTAAATTATGATGTACATATTTATCCGAAAAACGAAACAATTCGTGGAGATATCGAACTTATCAAAAAAGATGAAAATGGTAACATCTTAAAAGGTATTGAATTTGATTTATATCATGAAAACGGAGAAAAAGTAAAAGATTCTCAAGGTACAGATATTAGTCCGCTATTTACTAATGAATATGGAAAAATTGGCGTAACCGGATTAGCAGCTGGTAAATATTATTTCCAAGAAAAAACAACAGATAAGAAATTGGCATTGAATACGTCAAAATTAGCATTTGAAATCCGCAAAGATGCTTCAGGTCAAGAAATTGAAGTGCAGTGGACTCCTCAAGATAAATATTTAACAGATAATGGGGAATTTACTAACTACAAAAAACCAGAAATAAAAAAAGATGTAGAAGAACAACAACATCTTCAAGTTGATCGAGACAAAGCTTATACCTATAACTTAACTATCAATACACCTAAAGATATTGAAAACTACGGCTTATTAGCAGTAACGGATACATTAGATAATCGTTTAGAGTATGCAGGTAGTTGGGATGTAGTGGGTACAGAGAAAGATAACATCCAATTTACACAAGAAGGTCAGACTCTTATCTGGGAAGTGAAAGACTTAAGTAAGTTGATACCTGGAGAAGATATAAAGATTAGTTTTACATCAAAAATTAAAAAAGATGCTGTTTTAAAACCAGAGGAAACAGGAATACCAAATACTGCGAAATTAGATTTTGACAATGATAAAGGCTCTTATACTAAACCAAAAGATCCAAACAATCCACCGTTAACACCACCGGAAGAACCACCAACGACACCACCTGTAACAGTTGATCCGACAGAAGGTGGATTAAAAGTGATTAAGGTAGATAAGAAAGATCCTTCTATAAAATTAGAAGGGGCAGAGTTCAAACTTACAACGGACAAAGAAGGTAAAGATGTTGTCGTTGCTACTGGAACTGTTATTGAGGTTAATGGAAATACTCATGAAGGTAATTTAGAAAAATTAGTAACTGGTAAAGATGGAGAAATTGCGATTACAGGTTTGACGCCAGGAACTTATTACTTACACGAGACAAAAGCTCCTACTTATACAAATGAAAATGGTGAAGTAAAACCATATCGTCTATTAGCAAAACCACTTGAAGTAGAGGTTGAAAACAAAGTACATGATAAAGCTGTAACAGTAGAAAACTCTAAATCTGGTTGGGATTTACCAACAACAGGTGGAATGGGTACAATGCTATTTACTGCAGCAGGTTTAGGCTTTATGCTTCTAGCATTCGCTTTATATAACCGTCGTGAAGAGGACCCAGCAGTATAATGAATTGAGTTAATTGAAAAGAAAGAATTCTAATCATTAGTGATTAGAATTCTTTTGTTATAAAGGAGGTCTCTTATGCGTAACAATAAAGTCATTATCTTATTGCTCATGATGGGACTTGCGATTTTTTCGTATCCATTTATTGCCAATTATGTATCGACAACAGGACATGTGAAGCAGATTGAAAATTATGATGAAATTATGAAAGAATTGGATGAAAAACAAAAAAAAGATGCCGAGCGACGTGCAAAAGAGCATAATGAAAAAATAAAAGAAGAAGAACAAGAATTTATCGATCCTTTTGATAATGGTACAGAGAAAGCGGGAAGTAAGAGTTATTATGATGCATTAAATATTGGAGAGGTTATGGCTGTACTCGATATACCCAAACTTGATCTACATTTACCAATTTATCATGGTTCAAATGAAAAAGTTTTAAGTAAAGGTGTCGGACATTTAGAAAATTCTGCTTTGCCGGTAGGTGGTGAAGGGACTCATTCTGTTTTAACCGCTCATCGTGGTTTACCGAGTGCAACGTTATTTCGTCATCTTGATAAGTTAGAACCTGGAGATGTATATTTTATTTCTGTTTTAGACGAAACCTATGCGTATGAAGTTCAGGAACAGAACATCGTATTGCCTAATGAAACAGATTGGTTACAACAAGTTGAAGGTAAAGAGTTATCTACATTATTAACTTGCGAACCGTATATGATTAATACGCATCGTTTGTTAGTGACAGGCGAGAGAGTACCATATGAAGAAGCCAGAGAAAAAGTATCAACTAGACGAGCACCTAAATTAGATCGATTAATGGTTATTGGAGTCGTAATTTTATTTTTATTCATTTTGATGGTTCTCATAACAAAAAGGAGAAAGAAAAATGAATAAAAAAAGGAGAAAGAATACATCGTTGTTATTTTGGATTTTTTTAATTATAGGAGTGTTCTTATTAGTTTTTCCGCATGTCGTGCGTTACTATCATCATTTTAAAAACGAAAAAAGTTTTCATGAATTCATGATTAGTAATGATGCGTTAAGTGATGAGGAAGTAAGTGAGATGATGGATAGAGTAAAACAATGCAATGCTAAGATAATGAAAGATTCCTCAAGCTTTATGGATCCATTTGATTCTAACCAAGAGAATGTAAAAAAAATGAAAGACTGTTTAGGAATAAATAGTGATGAGATGTTTGCTGTTTTAGAGATACCAAAGTTAGATTTAGTTGCACCGATCTATTTAGATGCTACAGATGAAGCACTCGATAAAGGGATTGGTTTAGTAGAGGGTTCTTCTTTACCAATCGGAGGTGAAGGGACTCATACAGTTTTGGCTGGACACAGAGGTTTATGGACACAAGAAATGCTGATGTATGTCGATCGAGTAGGGGTAGGAGAATATTTTTATATTCATACTATGTCTGAAACGTTGTCTTATAAAGTTTATGATCAATCGATTATTTATCCTGATGAAACAGAAATATTAGAGATTCAACCAGGAAAAGATTTAGCAACACTGATTACATGCCATCCATTAGGAGGAAACACGCAAAGGTTACTAATACATGGTGAGCGTACTGTTCGATAACGATGTTTATTCTAAAAGATTAACGTAAGCTAGACAGAAGACTGGATGAAAGCAATTTAAAAGTGTGGACATCTCCCCCTTTAAAGTATTAGTAATTTTAGACTCGTTATAAGAATAAATGTCGATCGTTATACAGTTAGTTAAAAAAGATTATTAATATTTGTTTGATGTCTAGCTTACATTAGTTTATTCACATGTTCAGTCTTTGTTCATACAACTTTGTTATAATAATATTAAATGATACAGTATTTAAATATAGTTTAATAATAATGGGGTGACCGAAGTGGAAGAGACAGGTAATTTCTTTGAAGAAAATATTGAAAGCTACTTGCCTAATGAAATGAATGAACAAATCAGACAAACAATTATCCATTATTTTGAAGCGTTAAAATCACAAGGAAAAAAAATATTAGAAGGATTGACTATTGAAAACTATCAAGAGATGTTAGCGCGTCTCGTAGGTGTTGATCGAAAAATGCAAGTGTTATTTTCTTTTTTAGAGTTCAATAAAAAGAATCCTAAAGTAGTAGAAGCTATGGATATTGTAGAGCTTGTTGAAACAGATTATGTTAAATACCATTGGGATCAATATTCAGAAACTTCATGCGATTTCATGACGAAAAGTTTATTTTACAAAGTAGAGTAGACGTAGTGATACTTTTAAAATTTATCTCAATTAAACAATAAGATTTTTTTAAACTAAAGGTAAATTTTGTGACTCGTTGTTAAATAGGGCTGCTGAGTCAAAAAGAAATTGAAAGATGAGTGGAACTTGTTCCATTCATCTTTTTATTTTACTTCTAATGAGGTGAGTCATCATGAATATTCTTAATTTCATGTTCTCAAATGACTTAGACCCGTATGGTGCCAGTTTTAAGATTTTAATATGTCCATTTTTTAGCTTCAATCTTTGTCTTATCTTTTCTATCGTCACGCTTTTGTGTTTAATGATAAAGGATATGCCGCTGCTATATCTGTTGTTCTATTATCGATTACCTTACTAATTACGGTAATACAGTTTATGTTCCAGAAAAAATGGGTTCACTATTAACGATTAACTACCCCTTGTAAAGCAATTTATAAGGGGAAAGGAGGATTATCATGGAGAAAACACCAATAGGAAAAAAGATTGTTGTCCATGCCATCTTAATACTAGGATCTATCATCATGATATTTCCATTTTTATGGATGATTTTGACAGCATTAAAAACTAAACCAGAAGCAATTGCTGTGCCGCCAACTGTATTTCCAGCAATACCACAATGGCAAAATTTTGTTGAGATTTTTGAAGTATTAGACTTTGGCAAGTTTTATTTTAATACGTTTGTTTCGACTGCTGTTATTACGGTTGGACAAATTTTCTTTTGTTCAATGGCTGCGTATGCATTTGCTAAATTAGATTTTCCATTTAAAAACACTTTATTTATTTTGATATTGTCTGTATTGATGGTGCCGGGACAAGTTTTTTTGATACCACAATATTTGATTGTTCAAAAGTTAGGATTGCTAGATAGCATACCTGCTTTATTCTTACCAGGATTATTCTCAGCTTTTGGGACTTTCTTATTACGTCAGTTTTTTATGACAATACCTGATGAATTGGAGGAAGCAGCGATTTTAGATGGCGCTTCGAGAATAAAAATATTTTTCACAGTAATTTTACCACTTTCTAAATCTGCGTTGATATCTCTTTCTATATTTGCAATATTATATGGGTGGAATTCGTTACTATGGCCATTAATTGTTAACACATCTAATGATAAGATGACATTGTCAGCAGGGTTAGCACAACTTAGTGGTCAGCATGCTACTAACTTTCCTTTGATGATGGCCGGATCATTTTTAGCAATCATTCCGCTATTAATGATTTATCTTATTTTCCAAAAACAATTTATTGAGGGGATTGCTTTGAGTGGATCGAAAGGATAGTTAATAGTCGATTTAAGAATATTGACAATTCATTAATAGAGATAATTATGGAGAATTTATGTAAACTATAGAAAATTAAACAAATATATTAAACGTAAAATGGCATCGTCCTACTTGTAGCCAATAGAGGATGATGCCATTTTATAAAAAATAGCTTAAATTTATAAACTATAACTGTTTGATTTCTATTTTAAATTGATAGTATTATGAGATATTAATAAGATTGACACAACACGTTTTTAAACTCAAATAAAGGAGCATGGCGATGCAATTAGGAATAAATAACTGGTCACTTCCTAGTGGTCTTTCATTAGAAGAAACATTCCGAATGGTCAAGCAAGCTGGCTTTGATACGATAGAGTTGAATATGTCAGAATTTAATGATAGTGATAGCAATAGTTTTGGCATTGCAACAGAGAACAGTCAATTTCTAACAACTCTGACAACTTCAGAAGGATTAATTAAAATTAAAGAAATATCTGAAATGTATGATTTGCCGATTTCAAGTATTACTACAGATCTACATTGGAAATACCGCTTAAATGATGAAAATCCAACAGTCAGAGAGCAAGGAAAAGAAGTAGCCAAAAGAATGATAGATGCTTGTCATATTTTAGGAGGCGATACAGTTTTAATAGTTCCAGGTGTTATAAAGACAGAGGATAGTTATGAAGAAGCTTATCGATTAGCGCAACAAACACTTAAGGAATTGAGTTTCTATGCGGAAAAGGTAAATATTTATTTAGGAGTCGAAAATGTTTGGAACCGCTTTTTACTAACACCTTTAGAAATGAAACGTTTTATCGATGAAATCAATCATCCGTTCATAAAGGTCTATCTTGACATTGGGAATATATTACAGTTTGGCTATCCACATCAATGGATTGAAACTCTCGGATCACGAATTGTAAAAGTGCACGTTAAAGATTATAAATTGTCCGCAGGCAATGCTACTGGATTTACCAAATTATTAGCGGGAGATGTTAACTGGATAGAAGTGATAGAAGGATTAAAGGGTGTTCATTATACGGGGCCGCTAACTGCTGAACTTACTCCCTACCGTTATTATCCTGAACAACTGGTAAATGATACAGCAAAGGCATTAAAATTGATGCTTGATAATTAAGCTTTTAATGAAAAGAAAATAGAAAGATGGCGAAAGAGCTCAAAATGAGCTCTTTTTTTACACATTTTCTTTTACTTTTTCCCTTTTTAAGTTATAATAACTTTCTTAAAATATACATTTTATGAAAAGGGAGAATGATATGACAAATAGAATGAAAGTAATTCTGTCGCTTTTGTTAATTATTTTGTATTTTCAGCCAAACTTAAAAATAGTGGCTACTAGTAACGATTTGAAAATAGAAACGACGAAGCCATCAGAGTCTATTGAAGTTGAAAGTGATGTCGAAGCTGAAGCTAATGAAACTCAAGAGAATAATAACACTGAAAATGTTTTAACAATAGAGAGTGAAAATACTTTAGGTATCGTCGAAAAAATATTGGAAGAGAATGTCTCTCCTGCTTTAACAAACCCTAAAACGGATGCGATTCAAATGGTTACAACCTGGGGGGATTTTGTCAAGGCGGTTAGAAATGAAGAAGTTAGAGTCATTAAATTAACACAAGACGTGATAAATCCACAGTTGACAGCGCCTAATCTATCATCATATCAACGGAAAACATCGCTAGAGATAGATGGTGGAGGACATCGTTTAGATTTTCAAACGTCATCTATTTATTTAGGACGTCCTGATAGCGAACGAGAATTTTTCATGCATGATATTACCCTGGCTCAGCGATATGCAGGAGCAGAGAGTGAGGATATTGTAGGTACGCGACTTAACTATGCTGCTAGTAGAAAATGGCGATTTCGCTTTGGAAATGTAACCACGGAACCGTCTGTGCAACGGTTGGCGAGAGCAACACAAGCATCAGTTAGTGTCTATGGTAATATGCATATTGACACTCGTGCCGAAAACTTTTATTTAGGTGATTTTGAGATGGAAGAGGGGACTCATTATTTTGGTAATGTAAATTACTATGATTTCTCTATATTTTGGTACGATGTCGTACCACCTGCACAATCAACTGGGAATCGGCAAGGCTTTCGAATTGGTAAAAATTGTGAAGTAAATCTAAGCCAAACGCAACGCTTAGGAAGTACTTATCCAGCAATTTATTCCCACTTTAAAGAAATCACAGTTGGAGAAGCAAGTTTTTTAAACATTAGGATGCCTGGAAATGCAGTTCGTTTTAATGACGACGGTTCGTCAATGTCAGTGAAAGCAAATGCTTCAGTTGTTTTAACAACAGAAAGTGGCAATAAATCAGTGATAGCATTTAGTGCCAATAAAGCTAAATATCAGTCGGATATGGGAGCCTCGTTGACGATTGTGAGCAACACGTCTCAGCCGCTAGTAGAGTTACATTCTGATGCTGTTGGTGGAGGACATGTTGCTAGAAAAAACAATGAATTTATTTTAGACAATCCACAACACTTTGATCTTCGTAATCTCAATAGTAAAGGAACCGCAATGAATGTCGGGAGCAAGAAAGATAATTGTTTCATTCGGTTAACGGAAACAGATGTTGAATTATGGAATAAAGGCCAAGAAATTTTACAGCCTTCGACTATTAGCTTTAATGAGGTTGATTATTTTAATGTTTCTGATAATAATACGAGCAATGCAGAAACAAGCGAGGAAGGTTTAAAAAAACTCAATCTTGACGACTATCAAAGAATTGCCGCGATGAATGAGCCGCCTCGATTAGTCAAACAAGTGATAACTGACGCTGATAGTGAATTGGGGATAAAAGTGGAAATTGGTAATGTCGTTGATAATAACGGCTATAATCGTTACGGTCAAGCGCATTTTATACCTGTCTACGCTTCGGAAAATCAAGTTCTTGCACATGTTACGATTAATGAAGCAGACACCAAGACAGTGAAAACTAATCAATATGGGGAAATATTTTTACCTAAAAACACAATTTTGTATGAAAAAGATACGGTTTATGATATTGTGTTACAGAAAGCTAATCGCTATTCGTCAAGTTATCGTCAAAGCATTCTTGATGTTACCCCACCAGCGCCTGTGACAATTGAAGGTGGGTTGAGGCAACCGTTGACACGTGATATTTTAAGTGGAAAAGGGGAACCTTTTACAAAAGTTTTTTTATACCAAAATAAAATTTTACAACCATTTGAAACGACTGTCTCTGCTGAGGGCGATTGGTCATTAAATATTCAATCTTTAGAACGACATTCTGGAGATTTACTCCAAATAGTACTCGAAGATACAAGTTGTGACGCAGAAGCACTATTAGAAAAACCAAGTACTTATACAGGGAGTGGTAATCGAACACCACTAGAAAATGTTGATTTTCATGACGCTACTTTTAAAAAGGCGACGAGTGTACTAGTGACTGGCGAACTTAAACTCTCTCAAGTGCCTAGCCAAATAGACTTTGGTAAGGTTTTAATCTCAAATCAGACGCAAAAGTTAGTCCCTAGAGTTGACCGAGATTTGATTGTTGAAGATACTCGAGGTCCTAATGGAGGTGGTTGGTCTTTGAAACTGCGTTTACTGAAACCAATGACCAATGAAAGTGGTCGTTTATTAAATAATGTGATGATATATAAACACGGTGAGAATTACTCACAAATAAGCGATGAGGCGCAAGTGGTCGAAGTAGTTGATACTTCGTCCGAACAGACGAATGTTTCGAAAAATTGGAATGAAAAAGCTGGGTTACAAATATGGATAACACCAGAAAAACAGCTAGCAGGTCAATACAAGAGTGTGTTATCATGGTCTTTAGAAAATATTCCTGCTAATGAAGTTAAATGATAGGAGAAGAAGTATGAATAACGGAAATAGAAAGCGACGAAAATTAAAATGTTCAGTAAAATTATTTATAGTATCAGTGTTACTCGTTATTAGTGTAGGAATGCTGATAAAAGAACAAAAGCAAAATCAAGCGTTAGCGCAAAAAGTGGGAGCGATAACGGAAGCTAACGCCAAAAAGAAAACTCAGATTGAGACATTGAAATTTGAACGTGATTTTCCGCAGCAGTCGTATGCTCAAAAAACGAATGAACAATTAGAAAAGGAACAACAATCACCGTATTTAATCCTTCAAACCGATGAACGTTATCGTGATTTACATTATGGAGGAGGTTTGCGAGATACGTTAGATATTAACGGGTGCGCGATTGCGTCTTTAACAATCGTAGATTCAATTTTAAAAGAAGCTTTGACTGAACCAACGGTGGTGTTGGACTGGGCTAAGGATGACTATTTTACTGACGGAGGCACTTCATGGGCCATTTTCCCTGCTTTTGCTAAAGAGTTTGATTATGAATTTGAAGATTTAGGAGACAATATTGAAAATGCTTTGAGATACCTTGATGCAGGTAATCCCGTTGTTGTATCAGCTAAACCTGGATACTTTACGACGGTTGGTCACATTATGGTGTTAACTGATTACACTGATGGAGGGATTCGCCTGTTAGATCCAAATGATAACCTTCGTAAACAACATTCTTTAACTGCTTATCCTGTGGATGAAGTGAAAGGTGAGTTTATGCATTATTGGGGCTTCAAAAAACCTTAGTAGTTTGTGAAATATATAGGTCAAAGATACATGGAAACATGTGTCTTTTTTTATAGAATTTTATTTGATTTAATTTTATATAAAGCATACACTATTAGTTGAGAGAGGGGTAGAGAGATGAAACGCTTAGTTGCTATTGTAGGAACGAATTCAGACTTTTCGACAAATCGTCTATTGCTAAAATTTATGCACAAACATTTTGCCGATAAAGCTCAAATTGAAGTGGTGGAAATAAAAGATTTACCATTATTTAATAAACCAGCTGACTTTGTATTACCAGATGTTGTTAAAGAGTTAGCAGAAAAAGTTGAACAGGCAGATGGAATTATTATCAGTAGTCCAGAATATGACCATTCAGTACCGGCTGTACTTATTAACGCCTTAAACTGGCTTTCATACGGCATCTATCCATTTGTTGATAAGCCAGTGATGTTAACTGGTGCGTCCTATGGGACATTAGGGTCATCTCGTGCTCAATGGCACTTACGTCAAATATTAGATGCCCCTGAGTTAAAAGCACGTATTATGCCTAGCTCGGAGTTTTTAGTGAGTCATTCGCTTCAAGCGTTTGATGATGAAGGGTGCTTAAAAAATGCTCAACAAATTGAATCATTAGAAGCTATTTTTGATGATTTTTTAGTCTTTATTTCCTTAATAGAGCCATTAAAAAAAGCACGAAAAATGAATCAAGGCCATGCCCAAGCGTTTTCTTGGGAAGAACAGGAGCGAGGTGAGTAAGATGAAACTAGTTGGGATAGTCGGTTCAAATGCGAGTTTGTCGTACAATCGTCGTTTATTACAATATATTGAGGAAAATTATTCTGATAAATTTGACTTAACGTTGATTGAAATAGATCAAGTGCCGCTTTTTAATCAAAGTGCTGATCAAACTAACTCTGAGGTGATACAGTCAATTCATCGTCATATCGAACAGGCAGATGGTGTTATTATTGCTACGCCTGAGCATAATCATACGATTCCAGCTGCTCTTAAAAGTTTGCTTGAATGGTTATCATTTAAAATTCATCCATTGGAAAATAAACCAGTGTTGATTGTAGGGGCATCCTACTATGCACAAGGCTCATCGCGAGCTCAGTTACATTTACGCCAAATTTTAAATGCACCGGGTTTACATGCGATGGTAATGCCAGGACATGAATTTTTGTTAGGTAATGTCAAAGAAGCTTTTGATGAACATGGTCAATTAAAAGATGAGAAAACCAAAGCGTTGCTCACACAAACCTTAGAAAAGTTTCAGCGTTTTGTCCGTTTGGTAACGGCGATAGAAAAAGCTTAATTGCAATAAAATAAAAAACAGAGTGAATAAAAAATTCACTCTGTTTTTATATGTTTAAGAAAAACCAAACCAACCTATCGGGAAGAGTCCGAGTTGTGAGACAACTGTAATCTGATGCTCTTTTACGCCTAGCTCCTCCATGATGGTGGCTTTGATATCATCTTCCGAATAGTGACTTTGTAGTTGATAATAAAATGTATTGCCTTTTTTGTTGGCTGTGATAAACCGCCACTTGCCTAGAAAAGAGAAAGCATCGATATTAGGTTGCTGAGAGAGATTACGTAAGACAATAGTCCGAGTAGGTGCCCAATCTTCATTAAACACACCGGATTGTTTTTCTAAAAAAGTGATTTTTTTCTTCGTTTGATAGCGTGTGATAATAGATAAAATCCAAATGATGAATAACGCGATAAGCGGAAGTTGAACCACGAAAAAAGGCAGACTTATTTTTTGGGTTTCGGACAGTGTAAGTAAGAGCGTCCAGACTAACATGAATGTGATAATCATTATATTTTTAAAGTTAAGCACATCACTAGCGAATTGTTTTAAAAAGTCTAACTCTGTCTTCGTATGTTCATTAAGCTCAATCGTATTTGGAGAATGAGTACCATAGAGATAAATCACGGTAGCTTGATAGAATGGTATTTTACGTGCGACAAAATGTTTATACTCGTGACTGAGTACCTTATTTTCTTCTGATGTCAATGATGTCGAGAGGAAATCAATCGATAGATTATCGGCGAAAGTGGAAGTATCTTGGGATTGAAAATAATAGCGCAAGCCTTTTACACCTGTGAGCATCCAACCTTTCGCATTCATTTTAGCGATATATCTTCGTTCTTTCCAACTACCTGGAATAAAAATTCTTATTTTTTTCATCATGGATTCTCCTTTGTCATGTTATATAGGAGTTCAATAAACTTGTCTTGTTTTTCTAATAACGCTTTGCCACGTTCTGTTAAAACGTATTGTTTACGTGCGCCTTCTTCGGAAACTAATTGGATGTAGTCACGTTCGAGAAAATCGGCAATAGTTCGATACATTGTAGCGGGCCCTACAGTCAACTGACCGGCTGTTGCGCTCTCGATATATTGCATCATCTGATAACCGTGAGCTGGCTTTTGTAAGCTGTGTAGGATTAAATATCCTGAGTAATTAAGTGGAATAGTGAGATCTTTTTTATCTGCCATTATGTCACTTCTTTCATAACTAATTCTAGTATGTATAAACTATTGTATATCCATATTGGCTATATTACAAGTGGATACATTTTAATTTGATGAGAAAATAGAGATTGACACCGTTTTCAGTTTGTTGTATATTATAGTCGATGATCATCAAAACTAATGTGTAACTATTTAATTAGGCACTACTTAGTAAAGCGAGAAGTCGTTTTATAAAGTAGTGCCTATTTTTTATTATGAGAAAGGATGAATGAAATGAAAAAGTGGAAAACGTTATTAGTTTTAGTGACTTCTGTATTAGTTTTAGGAGGTTGCCAAAAAGTAACACCAAAAGAAGAAGCGAAAGACGATAAAAAGGAAGAGACGGTTCTTTATGTAACACGACATGGGAAAACAATTTTTAATGAGATGAAAAAAGTTCAAGGTTGGAGTGACACGCCACTGACAGAGCCAGGCATCGAGGTAGCCAAAGAACTTGGTAAAGGGTTGAAAGACGAAGGATTAACTTTTGATTATGTTTATTCAAGTGATGCTGGTCGTGCAAGGGAAACAGCGCAACTTGTATTAGAAGAATTGGGACAAAAAGATACTGTAATAAATGAATCACGTGATTTAAGAGAAATGTTTTTTGGTAAGTTTGAAGGTGACTTAGATGAGGTCATGTGGGGACAAGCTGCACAAACTCTAGGGTATAAAGATGAAGCAGATGTAAAAGAGAATTTAAAAGTGTTAGGTTTAGAAAAAATTACGGATGCGATGGCGGAAAATGACGAAACAGGTCAATTTGAAACTTATGCTGAATTACGTGAACGTGTTCAAGGTCAATTGACAGACATAGCGAAAGAAGTAGAGGAAAAGGGTGGAGGAAATATTCTAGTTGTGTCTCATGGTATGGCTATTAGTGCGTTTCTATCTGATCTGACAGATGAAGATACAGACCGTCCTTTACCAAATGCAAGTGTTTCTAAAGTCATTTACAAAGATGGTTCATTTGATGTACAATCTATCGGAGACACATCTTATATTGAGTAAAACGAAAGAAGTGTTTGACATCGCTTTCTTTATGTGTTAAGATGAAATCAAATAGAAGGAGTGTAACTGACTCGATCAGGCACCACCAATCCAATTAGTACGTGAGATACTTTGGTTTGGTGTTTTTTTTTGCTAAAATGAGAGGTGATGGCTATTTATACCATTGTAAAATCCCTTAATAATAATTTAGTTTTAGCGACAGATCAACATGATGAAGAATTAGTATTATTTGGAAAAGGGATTGGTTTTAAAAAGAAAAAAGGTGATGAACTCAGTGACGCTAACATCACAAAGATTTTCAGATCTAAAGAATTCAACCATACGACACCGTCAATGATAGCAGACATATCACCAGAAGTTTTAACACTGACAGAAACGATTGTTGATATGGTAGAAACAGAGCTGAAAAAAGATTTAAATGCGACACTTCTTTTTTCATTAGCAGATCATATACAGGCTGCTGTTGAACGACTCGATCATGACCAGTTGTTAGATGAAAACACGTTGCAGTGGGAGATTCCCTTTCTGTACTATCAAGAATATCAGATGGGGCTTAAGGCATTAGCAGTAATTAATCAAACACTGAATGTTAATTTACCAAAGAGTGAGGCTTCTTTTATCGCGTTACATTTTGTGAATGCACAAAATGATTTTGATTCGATGAATGAAACAATGATGATTGCTCAGATTACTAAAAGTATCGTGCGTACGATTCAGTCATTATTTGATATTTCATTAAACAAGGAAAGTATCTCATATTCACGTTTCGTCACACATATACGTTACTTTATGAATCGACAATTTCATCAACAACAGTTACCTATTAGTCAAAATGAAACATTATATGAAATTATTCAATCACAATATCCAAAAAGCTATGCCTGTGGTCTTATGATTAGAGAAATGTTGAAAAAAGAGTATCACATTGATGTGAGTGATGATGAGATGATTTACCTCATTATTCATATCGAAAGAGTGGTAGAAGAAACACAACAAACCCCAATTAAAACAGTAAAATAAAAATCGCAAAAGGCGTGCAACGAAAGGCATTAACCTAAGCGAAAGTTAAAGATGAGTTCGTATACCATCGGAGACTTTTGCTTAGGTTATTTTTTTCAGATAAAGGAGGAAAACATGAATCATCAAGAATTAGCTCAGACGATTATTGATAAAATGGGTGGAAAAAGCAATATTAGCCAATGTTGGCATTGTATTACAAGACTGCGCTTTAATGTGAAAGATGACAATAAAATAAAATTAGATGAAATCAAGGCACTAGAAGGTGTTATCGGCGCACAATTTCAAAGTGGGCAGTTTCAGGTCATTATCGGTAATGAGGTTGCCAATGTCTACGAAGAAATTCACCACATAATAGGAGATGGCGCTGATAATGATAGTCAGTCTTCAGGTAAAAAGGGAAATATACTAGACAGAATATTTGATGTGATATCGGGTATTTTTAATCCGATATTAGCTGCCATCACAGGAAGTGGTTTACTAAAAGGGTTAATGACTATTTTAGTTGCGACTAACTTATTATCTGATCAAAGTTCAACATATGCTGTACTAGATGCTATTTCAAATGCTGCGTTTCATTTCTTACCGTTTCTCATAGCATTCTCTGCGGCAAATAAGTTTCGGGCAAATCAATCTTTAGCCGTTGCATTAGCAGGTATTTTAATGTATCCAACCTTTTTGGAAAATGCAGCATCTGGTGAGATTGCTAGTCTGAAGTTCATTGGTCTCACGATCCCAATGAATAATTACGCTTCGTCAGTTATTCCGATTATTTTAGGCGTTTGGTTATTAAGCTATGTAGAGAAGTACATGAAGAAATGGGTGCCAAGCTCACTGTCAATTATTTTTGTTCCAATGTTATCATTACTGATCACTGCACCGATTTTACTAGCATTTATTGCACCATTAGGCACAACGATTGGCTCTTATTTAGAACGTTTCTTTACGACACTATTTGATGTTGCTGGACCATTAGCAGGTGCTTTGATGGGTGGCTTAATGCCACTGATTGTCATTACTGGTATGCATTATGCCTTTTTCCCAGGAACATTTGCAAGTTTTGAAAAATTTGGCTATGATATTATGTTACTACCAATGAACTTAGTGGCAAACTTAGCGCAAGCGGGAGCTACTTTAGGCGTGTTTATCAAAACGAAAGATAGCAAGATGAAACAATTAGCCTTTTCATCTTTTATCCCAGCTGTGTTTGGAATTACCGAGCCAGCTATCTACGGGGTAACGATGAAACTAAAAAAACCTTTCTATGCCAGTATGATGGGAGGCGCTGTAGGGGGCGCGATATTTGGAGCCTTCACAGTTAAAGCGATGAGCTTTACCGTCCCTGGAGTGCTAGCAATTCCTACGTACCTGGATAGTCAATCAAACAACTTATTGTTTGCACTGATGGGAGTGGGCGCTAGTTTTGCTATCGGTCTAGTGATGACCCTTGTATTAAAATTTGATACGGGTGCCTCTGAGCCTAATGAAAAAGAGACGAAAACCGTCGTAGAAATTCAAGATAAAGAGGGACCTATCTCGATAGTTTCACCTTTAAAAGGGGAAGTCGTCTCATTAGAAGAGTGTCCAGATGAAACCTTTGCTTCAGGTATTGTAGGAAAAGGTATCGGTATCTATCCAACAGAAGGCTTAGTAAAAGCTCCATTTAACGGAACGGTTACGATGACAACGCCTACTAATCATGCAATAGGTATCCTATCTGACGAAGGTGTGGAGCTATTAATCCATGTTGGATTGGACACTGTAGATTTGAAAGGTAAGGGCTTTGAACGTCTTGTGGAAGAGGGAGCAGCAATTAAACAAGGCGATTCACTGTTAACCTTTGATATCGCGTTTCTAAAAGCGCAAAATATTAACTTATTTTCACCTGTCGTCGTGACAAACACACCTAATTTTTTAGATGTAGTCCCTACGACAACTAATAAAACAGCGATTAACGCAATCAATCAAGAAATTTTGGTTGCGATTAAATAAATAGGAGGAATATAGAATGAAAGAATTACAAACAGGATTTCCAAAGGACTTTTTATGGGGGGGCGCAACAGCAGCCAATCAGATTGAAGGCGCATATAACTTAGGTGGGAAAGGTATGTCTACTTCTGACTATGCGGCATATAAAGATCCATATGCTTCAGGAAAAGTTGATAACTTTACGTTTAACGTTTCCTCAAAAGAGTTAGAAGAATATAAAGCAAATCCAGATAAATATCTGTTTCCAAAACGTTGGGGAATTGATTTTTACCATCGTTATAAAGAAGACATCGCATTATTTGCAGAGATGGGCTTTAAGACATTCCGACTTTCTATTTCTTGGGCGCGTATTTTCCCAACAGGGTTAGAAGATGAGCCAAATGAAGAAGGGTTAGCATTTTATGACAAAGTTTTTGATGAGTGCGCGAAATATGGTATTGAGCCATTGGTGACTATGTCACATTATGAGATGCCTATTACATTAACAGAAAAATATAACGGATGGGCAAGTCGTGAATTAGTTCCACTTTTTGAAAAATATGCGCGTGTTCTATTCGAACGCTATAAATCAAAAGTAAAATACTGGATCACGTTTAATGAGATGAACATGAACTTAAACTCGTTATATACAGGAGCGGGTGTTTTAGAAGACTTGATTAAACCAGAAGATAAGTTACAAGTTACGTATCAAGCTTCACATCATCAGTTCTTAGCAAGTGCTTTAGCAGTGAAAGCGGCACGCGAAATTATGCCAGACGCTAAGATTGGATGTATGATTAACCAAATTGAGTCTTATGCTCGTACAACAAAACCAGAAGACCAATTACAAGCGCTAAAATCAAATCAGCTAAACATGTTCTATCCAGATGTTCAAGCGCGTGGTGAGTATCCAACCTATATGGTGCGTTATTTCCATGATAATGGGATTAAATTAGAGATGGAACCAGAAGATGCTCAAATCTTAAAAGAAGGAACAATTGATTATGTTGCGATTAGTTACTATATGTCACACGTAACAGAAGCACGTGAGGATGCAGATAAGTTAGCAGGATCATTTGACAGTCCGATTAAAAATGAGCACCTAGAATTATCACAGTGGGATTGGCCAATTGACCCAATCGGTTTACGCATTTCATTAATGAAATTATATGATCGTTATGAGCTACCATTGTTCGTGTGTGAAAATGGATTAGGAGCTAAGGATGAATTAACAGAAGAGGGTCGCGTTCATGATGACTATCGAATCGACTATATTAGACAACACGTTGCTCAAATGAAAGAAGCTATAAAAGATGGTGTTGAATTGATGGGGTATACGACATGGGGTTGTATTGATTTAATCAGTTGTGGTACATCTCAAATGTCTAAACGTTATGGTTTTATCTATGTTGATCAAGATGACAAAGGTGAAGGGACATTAGAACGCTACCGTAAAGATTCGTTTTACTGGTATAAAGATGTCATTGCAAGCAACGGAGAAAAACTGTAAGAATGAGTTTAAGTAGTAAAGTATTATTTCTAAGGTAATAAAATGAAAAGCGATACTTTCGTTATAAAGACGAAAGTATCGCTTTTTTCATGTGTTCGTACAGTTACTAACAAGATGGGAACTTTAGTAGCTTTTAGCAAAAAAGGTGCACTATTTTAATATAAGGTATATTGAATTAACCAACATGATAAAACGCATACAAAAAACGGTTACATTTGATAAAATTAAAACAGTAATAAGAGGAGGCGGTTTCAAAGTGTCGGAAGTTCATGGATTTTATAAGTTTAGTGTTAAATTGTGGGATTTGATTTTAGGTAATTTTTTATTTCTTCTATCAAACATACCAGGTTTAGCATTATTATTTTTTGTTAAAATGAACCAACCTGTTGTAATATTAGCATCAATTTATATAGCACTTTTGTTCGTTTGGCCCGCATTCTCAGCACTGATTTATACCTATAGTAATCGGTATAAACGAGAGAACATTTTTAAATCTTATTGGACTGGTTACAAAAAGAGTGCCAAACAGTCTTTTCAAATGGGCGCTATTATGAATCTCATATTTATTATCCTTTTTTCAGACTATTTATATTTCTCTAAAATATCGGGAATGTTAGGCATTTTGTTTTTAATTGTCATGCTCATTTGCTTAGTCGTAACATTTGCCTATACTGTGATTATTTCAAACTTTAATTTTTCACTATCACAAATATTTCAATTAATAGTAAAGTTTTTTCTTCCATTAAGTAAAACGAGTTTACTAACACTTGGGTTTCTATTTGCTTTTTTATTAATGTACTTAACGGGTGCAAATTTCATATTATTAGTCATGTTTGGTTTTGTAGGAAAAATAGCTGTAAGTTCATCCAAACAAGTAAGACACGATATTTTTAAATATCACACAAATGAAGGGCGAAAAGCAGAAGGGATTGTATAGAAGTGATTGGTGTAATAGCAAAAGAAGAAAATGATGTGACAAAAGTTTTATCTCAAAATTTTATAGAGTATCAAATAATAAATCCGGCGTTTCAAACGTTAGAAGATTATTCTAGCTTAGTCATACTAGGTGGAACATATGAAGCCCCTCTATCCTTTGATTCTTATCAACGTTCTCAAATTGAAACATTTATCGAAAGTGGAAAGAAAGTTTGGGCAGAGTTTGTAAGCGGTATTAATACTGTCACCATGGAAGATGTTACGAATTCTCGATTCGAAAGATTAGTCTATCTAGGGAAAGATATTGAGGGGTTGAAGGCTGGAGAAATAATGGATGATCAAGCGACCTTAAGAGTGGTACCTTTTCAAGAAGTTAAAAGAGAAAGAACTCCTTTTCTTGCTTTTTCTACTGAACATGTTCATAGCGCTGTTCCAGATGATACGTTAAAAGAGAAGAAACCGTTAAGTCAATATGCTGGTTTCTTTGAGAGAGAGAATGTGTTATACACTTCAGTTCAGCTAGCTAATTTTCATCGTAATAGGTACACACCTGCTGCACGAGTTCAAGCACTTATAAGCTCGATTTTAGAATGGGTTACCGATCAAGAGATTATCAAAATAGATTTAGAACCGATTTATTCATTTTACCCATTTAATAAAGCGGAGTCGAGACAAGAAAGACAAGAAAAGTTAGTTAAAAGAGCATTGTCTTGGTTTGAACATTCAGGCACTTTAATAAGAGATGGAGCTGGTGGGGTATATGAAGGGTTTGCCACAGAAATAAATCATTTAGGAATTCAAAAGCGAGCAGAAACAATTCGAGCAGATTGTATGGGGGAAGCTGCCTTACTATACGACTTAGCTAGTGTTTATTTTAAGGACGATTATTTTTTAGAAGTAAGTAAACAGCTTCAAGATAAGTTGAAGAAAGAGTTTATTATAACTAGTGGAAAGATGAAAGGATTCGTTCGTTGGTCTAATGTTTCTTATCAAAGTAGTTATGGGGATGATGCCGCGAGAATGGTGATTCCATTAATGCTATCTGATGTTTTACATGAGTCACAAGATAACCGAAGTGAGGCTCAATCCATTTTGACTCACTTGGTAGAAACAACCGGGCCTACGGGATTAAGAAAAGGTAGAGTCGAATTGGAGGATTTGTATGATTCAGAGCATGTTGAGTATTTACAAACCTTTAATGAGGAATTTGTAAGTGTTCACTATAATGCTTATTATCATGCTGCTTTACTGTTAGGATACTATCTGTACGGAGATGAAGAATATTTAAACACCGCTGAAAAAGGGCTGCGAACACTCATGCAAGCATATCCTGAAACGCTACGTGAACAAAGTCAAACTCAGGAAGAGGCGCGCTTTATTTTTCCATTAGCTATGGCTTACTTTGTAACAAAAAATGAGCAGTACAAACGGTTTTTAGAGAAAATTATGACAAGTTTAGAAAAAAGAAAGACCGATGTAGGATGTTATTTAGAATGGGATGAAGGATATCTCGCTGTTATGCGGAATACTGAAGGAGATGGTGAGTGTTCGTTATTGTCACATAATGGTGATACGATTGCCGACTTGTTGTATACGAATAACTGGTTACCACTTGCGTTTTCTTTCGCTTATCTAGTTACAAAGGAAACAAGTTATGAAGATAAGTTTAATCTCATTACGGACTTTTTCTACAGGAGTCAAATGAAGTCGAATGATAAAAAATTAGATGGAGCATGGGCGAGAGGGTTTGATCCTGAATTGTTTGAATATTTTGGTTCACCAGCTGATAAAGGTTGGGGCCCATACTGTATCGAATCCGGTTGGACAGTGGCTCAAATAGGTGCGGGTACTTTGTTTGGCTTAATGTTAGAAGAGTTTGAAGAAAAAATAAAGAATGCGAAATGGCAAGGAGAATAAAGGTAAATGCAAAAAGTAGATATTGTCATTGCAGGCGGTAGTTTTGGCGGCGTAGCAGCAGCTTTAGCCGCTGCTAAAAAAGGTAAGAAGGTTTTAATGGTAGAAGATAGCTTGTGGATTGGTGGACAGGTAACTAGCCAAGGGGTACCACCAGATGAGCATACTTATATAGAAGAAGTAGGCGGGACATCAAGCTACATGGAATATCGTCGGAGAGTAAGAGACTATTATAAGAAAAATTATCCTGTAAAAGAAGACGAACAAGACAATCCTTATTTTAATCCAGGTAAAGGTTGGGTTAGCTCCATTTGTCATGAACCACGAGTCAGTTTAAAGATATTGTTGGATATGTTATCACCCTATATAAGTAATGGACAACTGACCATCTGGTACCGGGCTGAAGTGAAATCAGTGAAAAAAAATGATGATATCGTCACATCGGCAATAATTCATTATGTAAATGAAGAATATGAAGTACAAGCCGATTATTTTATCGATGCAACGGAATGTGGTGATTTATTACCGTTATCAGGGACTGATTATGTAACAGGTAGTGAGAGTAAAGAAATGACTGGCGAAAATCATGCGTGTGAGCATTATGATCCGTTGGATATGCAAGCAGTGACGTGGTGTTTTGCAGTGTCACTAGAAGAAGATGGTGATTATACGATTGATAAACCAGAGCGTTATGACTACTATAAACAACATCTATCTGAATTTTGGCCAGGTTCACAACTATCATGGGCCTATCCTGAACCTCATACATTAAACATTGTTCATGGAAGTCTTGATGGAAGAGAAGGTACCATTAATTTATTTGATTATCGGAAAATACTAAGTAAAGATAATTTTGAAAAAGATTACTTAAAGGCTGATATAACACTCGTCAACTGGCCACAGAATGACTACTGGGGAGGGCCTTTGTATGAAATCCCTGAAGATGAAGCACGATATCACTATAATCAAGCAAAAGAAATATCAAAGTGTTTCTTGTATTGGTTACAAACAGAAGCTGACGGCAAAGGTTATCCGAATTTGAAGCCACGGGGAGATGTCATGGGGACAAAAGACGGATTTGCGATGAAGCCGTACATCAGAGAATCTCGTCGCATTATTTCAGAGTTTACAGTTCTAGAAGAGCATATTGGCGCTGAAATGCGAGCAACTCAGACAGCAGAGACATTTTATGATTCAGTTGGAATTGGTCATTATCATTTAGATTTACATCCAAGTACTGGACAACGTACTTATATTGATATGGAAAGTTATCCTTTTCAAATACCGTTGGGTAGTATGATTCCTATTAAAACTGAGAATTTAATACCCGGATGTAAAAATATAGGAACGACACATATTACAAATGGGTGTTATCGATTACATCCTGTGGAGTGGAATATAGGAGAAGTTAGTGGGTTGTTAGCTAGCTTTGCATTGGAAAAAGGAGTTCGACCACGCGATATCAGACAGAATACGTCGTTGCTCATTGAATTCCAGTCTTATTTAATACAATCAGGCATCACGCTAGAGTGGCCGAGCGATTTAGAAAGCGAGGAAATTGAATGGTAATCTTACCGGAACCGAAAACAATCAACGAACAGCCAGGCTATTTTTTAATCGATGCGATAACACCAATTATATTGCCAAAAAGGCAAACACATCAGACGATGAGAGACGCGAAGTACTTTCAAAGAAGGGTAAAGGAAGAACTTAATATTGAGTTGCCAATTATAACAGAACCTTCGAAAAGGTCACGTGGTATTCGATTTGATTGGTGTGAGGAACTCGGTGAAGAACAGTATTCACTGAAGATAAGTGATAATATTACGCTGAGTGCGAGTGGTAATAGAGGTTGGTTTTATGGACTGATGACATTATTACAAATCATTCGTTATGAAGGCGTTAAACTATCGTTTATGGAGATTCAAGACGAGCCTTATTTTTCACATAGAGGTGTTTATTATGATGTGACTCGAGGAAAAGTGCCAACACTCGAAACATTAAAAGAAATGATTGATGTTTTTAGTGAGTATAAAATAAACGAGATGCAATTATATATTGAACATAGCTTTTTATTTGAAGAATTGAGTGAAGTTTTTAGAGATAAAGATGCACTATCTGCAGCGGATATTATGGAACTTGATCGCTATGCTGCCGAACATCATATTGAATTGATTCCTTCTCTTGCGACGTTCGGACATATGTATGAAATACTTAGAAGTCAAACTTTTTCAGATTTATCAGAAAAGCCTATCGATAGGAATGAGCCGTTCTCATTTGTCAATCGAATGGCACATCATACATTGGATGTTAGTCATGACAAGAGTATTGAATTATCAGAGTACCTTATAGAAAGTTTTATCCCTCTATTTCAATCCGATAAGTTTAACATTTGCGGAGATGAAACATTTGATTTAGGTCGATATAAAAATAAAGAGCTAGCAGAAGAAAAAGGCGTTGGAAGATTATACGTAGATTATTTAAAACAATTGATAGAAATTGTTCAACAAAATGGTAAACAAGTGATGTTTTGGGGAGATATTATTGTCAAACACCCAGAACTTTTAAAAGAGATACCTCAAGATGTGATTTGCTTAAACTGGGGATATTCGGCAAATGAAACAAGTGCGAATACTGAATTAATTGCAAAATCAGGTGTTCCTCAATATGTTTGTCCGTCTACAACAGGTTGGAATCGAATTATTAATTGGTACGATAATAGTTCAGTTAATATTAGAAAAATGGTAACTTATGCGAAAGAAAACAACGCGTATGGCATTTTGAATACGGATTGGGGTGACCATGGACATGTCAATTTACTTGGTTCTTCTTATCCAATGTTCATTTACGGAGCAGCTTTAGCTTGGAACCCTGATGCTATGGGAACAGATGAAACGGATGATCCGAAAATATCTGCTTCCTTATATGGAAAGAGTCATTCAGAGTTATTCTCTATATTGAGGCGAATTTCTCAATGTCAACCTGCAAACTGGTCGTATATCAATTTTCATCTTGAAAGAGAATACGGCAACCCTGAAGTATTGGAACCCTATTTTCCTATTATGAAGCAATTGGATGTACAAGAAATTATGAAAGCTATTCAAGAGCTTCCAAATTTAAAAGAAGAATTATTAGTGGCTGGTACACGACTACCAAAACGTTTTGACAATGATTTTAATGAGTGGCTAGTCATGACCGATTTGATGTTATATACACAAGAAGCATTTCTGTTTTTAATGAAATATGAAATGAATGTGCCAGATGTACCTCTATCCCGATCTGGTTGTGACGTAGCATCTGACATAGAGTATGCAGTAGAACGTTATAAAAAAGTGTGGCGAATAAGAAATAGAGAAAGTGAATTAAATCGAGTAACCCATACCTTCTATGAGTTAGCTGATCGAGCAAGACGCTATCATCTCTCCGAAACGTCACTTTAGGAGGTTTTCAAACAGATGAAAAAAAGAAAAAATCAATCTATATCGCAACGTGTGTTTAACGTATTTAACTATACGTTCTTCATCTTAATGGGAATTACGACTATTTTTCCTTTTTTGAACTTAATTGCGAAATCATTTTCTAGTGAAAAAGCATTGATATCAGGAAAAGTAACCATTTTCCCAGTAGAATTTCAAACCGGAACGTATAAATTTGTATTAGGAAATCCACAATTCCTAAACGCCTTTAAAATTTCTATTCTCGTAACATTGATAGGAACTGTTTTAGGTGTATTGATGACGATTACAATCGCTTATCCATTGTCGAAACCACATCTTAAAGGGAGAAGATGGATTTTACTGTACTATGTATTTGCGATGATTTTTAATGGTGGGTTGATACCGACATATTTAGTAATGCAAAAGTTAAACTTAGTAAATAACTTTTGGGTCTTGATTTTACCAGTATTAGTAAATGTTTATAACATGCTTATCATGAAAAACTATTTTGAGTCATTACCTGATAGTTTAGAAGAGTCGGCTCGGATTGACGGTGCTTCAACTTTTGAAATTTTATTTAAAATAATATTACCGCTATCCAAACCGGTACTTGCAACAATCGGTTTATTCTTTGCTGTAGCTCATTGGAATAGTTACTATAACGCGATGATTTATATTACAAAAGTAGATTTGAAGCCATTACAACTCTATTTGAAAGAACTTGTAAGTTCGACTAAGGATGTTTTAGATCAAGCAGGTTATGAACCTGATATTAATGGCATGTTTAATTCTTCACCCGAAGCAGTACAAGCAGCGTCTATTGTTGCCGCTACAGTACCAATTATTGTAGTATATCCATTTTTACAAAAATACTTTGTGAAAGGTGTTTTGATTGGTTCTGTTAAAGGCTAAACTATAGAAAACAAAATAGGAGGAAAGAAAATGAAGAAATTTGGAAAGATTGCTTTAATGTTAGCACTGTGTTCAACTGTTTTGATTGGTTGCTCAACAAAGAAAGAAACAAGTGAAGTGAGTGACGAAAAACCAACATTACGTCAACTAGGGTTTAAAAGGAACTTTGACCCTAATGCCGATCCTATGGCAAAATTTTTAGAAGAAAAAACAGGTTATAAAGTTAACTATGAAGTTTTACCGATGGAAAATACAGATGATAAGTTAAACTTAATGATGGCAAACAAAGAAGAAATTGACATCTTGAAACTATCTGCCACTCAATATAATAAATTGGCATCAGAAGGGGCATTAGAACCTTTAGATAAACTATTAGAAAAATATGGTGACAATATCCTAAAAGCTAATAGTGAAGATAGCTGGAAAGCAGCTTTAGTTGATGGGGAAACATACGGTATCCCTGAACGTGCCCCACGTCCATTTGTTGGAGATGCGTTAGGTATTCGTTCTGATATTTTAGAACAAGTAGGAATGGAAGTACCTAAAACGATTGATGAGTTTTATGACTTGTTAGTGGCAATTAAGGAAAAAACAGGATTAATTCCAATGACAGGAGACCAAGCGATTTTACATCAAATTAGTGGTGCATTTGGTGTTAATGCTACTTGGTTTGAAGAAGACGGTAAAATTAAAAATCGTGTCGAGCAAAAAGGAATGGAAGACTACATTCAATTTATGCAAAAGCTATATGATGAAGAATTAATTGACAAAGAATGGCCAATCAATGATTCTCAGAAAGCACGTGATAAGTTTACAAGTGGTAAAGCTGCAATCCTAGCTTCTTATGGTTGGGGAATGTCTGCTGTTGTGTTACCGGTTATCCAAGAGGAATTTAATGCTGATATCGAATTGATTATGGGATTAAAAGGTCCAGATGGAAAACAAGGTGCCTGGTTAGAAGGAACAGGTGTTAGCTGGTTTATTGCGATACCAAAAGTATCTAAAAATAAAGAACACGCTGTTAAATATTTAAATATGAAGTTAGAGTCTGAATTATTTAAAGATGCAAGTATTGGTCAAGAAGGCAAACATTGGGAAATGAAAGATGGAAAAATGCAACCTGTTTTACCAGCTTTTGCTGATGATCGTAATAACTCTGACTGGTTTATGACTTCATCTATTGCGAAAGATTATCAAGAATATTGGTTATTAAGAACAAGAAAAGATCCAATTATGGCAGAAACATTTGATAAAATGCAAGCACAAGTCGAGTATGGTAAAGAAGAAGCGACAACAATGGCTCCACCATTAGAAAAAGCATCAAGATATAGCCAACGCTTACAAGCACTAGAGTCAGACTATATCATCAATGCTATTTCTGATAAGAAATCAGCAAAACCATACGCAGATTTCTTAAAAGATTGGGAAAATGAAGGTGGATTAGAATCTAAAGAAGACTATAATGCTTGGTTAAAAGAGTTTAATAAATAAATAGGACTGCAACGGTTAGATTCTCTAACCGTTGCAACCTTAATGTGAAGGGGAAAAGCAATGGAAATGTCAGTGAATAAAAACAAGAAAAAAAACACTTTCCTTTCAGCTATCAAAAGAGACTGGGAGCTGTACTTATTATTATTACCAGGTATCTTATTTTTATTTGTATTTAACTATATCCCTATCGGAGGCGTCACCATCGCTTTCCAAGATTTTAATATTTTTAAAGGGGTTTCAGGTAGTGAGTGGGTAGGATTAGATAATTTTAGACGACTATTCTCTTCAGCTGAGTTCATGAATATATTTAAAAATACAATGATTATCAGTGTTTTAAAACTAGTATTTTTATTTCCTTTACCAATCGTCTTAGCACTGTTGTTAAATGAAATTAGAAATATGAAGTTTAAAAAGACTATTCAAACAGTTATTTATCTTCCACACTTTATTTCTTGGGTAATCGTGACAGGGCTATTTGTGTCTTTACTTTCTGTCAACGGAGGAATTGTCAATGTTGTGATTGAAAAACTTGGAGGTCATCCTATTCCTTTCTTTATGAGTAAAGAGTATTTTAGAAGTCTGTTAGTTTTCACAGAAGGTTGGAAAGAAGTAGGTTGGGGAACTATCGTTTACTTGGCTGCTATTACAGGAGTAGATGAAGAACAATATGAAGCTGCACGTATTGACGGTGCTAACCGTTTTCAACAAATTATGCATGTCACTATACCTAGTATTTCATCCACTATTGTCTTAATGTTTATTTTAAGAATAGGACGATTATTAGAAGCTGGTACGGAACAAATCTTAGTAATGTATAATCCCGTCGTATATGACGTGGCAGATGTAATTGGAACGTATGTTTATCGTGTAGGTATGGGAACGTCAGATTACAGTTTTTCAACGGCCGTCGGTCTGTTTAACTCGGTCATTAACTTTGCCTTGATCGTTCTAGGTAACAAGATGACTAAGAAGTTCTTTGACTCAAGTATTTGGTAATAGTTCAGCCCTTTGCATGAGGGTTGAACTATTTTATTCAGTTCATGAATTTTGACCGAAACTCAGGGAAGCAATGATATACTTTTAGCATAGAGGAAATGATATGCGAAAGGAGCAAGACAAGTGTATTCAGTTTTGATAATAGATGACGAGGAGCTTTCAAGAGAAGGACTTATAGAATTTATTCCGTGGGAAAATTTTGGGTTCAAAGTAGTAGGAGAAGCTAGTGATGGATTAGAAGGAGTAGCACTTGCCAAACAGTTACAACCTAATTTAGCAATCTGTGATATTCGGATGCCAAAACTATCTGGCTTACAAATGATTGAAAAAATCAAAAACGAAGTGGACGATTGTTTTTTTATTATTTTAAGCGGTTATTCGGATAAGGACTATTTTCATTCAGCCATTGAATTAAATGTCTGTGCTTATATTGAAAAGCCTTTAGAGATTGAAAAGTTTATGCGTGCTTTAAAGGATGTCGCAACCAAAATTGAGCGTCAAAAACAGCAAAGAATGGAAAATGAAAAATTAAAACATAGAGTCATGAAAAGTCATCAATTAATTTATAACACGATGCTAGATATGTTAGTGGGGAAAATTAGATTTGATGAAGGAGATTTAAATAAATGGTTGACGAACCAACCAAGTCCATTTTTACAGTGGTCAGGATATCAAGTTTTAAGAATCATTTCGGACTCAAGTGAAGCCTACCAAATGCTAGAAAAAAGATGCGCAACGCTATGTGAGTCACAGCAGGTATTTTATTTGTCGCAGATTACTGATGAAGGACTCTTATTGATTTTTGAAGCTAAAAATAATAAGTGGTTGGAGTTGCTCGAGCTTGTTTTAAAGGAAATATCTACTGATACAAATATTCGGTTTAAAGGTGCAGTAGGTAGGAAAGTGAAAGAAATCGATCAAATCGTTTTATCATTCGAAGACACTGTCAGCATGTTAAAAACGATGCCGTATTCGTATCATTTGCATACTTATAGCGGTTCAACGGGGTTAGATATTATCGACACAGTCAAACGATTGATTCAAGAAAATCCGAAAAAAGATTTATCTAATACCGAATTATCTTCGCATGTTTATGTGACGCCACAATATATGTGTGCGTTATTTAGTGAAGAGACAGGGATGACGATTACTGAATATAAGACTCAAATACGCATGGAAAAGGCAAAAGAATTGATGCTAGATTCACGACTCAAACTATATGAAATTGCTGATATTTTAGGCTATGATAATGCAAAGTATTTTTCGAAAGTTTTCAAAAAATATACGAATCAAACGCCTAGAGAATACCGCAAATCTCATGGTGCAGTCGAATGAAAAAGATTAAACATATTTACAATCATATGAAATTAGGACAGAAAATATTAGTTTCATTTTTACTAATTAGTGCCATGGGTGTTCTGATTATGGCTAATTTTTTCTATTCAAAAACCTCCAGTATTCTTATGCGAGATTATTTAAAAACAACTTCTAAGGCGCTTAATCAGGCGACGCAGTTTATTGACTATAAATTAACAGAGGCGAAAGATGTTTCGAGTTTAATTTATACGGATAAACAGTTGGTAGAGATGATTGACGAGTTTAAAACAGAAGAAGACACGTATCAAAAATACATGCTCTACAATCGTTTAAATCAAAAAGTGCAGTCTATTTTTATTACGCGTAATATAAATAATATTCGGTTATATATTGACGATGCATCAATTACTACGGGTAATAGTGATTATGTGATTAGCAATGATTTAGTAAAAGATGAAGATTGGTTTAAAGATATCACTGCAGGGAATGGGTCGATTATCTGGTTACCTACCTATCAGTTTGATTATGGTATGAATCGTGGAGAGCAGTCTATTTTCTCAATTGCTCGAACATTGAAAGATGATAGTAATACTGGTACCGCTACCGTGGTCGTTGTAGATATATTGGAGCAAAATTTAACGTCTATCTTAAAAGAAGTCAATGCGTCGAAAAACAGTGTAACGCGAATTGTAGATGCTGAACAGAATATTATTTCTTCTACACGTGAAAAGGAAGTTGGCCAAAAAAATGCATTTGGCATGAAAATAAATATGGAATATGACCGTGGTGAAGAAAAGTTACTATTTCAAGAAGAAAAACAACGCGTTTTTTATAAGAAAGTTCCCAATTCGGATTGGAAACTTATGACAATTATTCCAGAAAAAGAAATTGTAAAAGAAAGTACTGATATTTTTCGTTTTATTATTTCTTTACTGATATTTATTGCACTTATCACATTTTTTGTTGCGTATAAAATAGCGCATGATATTACGAAAAGGTTGGATAAATTGACATCTAATATGCGTGAGGTTGAAACAGGAAACTGGGATGTAGCGGTTGAGGTCGATTCATATGATGAGATTGGTGAATTACAAAAGAGTTTTAAATATATGTTGAAAAATATGAAACAATTAATCAATGATCGTTATGATTCGGAGATTAAGATTAAAGAAGCAGAGTTACGTGTTTTACAAAATCAAATTAATCCACACTTTTTATATAACATTTTAGATATGATAAATTGGCTAGCGATAAAGCATCAAGCGTTTGATATTACCTATATTGTTTCCAGATTAGCCAAATTTTTCCGCTTGTCGTTGAACATGGGGAATCAACTTGTTCGAATTGAAAAAGAATTGGAGCATGTACAACTCTATATTGATATTCAAAACAAACGATTTGATAACGCTATTGAAGTGATTTTTGATATTGATGACGAAATAAAAGACTATCCAACTATCAACTTAATTCTTCAGCCAATCGTGGAAAATGCTATTTTACATGGAATTAGAGAAAAAGAAAGTAAAAAAGGGACAATCTGGATTACAGGGCGAAAAGTTCCCGATGCGATTACTTTAAGTATTAAAGATGACGGTGTCGGTATGAGTGAAGCTCAATTAGCGCGTATTCTAGATGAAGATACACGAATTGGTTACGGGGTCTTTAATGTCAATCAAAGATTAACCCTAAAATATGGTAAAGCTTACGGACTTGCTTATCAAAGTGTTATAGGAGAAGGGACAAACGTCGTTATAAAGATTCCAGATAAATGAAACAATTCAAATTTAAGTAGGAGTGAAAACATGAAATATATCGGAGCAGAAAATGCAGAGATTAAACTTTTTGAAAAAGAAAAACCAGAATTACCGACCAATTATCTGCTGATAAAAACAGCTTATTCAGCTATCAGTCCTGGAACGGAATTATCGATGAGTCGCAATGCTCAAGATGTTTCCTTTCCTTTAGGATATAGTGCGTCAGGTATTGTCGTTGAAACTGGAGGAGAAGATACGGGATTTGAAGTGGGAGATAGGGTCGCCTGCTATGGTGCGCCTTATGTCTATCACGGTGAGTATTTAGCTGTTCCTAAAACACTATGCGCAAAAGTCCCAACTGAAGTGTCGCTGTCGGAAGCAGCCCTATCCGGGATAGGATCAATCGCGATTCATGCACTTAGACAAGCTCGCTTACAGTTTGGTGAAATTATTGTGGTAGTTGGGTTAGGTATTTATGGACAATTAATCAGTCAAATTGGAAAAAATGCAGGGTATAAAGTGTTAGCGTTGAACCGTAGTCAGCCACGCGCTACGTTGTTGGAAGAATTAACAGGTATCGAAACGTTCGTCAATCATGATGATTTAGAGAAAAGATTAGATGAACTATCTCACGGACAAGGAGCAGACGCTGTCTTTTTATGTGCCGGCAGAGGTGGAGAATTAACCAACCAGAGCTTAGATTGGCTACGAAAAAAAGGACAGAGTATTATAGTCGGAGATATAGAACCAATATATGACCGCGCTAAAATGTTTTCAAAAGAAATTGATATAAAAATATCACGTGCTGGTGGTCCTGGTCGTTACGATCCAGTCTATGAAAAACAGGCTATTGATTATCCTTATCAATATGTCAGATGGACGGAAGGACGAAATGTTGCGGAGTTTGTTAGGTTATTACAAGAAAAACGAATCGTTATCACGCCGTACTTTGCTGAGGTAATACCTTTCGAAAATCATCAACTTGCATATGAGGAATTAGATCAACCAGGAGCCTCTCATTTAACACGTGTATTAAAATATGAATCATAGGAAGGTGTCGAGATGAAACAGTCATTGATTGATAAATTAGAAGAACAAATGATTACACCCAGTGCTTCATTAGTTGAATCTGTTAAAGATTTAACGGATGATATCCTTATTTTAGGTGTGAGTGGCAAGATGGGTGTTACCTTAGCTCGCTTATTAAAGAATGCGATAAATCAAGCAGGATTGACCCATAAAGTCTATGGAGTTGCACGGTTTTCGGATGAAAAATCGCGCGAAGTTTTAGAAAATCATGGTATTGAAACTATCAAAGCTGACTTTTTAAATGATGAAGACTTACAAAAATTACCGAAAGTTCGTCACGTCATTTACATGGTCGGATATAAGTTTGGTGCAACAGGAAATGAACCTTATACGTGGGCTATTAATGCTTACTTGCCAGGAAAAGTTTGCGAATATTTTACTGATTCCGATATTGTCGCATTTTCTACAGGATGTGTGTATCCTTTAGTTCCAACGACAGAAGGAGCACCTTCAGAAGAAATCAGTCCGAATCCACTAGGTGAGTATGCACAATCTTGCTTGGGCCGTGAAAGAATTTTTGAACATTTTTCAAAAGAAAACGGTACAAAGGTTTTAATCTATCGATTAAATTATGCTATCGATTTACACTACGGAGTTTTACTTGAACTTGCGCAAACGATTATGAATGGGGAACCGATTGATGTCACTATGGGGCATGTGAATGTGATTTGGCAAAAAGATGCTTGTGAAATCGCTATTAAATGTTTATTTGAAACTACCTCTCCAGCTAACATTATGAATGTCACCGGACCGGAAACTTTATCCGTCCGTTGGTTATCCGAACGCTTAGCAGAAAAATTAAACAAAGAAGTCACGTTTATTGGGGAAGAACAACCAACAGCACTACTCAGCAATGCATCAAAATGTCACGAAACATTTGGTTACCCGGAAACAACTATTAGAGAAATGATTGAAATGACAGCAACATGGGTTCTAAATGATGGTAGTACATTAGATAAACCAACACATTTTCAAGAAAGAGAAGGTAAGTACTAATGACACAATATTTATCAAAAGAATTAAACCAACATCTTTTTGAGGGAACTGTGATACCAGCCTATCCGTTGGCACTAGATAGCCAGCGAAAGTTTGATGAAGTGAGTCAACGAGCATTGACACATTATTATATCGATGCTGGGGTTGGGGGATTAGCGGTAGGCGTACATACAACACAATTTGAAATTCGAGATAAAGAACATAATTTATTTGAAACCGTTTTAAAAATAGCGAGTGAAGAAATTGATAAAGCAAACTTATCACGACCATTCTTGAAGATAGCAGGTGTTTGTGGGCCAACGAAACAAGCACTTGAAGAAGCTGAGTTAGCATTAAAATATGGGTATCATATCGCTTTGTTAAGCATGGGACAGTTAGATGATTATACAGAAGAGATGCTTTTAGAAAGAACTAAAGAAGTGGCAAAAGTGATGCCAGTCTTTGGTTTTTACTTACAACCTTCCGTAGGCGGTCGCGTCTTTTCTTATGATTTTTGGAAAAGATTTATGGAGATTGACAACGTCGTAGCAGTTAAAACGGCACCGTTCAATCGCTATCAAACACTTGATGTTTTACGAGCTGTCTGTGAGTCAAGTCGTTATCAAGAAATAGCTGTCTACACTGGAAATGATGATAACATCGTGCCAGATTTATTAACAGTTTATGAAACAAATGTCGGAGGAGAATACCGACGTAAAGAAGTGGTTGGAGGTCTGTTAGGACATTGGGCAGTTTGGACACGAAAAGCAGTAGAGTTATTTGAACGAATTAAACGTGCGAAACAGACGGGTGATGGTTATGCCGCATTATTAACAGAAGGAATCAAAATTACGGATGCAAATGCTGCATTTTTTGATATTCATAATGATTTTGAAGGCTGCATTCCAGGCATTAATTATGTTTTAGCGAAACAAGGATTGCTGCCAAGCTATACATGTTTAAATCCGGATGAAAAAATGGGTGCTGGACAGACAGATGAAATTGCACGCATTTATCAAGACTATCCACATTTAAATGACGATCAGTTTGTACAGACACATTTAAACGAATGGTATGATAAAGCCAAAGGAGATAAATAGAAATGGAGATACGTTCACCATATCCACATGAGTGGGATGCTATACATCAATTGGTTATGAGCTCGTTTGATCACGGTGGCCGTCAAATGCGTGATTCATTCCCTTATCTGTTTGATATAGATAATCAATATTCAAAAGTAGCTATAATCGATGAAAAAGTTGTTTCCTTTATCGGTGTTGTACCAATTGTCTATCAAGATAATCAAACATCTTATCTAGGTGTTTCGATTGGTTCAGTTTGTACATCACCAGCATATAGGGGGCAACGTATTGCCGATCACGTACTAAAAGCTATTTTAACTGAACAAAAAGAGGCGGGAGCCTCTTTTGTCTTAATATCAGGTTCTGGGAAACTGTATTTGCGAAATCACGCACAGTTTTACGGTCATTTTAAAAAATACCTTTTGACATCAGCTACCTATTCACAACCCAAGTTGAAAGATGATGTTGTGATGAAAGAATATGAAGGTACGACGAATGATACTTATTTGTTGTATAAAGCTATTAATCAGGTAGATTCTGGATATCCTTATGATATTCATGAATTGCCAAAACTTATAAAAGCACAAGGATTAGCAAATGTCATGAATGCGAAACAGAAGATATACTTACTGAAAGATACTTCTGGAAAACAAGGCTATATGATTGTTTATCTTGTCGAATTAAACGGAAAAAAACGTGCGAGGATTTATATGTATACACCTGATGAACTCTTTATTAGCACTGTATTAGACCACTTATTTACAAAAGAAAACGTAGAGGAGGTTGACTTACACGTACAGGAAAAACAAGAGAAGTTTTTAAACGATTATCTCAAGAACATTCCCAACGAGTCAGAAGAAAATGCCGGTTCTATTATTGAATTAAAAAACGGCTTTTTATCTGAACACGGTGATAAGTTACCTCATTCTTATAGTTTAAAATATATCTAGGAGGAGACAGATGCAACTTAAAGAAGCTAAAAAGTATATAGCTGATAATTATAGCGGTAAATCTAAAAAGCCAGAAGACTTTGATGAGTTTTGGGAACAAGAGTTACAGCATTTAAGAAGTATCCCTATCAAGATAAATAAAACGCCGAGTGAATTTCAATTTCCCGGAAGTAAGTGCTTTGATGTTAGTTATTTAAGTACACAAAATAGTTGGATAGCAGGTAAATATCTTATTCCAGACCAGGCGACGGCAGAAAATCCTTGTCCATTGGTTGTGCAATTTCATGGCTATAAGGGTGGCTCAGGTGATTGGTCTGAAAAACTAGATATTGTTTCAATGGGCTATGCAGTTTTTGCAATGGATACACGTGCCCAAGGTGGTTGGTCGGAAGATAGGCGAATCACAAGTGGCTCAACACTTAGTGGACATAAATTGAGAGGAATAAATGAAGGGGCAAAAAATTTATTATTTAAAGATGTGTATTTAGATGCTGTAAGAGCGGTCGATATTTTTTCTGAAGAGCCAGAAATTGATAGTGAACAAATCATGGTAACAGGGGCTTCACAGGGTGGTGGTATTGCCTTAGCATGTGCTGCTCTTCATCCTAAAATAAAAAAAGCAGGGGTCGTCTACCCTTTTCTCATTGATTTAGATTTGACATGGGACTTAAAAGTGAAAAACAGTACTATAGAAGAGATTTCCTATTACTTTAGACAGTTTGATCCTCAAGAAGAAACATCTGAGTGGCTTTTTGAACAGTTAGCATATATCGATATTAAAAACTTTATGTCTTGGGTTAAAGCAGACGTACTTTGGGGATGTGCACTGGAAGATGAAGCGTGCTTGCCTCAAGGTCAACTAGCGGCGTATAATCAATTAAACGCCTCTAAAGAGATTGTTTTTTATCCGACTTTTCGTCATGAACCATTACCTATGATGCGAGACAAAATATTACAATTTTTTTCTAATAAGTAACGAGATAGGAGGACAATATGAATACACTGGGGATTGATTTAGGGGGAACGAAGACCATCTATATTATTCTTGATACTGAAAATAATATAGTTTATCAAAATAAGGTAAAAACTGAACATACAAGAATGATGGCTGATATGATTAAAAATATTCAACAGTTACAAAAAGAGTATCCTATAAATCGTATCGGAATCGGAAGTGCTGGTCGTATCAATCCGGAAACGGGCGAAGTTTTTTATGCGACGGATAATTTACCAGGATGGACAGGAACGAAAATTAAGGAAAGAGTAGAAAAAGAGTTTTCGATACCCTGTTACGTAGAAAATGATGTAAATTGTACCGCGTACAGTGAATATAAACTATTGAAAGACCCTATTCAAAATATGGTGTGTTTGACGATTGGTACAGGATTAGGCGGAGCGATTATTTATCGCGATCGAATCATGACAGGGAGCCAATTTTCTTCGGGTGAATATGGACATATGATTTTATATCCAGACGGTAAGTCATGTAATTGCGGAAAAAAAGGCTGTTGGGAGCAGTATGTATCTGGTAGTGTCTTAAACAATCGCTATCATCATGAGGTTCCTTTGAGTCAGCACGCTACGAACTGGCCAGAAGATATATTTAAAACGCTGACAGCTGAAAGACGTAAAATAGTTTCAGATTTTATCCATGATTTAGGTGTGGGTATTATTTCAATCCAAAACACGGTCGATCCACAAGTGATTGTTCTTGGAGGTGGCGTGACCACTACAAGCCATTTATGGTTGCCTTTATTAGAAAGTTATATTAAAGAAAATTCGAATTTAAAAACGGTGATAAAAATTGCCGAAACTGGAGAGCTTGCAGGTGCAATCGGCGCTGCCTTTCTAGCAAAAGATAGATTAGGGGTTAAATGATGAAAAATATCATTTTAATCGGAACGGATTCTTCTCACGCTTTAGCTTTTACACGATTATTAAATACATCAAAAGAGCTCGATTGGAGCGTAGTCGGAGTAGTAAGGTATGCCAGTTCGCAAATTCCAATCAGTATCAATCGCGAATCTGATATTATTCAGAAGTTTGAAGAGGAGTGTCATCTTCCTATTTACAACCAAATTACAGACGTTCCATTAGAAGATGTGGATGCATTTATGATAGTAAACGTTAATGCAGATGATCATCTTGAATGGTTTAATAAATTAGTCGTCTATGGCAAGCCTATTTTTGTCGATAAGCCACTGTCCTATAAGAAATCAGAAATTGATTCTTTTTATCAACTTGCAAGTCAAAAGCAAATCACACTTAATTCATCATCTAGCTTAAGGTATGTCCCTTTTGTTAAAAGATGTCGTCATTACCTTTTAACAAAAGAAAAAGCGCATGTTGTCATAAAGGCACCACTTCTTTTAGAAAAGAACATTCCTTCTTTTTATTGGTATGGTATTCACGCTGTTGAGATACTTTGTGAAATCTTTAATGGTGAAAAAACAATCCTATCTTTCGAAATTGATAATGATAGGGTTAAAATAGATGGAACATCTCAAGTATATTCATTTCAATTAGAGATGCCTATCAATCAATACTGTGATTTTAGCGTCGAAATTCATACGTCAGATGAAACAGTATCATTTCATCCACTGCCGGAAGACAAGCCATTATATTATTACCTATTAAAAAATGTGTTAGCGGAATTCGATTTATCAAATAGTACTACTGACTATGAACGAACGCGAGAAGTCATCGCTTTAACGGATAAATTCAATAAATATTTTGAAACAGCAATGAAAGAAGTGAAGACGCATGAATATTGAGAAATTATCTGCACAATTATGCCATAAGTATTCTGAAATGCAAAATATCCGTCGTCATTTGCACCAATATCCAGAGCTGTCCTTTTATGAACAGAATACGGCTAACTTTATCTGGGATTATTATGAATCGTTACCAGTTGAAAGAGAGAAATTCAAAGGGAATTACGGTATAAAAATTACGATTGATTCTGGCAAACCAGGTAAAACGATTGCCTTGCGAGCTGATTTTGATGCACTTCCTATAAATGAAGAAACAAACTTACCTTTTACTTCTGCTTACCCAAGTGTGATGCATGCTTGTGGACATGATGCTCATACGGCTTATATGCTAGTATTAGCTTCCGTATTGGCTGAAAATAAAGATGAATTGATAGGAAAAGTCGTGATATTGCATCAACCAGCGGAAGAAATACCGCCTGGTGGTGCTTCAACCATGATAAAAGAGGGCTGTTTGTCTCATGTCGATCATGTTTTAGGCTTGCATTTATGGAGTACAATCGAATTGGGAGAGATTCACTACACTTATGGTCCGACAATGACAGGTCGTAGCACGTTTACACTGACTGTAAAGGGTAAATCAGGGCATGGGTCGAGTCCTCATCTAGCTCACGATGCTATTGTGGGGGCTAGTCACCTGGTCCTTGCCTTGCAGACTTTAACAAGCCGCATGGTTGATCCTAGTGATTTAGTTGTTTTAACTATTGGTCATTTTGACGGTACCGGTATCCCTAATATCATTCAAGATAAGGTAGAATTGAAGGGCGAAGTACGCTATTTAAATCCAGAGATGTGTCAAACCGTTCAAAGTCATGTGTTAAAACTTGCTAGGGGAATTGCTGAAACTTATTCATTAGAGATTGATGTCAACTACCTTCCTGATTATCCTGTTTTAGTGAATGACCAAGCGACTACTGAGAAAGTAATAAAAGAACTTTCGAGTAATAAGGTGGCTACTGTCCATGAAGTAAAAGCAAATACAGCTTCTGAAGATTTTGCTTATTATGCGCAGGAACGACCAAGCACGTACCTTTTTGTGGGGGCAAAACCTAAAAGTGGGATAGCCTATCCACATCATCATCCTAAATTTGATATTGAGGAAGAAAGCATGCTAATTGCTGCTAAAACAATGCTGATAGCTTTATCTAGTTTGTTATCTGATACAATATAAAAACGTTAATCAAAGAGATATTTTGCTGTAGAATAGCGTTGTAGTGTTGAAAACACCGAGTTTATCTCGGTGTTTTTTTGTTACCTATAAATAGAAAGTAGTTTAAAATAAATAGTATAGAATATATTAAACAAGTAAAAGTTTATAAGAGATGCTAAAAAAGGTATCTACAATAGTTATTAAAGGAGATAATGAGATGAATCGGTTGAAAGAACTTAAAGAAGCACATGAGGCTGCCAAAAAAACAATAACAACGATTGATAATGCTATAAATACTCTAGAGAATGCTCAATCTTGGGGAGTATGGGATATGTTAGGAGGGGAATTTATAACAAGTTGGGTAAAGAGAAGAAAAATTAAAGAGGCAAATGAAGATATTTTAAAACTTAATAAGTCAATGAAACATCTGAATAAAGAGCTAGAAGATATTAACATGCTGTTACCAAATCGCATAAGTCAAACATTTTCTGATACAGTTTTGGACTTATGGTTAGATAATGTTTTTACGGATATTAGAGTGCAAGGTGAGATAAAGCAAACACTAGAAAAACTGAGACAGTTGAAAAAGACAATTCAAAATTTAATTGCAAATATTGAATTTGAAATCAAAGAAATAGAAACTTCAAAATAAATATGTTTTTTATAGTGTAGATAGGCTTGATTAGTTGAATACAAACTCGTTCTATTGATTAATTCAAAACAGGAAGCGGAGGAGAAGTATTCAAGACAATGAATATTCCCCTCGACCAAATAAATTAAATGCTCGTTGTTAACGCCTGTTGCCATTCGGCCAGGCGTTTTTTGTGTTGGCCATTATTAGCACCGCTGGTCGAGCCACACTTTATCAAGGGAAAACTTTCTAGCTCAGGTATCGTTAAGGCAGCTTGATAAGCTGTGTGGCCATTTGCGATGATTGTGGTGATTGATTGATGCGTGTTTAAAAAAGAAAAGTCATTGAGTTTGGTCGCTTCAAACTGATGATCCATACTTCCTTGTCGTTGAAACTGACCGTACACGTCCCAAAGGCCAATACGGTGTTTTTCCAACAGTGCTAGTCGTTTGGAATAATCGAGCGGATCATTTTCTCCTAAACAAGTAAAGACAATCTTCCAGAATTGATTGCCATTATTACCGTAATAGCGCTGCAGTTTTAACGATTGAACACTAGGTGCACTTCCTAATATGAGTTTCTCTGTTTTTTCTGAAATAAAGGGTGCCAAGCCTGATTGTAATGACATACGTTTCTTCCTTTCAATATTTAGGTAGAATTAATTTAATGTGCGATATATAACGAATAGATAATTGGAACAAAAATAATAGAGGCTAGTAAGATAAAGTATAACGCTAAAAGAGTTGGAAAAAACAGGGAACTAAATATCATTAATAGGCCTCCGATAACCCATGTTCTGCCAGCTACACGGTGAGTGCGATACCAATTATCTGCGCTAGAAAGGGTTGTAGGGATTTTAATCCCTAAAGTATAGTTTTGGGGTACTTGTGGCAATATATTGCCAATGATAATAAAGAGTAATGGTAGCAAAAATGGTAGTAACTTGATAAAAGTAAATGTATTATGTAAGGCAACTTGTATCGATCCCAGTGTGACAAATAAGGTTAAGACAGGGAGTAACCAATAAAACCAGGTCATGATTGTTTGATTTTGAGGTTCACCTTTCTTATCTTCTATATATAGTAGAAAAAGTTGTAATAAAAATAAGAAGAAGGGAAACATTAAGAAGGTTGTTTTTGAAACATAACGGTCTGGCTCAAATTTCCAATCAAAATGAACAGGGATTTTGGCTGGTAGATTTGAAAACTGAATGAGGATAATCATAAAAGGGATGATGAAAAATAAAAGACTGGCTTTATGTTTTTTTATTAATTTTTCCATGTGACACACTCCTACATGAATGATTGAAACCAAATCATAGCTTCTTGAATGACGCTAAGATTTAATTCATAGATAATATAATTCTTGTCTTTTCGTTCGCGTATCATTTTAGCTTCTTTAAGTTGCTTCAAATGATGGCTGATAGTGGCTGGCGACTGAGAGAAATGACTGCTAATATCTCCTGCTGTCATTGGCCCTTTTTTTAGCAATACAATAATGTCATATCGAATGGGGTGTCCGATAGCCTTGAATAGCTCGAGAGATGACGACATAGTAAACCTCCTATTTTGATTTTTTTCTAAATAGAGCATACCATCTAATTTGAATTTTATCAAATTAGATGGTTTTTTTATTATAAAAAGTTATTCCGGTTTCTTGTGTTCCCACAAATGAGATTTAAACACAAAAGAAAAAATAGCAAAGAATGAAATCATACTTGTGATAGTTGTAAATGACGCTGCATTTAATGAGCCAGCTAATAGGAGGGTAGGGAATAGTGCTACGATTAATTTTTCGAAAAAGAGAATCATCCGTTCCGTCTCGCTTTTTGGTATTGAAGTAAAGCGAGCGATTAAGTTCATGATAATCACGAAAATGATAAATAAGCCAAATAATAAGACCATTAAGAAAAGGCCAACGGATGCTAATTCACGAAAGTCAATTTGCAAAATTTCTAATAAGACGGATTCATTAGAAATTCTGAAAATAAAGACATCAATGACTTTTTTTAAGATAAATAAAAAAAGGGCAATTAAAACAAGGGTAAAGAGCATATGGACGAGCGAGCGTTTTATCCGACGGCTATTGAGCTTCATTTTTATTATCCCCCCTTTCTTTACTTTTAGTATACGATATCTCGTGTAAAATAGCTTATTTATAGATAAAGACCCTTTTAAAAGACGAAACAATTGAAACAATTTTGTTACAATAGGCTTGAAATAATGAAGAAAAGATAAAAAAAATATTTTTAAATAAAAAAATGAAAAAGAATGAGTGTTCGCATATCAAGGTTAATTAAATTGTGATGGGCGAGATAGTTCCTAATAATAAAGGGTTTTTACTGTTTGTTTGCCTATATTAAATAATCAACTGTGACGATTCGTAACAGAGTATAGCAAGTTGTTACGGTTTTTCAATTGTTTTGTAACATAGATATGTTTTAATAGTATCCGTAGCAAAAATAAACCATCTACTCGAAACACATGTAGATGACAAAGGAGAAATTTTCAACATGAAGTTAACAAAGTCGATTTTAGGATTAGGTCTTATGAGTGCAGCACTTTTCACAGCAGGTATGAAAGCAGACGCAGCAGAAGTAAAACATACTGTTCAATCAGGTGATACATTGTCAGCAATTTCACTACGCTATTTTGGTGACGCATCTCAATACAAAGTGATTGCAGATAAAAATGAAATCAAAGATGCAAACTTAATTATGCCTGGTCAAGTATTAGTTTTAGACACAGATAAACAAGTTGTTTACACAGAGCCTACTGAGGCAGAAGTTGCAGCAGCTGAAGAAGTTGTAGAAGTAGCGCCAGTTCAAGAAGTGGCACCTGTTCAAGAAGCAGCTCCTGCACAATCAAGCTATGTAGCAAACAGCTCATCTGCTAAAGAGTGGATTGCAATGAAAGAATCTACGAATAACTACAATGCGACAAATGGTCGTTATATTGGTAAATATCAATTAGATGCTTCTTATTTAAATGGTGACTACTCACCAGAAAACCAAGAACGTGTTGCGGATCAATACGTAGCAGGTCGTTATGGTTCTTGGGAAAATGCTCAAGCATTTTGGTTAGCAAACGGCTGGTACTAAGTCGAATAAATGAAATGAAAACCGTCTTTCTTAGGAAAGGCGGTTTTTTGTCGTCTAATAGAGGAAATATGCTAAACTTACAAGTAGAGAGTATATGGTAAAGGAGAACGTTATGAAACTTTTGCATACGGCCGATTGGCATATTGGTAAGCAATTAAATGGCTTTGATTTATTAGAAGAACAGTGGCATGCTTTTACACAGATGAGAGAGATTGCGAAAATGGAAAAGGTTGACGGGATTATTATTGCGGGGGATTTATTTGACCGCGCGATACCGTCAGTCAGTGCGGTTAAAGCGCTCAATGAGATGTTTTACCTACTAAATATGGAGGATGGCTTTCCGATTTATGCGGTAAGCGGTAATCATGATAGCGCTCAGCGGTTGCAATTTGGTGGCGAGTGGTTTGAGCGACAACACTTGCACTTGGCGACCACAATAGCGGACGCTTTGAAGCCGATTGAAACGGACACAACCCAAGTGTTTTTACTCCCATTTTTTGATCCGATAGATGCTCGAATTTATTTTGAAAAAGAACCGGATGAGATTAGAACGATAAACGATGCCATGCCGTTAGTGATAAACGAGATGACGACACAGTTTCATCCAGAAAAGCATCAACTGTTAGTGACCCATTTTCATGTGCAAGGAGAAGCCAATGAAGCTTACGAATTAACAAGCGAAACGACGTCGACGGTTGGCGGATTGAGCGCGGTTGCTGCGAGTCATTTTCAAGCGTTTGATTATGTGGCGCTAGGACATTTGCATTTATATCAAGCAAGTCCTAATCATAAAATGCGTTACAGTGGGTCGCCAGTTAAATTTAATACAAAGGAAGCGAAGAATCAAAAAGGAGTCTATATTGTTGAATTAGACGGGGAACTTACGACACGTTTTATACCGATTCAGCCGAAAAAAGATTTAATTGTATTAAAAGGCACGTATGAAGAACTATGCTCGTCTGAATTTTACACGCAGCAACCAGCTAAAGGAAGTGCCTTTTTTAGTATTAAATTAACCAATCGTCCATTAGACCAAAATCCACGTCAGCGATTGAGTGAGATTTATGGGGATATCGTAGAATTGCATTATTTATTAGAAAAAACAAGTGGCGATATGGAAATTCAACATATGAGAAAGCGCACGTCGTTGAATGAGGAAGAAATGATTGCTGCCTTTTATGAAGAGATGACGGGTCAACCGCTGAGTGACAGGCAGCAAGAGTGGACGGAAGAAATGTTGATTTCGCTTAGAAAGGAAGGAGGGCAATCATGAAACCATTACGTTTAACGATGAATTATTTTGGGCCACATCGTCAGGCTGATATTGATTTTACAGAGTTTGTGTCGGAGGATTCCGCCTTGTTTTTAATTAGCGGTGATACGGGGTCAGGCAAGACGACGATTTTTGATGCGATGACGTATGCTTTATTTGGTGAAGGAACGAGTAGTCGCGAACCTAAAGAAATGCGTAGTGATTTTGCAACTGGTGCCGATGAGACGAGTGTGCGTTTTATTTTTGAACATCATGACCGTTACTATCAGGTCGTTCGTTACCCAGAGCAATGGCTAGATGCTAAAAATGAAAAACGACTGGTAAAAAAACCAACTCGCCAAACGTTTGTCGAACTGACAGATTTTGATGGCGAAGAAACAGGGACGGCATTTACGAAGAAAAATGAAGTCGATGCACGAGTGAGCGAATTATTAGGATTGACGGCTGACCAATTTCGTCAGATTATTTTATTACCGCAGAATGATTTTCGTCAGTTCCTCTCAGCAAAAAGTGATGAAAAAGGAACGATTTTAAGGCAATTGTTTGGTACGGAAATCTATGACCGTTTTACAGAAAATATGAAAGAAAAACGGGCAACGATAGCTAAAAAGATGAATCATTTAAAAACACAGTGGCAGACACTCTTCGAGCAGATTGAATGGGATGAAGAGGAACAAGCTCTGATTGATATGTTTCGGACGGATGATGAACGATTATTTAGTGTAAAAGAAAAACTGGCAACCATGTTAAAACATAATGAACAGTTGGAGCAACAGTATCATAAGGTGAAAGAACAGCAAGATAAACAACGACAAGTCGTGGAAGAAGCGAAGACGCTTTTACAAAAATTTACTGAGTTAAACAATGATGAAGCACGTTTAGAAGCCTTACTTGCTGAAAAAGCATCAAAAGCACAGCAAAGACAAGAAATCGAGCACTTAACGTATTTGGAGCAATATCGCCCGCTCTATCTCGAGCGAACACAAGTGACACGTGATTTAGCAGAGCATCAAAAGATTAAGGAAACGCTAAGCGAAGAGTTAGCGTCACTTGAAAAGGATAGGGAAGATCTTGAAGTTAACTGGCAGGAACTTGAGAAATGTCAAGAAGAGCGTAGACAGTGGGAGGAAGAGAAACATTCAATCGTGTTACAAAAGTTACCACTGGCTGAGGAACACTTTGAAAAGAAACGTGAACAAAAACTATTAGAGAAAAAAATAAACGAAATAACTCAAGTCATAGAGAAATACGATGTAAACCAAAGACGTTTAAAAGAAGAAAAAGAAGTCATTCAAACACAATTAGCTGAGTTAATCCATTTCGAACAGCACGTAGTCATCCTAGAATCATTGGAGTGGCAACTGGATACATTAAAAAAGAGCGAGCAGCATTGGTATGACTTGACACAACAACAAAAAGCACAGAAACACGACTATGACACATTGATATTACAACAAACAGATTTAATGGAACAATTAGAGGTAGCACGTGAGACGTATGACAGACAGAAAAGTCGACGTCAAGACTTGATGATTCGCCAACTACGACTGGAATTACAAGATGGTGAAGCTTGCTTAGTTTGTGGTAGTAAGGAACATCCTTATCGTGAACATGAGGCAGAAGAGATGTCTGAAGAGGCGTTAAAAGAAGCATTTAAAGAATTAGAAGAGGCAGAAAAAGTATGTCAGTTGTTAGAAAAACGATTATCCTCTTTAGCTGCTAAATGTGAACTTGCTGAAAAAGATGTCGCGCGACTTATAGAAGAGGTGTCAACTAGCGAACAAGCTTATCACACCGCCTATGATGCGCTCGTTTCAAAAGGAAGCGCTGTGTTTGAAGCAGAGTGGTCTGATAAAATACGCAGTACAGAGTATCTAGCGACTGTGTTATCTGATATAGCTAAGAAATTGAGTGAACAAAAAACACAGTATCAGGAGTTAACGGAAAAAGTATCGTCACTAGATGAAGAGTATGATGATTTATTAGTGAAGAAACAAGAGGCTGAAGCTGTTAAACAAAACGCCTTAGCTGATATGAGTGCTATTCAAACACGTTTGAAAAGTATCGCAGACTCAGAACCTACCTTAGAGTCGTCTGATGTCTTAAAAGAAAAAGTAGCACAATTAACTGAGAAGATTGAGAGCTTTGACCAAACACAATTAAAACTAAAAGAGCAAAAAGAGGCACAGCAAACACGTACGGTTAAAGTTGAAAGTCGCTTAGCTGAAGAAAAGAAATATGTTCGCCAATTATCTGAACAAGCCGAGCACCTTGAAGTAAAACTAAATGATGCGTTTAAAGGACAGATGAAGACGAAGGATTGGGATGAGTTTATCGAACAATTAGCTTTATTCTCTTCGGAAGTCCTTACGAATTTAGTTGCAGAAGTGGCACGTTTTGATACGCTGTTAACGACGACAAAAGAAAAGGTAGCAGTGTTGAAAAAAGAGATTGGGGACCAATCACGTCCAGATTTAACTCTTTTAGAAGCAACACTCTCAGATTTAGAAGAAGAAACGATTAAAGCAGACCGATACTGGCAAGCAAGTGTTAAAGACTCTCTTCAACTCACACAAATCAAAGAGCAGCTAGAAGCGTTGCAAGAAAAGCTAGGCAATGATGAAGCGATGGCTCGTGAACTTGAGGAATTGGTTCAAGTATTAACTGGTAAGAGCGAGCATCGCTTAACTTTAGAACGGTTTGTCTTGCAATCGTATTTAATAGAAGTATTAGAGTATGCCAATGCTCATTATTTTTCTGAATTGACGAATGGACGGTATCAATTTGTATTAAATCAGGATGTAGGCAGTTACGCGACTCAAACTGGATTAGAAATAGATGTCTTTGACTTTGATACGAATGAACGTCGTTCTACTGAAACGCTATCCGGAGGAGAAAGTTTTATTGCCGCTCTGTCTATTGCGCTATCACTGGCTGAGGTCGTACAAGCTCATTCTGGTGGCGTGCAAATTGAAGCGTTGTTTGTTGATGAAGGATTTGGTTCTTTAGACCAGGAAACGCTTGAAAAATCAATGATGGCATTGGAAAAAATTGGAGAAAGTGGTCGGATGGTAGGTGTTATTTCGCACGTGACGGAGATGAAAGCTAGAATTTCGCCACAATTAGTGATACAAAAACTTGGCAATGGCCGTAGTCGAATTGAAAAGAAATTACTTTAACGAGGAGCTGTCACATGAGTGAAGAATGGGTCAATATTGGTGGTTGGATGATAGGGTCCAATGAAGCAGCAGAGTATGAGCGTGATCGGGAAGCTTTAGCTAGTCTATTAATCGAACGCTTGTCAGAAAAATGTACAGACGTTTATCGAGGTGGACAAGGCTCAGAAGATGGAGATTATATATCAGCACAGCATCCCAAAGGGTTTAGCGTCTTTGTGCATCTTGATCCTAGTGAGGTTGAGCGGTACCGTTCTTTTGAAGACAAGGAAGCGTATCTGGAGGATTTGCTCTTTGTCAGCGAACAAGAACATCGTTATTATCAACAACCTGGCAAAATAGAAATGTCTTTAGAAGAAGGGGTTGCTGATTGGCAAGCTTTTCTTAAAATGGCTTATGAAGAAGCGGGAAAGAAGCCTCCTTTATAAAAGGGAGGCTTCTTTTGAGCTTCATGCTAGACATCTTACAAAAGGTAAGATATAATTAGTTCGAAATCGAGATAAATGGAGGTGTTCCAATTGAAAAAACATGAGTTACCTTTAAACTTATTGATTGGTACAATGCGAACGAGTCGGTATTTAGAACAACAAGTTAAACAAGACGTAAAACAATATGGGTTAAATATGACGGAGTTCGCCGTCCTCGAGTTCTTATATCATAAAGGACGTCAACCTATTCAACAGATTTCAGAGAAGATATTAATCGCGAGCAGTAGTACAACCTATGTTATTGATCAATTAGGGAAAAAAGGGCTAGTCAATCGCACACTCTGTCAAAAAGACAAGCGCGTGACGTATGCCGAGTTAACGGAAAAAGGGACGACACTTATGGCAACTGTTTTTCCTAAACATGCCGAAAAGATTATGGAACTTTTCTCCGTGTTAACGGAATCTGAACAAGAGACACTATTAGAAGCGTTAAAAAAAATAAGTCGTTATTAGATTTATTTTTTTGGAAAAATACTTCGAAATCGAGATAAAAGGGGCGAGAATTATGAAAGACATGGAAGATATGACGTTATTAGGATTGCACCATGTGACAGCTATGACTCATGATGTACATCAAAACTATCGTTTTTTTACTGAGGTGCTAGGAATGAGATTGGTTAAAAAAACAGTTAATCAAGATGATATTCATACGTACCATACATTTTATGCAGATGATGTGGGGACTCCAGGGACGGATGTGACGTTTTTTGACTTTCCGCAAAGTGTAGCAGGACGAGCGGGAACCGATAGTTTATATCGGACAAGTTTTCGTGTTCCTAGTGATGCGTCGCTTCTTTATTGGCAAGAGCGTCTGGCTTCTTTCGGTGTTAAAACATCGGAGATAGAAACACGTTTTGGTTCGAAGGTGCTTTTATTTGAGGAGGAAGATGGACAGCGTTATCAGCTGATTTCTGACGAAGATAACAAAGGCGTTGCTGGAGGTATCCCGTGGCAAGCAGGACCTGTTCCTAAAGAACATGCCATTTACGGGTTAGGTCCGATTGAAATTCATCTGCGACATAAACAAGTGTTTCAAGAGTGGTTAGAAAAGCTTTTTGGTTTTCGTGTGATTGCTAAAGAAAATGAACGAACGTTATTAGAGATCGGTGAAGGTGGACATGGTGGTCAAATACATTTGGTTGAAAATCAGACGGACACGACGAGCCGTCAGGGTGATGGAGAGATTCATCACGTCGCCTTGCGTGTGAAAAATCGTGAAGCGCTCAATCAGTGGCAACAACGATTAGAAGCAAGTGGTTTACGTCACTCAGGCTATGTAAATCGCTTTTATTTTGAATCGTTATATGTGCGTGTCGGTCCAATCCTGATCGAACTAGCAACAGATGAGCCAGGATTTATGGGAGATGAGCCTTATGAAACATTAGGTGAGTCGCTATCATTACCACCATTTTTAGAAGCCAAGCGCGACTATATCGAATCGGTTATTAAACCGTTCGATACTCAACGCTAAACTGTGCTAGGAGTGAGAGTCTTTTAGCACATTAATCATAAAGGAGAGATGACCGCAAAATTACCAAAATAGGATTTAATACATAAAGAATAAACTAAAAAACAAACGATTAAAAGGGAGCTAATATATATGTCAACATTTATCGAAACATTAAAAAACCGTCGTTCTATCTATCAAATCGGGAAAAACGTGACGTTAACTAACGAGGAAATTGAAACACTAATTAAAGAAGCTGTAAAAGAAAGTCCTTCTGCCTTTAACTCACAATCTTCTCGTGCAGTTATTTTGTTTGGCGAATCAAGTCAAAAAGTATGGGATATCGTTTTAGGTGAATTAGAGCCATTAACACCGCCAGATGCCTTTGAAGCAACTAAAGAAAAAATTGCCTCATTTGCAGCCGGTCATGGTACGATTTTGTTTTATGAAGATCAAGCGGTTGTTCAACATTTACAAGAGCAATTTGCTTTATATAAAGATAATTTCCCAATCTGGTCTGAACAGTCAACAGGAATTGCTCAACATTCAGTATGGGTAGCCTTATCAGAAGCCGGAATGGGAGCAACGATTCAACATTACAATCCCCTAATAGATGAAAAAGTAGCAGAGTTGTTTGAAATTACTGAAACATGGAAACTTACTGGTCAAATGCCATTTGGTTCAAAAGAAGCGGAAGCAGCGCCGAAAGAATATATGGCTGATACAGATCGTTTTAAAACTTTTGCTTAATCAGTCAAAGTTTTAGCATTTTTGATTGAAAAGCGTTATACTATAATCACTTACTAAAGGTAAGGTGTAAAGAACAGATAGCAGAAAGGAGTGCATCATTGATGAAGAAAATTGGTGTAATCGTAGGAAGTTTAAGAAAAGAGTCGTTTAATCGAAAGGTTGCCAAGAATGTACTAGGCATGTTTCCTGAAGGTTATGAGGCAGAGATAATTGAAATCGGAGAGTTAGTTCACTACAATGAAGATTTAGACCAAGAAGGAATGGTTCCGCAAGCTTGGCAAGATTTTAGAGAAAAAATCGCGCCATTAAGTGCTGTTGTTTTTGTTACACCGGAATATAATCGTGGTTTACCTTCCGTGATAAAAAATGCGTTAGATGTTGGGTCACGTCCTTATGGAGCAAGTGTCTGGGACGGTAAGCCTGCGTTAGTTATCAGTGCTTCGACAGGTGGCCCTGGCGGATTTGGAGCCAATCATCAATTGAGACAATCCTTAGTGTTCTTAAATATGACACCTTTACAACAACCAGAAGCTTATTTAGGTAACGTGCAAGATTTTCTTGATGAAGAAGGGTTAATCGTTAATCAAGGAACGTATGACTATATTCAGTCGATTGTTGATGCCTTTGTCAGCTTGATTGAAAAATTAAGTTAATAATGAGTAAAAAAAACGCCTTTTTCCGAATACGGAGAGGCGTTTTTTAATTTTTAAGAAAAGAAAAAACTTATAGTAAACGCTAAAAAAGCGCATATAAAAGGTTCTAAGATGTGACTTTTTGGTAAAGGGGAGGTCACTGTTTTTTTTCGTTGATAATAGCTAAAAAGTAAAATACCTAGACAGCCACCTAACGTATTAATGACGAGGTCAGTTATATCGGTCACACGGTAAAGCGTAAAAAGTTGTCCGATTTCAATGACGAGTGAAATAAGAAAAACTAGTAACATCTGTCCGAACTTAGAAAAAGAATAATGCCAAAGTATCGCAATGAGAAATCCTATTGGGAGAAACATTAATAAGTTAGTAAGTTCACCAAAATGAAGACCATCAGCGAATAGCTGTAAATTGATATTAGGATGCCAAACGGAGAGATTCAGTCGTTGAATACGATAAACTTCTTTTAAACTGGGGAATCCGACGATAGATTGGCAAATGAAAACCAAATAATTATTAAAAAGTAGCAAAAAAACTAATCCTTTTTTATCGGCTTCCGTATATCGAATAAAAAAATAAAAAGTAGTTATAATAGAAATAACAGCATAACTCATAATAATTCCCCCTGTAAATGAACTACTCTAAGCATAACAAAGATTGTCTATAACGTCATCCGACTTTAGTTGGAAATAAATGGTTCGTCAATTTAGTGAGCATGTTATGATAGAGAGGTTAAGGAGATGATATTAAGATGAAACAGGTTGTTTGGTTGAGGGAAGAATTTCGATTAATGGATAATCAAGCCATATTAGAAGCATTTAAGCATAAAGCAGAAGATGAGAAAATTTTGTTGTTTTTCAATTTAAATCCTGCTCAGTTTTTAGAAGGAACTTATAATCATGATTATTTTTTTCAAGCGTTATTAAAGTTTATTGAATACTTAAAAACAGAAGGAATTCGGATGCATCTGATTGTTGGAACACCGCTAGAAGCGTGGCAGCAACTTATAGTAACTTATCCGACGATTGAAACTGTCTTTTTAAATGAAGCGACTGCAGGAAACGGAGTCAAAAGAGATTTAGAAGTCACAGCAATGTTAGAAAAACTTGGAATTAAGGTGAAAGCATGTCAAGACCGACATTTATGCGGTCCTCATGCTGTGTTAAAAAAAGACGGCACCCCTTATCGTGTTTTTACGCCGTATTATCGACAGTGGCAAGCACAGGTTAAGCGTCCTTATGCGCAAAATCATTCCGTTAAAGGAGAAAAGCACTGGGAAGATAATCAAACGTTAAGCGAAAAAGGTGACAAGCTTTTAAAACGATTAGTGGATGAGAAAAAATATGATATGTCGCATTTAGTCGGCTATGAGCGCGCAGCTGATTTATTAGAACGTTTTGTTCACAAAGTGATGCCTCAGTATCAAGAAACGCGTGATATACCAGCGCTATTTGGTACGAGCGGCCTATCTCCCTATATCAAAACAGGCGAGATTTCCATCCGTCAGATTTGGCAAGTAGCGAACGATGCACCTGACTCGCTCGGGAAAGAGACGTTTCTGAAAGAACTCGCATGGCGAGATTTTTATCATATGATTGACACTTGGTTTCCAAAACAACGACAGGTAGAATTAAAAGAAGAGTATCAAACGCTTGCATGGCGTCACGACGAAAAAGCGTTCAAACAATGGCAAGAAGGTATGACAGGTTATCCAATTATAGATGCTGGCATGCGACAACTAGCAACCACGGGTTGGATGCATAATCGTTTGAGAATGTTGACTGCTTCTTTTTTAACAAAAGATTTATTAATAAACTGGCGATGGGGAGCCCGCCATTTTGAATCGTATTTACTTGATTATGACCCGGCAAGCAATACAGGTGGCTGGCAATGGGCAGCCTCTACTGGGACGGATGCGGTTCCTTATTTTAGAATTTTCAATCCGACGACACAGAGTGAACGTTATGATGCTAAAGGCACGTACATTCGTCGCTATGTTCCTGAGTTACGTCACGTACCTGATGCTTATATTCATGAACCGGCTAAAATGTCACGAGCTGAACAGCAACGTTACCAATGTATCATTGGAGAAGATTACCCCGCTCCCATGGTTGATCATAAAGAAGCAAGGGAAAGAGCGCTAGATTTTTTCAAACAGAGCTAGAAAAAGCAGTCACTTTCATAGTAACTGCTTTTTTTACTTAATCATCATCTTCTACTTTTAAAATAGATAAATCCTGTGCATTTATTTTTACTTCTTTTTCCTTATGTGCTTGTTTTAAGTTGACTTTCCAATAAGTCACACCAAGTTCTTGTTTTAATTCCCACTCGACAGGGGTATAATCTACCGCTTCTTTTTTAGCTGTTTCGGTCACATCGTTTAATGAAGCTAAGTTTGTTAAGTCTATTGCTTTATTTTTCAGTTTGACGCCATTTCGTTCGTCACGATCAAGTGATTCATTTTTTTGTTTCTTAATTTCTTTTGTGGTCGCGTCGACTTTTAACTCATATTCTTCTTGTTCATCTACGCCTTCCAGTTTGTAAATATACTGATTTCGTTCTGGCTCAAGCTCAATGGACGTCAAATGAGTATCGGGATAGGTTTCTTGATAGAGTGCGATGACGTCATCAAGTGACACAGTTATTTCTTGTCCCAAATCGAGGTTTTCACTTGTCGTTTCTCGTGAAGTTTCAGTCTCGGATATCTTCGTTTGGTTCGTTACACTTGTTTCAGTACTAGTAGGCGCTTGTTTGGTTTGACAACCTGAAAGGACAGCCACTAGAGTCACAACTAAGCCGCTCGTTAAAATTCGTTTTATTTTCATAAAAAAACCTCCTTATTTATATTATAATAGAATAGATTAAAAAGAAAAAGTAATGTGCAATCAAAATTAATCGATAAGGCGTGATAAGATGTATAAAAAAATAATCATTTTGATGATAGTAGGGGGAGTGATGTGGGCTTTTTTCTCTCCACGTCCCATATCTTGGGTAATCAAACAACTATTTAAAGGAGGAGTTGCTACATCAAGTCCAAATGAAGCACAAGTTTTTGCTAAAGTTCAAACGATTAACAATCAGTCTTATGGAAAAGGTCAGGCAAAACAATACTATGATGTTGTTATGCCTATTAAAACGAGTCAGTCCATGCCTTGTATTGTATGGGTGCATGGTGGTGCTTATGTCGGTGGAGATAAAGAGGATGTGACAGCTTATGCTAAACACCTTGCCTCTTTTGGTTACATGGTTATCTCAATGAATTATAGCTTAGCGCCAAAAGCCCAATACCCGACGCCACTTTTTGAACTGGATGACTTACTGACTGAACTAAAAGAAAATCGACGTGATTTACCTATAGATTTTAACCAGCTCATTTTAGCGGGGGATTCAGCAGGGGCTCAGATTGTCAGCGAATATATGCGATATGTTATCTCTGATAATCTTTTCGGACAAACGCCGAGTATTACGACACAACAAATAAAGAATTTGTTGTTATTTTGTGGACCATATGACATAGAACCGTTCGTAACGACTTCAACAGGCGTATTTCGGTGGCTCGTTCAGCGTCTAATGGCGGCTTATTTTGCTCCTGCTCGCTCTGTTAACGAGACTGTCTATCAGGATGTTTCGCTTTTACAACAGGACGTGTCTGAGTTTCCACCTTGTTTTGTCACAGATGGCAATGACCAGTCTTTTGAAGACCAGGCGAAAAGGTTAGTCACTCGTTTAGAACAAGTGAAAGTCCCTGTGACAGGTGTTTTTTATCCACGTACGACGGCAATTTTACCCCATGAGTATCAATTTATGTTAGATAAGCCAGAAGCACGTCAAACTTTGGAGGAATTGCAGGCTTTTTTAAACGACCATACATTGCGATAAGATTTGTGGTAAAATAAGAAAGAATTCGTAGAGGAGTGAATAAGATGCAAGTCCACCAAGCAGAAATAGTAATCAGTGCGGTTCGTCCAGAACAATATCCAGCCACTCAAATCCCTGAAATAGCACTAGCAGGTCGCTCAAATGTTGGTAAATCTTCATTTATTAATACTTTAATTAATCGCAAAAATTTAGCACGCACGTCAAGTAAACCTGGTAAAACGCAAACGTTAAATTTTTATTTGATAGAACAGGCTTTTCATTTTGTAGATGTACCAGGGTATGGTTATGCCAAAGTTTCAAAGACTGAAAAAGCTAAATGGGGTCAAATGATTGAAACTTATTTAACAGAGCGCGAACAACTACAAGCTGTTATCAGTGTCGTTGACGCGCGTCATGAACCGTCAAAAGATGACATTCAAATGTATCAGTTTTTAAAGTATTACGATATTCCAACTATTGTCGTTGCGACAAAGATTGATAAAATTCCAAGAGGGAAATGGAATAAGCACGAAAGTATGATCAAAAAAGCTTTAGATTTTCAATCAGAGGATGACTTTATTTTATTTTCTGCGGAAACGAAACATGGAAAAGAAGCAGCTTGGGCTGCGATAGAACCGTTTATTATGGAATAATAGAAAAGGATGAATCAAATGAATTTTAATGAATATCAAAAATTAGCCAATCGCTCACTAAATGGAGATGAGCAAGTTTTAACGAATTGCGCTCTAGGTTTAGCCAAGGAAACGGGTGAAATGCTTGAATTAATTCAGGATTATACATTTAAAAATCGTCCAATGCCGTCTGATAAAGTAGCCAAAGAATTGGGCGACGTTTTATGGTATCTGTCGCAAATTGCTGAGTGGTCAGGTATTAGCTTAGAATCTGTCGCTGAAAGTAATATCGAGCACTTAAAAAAGAGATACCCAGATTGTTTTAAAGAAGATTAAAAACAGCGACCAATAAAGAATTTGGTCGGAAAAGATGAAATGTGTCAACTTTTTTGATATAATGTTATAAATGGAGGGGTACTATTTAAGTACTCCTGTTTTTTATGAAAGGAGCCTTTATGATCGATTCGTATAAACCGACATGGCTTTTGGAAGCAATTTATCATGTCACACCTGAACAGTTAAAAAAACATCACATTAAAGGGATTTTAACCGATTTAGATAATACTTTAATCGCATGGGACAATCCACATGGTACTGAGGAACTTTTAAATTGGTTACTAGCCATGCAAGATGCGGGTATCCCAGTGGTGGTGGTTTCAAATAACAATGAACAACGTGTGGCAAAAGCACTTGAAAAATTTGATTTAGATTTTGTAGCGCGCGCTTTAAAACCTTTTTCAAAAGGAATAAAAGAAGGTGCAAAAAAATTAAATTTACATCCGAGCGAATTAGTGATGGTTGGCGACCAACTCATGACAGATATTAAAGCAGCCAATGCAGCCGGCATGCGTTCAATACTAGTTAAACCAGTTGTGCCAACAGATTCTTGGAAGACAAAATTTAATCGCTGGGTTGAGAAAAAAGTAATGCGTAAATTAAAAGAAAAATATCCAGATATGAAGTGGAGACGTGAGCTAACATGAACGAAGAATTAAGATGTATTGGTTGTGGTGTTGTCATTCAAACAACTGATAAAGAAGCGATTGGCTATACCCCTCCTTCAGCTTTAGAAAAAGGATTAGAGTCAGGCGAGCTATATTGTCAACGTTGTTTTAGATTGCGTCATTATAACGATATTCAAGACGTTTCCTTAACGGATGATGATTTTCTAAGACTATTAAATACGATTGGCACGGAAGACGCGTTAATCGTCAACGTTATTGATATTGTTGACTTTAATGGTAGCTTAATTCCTGGTTTACATCGTTTTGTTGGTAATAATCCCGTCTTATTAGTTGGTAATAAAGTAGATATTTTACCAAAATCTTTAAAACGAGGAAAGCTGACTCAGTGGATGCGCGAGCGTGCACATGAAGCAGGATTACGACCGGAAGAGGTAGTACTCGTCAGTGCAAAAAAACAAGCAGATATGTTAGATTTACTTGAAATCATTGAAAAGCATCGTCGCGGTAAAGATGTCTATGTAGTAGGAGTCACGAATGTAGGGAAATCGACGTTAATCAATGGTATCATTAAAGCAACGGCTAACGTACAAGATGTTATCACGACCTCACAATTTCCAGGGACGACACTCGATAAGATTGAAATTCCGTTGGAAGACGGTCACTTTTTAATCGACACACCGGGAATTATTCATCATCATCAAATGGCGCATTATTTAGCTAAAGATGAATTAAAGATTATCAGTCCTAAAAAAGAAATGAAACCGAAAACTTATCAATTAAATGCCGGACAGACGTTGTTCTTGGGGGCTTTGGCTCGAGTGGATTATGTGAAAGGAGAACGCAATGCGTTTACGGCTTATGTGTCGAATGAACTGGATATTCATCGCACGAAGTTAGAAAAAGCGGATGAATTTTATTCAAAACATGCTGGGACGTTACTTCAGCCGCCGCATGCTTCTCACTTAGCAGATTTTCCAGAACTAGTCGCTCACGAGATTAAAGCCACACCGCAAACTGACTTAGTTATTTCTGGTTTAGGTTGGCTGTCAGTGAAAGAAGCAGGTATTATTGTTGTACATGCACCTAAAGGGGTAGAAGTGATACGACGCAAAAGCTTGATATAAAAGGAGACCATAATATGGCATTAAGAGGAAAGCAAAAACGTTTTTTAAGAAGTGAAGCCCATCATTTAACACCAATTTTTCAAATTGGTAAAGGTGGTTTAAATGAAGCGATGACGATTCAAATCGCCGAAGCTCTAGAAAAAAGAGAGTTGATAAAGGTTTCTTTACTGCAAAATACAGATGAAGAAGCGTCAGATGTCGCAGTTAGATTAGCCGAAGCTATTGATTGCGAAGTGGTACAAATTATCGGACGGGTGATTGTATTATACAAAGCATCGTCACGTGAAAAGTATCAGCAACTATCTCCGCTTGTAAAAAAGATGGGTTAAAGGAGTCAGGTAGGAATGAAACGAATGTCTAAGAGTGTCACGATGGAAACGAGTAAGATTGAAACACAGTTAGAACCGACCGCACCCGTTCACCGTCGACAAGTTGGCATTTTAGGTGGAAGTTTTAATCCCGTCCATGTAGCACATTTGACGATTGCTGATCAAGTTCGACACCAATTAGGTTTGGATGAAGTCAGATTGATGCCGAGCTATCTTTCACCGCATGTCGATGAGAAGAAAACGATTGACAGTTCATGGCGTTTAAAAATGCTAGAATTGGCGATAGTTGATAATCCTGAGTTAACGATTGAGCGATGTGAAATCGAACGACAAGGAAAAAGTTATACGATTGATACTATGAGAGAGTTAACGAGTCGTCATCCAGAGATAGATTTTTATTTTATCATTGGAGGGGACATGGTTGATTATCTATCCACTTGGCAAGAAATCGATGAGTTATTGACACTGGTTAAATTTGTCGGTGTTAAAAGACCAGGATATCCAGAAGAATCAGCTTATCCGATTATTTGGGTGGATGTGCCTCAGATGTCAATTAGTTCATCAGAGATTCGTCGTAAAGTTGCTCAAGGTTGCACCATTCGTTATTTAGTGCCAGAATTAGTAAGAGAGTATATCATGAAAGAAGGTTTATACTTAGATGACAACGCATTACCAAGAGGGCGTCGTCCCTTATAGCCGAGAAGAGTTACTAGAACAAGTTGCGAGTCAAATGAGTGAAAAGCGTTTCAATCATGTCAAACGTGTTGAAAAAATGGCAATAAAGTTAGCTGAAATATATGGTGAATCTATTGAAAAAGCCAGTATTGCAGCATTGACACATGATTATGGAAAAGAACGTTCCGATGAAGAATATCGTCGCAAAATCATGACGGAAGGACACGACGCGTCACTTTTAGCTTATGGAAATGAAATATGGCATGGGTTACTAGGTGCTGATTTTGTCCGAGATGAGCTAGGAATTAATGACGATGATATTTTAGAAGCCATACGCACGCATACTACCGGTGCGGCGGATATGTCACTTTTGGGCAAAATTATTTATGTTGCCGATTATGTAGAAGAAGGACGAACATTTCCCGGTGTAGAAGATTGTCGGACGTTAGCATTTAAAGATTTAGATCAGGCAGTAGCGTATGAGACGAAGCATACCTTATTATATTTAATAGAAAATGAAAAAATGATCTACCCGAAGACTCTTGAAACGTATAATCGTTGGGTCGTTCAATCATTATAAGAGGAGGAGATTATCATAGATAGTCAGAATTTATTAGAATTAGTCGTTAAAGCAGCTGATGACAAGCGTGCCGAAGATATTGTAGCATTAGACGTTCAAAACGTGTCCTTGTTAGCTGATTACTTTGTTATTTGTCATGGTAATAGTGAAAAACAAGTAGCCGCAATTATTGACGGTATATCAGAAAAAGTCCACGAAGCAGGAGCAGAGGTCGGGCGTATTGAAGGAAAAGATGGTGGTAAATGGGTGCTTGCCGATTTAGGCGATGTGATTGTACACGTCTTTCACCATGAAGAACGCTCATTTTATAATTTAGAAAAATTATGGTCAGACGCGCCTCTAGTGAATTTAAACGAGTGGGTATCTTAATATGTCCTATGAAACATTTGCGTTTGTCTATGATGAAGTCATGGATGCGAGCCTCTATCAAGACTGGCTCGCTTTTTCACGCCGTCACCTACCAGCTGAAACTAAGCGAATTTTAGAATTAGCTTGCGGTACGGGCGCCTTGGCGTGTGAATTTGCACGTGAAGGATATGATGTTACCGCGCTTGATTTATCAGAAGAGATGTTAATGATGGCAAGTGAGCGTGCCGAAGAAGAGGATGTCCATATTCAGTTAGTAAAAGGAGATATGCGTGATTTATCAGAAGTAGGCACGTATGAAGCTATTACTTGTTTTTCTGATTCGCTATGTTATATGCCTGACCGCCAAGCCGTTCAACAAGTTTTTGATACAGTTTACAATGCGCTTGAACCTAATGGTTGTTTTATTTTCGATGTTCATTCAACCTTTCAAGTAGCGAGTGTTTTTCCAGAATATAGCTACCATTATCAAACAGAAGAGTTTGCTTTTTTATGGGATAGTTATCCAGGAGAAACGGAGTTTTCGATTGAACACTTTCTTACTTTTTTTGTGAAAAAAGAAGGAACTGAAGTATTTGAACGTTATGATGAACTTCATCAAGAACGTACTTATGCTTTGGAGAACTATCACATGATGTTAGAAAATGCGAATTTTTCTAAAATTAAAATTATGGCGGACTTCTCTGACGAAGCACCTCATGAGATGAGTCGTCGCTGGTTTTTTGTATGTCAAAAATAAAAAAACTATTCCAATCTTTTTGGAATAGTTTTTTTTGCATTTAACTTGGATTTACTGAGTAAAAAGGTACCACAAGGCGTCCGTTTAGATCGTCAACTTTTTTTGCATCCGTATCTTCAAATTCATGAACATCCACTAATACGGAAAGATCATAAATTTTTTCTACTGTTCCTTTAAATGATTTTTTTAGTAAAGGACTTTCGCACGTGTATGTTTGTCCCACTTCGATTTTATCCGCTTCCATACCATCACCTTCGCTTCAACGTAGTAATAAGGAACAAAAATTCTGTTCACTTTTTTAGATAATACCATGTTACTATAGCTTTGTAAAACAATATAAAAAACGACTGAGAAACGTTGTCCGAAAAAAGAAAGTATAAATAACGAAAAAATAAAAAAACGAATCATTTCGCTTGATATTCTCTGATAAATAGTGTAAATTAGTCAAGGATGATAACGAACAACCGGTTTTAATCACGAATGTTCGTTTTTTCCTACTACTATTAAAGGAGGTATCAAGATGAAGATTTTCGATTATGAAGATATTCAATTGATTCCAAACAAATGTATTGTAAACAGCCGCTCCGAGTGTGATACTAGTGTGACATTAGGTAAGCACACATTTAAAATGCCAGTCGTGCCAGCAAATATGCAAACAATCGTCGATGAAACGATTGCAGAATGGTTAGCGGAGAATGGTTACTTCTATATTATGCACCGTTTTGAAGAAGAAAAACGCGTTCCATTTATAAAAAGAATGCATGAAAAAGGATTAATTTCATCTATCAGCGTTGGTGTAAAAGCAGATGAGTATGCGTTTGTCGAATCACTACGCGAGCAAGATTTAAAGCCTGACTTTGTAACGATTGATATCGCACATGGACATGCTAACTCTGTGATTAATATGATTCAACACTTAAAGAAACATTTACCAGAAACGTTTGTCATCGCAGGTAACGTGGGAACACCCGAAGCTGTTCGTGAATTAGAAAATGCAGGGGCAGATGCGACAAAAGTTGGGATTGGGCCAGGAAAAGTATGTATTACCAAACTAAAAACAGGTTTTGGAACAGGTGGTTGGCAATTAGCTGCGGTACGTCGTTGTAGTAAAGCAGCACGCAAACCGATTATCGCTGACGGAGGTATCCGTACGCACGGAGATATTGCGAAATCTATCCGTTTCGGTGCGAGCATGGTGATGATTGGATCATTATTTGCTGGACATGAAGAGTCACCGGGAGAAACAAAAGAAGAAGATGGCGTGATTTACAAAGAGTACTTTGGCAGTGCGTCTGAGTTCCAAAAAGGTGAAAAGAAAAATGTTGAAGGTAAGAAAATCTGGGTAACACATAAAGGTTCACTAGCAGATACGCTAGTTGAAATGCAACAAGATTTACAATCTTCTATCTCTTATGCAGGTGGCAATGATTTAGAAGCCATTCGTAAAGTTGATTACGTGATTGTTAAAAACTCTATTTTTAATGGTGACACAATTTAATCAAAAAAGCAGAACGTTTAAACGTTCTGCTTTTTTTCTATTTGTATAACATTTTCTTCGTCAAGTGTGAGACAGGACGATAGAGAAGCGTCACGATGATAATGGCAGCTAATGCATTGATGACGGTAATATAAAGCGTGCTGAAGCTAGCGACAGCAGCGATAGAAGCAGAACTTCCCAGAGCTAATTGGATGACAAAATTCTTTAAGAACGTCATCATAATTTTAGCCAATGCTGCAATAAACATTACTAACGGGATAAACCATGCCTTTTGTTCATATCGCTTTAGGCGTAAAAAAGCATAACTTAATACTGCTCCGACAACAAAGCTTTCCAGTATAAAATAAGGGGCTTCGACGGCAAAGCCATTTAAGACATCAAAAATAGCAAACCCGATACCGCCTGCTAGTGACCCTTTAAAAAAGCCAAGAGTTAAAACAGCTAATGAAAGTATTGGGAGGCCAAAATGGAAAAAAGGATTACCGACAAGAGCGGGCAATGGGACACGGATACTTGTTCCCACAACGGTTAGCGCTGCAAACAGTCCCATTAAGACCACTTCAGATGTTTTCCAACGATTCGTATTATTCATGGGGCATCTCCTGTTCATTTAATCGTTCATTTAAGCGTGTGTCTGTTTGAAAATAAGCGCCGTGCCAAACATAGCCAGTGAAGTCATTTAAATATAAGCCATGGTCAATCGCTTCTCGCACATAGTTTTTTGCTAAACCGACTGCTTTGTTTAATGGAATATCGCGAGCTAAAGAAGCCGTGATAGCTGCAGCAAAAGAACAACCAGCTCCATGATTAGTATCAGTCGCAAGTTTTGCTTGTTCATAAAAATGATAGGCAGTCCCGTCATAAAATAAATCAGTCGCTATTTCACCCGGGAAACGAGCGCCTCCTTTGATAACAACCGATTTGGCGCCTAATTGATGAATCTTTTGTGCAGCTTTTTTCATATCTGTTTTCGTTTCGATATGAGAAATACCAGACAAAATTTGTGCTTCTACTAAATTAGGTGTTATCACATCTGCCAAAGGAATCAACGCGTCAATCATCGCAGATACCAGTTCAGGCTGAAGAACGTCATTATTGCCCTTAACTGCCATAACAGGGTCTAAAACGACTTTCGTTTGCCTGTTAGTTGTTAAATAAGATTCGATGAGAGTAACCACGTCGCTACTTCCTAACAACCCTATTTTGACTGCGGCTAAAGCACCGCCAGAAAAGGCCGTGGCTAATTGTTTTTCTACTACTTCAAGTGGAATCGGATGAATACTTGGAATAGGTGCTGCTGGGTCGACCGTTAAAATACTTGTCAGACTACTTAATCCAAAAGTTCCAAACTCTTGAAAGGTTTTTAAATCAGCTTGAATACCAGCACCTCCGCCGGCGTCCGATCCTGCAATCGTTAAAACTTTCTTTATCAAAATAAACGCCTCCTAGTTGATGATGTTAATAAGTTTATCACGTTGTAATTTAATGAGTACTACCAATTCACAAAAATTGGACCCATCCACTTTTTGAATTATGATATACTACCTAAGAGGTGATTCTATGTTAGAACTTGATAAAAGCAGTAACGTACCATTATATCGTCAAGTCATGCATCAAATGATAGAAAAGATAAATCAAGGAACATATGCTCCAGCCACACGGTTGCCTTCTGAGCGTCAACTGGCACGCGAGCTTGGTGTCAATCGGAGTACGGTTGTGCGAGCTTATGATGAATTGTACGCCCTAGCTTTTGTCGAAAGACGAGAAGGTAGTGGGACGTATGTTCGACTGCCCGAAAACTTAAAAAATTTATATGCACAAAGGCAACCTGACCAACTCTTGTCAACGATAAATCAGCAAAATAGCGACTATACAACATACGATGATATTAAGCTCTATCTACAGTCCCACGATGAAGTGATTGATACGTTTACCGGTGAGTTGCCTTCAACGTTAGTCCCTAATTTGACGCTCCCGCCTTTTCACTGGCAAGATTTTTTACAGCAGCCAGTTGAGTCATTTGGTTCGGAAAGTTTACGAGAAGGCATTTCTTCTTTAATGAAAAAAGCCTATGGTTATCGACCAGATGTTAAGGAGTTACTTTTAACGGCAGGTGGTCAGCAAAGTCTGTATCTTCTGTTACAGACATTATTAAAACCAGGCGATGTTGTTGCGATTGAATCACCATCATTTTTTAGAGGGCTGTCGATTTTAAAGGCAATGTCATTAAAAGTTATTGAAATACCAGTCGACGATGAAGGAATGGTCGTAGAAAAACTAGCAGAAGAGTGGCAGCATCATTCGATTCGTTTAGTGATTACTAATCCTAATTTTCAAAATCCTACGGGAACAACATTGACTAAAAAAAGACGTCTTACTTTACTCAAACTGTGTCAAAAATATCGTGTTCCTTTGATTGAAGATGATGTTTTTGGCTTGTTATCATTTGATACCGCTCAGCAAGTGCCAGTCTTAAAGCAAATGGCGCCTGAAATGGTCATCTATCTAGGCTCACTGTCTAAGATACTGGGACAGCGCGTGCAACTAGGTTGGATAGATGCTCCGGTCGGACTTCTAGAGCAAGTCGTCAGGCTGAGAGACTCTGCCGAAAGTCAGTTGAGTATTTTTCCGCAGGTACTTGCAAGTCACGCCTTAAATCAACCCAGTTTTTATAATCAACTATTAATGACGAAACAGCAATTACAGAAACAATGCGCTCTTTTAGAAGAAGCCTTTGAAGAAATAGGTGAAGATTGGAAGGTTTTTTGGCCAAGAGGGGGTTACTACGTATGGTTGACATATCAAGGTCGCGTTTTAACTAAAGAAGACTGGGATGTTTTATTGTCATTTGGTGTTGCTGTATTGCCTAGCTATTTGATTGAGACATCTACCCAAAGTTGTCGCATGAACTTTGCGCGTATTCAAGTAGAGGAATTACCTACACTGATTAAAGCATTTCGGGACACAACACGATTGTGGCGAAAAGAAAAAACACGTTAGTAGACGTGTTTTTTTGTTATGTAAATGTTGATATGATCACGTTTTAACGCTTCATCTAAAATAAATGTATAAAAAAACTTGCAAAATAAAAACAAACCCTATATACTTTGACTATCAAATGATTTGATTATCAAAGTAAATGAAGTGAGGTTAATCCATGGATGCCAATTTAGAAAAAGTCAATAAATATTTAGTGACCGTTTTTAATGATATTTTGACCATTGAGGAATCAGAATTACAGAAAAGTCAATTTGATGACCTTTCGATTAAAGAAATGCATACAATCGAAGCGATTGGTTTACACAACGAACGAACATCGAGTGAAGTCGCCAAACGCTTGTCTATCACAGTAGGCACGTTGACTGTTGCGATTAATAATTTAGAAAAAAAAGGCTATGTTGAACGGGTGCGTAGTGAAAAAGACCGACGTATCGTGCGTTTAAAATTAACAAATCGTGGTCGTCTATTTTACCGTGTGCACCAACATTTTCATAAAAAAATGGTCGAAGCAGCCTTGAAAGATATGGATGAAAGCGAGCAACAAGCACTGATTAAAGGCTTAGCAAACTTACATCAGTTTTTAAAAGGTCATTATTAAAAGAAAGCAGGGAAGAACATGTATGCGAAAATTACGCAAACAGCACAGTCATTACCTGCCCATTACTTGAGTAATGACGATTTATCGAAAATAATGCCGACAAATGATGAGTGGATTACCACTCGGACGGGGATAAAACAACGTCGTGTTGTGACTGAGCAATCGACAACTGATTTATGTGTAGACGTGGCGTTAAAGCTTATTCGGAAACGTTCTTTTGCTGCGGAGACACTTGATTTTATCATCGTGGCAACGATGACCCCTGATTTTCAAACTCCGTCTGTTGCATCATGTGTGCAAGGGGCAATTGGAGCGACGAACGCGTTGGCGTTCGATTTAAATGCTGCGTGTAGCGGTTTTGTCTACGCATTAAGTATGGCAGAGAAATTAATTCGGACTGGTTCTAAGTGTGGGTTAGTCATTGGTGGTGAAACAATGTCTAAATTAGTCGATTGGCAAGATCGTCGAACTGCCGTCTTATTTGGAGACGGTGCAGCCGGAGTTTTAATTGAAAATACTGCCACCGAGCCACTTTTTATCAAAGAAATACTAGCGTCTGATGGGACGAAAAGTACAGCTTTGCAAGCGCCAAGTCTGGCAAATAACAGTCCATTTTTCAAGGGAGTAAATTCTACTCGTCCTTTTATCGAAATGAATGGTCGGGCAATTTTTGATTTTGCTACTCGCAATGTATCAAAAACAATGCTGGAACTGCTTGAGGTGACACAGACGGATGTAGAAGCAATTAATTGGGTAATTGCTCATCAAGCAAATGCACGTTTATTAAGTGCTATGGCGAAGAAAACTGGTATTCGCCAAGAAAAGTTTTTGAGTAATATAGCCAACGTCGGTAACACATCAAGTGCTTCGATACCGCTAGTATTAGATGACTATGTATCGAACGGGACGATTCCCTTGGATGGCACTCACTTAACACTATTAACTGGTTTTGGCGGCGGTTTGACGTGGGGAAGTATGCTCGTCCGACTCTAAGACAAAACAAGCTAATATAAAAAATAAAATACTATTTGGAGGAACAACACATGGCAACTTTTAATAAAATTCAAGAAATTATCGTAGATCAATTAGGAAAAGAAGAAGAGGAAGTATTATTAACAACAAACTTTAGAGAAGAACTTGAAGCAGACAGCCTAGATTTATTCCAAATTATCAATGATATTGAAGACGAATTTGACATCAAAATCGAAACAGACGAAGGCTTAAACACCGTTGAGGATTTAGTTAAATTTGTAGATAACGAATTAGCTAAGAAATAACACCAACCGTTAAGTAGTTTAGAAGGGACTGCCTTCTAAGCTATTTTTTATATGAAAATTATGAAGAAAAGAGAAGGTGACATCATGAAAGCATCACCCATTTGTCAAATGTTAGATATTGACTACCCGATATTTCAAGGCGCTATGGCTTGGGTAGCTGAAGCAACTTTAGCGAGTGCCGTTTCCAATGCTGGCGGTTTAGGAATTATCGCATCCGGTCATGCCCCACGAGAAGTGGTTAAGGAACAAATCGACCGCGCAAAATCTTTAACGGATAAACCATTCGGAGTGAACATCATGTTGATGTCACCGCATGTGGAAGCGATTGTTGATTTAGTTTGCGAAGAAAAAATTAAAGTGATTACTACCGGAGCCGGCTCTCCTGGTAAATATATGAAAAAGTTTAAAGAAGCCGGAATTATCGTTATACCGGTTGTTGCATCTGTAGGCTTAGCACGTCGCATGGAGAGTGAAGGAGCCGATGCAGTCGTAGTAGAAGGAATGGAAGGCGGCGGACATATTGGTAAAAGTACGACGATGGCGCTCGTCCCACAAGTAGTCGATGCTGTATCGATTCCCGTGATTGCAGCGGGTGGAATTGGAGACGGTCGTGGTATGGCAGCCGCCTTGATACTCGGAGCAGATGCTGTTCAGTTAGGGACGCGCTTTTTAGTTTCTAAAGAATCGACAATTCATCCGAATTTTAAACATGCAGTTATTAAAGCCAATGATTTAAGTACGGCAGTCACAGGATTGACGACCGGTCATCCGGTTCGCGGTCTGCGTAATAAATTAACCCGCGAGTACGAGAAACTCGAGCGGATTGAAGCGGGTAAAGCAGAACCAAACTGGGATTTGCTAGAAGATTTAGGAAAAGGTGCGTTAAAGCGTGCTGTTGTCGATGGCGATACAAAAACTGGTTCGATGATGTCTGGACAAATAGCTGGGTTAGTTAAGTCAGAAGGGGATCCTTGCGAAAAAATAGTCCATGATTTAATGGAAGACTGTGTATCAGTCATGAGACAACGTTATGAGCGTTGGACGTAAAAGGAGTGAGTCAAGTGAAATATGCGTTTCTATTTAGTGGACAAGGGGCACAATATCCTGGCATGGGTCAGGAGTTATATGCTTCAAAACCTTTATACCGCGCAACGGTCGACGAAGCGTCAAACATTTTAGGTTATGACATGTCTGAAATCATGTTTTCAGATGATGGTCGTTTAAACCAAACCGCTTATACGCAGCCAGCTATGTTAACGATGAGTTGGGGGTTAACACGGTTAATGCAAGAAGAAGGATTTAATAATCCAACAGCAGTAGCAGGTCTTAGCTTAGGTGAATATACAGCGTTATTAGCTAGTGAGACTCTTTCATTTTCGGAAGTTTTACCTTTAATTGAAAAACGTGGTCAGTTCATGTCAGAAGCGGTACCTGATGGAAAGGGTGCAATGGCAGCGGTTATGAACATAGCAGTGTCTAAGATTGAAGAAGTTTGTCAGCATTTACAGAAAGACAGGCAAGAGGTCTTCATTGCTAATTATAATATGCCGTTACAAACAGTGATTACTGGTGAATATCATGCTGTTGTTAAAGCGAAAGAGCTTTTAGAAAAAGAGCCACGTAGTAAAGTCGTGATGCTTAATGTGAGTGGTCCATTTCATTCCCCTCTCATGCAACCTGCTGCTCAAAAACTAGAAAGAACACTTGCAACGCTCGTCTTTGCACCGATGACGTGTCCAATTTATAGCAATGTGACGGGGCGACCAATGACTGAAAGCGAGTTGAAAGCATTATTAGTTAAGCAAGTCATGTCCCCCGTACATTGGCAACAAACGATTGAAAACATGATAGCAGATGATATTAATGTCTTCATCGAGCTAGGTCCTGGAAAAATATTGACAAAGTTTGTAAAAAAAATTAATCGTCACGTTCAAGTAATGCATGTAGAAGATGAGCAGACATTAGAAGAAACATGTCTGAAGCTACGAGATTTAGGAGGATAAGATGAAAGAGAAAGTCGTAATTGTAACGGGTAGTACAAGAGGAATAGGCTATGAAATAGGCTTGAGCTTCTTAAAGCAAGGAGCATTTGTTGTTTTTAATGGTCGTAAACCTCTAAATGATGAATGGTATGCAACGTTAGCACCGTATCACACGCAGATGATGTACGTGGAAGGTGCTGTTCAAGAAGCTGAAGATGCGAAACGAATAGTTGAAGAAACAATTGCGACATACGGTCGTGTCGATATTTTAATTAATAATGCGGGAATCACACGCGATGGCTTACTTATGCGCATGGATTCGACAGATTTTACCGAAGTAATTAACGTCAATTTAGTCGGAACCTTTCAAATGACTCAAGCCGTTACTAAAACGATGTTAAAACAACGGTCGGGTGCGATTATAAATATTGCGAGTGTAGTTGGTTTAATCGGGAATGCTGGGCAAACGAATTATGCAGCGAGTAAAGCAGGAGTAGTCGGTTTTACTAAGTCGGTGGCACGAGAATTAGCAAGTCGTGGTATTACCTGTAATGCGATTGCCCCAGGCTTTATTGAATCAGATATGACAGCGGTTTTATCAGAAAAAGTTAAGGAACAAGCATTGAAACAAATTCCACTTGGATGTTTTGGACAAGCTGAAGACGTCGCACGAGCTGCTTTGTTTATAGCTAAACAGTCGTATATGACAGGGCAAGTCTTGAACGTTGACGGTGGAATGGTCATGAATGGATAGGAGGAATGGATATGAAACGAGTTGTCATTACCGGACAAGGTGCGATTAGTCCTTTAGGAAATACCGCCGACGCTTTATGGGAGGGCTTAAAAACAGGAAAAAATGGTATCGATGTTATCACAAAATTTGATGCTAGTGAAACAGGAATTCATGTTGCAGCCGAAGTTAAAGATTTTGATCCGACCGACTATATGGAGAAAAAAGCAACAAAACGCATGGATAATTTTTCCATTTATGGTGTGGCGGCAGCAAAACAAGCACTTGCAAGTAGCGGCATAGATATGACAGCTATTAACCCTTATCGAATGGGAGTGATGGTGAGTTCTGGAATTGGTGGTATGACAACCATTCAAGAACAAGTCATTAAAATGCACGACAGAGGACCTAAGCGTGTTGCTCCCTTCTTTGTTCCGATGGCTATTGGCAACATGGCGGCCGGTAATATTGCTATCGCAATCGGCGCAAAAGGAATATGTAGCTCAGTTGTCACAGCATGTGCGTCGGCAACGAATGCTATAGGGGATGCTTTTCGTCATATTAAACACGGTTATGCCGATATAATGTTGGCGGGGGGAGCAGAGGCGACGATTTGTGAAATTGGTATTTCTGGTTTCGCTGCGCTAACGGCTTTGACGCCTGCAGAAAATCCTGAGCAAGCCTCCATTCCGTTTGACAAAAAAAGAAGTGGCTTTGTTATGGGAGAAGGTAGTGGCGTGTTAGTGTTGGAAGAACTTGAACATGCTCAAAAAAGAGGCGCAACGATTTTAGCTGAAGTAGTCGGATATGGTGCAACTTGTGACGCCTATCATATGACGAGTCCTAATCCAGACGGTTCAGGAGCAGGAGAATGTATGATACAAGCCATGACAGAAGCCGGTATAACACCTGAGCAAGTTGATTATATCAATGCGCATGGAACCAGTACGCCTACTAATGATGGGGCTGAAACAACGGCAATTAAATATGCAATGAAAGAAGCAGCACATACCGTGGCAATTTCAAGTACGAAAAGTATGACGGGACATTTATTAGGTGCCGCAGGAGCTATTGAAGCGATGGCGTGTATTGGTGCTTTAAATGATAGTATCATTCCTCCCACAATCGGCTTAACTGAACCAGATGAGCTTTGTGATTTGAATTATACGGCGCAAAAGCCTGTGTCACGTGCTGTTCAATACGCTTTAAGTAATTCTCTCGGCTTTGGTGGACATAATGCCGTCCTTTGTTTTAAAAAATGGGGAGGTGCATAATTTGGAATTTTCAGATTTAAAAGAGTTGTTAACTTTTTTCCAAGAGTCTGACATTCGCGTGTTGGAATTAAAAAATACAGAGTTAAGTTTGTATTTAAATAAGGATAAGGACACACGAGGATTATCATCTCATGATAATCAAACGGTCGCTCCTGTAATACAAAGCCAAGAGAAACCTATTTCTACCAATGAAATATCACCTTCATCAGCAGAAGTCGAACCAGCCGCCGAAGTGAAAGGGCATATGATTACTTCACCACTAGTAGGATTGGCTTATTTACAAGCTTCTCCAGATGCGCCACCATTTAAAAAAGTGGGCGATGCGGTAGCAGAAGGTGAAGTAGTTTGTATTATTGAAGCGATGAAAATAATGAATGAAATTACAAGCGACCGTTCAGGAACGGTGAAAGCAATCCATGTAGACAATGAAGAAGTCGTGGAATTTGGACAACCGTTAATAGAAATCATTTAGGAGGAAATAAGATGAAATTAAATGCACAAGAAATTATGGAGATTATTCCCAATCGTTATCCGATTATGATGGTCGACCGTGTTTTAGAATTGGAGCCCGGGAAACGTGTAGTGGCTATTAAAAATGTGACGTATAATGAGCCGTTTTTCCCAGGACATTTTCCGGGGGAACCCGTTATGCCTGGTGTTTTAATACTAGAAGCTCTGGCTCAAACTGGCTCGATTCCCTTATTAAAAAGTCCAGAATTTGAAGGGATGACAGGTTATTTAGGTGGGATTGATAAAGTGAAATTCCGCCAAAAAGTTGTACCGGGTGATGTGTTACGTATGGAAATGGACATTATTAAGCGTAAAGGAAATATCGGAGTAGGGAAGGCAGCCGCTTACGTGGAAGATAAAAAAGTGTGTTCGGCTCTTATGACCTTTATCATTGGAGCAGAGTAACATGTTTACGAAAGTTTTAGTTGCCAATCGTGGAGAAATTGCGGTTAGAATTATTCGCGCTTGTCGTGAGTTAGGAATACAAACGGTTGCCGTATATTCTGAAGCCGATCGTTATGCCATGCATACTGAGATGGCGGATGAAGCGATTTGTATCGGACCGGCACGAGCAAGTGACTCCTATTTAAATATGGAGCAGATTTTAAGTGCGGCTATTTTAACAGGCGCTCAAGCTATTCATCCAGGCTTTGGTTTTTTAGCTGAGAATAGTTTGTTTGCGGAAATGTGTCGCGATTGTCAAATTAAGTTTATTGGTCCATCTGCCGATTTAATTGACGCAATGGGAAATAAGATTAATGCAAGAGCTTTAATGATTGCTGCTGACGTGCCCGTTATTCCTGGTAGTCAAGGAGTAGTTGCCACAGTCGAAGAGGCCGAAAAAATTGCAAGAGAAATCGGTTTTCCTATTATGTTAAAAGCGGCTGCAGGTGGCGGCGGTAAAGGAATTCGTAAAGTCATGGCGCCATCAGAACTTTCAAGTCAATTTCACAATGCACAATCTGAAGCTCGTGCTGCATTTGGTAATGATGCGATGTATATCGAAAAAATCATCTATCCCGCGCGGCATATCGAAGTTCAAATTTTAGGTGATCAGTATGGTCATGTGATTCATCTTGGAGAACGAGATTGTTCATTACAACGAAATAATCAAAAAGTCTTAGAAGAAGCGCCGTCATATTCCTTGTCAGATGCGTTGCGTTCTGAAATGGGCGAAGCTGCTTTAAAAGCAGCGCGTTCAATTGACTATGAGGGAGCGGGGACGATTGAGTTCTTAGTCGACGAACAGGATGATTTTTACTTTATGGAGATGAATACCCGTATTCAAGTGGAGCATCCTGTGACAGAAATGATAACAGGTGTCGATATTGTGAAAGAACAATTGCGAATAGCAGCTGGCGAGGCTTTAACTTTAAAGCAAGAAGAAGTCGTTTTTGCAGGTCATGCGATTGAATGTCGTATCAATGCAGAAAGTCCCGCGCGTGATTTTGCTCCTTCGCCTGGGACGATTAATCATTTAATCTTACCTGCAGGGGGGTTAGGATTACGAGTCGATAGCGCCATGTATAATGGTTATCAAATTCCACCTTTTTATGATTCGATGATAGCGAAAATTATTGTTCATGGTCATACACGTGAAGAAGCTATTCAAAAAATGCAACGCGCACTTTTAGAGCTTGTCACAGACGGTGTGGAAACCAATCAGGAATTTCAGCTTGATTTACTCGCTGATGAAGGTGTTCTGACAGGAGATTATTCTACTGCCTATTTACAAGAAGAATTTTTACCAAAGTGGTTAGGAACGAGTGGTAACTAGAGAGGAGTGACGTTGTGGGACTTTTTAAAAAACGTGCTTATATACCTTTGCGTCCGCAGCGCGATAGACAGACGCCCCAAAAACCGAAAGTACCAGACAACACATGGGTGAAGTGTCCGAGTTGTCAAAAAACGCTGTATCATCAAACGATTGGCGAATTAAAAGTATGTCCGCACTGTCAATATGGTTTTCGTTTAACAACACAGGAGAGAATGTCCCTTATTTTAGACGCGAATAGTTTTCACGAGTGGGAAATCCCAGACTGTGAAGAAAATCCCCTTGCTTTTCCAGGTTACGAAGATAAATTAACACAAGCTCGCAGTAGAACAGGTTTAAGTGAAGCGGTCATGATAGGATGTGGACGAATTCAAGACCATGATGTTGCTTTTGGTGTTATGGATAGTCATTTTATGATGGGAAGTATGGGGACTGAAGTGGGGGAGCGGTTAACAGTGCTATTTGAACGCGCACGTACAGAACGTTTACCAGTCGTGCTTTTTACTGCATCTGGAGGAGCGAGAATGCAAGAGGGGATATTATCGCTCATGCAGATGGCTAAGATATCTGCCGCAGTAAAACGTCACTCAAAAGCAGGCTTATTGTATATTCCTGTTTTAACTGATCCGACAACAGGTGGTGTGACGGCGAGTTTTGCGATGCAAGGGGATATCATTCTCGCTGAACCCGGTATTACGATAGGGTTTGCCGGTAGACGTGTGATTGAACAAACGATTCGTCAAACATTACCCGAAACATTTCAGACGTCCGAATTTTTATTGGAAAAGGGATTTTTAGATAAAATAGTTAAACGTAACGAGTTAGTTAAAGTATTAGCCTATCTATTAAAAGTGCATCAAGTGAAGGATGTGAAAAACTTCCATGAAAGCTAAAACAGCTAGTGAAATTGTAGCGTTAGCCCGTCATCCTCAACGTGTTACGCCATTAGATTATATTCATCGACTATTTGATGAGTTTATTGAATTGCATGGTGATCGCCACTATGCTGACGATAAAGCGATTGTAGGTGGAATCGCGACATTAAACGGGCTTGCATGTACGGTAGTGGCGATTCAAAAAGGACGTGACTTAGCAGAAAATGTAGCGCGTCACTTTGGTTCCCCACATCCAGAAGGGTATCGTAAAGCCTTGCGACTGATGAAACAAGCAGAAAAGTTTGGCCGTCCTATTATTACGTTTATAAATACTCCTGGTGCTTTTTGTGGTATCGAAGCAGAAGAACGTGGTGAAGGAGAGGCTATCGCGCGTAATCTCTATGAGATGAGTGATTTAGCTGTACCTATCATCGCGATTTTTACTGGCGAAGGCGGTAGCGGTGGTGCGATAGCTTTAGGAGTCGCCGACCATATCATGATGTTAGAACATAGTATTTACTCGATATTATCGCCAGAAGGATTTGCGTCTATTTTATGGAAAGATGCTAAACGGGCAGAAGAGGCGGCTGAATTAATGAAGCTCACAGCCTATGACTTAAAAGAGCTAGGTGTGATTGATGAGATTGTGTTAGAAACACAGGGAGCAAGTGGACTTCCTTTAGAACAAGCGTTAATCGAGCGCGACTTAAAACAGAAAATCATCGCTCAATTGACAAACTTACAAGCCATAGAAATAAACGAATTATTAGAAAGACGTTATGATAGATTTCGTCAATTTTAAAAACACTCGAACATTAATTAACAGTTCCCCTTAGTCTTAAGGGAACTGTTAACATGAGTCGAGTGTTATTTTTTTATTTTATGACTGGTTACAAATTCTAAAAACTGGGCGGCAATAGGTGAAAGTGTGCGATTTTTTTCATGAATCACAACGATATCGAACTTCTTAACCTTATTATCTAGTTTAACCCAAGTTAAGTTTTCATTGCGATACTCGTCTTGCAATTGAATCGGCATAAGGGCAACGGTTTGATCTGCTTGACTATTGAGTATCGTTTGTAAGACGACTTCATGGTTGTTACTGATGAAACGAACATTAGGACGAAAACCAGATTCTTCAGCTAAGTCTTGCAGCACATGATAGAGAACAAAGTCTTTCGACATGGAAACAAAGGCTTGTTCTTTGAGTTCGCTAAATTTCAATGATTTTTTCTTAGCTAAAGAGTGGTCGCTACGCATGACCACATAGGCGTCATAATGGAATGAATGGAACATGTTTTTTTCAACACTTAAATTAGGAAAATTAATCGGGTATGACACAATACCAATTTCAAGGTCTCCTTCTGAGACCTTTTTTTGTGTTTTAATTGAGCCTTCTTCGACAATATGTAAGGAAATATGCGGGTATTCAGTCATAAATTGCTCGATAAGAGGCATGAAAAAGGGTGAAATAACAGCATTAGAACCAATGACTAACTCTTCATCTTCTCGATAAGCTTGATTTAACAGAGTGGCTTCGAGTTGATCAAAGTCTTGAACAATCGAAGAGCCTTTTTCATATAATAATTCGCCTGCCGAAGTAGGAAGTACTTTATTTCCAACTTGATATAACAGTTTGGTGCCCAAGTCATTTTGAAGTTTCGTCATATTCCATGATAACGTCGGTTGCGTGACAAACAGGTTTTTAGCGGCAAGGGAATAACTCTGTGAATTAATGATTTCAATAAAGTATTTTACTTGTCTAATATCCATAGTAAGTCCTTTCCAGATAAGGGTTTTGTTGTCTTTATAGAGTGTATCTATAGGGGTATAAAAAGAATTGAGTTCACAAATTTTTTGTACATGCTACACTAGAGATAACAAAAGGAAACGTTTTCTTATAACACCTTCAAGTTTGATTTTACTTGAAGCCGCTAGTTTTAGCAATCATAAAATAGGTTTTAAAGTTACAAAAAAATAAAGAATATCAAAGGAGGAAAAGATGTGAATATTGGAGTAAAACCTAAGGATTTTGCGATGAACGTACTGAATGGGGTTGCCATCGGGGTTGTCGTATCCTTAATACCAGGTGCTTTACTGAGTGAACTTTCAAAAGCAATTGGTTGGCAGTTTGGATTAACCGCAACGGGGATCGCCCAAACGTTAATGCCGATTGTTGTGGGGGTGGCAGTAGCACTTAATTTTAAATTCACACCTATTCAAATCGGAGCTTTAGGAATGGCAAGTGTCGTTGGATCGGGTGTTGCAACATTAAATCCTGAAGGTGGATTTATTTTCCAAGGGACAGGAGATGTTATTAACACGGGTTTAACAGCTGCAATCGGAGCACTTATTATCTTATTAATTGGTGAAAAGATGAAAGCCTTTACGATTTTAGTTATTCCAACGATTTTAGTTATTGTAGGAGGTGGTATCGGACAACTACTACTACCATTCGTTAAACAAATTACGATGATGTTAGGTAACTTCGTTAATATGTTAACCGAATTACAACCTGTGCCAATGGCAATCGCTTTAGCTGTTATCTTCTCAATGATGATTGTTTCGCCGATTGCGACAGTTGGAATTGCTACAGCTATTTCATTAGGCGGTGTCGGTTCAGCAGCTGCTAATATTGGAATCTGTGCAGCAGGTTTTGGTTTATGTGTAGCTGGTTGGAAAGCAAACAGTGTGCCAACATCACTTGCTCACTTTATTGGTTCACCAAAAATGCAAATGGCAAACGTTATTAAAAAGCCAAAAATCATTTTACCAGTTATTTGTAACGCAGCAATCTCAGGTGCTTTTGCAGCATTTATGGGATTAGAAGGCACACCATTTAGTGCTGGATTTGGATTCAGTGGTTTAATTGGTCCAATTAATGCGATGACATTAGCACCAGGTGGTTGGACAGTAGGGAATATGATTAAAGTCACACTAGCATTCTTAGTTATCCCTCTAACATTAGGTTTTGTGTTCAACTACTTATTTAGTAAAGTCTGGTCTATTACAAAACCAGAAGATTACCAATTAGATTTCAACTAATAAAAAAACATTTTTGAAAGGATGAACAAAATGGCAAAAACAATTAATTTTGATCAGATCGTTAAAGAGAATACTGAAAACGTAAAATTCGTTCAGATTCTTAATGAAAAAGGAGAGCTAGTCAACAACGGCTTGAAATCTTCACTTAAAGATGAAGAGATGGTGGCATTGATGAAAGACCTAGTTTGGGGACGTACAGTCAACAAACGTTTAGTATTAGCAGGTCGTCAAGGTCGTATCGGGAACCTACCTCCATCAGAAGGTATGGAAGCATCTCAATTAGCAACATTGTTTGCAATTGATAAACAAGACTTCTTACTACCAACTTACCGTGACGTTATTCCTTTGGTTAAACATGGTATGCCTTTATCAAACGCAGTTCTTTGGTACCGTGGACACGTAGCAGGTAACCATTTCCCAGAAGATTTACAAGGTTTACCAGCACAAACAATCATTGGTTCTCAAATGTTACAAGCTGCAGGTATTGGAATGGCTTATAACTTAGATGGCGAGAAAAAAGTAGCGATGACATACATCGGAGACGGTGGTACATCTCAAGGTGACTTCTACGAAGGTATTAACTTTGCTGGGGCATTTGATTCACCAGTTGTCTTCATTGTACAAAATAACCAATACGGTATTTCAGTTCCTCGTGATAAACAAACAAAAGCTAAAACACTTGCTCAAAAAGCAGTTGCAGCTGGAATTCCAGGAATCCAAGTAGACGGAATGGATGCACTTGCTCTATATGAAGCAACGAAAATGGCAAAAGACTACGCATTAGCTGGAAACGGCCCTGTGTTAATCGAAACATTAACTTACCGTTACGGACCACATACATTATCAGATGATCCAACACGTTACCGTCCAGAAGGCGAAGTTGAAGAATGGCAAGCAAAAGATTGCTTAATCCGTATGCGTAAATATTTAGGCGACAAAGGTTTATGGAATGAAGAAATGGAACAAGAAGTTATCGATGCGACAACTCAAGAAGTTAACGAAGCATTAGATACTGCTGATAAAGCACCTAAGATGAAAGTTTCTGAAATGTTAGAAAGTGTCTACGAAGTACCGACACCACGTATTGCAAAAGAAATTGCGTTCTATAAAGAGAAGGAGGCTAACTAACATGGCACAAAAAAATATGGTTCAAGCGGTAAATGAAGCTTTAGATCAAATTATGGAATCAGATGAAAAAACACTTTTATTCGGTGAAGACGTTGGGATTAACGGAGGGGTTTTCCGTGCCACTGACGGCTTACACGCAAAATATGGCGACAAACGTATCTTTGATACACCATTAGCAGAATCAGGTATTTTAGGAATTTCTTTAGGATTAGCAATCGGTGGCTACCGTCCAATCCCAGAATTACAATTCTCTGGTTTTACAATGGAAGCGATTGACGGATTAGCAGGACAAATGGCGCGTCACCGTTACCGTATGGGCGGAAAAGCATCAGCACCTATCACAATTCGTTCAACATTTGGTGGTGGCGTTGGAACACCAGAATTACACTCAGATAACTTAGAAGGTTTATTTGCTCAAACACCTGGATTACGTATTGTTATTCCAAGCGGCCCATATGATGCAAAAGGCTTGTTAATTTCATCAGTGAAAAATAATGACCCAGTCTTCTTCTTAGAACACTTGAAATTATACCGTTCTATTAAAGAAGAGGTTCCTGAGGAAATGTATGAAATTCCTTTAGATAAAGCGAATGTGGTTCGCGAAGGAACAGACGTTACAATCGTAACTTATGGTTCAATGGTTCATGAATCAACAAAAGCAGCAAAAGAGTTAGAAAAAGAAGGTATTTCAGTTGAAGTTATCGACTTACGTACAGTAGCACCATTTGACATTGATACTATTTTAGAATCTGTTAAGAAAACTGGCTATGCAGTTGTGGTTCAAGAAGCACAACGTTTAACAGGATTGGCAAACCACATTATGGCAGAAATTGCTGAAAATGCGATGTACGATTTAGAAGCACCTATCGGCCGTGTTGCAGCGCCAGACAGTCACTTCCCATTCGGTTCAGCTGAGTCAGTTTGGTTACCAAATGCGAAAGATATTGAAGCTGAAGTTAAACGCGTTATCAACGGATAAGATTACTGGAAAGGAAGAGATATTATGGCATATAAATTTAAATTACCAGACGTAGGTGAAGGTCTGGTTGAAGCAGAAATTTTAAGTTGGTTAGTAAAAGAAGGACAAGAAGTTAAAGTAGATGATCCTTTAGTAGAAATTCAAAACGATAAGTCAACTATGGAAATTACAACACCTGTATCAGGAACAGTTGAAAAAATCTTAGTTCCTGAAGGGATGGCACAAGTTGATGAAATCATCTTAACAATTTTAACAGAAGATGATTCAGCTCCTTCAGAAGAAGGCGGTGCTTCAACTGAAGCAGCACCTAAAGCAACAGAAGAAAAAGTAGCAGAAGAACCGGCAGCAGCACCAGCAGCTAAAAAAGGCCTAGTGCGTGCAGTTCCTTCAGTTAGAAAATATGCACGTGAAAAAGGTGTGGATATCAACGAAGTAACACCAGCAGACGGTAATCGTCTAACGCGTACAGATATCGATAACTTCTTAAGTGGTGGCGGAGCAGCAGAAGTTGCACCAGCAGCTTCTACAACACCGGAAGTAGCTTCAATACCGGCTGCTTCAACACCAAAACCAGCTCCAGTTCCACAACCTCAAGGTGAAGACTGGCGCGAACCAATGACACCTGTGCGTAAAGCAATCGCAAACGGTATGGTTCAAAGTCGTACACAAATTCCACACGTTACTGTTTTTGACAAAGTGGACGCAACAAAACTTATCGCACATCGTAACGAATATAAAGGTGTAGCGAAAGAAGAAGGTATCGGCTTAACATTCTTACCATATGTTGTAAAAGCAATGGTAGCAATGTTGAAAGCACATCCTTCAATGAATGCGTACGTTGACATGGAAAAATCAGAAATTGTCCACCGTGGCAATATCAATATCGGAATTGCAACAAACACTGATCATGGTTTATACGTGCCAGTTATTAAAAATGCAGATAAGAAGAGCATTTTTGAAATCGCCCAAGAAATTTCAGACTTAGGTGAAAAAGCATTAGCTGGTAAGTTAACACGTGACGACATGACAGGTAGTTCTGTGACCATCACAAACATTGGTGGTGTTCCAGATACAGAAGGTATTTGGTCAACGCCAATCATTAACTACCCTGAGTCATGTATTATGGGAATCGCACGTATCGGTGATGAAGTCGTACCAAACGAAGACCGTGAAATCGTTGTGAAACCTATCTTACGCACATCATTTGCTTTTGACCACCGTCTAGTTGATGGTGTTGAAGCACAGAAAGCATTTAACGTCTTTAAGAATGCTTTACGTGACCCAGCATTGATGTTACTAAGAGCTTAATAAAAAGGAGTGCTTACACGTGGCAATCAAATCATTTGATGATTTAAAGTCACGATTGAAAGCGGATAGTCATGAACAGCGTACAGTAGCCGTTGCTAACGCAGCTGATGAGCATACGTTACAAGCGGTACTGTCGTTGTATCATGAAGACTATATCCGTCCCTTACTTGTAGGGGATAAAGACGCGATTAGTCAGTTGTTAGCTGACTTAAATGAAGATGTTTCATTGTTTGATATTTACCATGAAACGACCCCAGAAAGCATTGCAGCTAAAGCAGTTTCTTTAGTTAAAGAAGGTGCTGCGCAAGTCTTGCTAAAAGGTGGTATTCAAACGCGTGATTTATTGAAAGCAGTCGTGAATAAAGAAACGGGTATTCGTAAACCAGGTGTTTTATCACACGTGGCGATTAACGAAGTCCCAACGTATCATAAATTATTATTAGTTTCTGATGGCGGAATGGTATTAACACCTGACGTTAAGATGAAACAAGCGATTCTTGACAATGCCCTATCTGTCTATCGTGGTCTTGGTTATGACCAAATAAACGTAGGGATTTTAGACGCAAGTGAGAACGTTAATCCGAAATTACAAGCGTCACAAGATGCAGTGGAACTTAAGGAGTTAGCAGGAACAGCTGGTTATGAAGATGTCAAAATCGAAGGACCGATTTCACTTGACCTTTCAATTAGCAAAGAAATTGCTGAGGCTAAAGGCTATGATAGTGAAATTGCCGGCGATATGGACGTTTTACTAGTTCCTGATATTGTCACAGGTAATGTATTAGGAAAGTCATTGACAACCTTAGCAGGCGGTAAAATGGCTGGTTTAATTATTGGCGCAGAGGCACCGATTGTCTTAACCTCTCGTGGCTCTTCAATGGAAGAAAAATTAAACTCATTACTTTTAGCAATTTCATTATAGAGAGGAATTATTAGCATGGAACAATATCGTATTGTGGTAATCAACCCAGGATCAACATCAACAAAAGTATCTTATTATGAAAATGATAAGGAAGTAGTTAATGAAAATCTATTTCATCCTACTGAATCTTTAGAAAAATATGCCCGAGTGAGTGATCAGTATGATTACCGTTTGGCTATTATTTTAGACTTTTTAAAAGCACATGACATAGATGTGACAAAATTAGATGCAGTGGTCGGACGTGGTGGTATGTTACCTCCCGTTGATGCAGGAGCTTACTTTGTAAATGATGAAATGATCGAGTGGCTGACAAACCGCGCTGATATTGATCATGCGTCTAATTTGGGAGCAGTACTGGCGAATGGTATTCGTAATCAAGCTAAAGCAGATTGCATTGCGATGATTTATGACCCGATTACTGTCGACCAATTTTGGGATTTATCCCGCGTATCCGGACTGAAAGGCGTTAAACGTCGTAGTATTGGACACATGTTAAACATGCGTTCTGTGGCGTTACAAACGGCTGAACAAATGAACAAACCATATGAAGATTTAAACTTGATTGTTGTACATCTTGGAAGTGGCTCTTCTATCAGTGCACATTATCAAGGACGTATGGTGGATTTAATTTTAGATGATGAAGGACCTTTCTCAGTTGAGAGAAGTGGTGGTTTATCACTCAAAGAATTAATTCCAATGTGTTATGAAATGTCTGAAGAAGATATTACAGTATTAACACGTAAAAAAGGCGGTATGATTTCTTACTTAAATACCAATAGCGGGATTGAAGTAGAAGAACGTATCCAAAATGGAGACGAAGAAGCAGCTTATATTCTGGAAGCAATGGCCTACCAAGTAGCGAAAGGAATAGGGTCTGCGGCTACGGTTCTAAGTGGTAAAGTAGATGGAATTGTGATAACTGGAGGATTGGCTTACTCGGAGCGATTAACTGACTGGGTTAAAGAACGTGTTTCATTCATCGGCAATGTCATTGTTTCCCCAGGTGAAAATGAAATGTACGCTTTAGCAATGGGAGCAAATCGTATCTTAACAGGAGATGAAGTCGGTCACACATTTTCTCTACCTGAAGCATAACAACAACGTGATTTGGCTGTCGCGTTGATTGTCAAGAAATAGAAAGAGTGAGGAAACCTATTCAGGTTGGTTTCCTCACTCTTTTTTTTAAGATAAAACTTTACTTAGAAAGCTCTGTGTACGGCTATTCTGCGGTGTTTCAAAAATAGCTTGTGGGGTTCCTTGTTCTTGGATAACACCTTCATCCATAAAGATGACTCGGTCAGCTACTTCTTTAGCGAAGCCCATTTCGTGGGTAACAATCGCCATCGTCATTCCTGATTTAGCTAAGCTTTTCATCACGTTTAGAACTTCTCCAACCATCTCTGGATCCAAGGCAGATGTTGGTTCATCAAATAGCATGACTTCTGGTTCCATAGCTAAAGCTCGTGCAATTGCCACCCGTTGTTTTTGTCCACCAGAAAGACTATTGGGATAGCTGTCTGCTTTATCAGCCAATCCAACAAGCGTCAATAATTCTAGGGCTTGTTGTTTAGCCACTTCTGGTTCAACCTGTTTGACTTCTATCGGACTTAACGTGATGTTTTCCATGACAGTCTTATGTGGGAATAGATTAAAGTTTTGAAAAACCATTCCGATTTTTTGTCGTACTTGGTTGATATCTGTTTGTTTATCCGTTAAATCTTGATTTTTAAATAAAATTTGACCTTTTGTTGGGGTTTCTAACAGATTTAAACAACGTAGAAAGGTACTTTTACCGCTACCAGACGGCCCTATGATAACGACAACTTCTCCAGACTCTATCGTGGCATCTATTCCTTTTAGCACCTCATTATCCCCAAAATACTTATGCAGATTTTTAATATTAATCACTAGTACTCATTCTCCTTTCAGCTACACCTATTACGCGAGAAAGTGTAAATGTTAAAATAAAGTAAACGATTGACACTAAGACAATCGGTAAAAATGGTTTAAAACTTGCGCCTTGAACGACACCGGCTTGGAACATTAATTCTGAAACACCGATGACTGAAACGACGGAAGATTCCTTAATGACGGTTACAAATTCATTCCCAAGTGCCGGTAAAATATTTTTAATTGCTTGTGGCAAAATGATCTTTTTCATGCTTTGTTGCTGAGTCATTCCTAATGAACGTGCAGCTTCTAACTGTCCTTTATCAACTGCTTGAATACCCGCACGGATGATTTCAGCGACATAAGCACCACTATTTAAGAATAACGCAATACAGCCGGCTGTTAAAGCGTTTAGCTCAAGATTTAAAGCGGCGCTACCAAAGTATACTAGAAAGATTTGAACTAAAAGTGGCGTACCACGAACATATTCAATATAAATGGCAGCAATCCAGCGAAAAACTTTTGTTTCGGATAATTTCATTAAGGCCAACAATGTACCAAGTAAGGCTCCAAAAAGAACTCCAACAAAAGCTAAGAAAATGGTATAGCCAGCACCTTTTACGTAATTCATACCATATTTTTCAAGGAAGCTACTGTCATCATGGAACATATACTGAGCTGCTTCTTGTTTGTAGGTTTCCATTAAGTTTTGGTCGTTGATTTCTTTGACAGTTTCATTGACTTTAGCTAGTAAGGCAGGAGCATCTTTGGAAACAGCAATTGCCATATCTGATTCTCCGTCTGCAAAGGTAATATCAGATACCATAAGCTGTGGGTTTTGAAGCGCGTACGCTTCAGCAACGGGTCCTTCAATAACAGCGCCGTCTACTTTGTTGTTTTGTAAGTTTAAGACGACATCGGTTACTTTTTGCAGAGAAACAACCGTTGAACCAACGAGTTCATTTTGAGCTAATGCTTCTTGTGTTGTTTGCTTCTGAGCTGCCACTTTTTTGCCATTAAAATCGGTTACGTTTTTAAATTTCTCTGCATCTGCTTTTCGTATCAAGACTTTTTGTTGAATACGAATATAGGGGTCAGTAAAATTTACTTCTTTTTGTCTTTCAGGTGTAGGGGACATACCAGAGATGATGAGGTCGACTTTACCTGTTTTCATTGAACCAAGTAACGCGTCAAACCCTAGTTCTTCCACGACGAGCTCTACTCCTAAGTCTTTGGCTATTTTTTCTCCCATTGAAACATCGGCTCCGACGACTTTATCTTTTCCGTCGACAGTCGCGTGAAACTCGTAAGGAGGGTAGTCAGCGGACAAGCCAATTGTCAATTTACCCTTTTTTTGAATATTTTCTAAAACAGCGTCGGTTTCTGCCGCTTTAGTTTGCGTAAAAAATGGTGTCATAAATGAGATGCCTACTAGAATGGCAACGACTTTTTTTAGTGTTTTATTTTTCATATAATAGCGCTCCTTCTTTGATGATAAATTGTATTATACACACAAGAGAATAATTATGCAAGTTTATTTTTATAAATGAATAAAAATACAATTTGAATGGAAAGATTCATGCCGATTCTAATTATTTTATGAGAAAGTTTGAAACTATTGATAAAAAAACATACAATAGGGAAAGTGAAGGAGGGCGTTCGGATGGATTTACATGAAAAAGGGTTGTTACTGGAAACATGTGTGTTAGCCGGGAAAATTATGATTGAAAATGGTGCAGAAATGGCCCGTGTTGAAGATACTATGAACCGTCTAGCAGGGGCGCACCATCATGAAAGAGGGATTAGTTTTGTTACATCTGGCATCGTCCTTATGGGGCTTGAGAGTACAAAATCTGTTCAGATGATGGATGTTACGAAACGAACCACTAATTTAGAAAAAGTAGCGAAAGTAAATGAATATTCTCGTTATTTTGTAGAAGATAGAATAACGCTTATACAGTTAAATAAAATGTTACAAATATTGGATTACAAAAAAAATGACCGTCCGATGTCTTTAAAAGTGTTAAGTGCTGGGATTTTAAGTGCGTGTTTAATGATGATTGTTGGACAAGGGTCTTGGTGGGATTTTGTCCCAACTTTTTTGGTTGGGGCGATAAGTTACACGGTTTATTTAATCAGTCAAAAGTATTTGAAAACGAAGTATCTGGATGAATTCGTAGCGTCGTTTATGATTGGTTTACTTGCTTTGACATTTGAAAAATGGGGCTTTGGTCTGTCCGCAGATAATATGATTATTGGTAGTATTATGCCACTCGTGCCAGGAATTGCGATAACTAACGCGATTCGCGATATTCAGCAAGATGATATTTTATCAGGCATGTCGCGTGCTGTGGAATCATTGATGATTGCTGTTTTAATCGGGGCGGGCATTGCGGCTGCGTTTTCCTTTTTAAAAATGTAGAGGTGAGAAGATGATAGTAGAATTATTTAAACAAGCTCTTTTAAGTTTTATTAGTACAGTAGGCTTTGCTTATATTTTGCTCGTACCTAAAAGCAAGCTACTTTATAGTGGGTTAAGTGGCATGGCGGGATGGTCTGTTTATTGGATAGCGGTCACATTAGGCTTTAGTACGGTAACGGGTAGTTTCTTCGGCGCCTTAATGTTGGCAGCCTTGAGTTATCGTTTTGCCGTTAAGTTAAAAACACCTGCGACGCTTTATAACATTCCTGGTATCGTTGCACTTGTACCTGGAGCAGTCTCATATCAAATGACGTATGCCTTTATTCGTGGAGAGTATGATCAAGCTATCTTTTATGGGATTAAAGTCTCCGCTTTGGCGGGTGCCATAGCAGCAGGTCTAATCGGTTTTGATTTAATCAGAAAAATAATACTAAGAATAAAAGCAACCTATAAGAAGTAAATTCTTAAGGTTGCTTTTTTACATCGAATTGAGTTATGAGTGTGGAGGAATGTTCGAGCTCACTAAATTTGTTTCTCAAGTGAATCAAAGGTGACTCTATCTATAAATCAACATAGAAAAGTATGTTTAATACAACTTAATTCGTTTTTTCATTTTTTTCTTTTTTACTTATCTGTTCTTGCTCTAATGTGATAAATCGTTCGGCTTCTTTCTCAGCAATGTCAGTGCGACGTTTAATTTCATCTTCATCAAGTCCGACATCGTCAATGTATTGAGAAAGTAATTTGTCAAGTTCATCAGTCTTTGTGTATTTTATTCCCATCGTTATCCTTCTTTCTAATTATGTTTGATTATACTATATCATTTTGATAAGGTATAATGAAAGTAGGAGGCTATCAAAATGAAAACGACGCAACCCCTTTTTTTAATCCAACTACAACATCGATTATCTTCTGAAAAAGCAGCATTGACGGAACAACTCGCTCAATGGCTCGTTTTAGGAAAAATCATAGATTCTAATGGCCGCCTCGAAAAAGTCGAGGGGGAGCGTATGGAACAAGTAGATTTAGAAACATTTAAAGATGAGTTAAACCAAACAAACTGGCAAGAGGCTTTGCCGGTGACATATTTTTACCATGCGGAAAAAGTCGAAGCGAGCTTGACATGTGTGGACAATCGTTTTACCCAACGATTTTTATTAAAGAAAGTAGACTTTTATAAAGATGCTTTTTTAATTGAAGATTATCTTCAAAAGCAGTTAGCTAATAATGGGATTCAAGCTTTTATTCGTCCCTATGAAGAATATTTGTCGTCCAATATTGCGGATTTATCATTACGAGACTCTTTTGATTTGAGTCATCAATCATTAAGGCTGATGAGAAATGACGAGCAAGAAAAAATCGTGGACTGTAGTTTACTACCTGGCTATGACGTTGTAACACCCCAGCGTCTCTATACGTCATGTTGGAAAATGTGGTATACCACTGAATACTTTCAAGACATTCCAAAACAAGCTTTTCTAGATGTCCAAGCTGTTCATAATGTAACGGCTTGTGACGATGGCACGTTAATAATCACGCTCTACAAAGATCCATTGAGTTGGTCACATCCTTATAACATCAAAAGCCAACAGCTATTTCGTTTCCAACTTGGATTTGATCAATTTATGAATAATAACGGAGTAGGTTTGCTACGCGATCCGTACACTGAATTTATGCAATTTAAAAATCAGCGTCAGATGTTACAATATCAAAATAGATATTTGCAGCCCTGTCCCAAAAAGGATGCTAAACATTTCACCTTACGAATTTTTGATTCGGCGCGTGGTTTTTATCAAGAGGCGCGTCATTTTGGTCAATTAAATGTCTATGCTTTTTTCCCTTTTTTAGAAGCAAAACAAGAACGAGCGGTAGCGTATCATCAAATTGTACCTGACTTTACTTTAGACGAAGCACTGTCGGTTTATAACTATTACATCCAATACTATTTAGAAGTTTATGATATTCTTGAAACAAAACCGACGCAAGAATTAGTGTTGATTTTTTATATTCCTGAAGCTAATCAGCTCACTTTGCCGATTGAAGCTTTGCAGCGACAGTTAGCTAAAAAAGACTTACGCTGGGTGCGTGAATTAGCGCCATATGAATATACTGTCATAAGCCATCAGAAGCAGCTGAAAGTTCATTTTCGACCGAGCCATCAATTTGAAACCGATCAATTATTATGGACCTTGCCGACTGAAAAAACCTCTAAAGAACCAGAAATAAAGAAAAATTGGCTGGAACGACTATCGGAAGCTTTAAATAATAACAAAAAAAGAAGCTGATTAATCAGCTTCTTTTTTGATATAAGGAACAGGTGAGTAATGGCTCGGGTCGATATTCGTTGGAATATTTAAGAGCATTTGAGCTAATGTTTTTCCAATAACAGGACCTGTCGTCAAACCAGATGAACCGAGGCCGCTTGCGACAAAAAGATTTTCTTGTCCAGGCACGCATCCAAAGAAAGGAAGAAAGTCAGACGTATAAGCACGTGTGCCAATACGAACTGTTTTAATCGGTGTTCCTTTAAGTTGAGGAACGAGTCGTATGAGATTATCAATAAGTGGTTGGGTTGTCTCGGTATCGACGGTTAAATCAAATCCGCCTTCATTCTCATGAGTAGCGCCAATAAGAATTTCACCATGACGCAATGGAATAATATCGCCTTCTCCCTGAGGCATGATAACCGGCCAGTCTTTAGAAGGAAAGTCTGTATCTAAAACAAGCAATTGCCCTTTTTGAGGACGTACGTCGACCTCATATCCTAAAGGTGTTAATAAATGGGGCAACCACGCGCCAGTAGCCAATACGACTTGTTCAAATGTTTCCTTGCGGTTTTCAAGGTGAACAGTCCACTGTTTCTTATCACTGTACGATAAGTTTAAAACAGCTGTGTCTTCAAATGTTACCGTCTGTTTCGTTAGTTCTCGTCGTATTGCCGTCATTAAACGTTGTCCGTCCAGTCTAGCGCCACCTGAGATAAAAAGAGCCGATTGAGACGTTTCGATTAAAGGTATTTTTTCTTTGATTTCTTCCGGTGTGAGCCGAGCTATATCGCCGATTTCTGGCGCTTCTTTTCTTCTTTCTAGCGCAAGATGATAGAGTTTATCTAACAATGCTTCATTTTTTTTAAAGAGTAGCGTACCAACTTGTTGATAAATCGTTTTGTCGTCGCTAAGGTTCATTTCTGCTAGCCATTCTGGGTAGAGCCTAGCGCCTTCTTTAGCCAAGGCATACCAGTCTTTATTACGCCGTTGGGATAGCCAAGGGGAAATAATACCCGCTGACGCTTTAGTCGCTTGCCCTTTTCTATCATCAAAAATAGTAATCTCTATTGGTTCAGGCGATAACGATTGTAAGAAGTGAGCACAACTCATTCCTACAATCCCTCCCCCTATAATAGCAACCTGCTTCATATGATTTATACGTCCTTTCGTGTGTGTGACGTAAATGGTTCGACATGAACATCCGTATCAAACACATTAAATTTTTCATAGAGTAACGTTTCGATTGCTTCAGTAATATCATGACTTTCCGCCACTGTCAAATTAGGGTCCATATAGACGACAATATCAATGAAAATATTCGCACCGTATGTTCGTCCTCGAATATCTTTAATCGATTTCACGCCAGGTATCATTAAAACATTGGCAGCGTATTGCTGTAACTTGGTTTCGGAAAAACCGTCTGATAAAGAAAACGCACTTTCGCTAAAAATATCCCAAGCTGTTTTTAAAATGATGATACCAATAATCACTGCCGTCGCACGGTCTAACCATACCAAGTGAAAGGAGGAGGCAAAAATCGCAATCGCTGTTCCTAAACTGGTTAAAGCATCTGATAAATTATCTTTAGCGGCAGCATCAAGTGCATGACTGCTAACTTTTTTTGCCAGGCGATGATTATAACTATACACACCAAACATAATAATTGCCGAAGCGATGCCCGTGTAAGCTGCGATTGGATTTGGGGCAGGAAGTTTGTCATTAAATAAATTTTTAATCGCTGAAACGAGAACTTCTATCCCAATAAAAAACATTAAAAAAGAAGTAATTAAACTAGCGACTGTTTCCACTTTCCAATGGCCATAGCGATGATCATCATCCGCTGGTTGACGAGCTAAGCGTAAGCCAATAAAAACGGCCATCGAAGCGATGACGTCGGATAAGTTATTAAAACCGTCTGCTTGAAGCGCAGCGGAATGGTAGAGTTTTGCCATGATTATTTTAGCAGCTGCTAGTAAGATGTAGCTGACAATACTAATAAGCGCGCCTCTTTCAGCGAGCTTGAGTTGTTCATATCGTTTTTGTTGCACCAAAAAACTTCCTTTCTACACTGTTTATTAGGTACTGAATGAAATTATAACAGACAGCTAGAGACGTGACTAGTGTTAAGGGAGACCAAAAAAGAGACTTAGGAACATGAAAAATAAATGCAAGGGTTTTCATATGATTGACAACCTTTTTTTACAATGGTATTCTTTTAATAATCATACAACTATGATGTCGTGACCGTTTATATTATAAATGGTATAGGTGTTATTTTTTAAAAGTATGAAATAAAAAGCAAAGAGGGAGTCTGTGTGAAAGATAGAAAAACGCAAATCGCTACCATAAAAAAACAAGTCGAAGAAGAAAATGTACATTTTTTAAGACTGATGTTTACAGATGTTTTGGGAACTATTAAGAACGTTGAGGTTCCAATTAGTCAATTGGATAAGGTGCTAGATAATAAGATGATGTTTGACGGTTCTTCTATTGAAGGGTTTGTTAGAATAGAAGAAAGTGATATGTATTTATATCCTGACCTAGACACTTGGTTGATTTTTCCTTGGGAAGCAACAGGCGGTAAAGTCGCTCGTTTGATTTGTGACATCTACACACATACTGGCGAACCGTTTACCGGTGACCCTCGTGGCAATTTAAAACGTGTTGTGAAAGATATGCAAGATTTAGGATTTACGTCATTTAATTTAGGGCCAGAACCAGAGTTTTTCCTTTTTAAACTAGATGAATTTGGACGTCCTACACTTGATTTAAATGATAGCGGTGGTTATTTCGATTTATCTCCTACTGATTTAGGGGAAAACTGTCGTCGTGATATTGTATTAGAGTTAGAAAATTTAGGGTTTGAAGTAGAAGCTTCTCATCACGAATGTGCACCTGGTCAACATGAAGTGGATTTTAAATATGAAGAAGTAGTCAAAGCGTGTGACAATATTCAAACTTTTAAGCTTGTTGTACGAACCATTGCACGTAAACATGGTTTACATGCGACATTCATGCCAAAACCTCTACACGGGATTGCGGGATCAGGGATGCATTGCAATATGTCCTTATTTAAAGGGGATGAAAATGCTTTTTACGACGAGAAGGGCGAGCGTGAGTTAAGTGAAACAGCTTATCAGTTTATGGCAGGTTTAATCGAACATGCTCGTGGTTATACAGCAGTATGCAATCCGATTGTCAATTCGTATAAACGTTTAGTGCCAGGTTTTGAAGCACCCGTCTATGTCGCATGGAGTGGACGTAACCGTTCGCCGTTAATCCGTGTACCTGAGTCACGAGGTCTTTCAACACGTGTAGAATTACGTTCGGTCGACCCTGCTGCCAATCCTTATTTAACTATGGCAGTATTGCTAGCGTCAGGATTAGATGGAGTCCGTCGAGGATTGACGCCACCAGCTGAAGTGAATCAAAACATTTATGATATGACTGAGGAAGAGCGCGAAGCAGCACAAATTTCAGACCTTCCGTCTACGCTTCATAATGCGGTCAAAGCTCTTCGGAAAGATAGTGTCGTCCAAGAAGCTCTGGGTGAACATATATACGGAAACTTTGTCGAAGCTAAACAACAAGAATGGTCGGCATATCGTCAACATGTTTCGGAATGGGAACGTGATATGTATATTGAACGCTATTAATCGTCATAAAAATAGCAAGCTAGTAGCTGTATTTTAATAACCAAAAAAGAAGCGAAAAAACATGGTATCTGTTTCATGTTTTTTGCTTCTTTTTTTATGAATCTAAATAAGTTTGAATTGTTTCTAAAAACTGAGAGCCATATTTGGCTAATTTTACTTCACCAATACCCGTTATTTTAAGTAAGTCTGCGTCTGTTTCAGGAAGAGACTGACACATTTCTTTTAATGTGACATCATTAAAAATCACATACGCAGGAACTCTTTGTTCATCAGCTAATTCTCTTCTTAACATTTGTAATCGGGCGTAAAGTGCTGGATTTGGTACGTCTTGTTCTGAAGCATGTTCTTTTTTGATAACTGGTTTTGTTTCTTTAAAGGCAATCATTTGGATAGGCTCCTTTCCAAACAGGCCTTCTGAAGCACGCTCACCAAGTGTCAGAACAGGGTAGTCATCATTTGATTGGGCTAAATATCCTTCCGCCAACATAAAATCAATTAAATGACGAAGTTGTTTTTCAGACGTATCACTCATAATACCGTAAGTAGATAAATGATCTAAACGTAATTGTTTAAGTCGCTGCTTGGTACTTCCTCTCAAAACATCTACTACCATGGTAATCCCATAATTTTCGCGCAGACGCTTGACGCAAGAAAGAACCTTTTTTATCGAAGTACTGACATCGATTTTTTCCGATTGATTTAAACAGTTAGAGCAATTTCCACAATAATAAGGCGCTTTTTCACCAAAATAATGCAACATATATTGCCTTAAACAGTTTTGCGTGAAACAATAATAAGACATTTTCTTCAATCGTTTTTGTTCTAGATTTTTAAACCATTCGGCTTCTTCTGTTGGTAACAGACTATTCTCCGCTTGTTTTTGGATTAAAAATTGATTAGTCACGACATCTTTCCCACTGTAAAGTAGGAGACAGTCGGCAGCTTCGCCATCTCGTCCAGCTCGACCGGCTTCTTGATAATAGTTTTCCATATTTTTAGGCATATTGTAATGAACGACAAAGCGTACGTCAGCTTTATCAATTCCCATGCCAAAAGCATTCGTCGCTACCATGATTTGGGCGACATCTCTAACAAATGCTTCTTGATTTCGATTGCGCTCTTCATGTGAAAGACCGGCATGATAATAAGTAGCCTCATAGTCATGTTCAATCAGTAAATCTTTTATTTCTTCTACTAATTGTCGCGTTTGACAGTAGATGATACCTGACTGTTGAGAATGTTCAGCAATAAATTGGAGTAAACTCTCCTTTTTATGCTTGCCTTTTTTTACAGCAAAAGACAGATTAGGTCGGTCAAAGCCAGTGGTCACTTGGAATGGATTTTCTAACGCTAAAATTTTAATAATATCTTCTTTTACCAAAGGCGTAGCAGTGGCTGTGAAAGCACTCATAACTGGACGCTTGGGCAGTGTGGTCACAAATTCCATAATATCAAGGTAATGAGGGCGAAAGTCTTGACCCCATTGAGAAACGCAATGCGCTTCGTCAATACTTACCATGTCAATTTGAACGGTTGAACTAAACGCTAAAAAACGTTCAGTTAAAAGTTGTTCAGGGGCAACATATAGTAGTTTTATTTGGCGTTCCTGACAGGCACGTAAGACAGCATATTGTTCTTGATAGGTCTGTGAGCTATTTAGATAACCAGCAGGTAATCCATTTTGTTGTAGAGCCATGACTTGATCTTTCATCAATGAGATGAGTGGCGAAATGACTAATGTCAGATTGGGCATGATGAGTGCGGGAATCTGATAGCAAATTGACTTTCCAGCACCAGTCGGCATAATGCTCATCACATCTTGCTTCGCTAAAATAGCGTCAATAATAGCTAATTGTCCTTCCCTAAATGTATCGTATCCATAGTAATGCCGTAAAATATCATGTGGTGACATAACTTAAAGACTCCTCTCTAAACATTCCCTTATTATAGCATATTTGATTAAAGCGTTTATACTTGCGAAAAAATGAACAATATTCTATAATATAATATATGAATGGTTATTCATTTGAATGAAAGAAGGGATTTATATGACAGAAAAACACCACCATGACCACGATCATGGAAAACTACCAGTGATATTGTATATCGTGGGCCTTATTGTGTTTATTGTAGCGTTGTTTTTACCAGAAAAAAGTTTGCAACAAAATGTGACCTTTGTTATCGCCATGTTGTTGACGGGTTATCATGTGATTGAAGAGGGGATTTTAGATACGATTCATTCAACGGTTGACGCAAAAAAATTCACCCCAAACATTCATATTTTAATGACAATTGCCGCAGTTGGCGCTTCATTTATTGGAGATTTTTTAGAGGGGTCTCTTTTAATTTTAATTTTTGCTACAGCGCATTTTCTTGAAGATTATGCAGAAGGAAAGAGTAAACGTGAAATTACGAACTTGATGAAGATGAATCCCACAGAAGCTCGGCTTATCCAACCAGATGGTAGCACGAAAATCGTCAGTGTTAAGGAGCTTAAAGTTGGGGACCAATTACATGTTTTAAATGGTGACCAAGTACCAACGGATGGGGTCATTATCTCTGGTGCAACGAGTATTGATGAATCCGCAATTAATGGTGAAAGTATTCCTCAAGAAAAACAAGTAGGCGATACTGTATTTGGGAGTACGATTAATGGAAATCATACGTTTACTATGGAAGTAACCAAAAATGCGGATGAAACGTTATTTGCCAAAATTTTACAGTTAGTTAATGAATCGCAAGCCAGTATGCCTAAAGCAGCGACGAAGATACAAAAAATAGAACCTATCTATGTTAAAGCAGTCTTAGCGATAGTCCCCATTTTTATCTTAATCGGGCCATTTGTATTCGGCTGGTCTTGGTATGAGAGTTTTTACCGCGGCATGGTGTTTCTAACTGTTGCCTCTCCGTGTGCTTTAGCGGCAAGTGCTGTCCCAGCTACATTATCTGCTATTTCTAACTTAGCGAAAAGAGGCGTTCTTTTTAAAGGTGGCGCTTATCTTGCTAATATCGCTCAACTGAAAGCTGTTGCCTTTGATAAAACGGGCACGTTGACTAAGGGTGAACCGTCAGTTACAGATTATTATTTTATTGATAATCAAGACCAAGTACATATTGATGTGATTGTCGCTATGGAAAAACAAGCGAATCATCCGTTAGCTGAAGCAATTACGCGTTACTTTGAAATAGAAGAAACGATTGAGTTAGAGATGGAAAATGAAATCGGCCGTGGATTGGTCGCGCATCACGAAGGCGATGAATACCGTATTGGCAAACCGAGTTTGTTTGAGAAGGTACCCGCTCAAATTAAAGAACATGAGATTCAATATGCGAATGAAGGAAAGACAGTCGTGTATTATGCGGTTAATCAAGAAGTTAAAGGGCTAATTGCCATGATGGATTTACCGAATGAAGAAGCAAAAGAAGTTATCTCTTACTTAAATAGTGAGGGAATACATACGGTGATGATTACGGGAGATGCTACTTTGACTGGTGAAGCTGTCGCACGACAAATTGGTATGGACGAAGTGGTCGGCAATGTACTGCCTGAAAATAAATCAGAAATTATCAAACAAAAACAAGCAGAGTACGGTTCGGTTGCGATGTTGGGTGATGGTGTAAACGATGCACCGGCTTTAGTACAAGCAAATATCGGTATTGCCATGGGGGATGGAACTGACGTTGCCATGGAAGTGGCAGATGCTGTATTGATGAAAAATGACCTGTCTAATTTAAGCTATGCGCATCGCGTATCTAAAAAACTAGATAAAATCATTTGGCAAAATATTTATTTCTCATTAGCCGTGATTATTTTATTAGTCATCTTAAATATATTAGGGAAAATGAACTTGTCAATTGGTGTAATTGCACATGAAGGAAGTACTTTAGTCGTGATATTTAATGGTTTGAGAATGTTATTACCGCCTAAAAAATAAAAATGACTCGTCTACATTATGATGTAGACGAGTTTTTTTATAAATGTTCCACAAAGAATGTAGTAATCTCATCCATAAGAGGAATGGTCACTAAGTGTCCTTCATTTTTCCCTGTTAAAAAGACCGTTTGTTCACCGTAAGACTTTGTTTTAATGGTTTCATAAAAATCAAAAGCTTGTTCATAAGGAATACGGTCATCATCCGTTCCATGCCAGATTAAAAGCGGTCGATTCGCCAGTTTTTCAGGCTGTAAACTCAAATCGTAATGTGGAATCCATGAAAGCAGGTGGTCCATTTCCGGTGGATAGCCGTATGGTACGCGTGCGTTGATGTGATCTTTCATATAACGATAATAGCGATAAGGTTGTGGCGTCCCCATGATACTAGTGCCGACTTTTATAGAAGCATGTTGACTCATTAAAGCGGCCGTGGTAATTCCTCCCATAGAGTAGCCTCCTACACCAATTCGCTCATCTAAAATCAATTCGCGTTCTTCATAATAACGAACTAGCACATGATACTCAGCTAAGTTATATTGGATACTTGACCAAAAAGTAAAGGTCGGGATGGATGAAATCTCTGTTACACGTCGCTCACCATGGTGCATGGCGTCTGGTAAAACAACGCGGAAGCCTTCACGAGCTAAACGGCGTGCTTGAGTTAATACTAATTCTTTATTATTGCGCCAACCGTGATAGTAAAGAATTAGAGGTAAGGGCTCATTTAAAAGAGTTTCGGCAACGACCTCTAAAATGGGAATTTCAGCAATATGACGTTCTTTTATACTTAGTTTCATTAGAAAACTCCTTTGTTTTCAATCATTTGTTAATCTTAGTATAAGAGTGTTTTAATAAAAACTCAAAAATAATGTTTGATTTACTCTTGACATTTTTAAAAGAACTCAGTATAGTTAATTTTAATCAATATAGACTCAAGTGAAGAGAAAAGTAAATGGTCGCTTAAAGCCAAGAGAGATTCTGGTAGGTGTGAAGAATCGTGCGAGTGATGATTGAAAATGGTCTCGGATGAGTTGAAAGGTGAGCGCGGATGCGTAAGCCATTCACGGATAGGACACACGATATCGTGTCGCAGTTTACCTAATAGGTGTACTGGTCGAGGTTTATTTTGAGAAAAATAAACAAATCAAGGTGGTAACACGAATCTACATTCGTCCTTGCAACTTCTATTTGAAGTGCGAGGACGAATTTTTTTATTTTTAATAATAAGATACAAGGAAGAGATAAGTAAAAGATGTCGCAGCGTAACAGAGAGTCTGGTAAGGTGAGAGCAGACACGATAGGCGGTCTTTGAAAATGGTCTTGGAGTATCACATACCGAGTGACAGACGTCGTAAGGCTATGTTGGGTGCACCCATTATCGTGCTAGAGTATAACTTTTTTAAGCGTACTCGAAGAGTATTTATCAGTGATGATAAGTAAAATAAAGGTGGTAACACGCAAGCGCGTCCTTTCTAAACAGTTAGTCTGTTTAGAGGGGCGCTTTTTTTATTATAAGGAGGAAATGAAATGATTGAATTAAAAAATATCGATGTCACTTTTGAATCCAATAAAAAAACGATTCACGCGGTTCAAAATGTGTCGCTTGCTATTAATAAAGGAGAGGTATACGGCATTGTAGGATATAGTGGGGCTGGTAAAAGCACATTGGTAAGAGTGATGAATCTATTGCAACGCCCAACGTCGGGGGAAGTGTGGGTCAATCAACAAGCCTTAACAGAACTTTCTGATAAAGGGTTGAGACAGGCTCGTAAGAAAATTGGTATGATTTTCCAGCATTTTAATTTATTACCATCGCGAACGGTCTTAGAAAATGTTTTGTATCCTTTAAAAAATAGTTCTCTTTCGCGTAGTGAAAAGATAAAAAAGGCTCAAGAGTTACTGGCATTGGTTGGGTTACAAGATCATTTGACGCAATATCCGAGCCAGCTTTCTGGCGGACAGAAGCAACGGGTGGCAATCGCACGTGCCTTGGCTAATGAACCTGATGTGCTGTTATGTGATGAGGCGACGAGTGCTTTAGACCCGAAAACAACGCAAGATATATTAGCTTTGCTGAAAAAATTAAATGAAGAACTAGAGTTAACAATCGTTTTAATCACCCACGAAATGCAAGTAGTAAAAGATATTTGTGATCGCGTAGCTGTCATGCAAGATGGACGTGTGATTGAACAAGGGCCTATCTTACAAATCTTTACCCAACCTCAAGAAGCACTAACGGTTGATTTTGTCCAAACGGCGAATCACTTTGCAAAGCAGATTGAAACCATTGATGAACATCCAAGCATGGTAAACGTCCAATCTCCTGACCAGCTTGTTCATTTGTCTTATGTTGGCAGTCAAACCAATCAGCCTTTAATTGCGAGTCTTTATGAAAGGTTTCATGTTAAAGCGAATATTTTATACGGCGATATCGATGTGATTCAAAAAACACTGGTCGGGAATTTATTAGTCGTCTTAACAGGAGAACCGGATGCGATTGAAAAGAGTAAGACGTATTTAACTGAAGAGGGTGTATTTGTGACACGTATTGACTATCAAACAAAGGGAGGTAAAAAATAATGGAAGCAAAATTAGCAGCGTGGTTACCGAATGTGGTGACTTTAAAAAACGAGTTTATTCAAAGCACACTTGAAACACTTTACATGGTAGGCGTGACGGCTTTGATTGCCGGAATATTAGGTATTATTTTAGGGGTCTTACTTTTAGTCACGGCACCTCAAGGGATTTTAGCAAAGCCGGCTGTTTATCATCTCTTAGATAAGGGAGTGAATATTTGTCGGTCAATTCCGTTTGTTATTATGATAGCGATTATTGCCCCTGTTACAAAGTGGATTGTTGGGACGCGAATTGGGACGACAGCTTCAATTGTTCCTTTAGTCATTGGTACTGTTCCTTTTTTCTCACGTCAAATTCAAAATGCTCTTTTGGAAGTAGATGACGGTTTAGTTGAAGCAGCGGAATCAATGGGAATGAGTCCAGTTGAGATTATTTTTACAGTTTATTTGAAAGAAGGATTGCCAGCAATTATTCGCTCATCCGCTCTGACCATTATCAATCTGATTGGGCTGACGGCGATGGCAGGAGCTATTGGTGGCGGTGGATTAGGAAATTTAGCGATTGCTCGAGGCTATAATCGTTTTCAAAATGATGTGACGTGGGTTGCTACGTTAATTTTATTAATTTTAGTGTTTATTAGCCAATTAGTTGGTAATTATTTTATAAAGAAAACAACACATGAATAGGAGAATGGAAGATGAAGAAAATTTTAGGTAGTATTATCACGGTTGTTTTAGCAGTAGTTTTGGTAGGATGTGCAGGCGGAAAAAATAAGCAAGATGCTATTAAAATAGGAGTGGTTGGCGAAAATAATGAAGTATGGGAGCACGTTCAAAAAGAACTGGAGAAGCAAGATATTACACTCGATATTGTTAGTTTTTCTGATTACAATCAACCAAATGCAGCTTTAGCTGATGGAGAGTTAGATTTAAACTCGTTTCAACATCAAATCTTTTTAGATAATTATAATGCTGAGCATCAAACGGACTTAGTGAGTATCGGCAAAACGGTCATCGCACCTTTAGGTATTTACTCCACTCAGTTAACATCACTAGATGAGTTAAAAGAAGGGGATGAGGTCACGATTCCTAATGATGTCACTAATGGTGGTAGGGCATTAATTTTATTACAAACGGCAGGTTTAATAAAACTATCTAAAGATAGCACTCAGACTCCTACGGTGAAAGATGTGACTGAAAATCGCTTGAATTTAAAAATAACTGAATTAGACGCTGCACAGGTAGCTCGAACACTGGAAGATGCTAAAATCGCCATTATTAATAGTGGATTAGCGGTAGATGCAGGCTTTATACCGACAGAAGATGCTGTTTTCTTGGAGCCAGTAGACGAGAAATCTGATCCTTATATTAATATTATTGTAGCTCGTAAAGAAGACAAAGCGAATGAAACGTATCAAAAAATAGTGAAAGCCTATCAACAAGAAAGTACAAAAAAAGTAATTGCTAAAACATCAAAAGGAAGTTCAATTCCAGCTTGGTAAAATGAAAGGGGAAACTATTATGACTATCCAACATACAACATTAATGACAGCACTTGAAGAATTAGAGCCACAAATCATTGAATGGCGTCGCTACTTACACCAGCATCCAGAGCCAAGTTTAAAAGAGTACCAAACGAAAGAGTGGATTCAACAAAAACTCACGCAACAAGACATTCCATTTGTTTCAGTGGGAGAAACGGGGACGTTAGCGACGATTAAAGGTGCCCAAGATAATGGCAAGACGATTTTATTACGTGCGGATATAGATGCATTAGAGTTGCCGGATGAAACAGGAACGTCGTATGCTTCGCAACATGAAGGGTTAAATCATGCGTGTGGACACGACGGTCATACGGCGTCACTTTTAGCAACGGCATTTGTTTTAAATGACTATCGTGAGGCTTTTTCTGGGACGGTATTAATCGCGTTTCAACAAGCTGAGGAAATTGGAGCAGGTGCGCGTCAATTTGTTGAAAGTGGCTTATTAGGAGAGGTGGATGAGGTTTTTGGGATTCACTTGGACTCTAGCGTACCTGTTGGTAAACTTTTAGCCGTGCCAGGCCCTACCAATGCTTCATGCGATATTTTCAAGATTAAAGTGAAAGGTGTTTCAGGTCATGCTGCACGTCCTGATTTAGGACGCGACGCATTGCTTTCAGCAGCAAGTATCGTTGTAGAGCTACAAAAAATCGTTGCTCGTGAAATTAATCCATTAGAATCAGTCGTAGTCGCTGTAGGTGTGTTGGATGCCGGTACGCGTTATAATATCGTTGCTAATACCGCGGTGATAGAGGGGACTGTGAGAGCCTTTAGTCACGAAAACCGCCAGCATGCAGTTGAAGCAGTCGAACGGATTGCACGTCAAGTAGCGTCAGCTCATCGAACAGAAATTGAATTTGAAGTTTACGATGCGGCAGCACCACTCATTAATGATGCAGTCTCTGCAGAAAGAGCAGCGAAGGTAGCAAGTGACATTGTGGGAGCGGAAAATGTGATAACCAATCAGTTGCCGAGTTTAGGAGCGGATGACTTTGCTGATTTTCTCGCGATTGCTCCTGGAGTATATGGACGTGTGGGGACACGTCATGCTGAAAATGAAAAGACGCACTATGCTCATCATCATGAAAAATTTGATATTGATGAACGTAGCTTGCTTTTAGCAAGTCAGTATCACTTACGATATGCTTTAACTTATTTGAAAGAAGAGTAACAATTGCATACTTTATAGTAGAAACAAAGGAATCTGATTAGAATTCCTTTGTTTTTTTTGTCTATTTTTTTTGACGTGCTACAATAGGAGAGAAAGAAAGAGAAAAGAGGGCAAGTATGTTAGCTTCATATTTTAATATATTAGTTGTGTTTGCTTTAGTTTTAGTCGGATATCGGTTAAGTCGGAAGGGATGGTTTGATGAAACGACGACGGGGTTGTTTTCCAAGTTAGTGCTAAATATTGCATTACCTTTCAGTATGTTTCTCAATATTACCAAGCAGTTTACTCGCGACCAGTTTATGTCGCTTGTATCAGGTATGTTAGTGCCGATATTATCAATCGCCATTACCTTCATCATAAGTACGATATGGGTAAAAGTGGCACGTGTACCGGCTACGCGACAAGGTGTGTTTCGCACGATGTTTACTGCTTCTAACACCATTTTTATGGGGCTTCCCATTAATCTTGCGATTTTTGGTGAAAAAGCAGTTCCTTATGTGTTACTCTACTATATCTGTAATACGACATTTTTTTGGACGTTGGGAATTTATTTAATTGCCCAAGATAATCTTGAACAACAAGGTCGTGTGCAATTAAACTTTGCAGGGGTGACGAAAATGCTAATGTCACCAGCTATGTTAGGGTTTATTTTAGGACTTGTTTGGATGATGTTAGCATTACCAACACCTGCTACGTCAGATAGTATGTTTATTACCGCTTTTTATCAATTTTCTCAGTATTTAGCTCAGTTGACGACCCCATTATCCATGTTTGTCATAGGCATGATTATTTATCGAACGGGGTTTAAGTCATTGCAGATGAATCGCGAAACATTTGGTGTCTTAGTTGGTCGGTATCTTGTGTCACCAATTGTTGTTTGGTTGCTTGCCTTAGCTATCCCAATTCCGTCCTTAATGTTAAAGGTGTTTATTGTTCAGTCAGCGATGCCTGCTCAAAATTCTATGCCAATTTTAGCTCAACAGTATGGTGCTGATGTCAAATTCACGACGACGACGCAAGCATACACATTCTTAATCTACCTAGTTGTGATTCCTATTTTAATCTTTTTAGTGAAATAAGTTAGTAAAAATCATTTTTTGTGCTATAATGCTACGAGAATAACGTTACAAGAAAGAGGTGGAAATGTTGTCCACATTTACCGATTATCAATTAGCGCCATTTCTAATGGCAGCTATCGAGAAGAAACAATTTAAACAACCGACAGAAGTACAACAACGCTTAATTCCTTTAATTCAAAAAGGGCGCAGTGTGGTGGGACAGTCACAGACTGGTTCAGGAAAAACGCATACCTTCTTATTACCGCTAGTGAATAAAATAGATGCTACTCGTGATGAGGTTCAATTAGTCGTCACAGCACCGAGTCGGGAACTAGCCAATCAGATTTATCAAGAAGCAATCGAGTTAGTGGCAGATGCACCAGAAACGATACGTGTTAGTTTGTATGTTGGTGGAACCGATAAACAGCGTCAGTTAGCTAAACTTGAAAATCAACAGCCACATATCGTAATCGGAACGCCAGGCCGTATTCTAGATATGATGAATGAGCAAGCGTTAAAAGTCCATACGGCTGAGAGTTTTGTCGTGGATGAAGCGGATATGACACTAGACATGGGATTTCTAGCAGATGTCGATCAAATTGCTGGTCGCTTGCCTGAAAAATTGCAAATGCTTGTCTTTTCTGCCACGATACCTGAGAGTCTTAAACCATTCTTGAAAAAATACATGGAAAATCCCCATATCGAAGTGGTGGAATCGAAAACAGTTATTTCGGATACGATTGATAACTGGTTGATTTCAACCAAAGGGAAAGATGCTAACTGGCTGATTTATGATGTTCTAAAGCAAGGTCATCCATACTTAGCGATTGTCTTTGCTAACACTAAAACTCGGGTTGATGAGATTACTGAGTTTTTAAGAGAACAAGGATTAAAAGTTGCGAAAATCCATGGAGACATTACTCCTCGTGAACGAAAACGAGTGATGCGTCAAGTTCAAAACTTGGACTATCAATATGTGGTGGCAACAGACTTAGCGGCACGTGGGATTGATATTGAAGGGGTTTCACATGTTATTAATGCAGAAGTACCAAAAGAACTAGACTTCTTCATTCATCGTGTGGGTCGAACAGGCCGTAATGGTTTGGAAGGAACGGCTGTTACGCTTTATGAGCCGGGCGATGAACGCGCGATTATTGAATTAGAAAAACTTGGGATTAAGTTTCAACCAAAAGAAATTAAACGCGGTGAAATCGTCGATACTTATGATCGTAATCGTCGTAAGAAGCGCGAGAAACAAGCGAAAGAGCTTGACCCGCAAATTATGGGACTGGTGAAGAAAAAGAAGAAAAAAATTAAACCGGGCTATAAGAAAAAAATTCAGCGTGCTATTTCTGAAAAAGAAAAACAAGAGCGTCGTGTAGCTCAACGTCAACAGACTCGAGCGAAAAAGAAAGCGACGAAAGAACGCTATCAGTCTAAATAACGTTGGAAAATGCTCATGACGCGTCATGAGCATTTTTTTCAGTGAAGTTAGGAGAAAACAAGATGCTAAATTTAGCGATATTAATGCTAGAACGTGGTGGCTTAATTATTATTCTAGCTTATTTACTCATGAATATTTCTTACTTTAGAGAACAAATGAAACAACGACAGCGTTGGCAAACGCAAGTGATGTTGATGATTGTATTTGGTATTTTTGCTGTGATTAGTAATTATCGCGGTATTGAAATCATGAATAATGTGCCAGTTTTTAGCAATCCAAGTCTCACGCTTTCCTCCAAATCTGCTTTAGCTAACACGCGTGTTTTGACGATTAGCATTGCAGGGTTAGTAGGAGGTCCCATTGTTAGCATGGTAGTCGCCATTATTGCAGCGATTGTGCGTTACTTTCAAGGGGGCAATCAAGCATTTATCTACGTACTTTCTTCCTTACTAATTGGTGCGAGTGCTGGTTGGTTTGGGAAGCCGTCTTTAAAAGAAAATGAGTTTCCGAAAGTAACGTATGCGATGCTAGTAGGTATGTTAATGGAATGTGTTCAAATGGCGTGCATTTTAACCTTTAGCCGTCCATTTGAACATGGTATTGATTTAGTAAAGTTCATTAGTATTCCAATGATTTTAGTCAATACAGTTGGAACAGGCATATTTTTGTCTATTATTCGCTCATCGTTACAACTAGAAGAACACGCTAAGGCAGCTCAAACAAGTGATGTTTTAGGATTGGCAAATGCGACCCTTCCTTATTTTAGGAGTGGGTTTAATCGTGATTCTTGTGAGTCAGTTGCCAAAGTTTTTATTGAAAAAATGGACGTGGCTGGTGTTCAGCTTGACAATGGCGAGTGCGTGTTGGCGTTCGAAGGAAACGAACATATCCTTGCACGTTACGCCGAGTCATCTAAAGATTGTACGCGAATCGTGGACGATGCTTGGCAAGCTGAAGAAGCATTGTTACAAGTCGTTTTAAAATCTGAAGAGCAATCGATTGGGCATCTCACATTGTTTTTTGAACAGGCATCGGACATTACTTCCGCAGATAAACGTTTGATAGAAGGTTTAGGCACGATTTTTTCAACGCAAATAACGTTAGGGCAACTGGAAGCTCAACATAAGTTGTTACAAGATGCGGAAATTAAATCCTTACAAGCGCAAGTCAATCCTCATTTCTTCTTCAATGCTTTAAATACGGTTTCAGCTTTAATACGTGTTGACAGTGAAGAAGCGCGACGATTACTATTAGAATTGAGTCATTTTTTCCGCTCGAATTTGCAAGGAACGCGCGATGTCTTAATACCTTTGAAACAAGAGTTGCGACAAGTACAAGCCTATATTAATTTAGAACAAGCGCGATTTCCTAATCGTTATGTCGTTGACTTTCAAATAGAGGATGGGTTAGCCGAAACGCTATTACCACCTTTTGTTATTCAAATTTTGGTTGAAAATGCCTTCAAGCATGCTTTTGGTACGCGTAAAGAAAACAATCGTATTGAAGTGAGTTTATCGCATGATACACAGCATTTATTATTATCGGTTTCCGATAACGGATTAGGTATCGAAGACACGCGTCTAAAAACACTTGGAAGACAACCGGTCAGCTCAGATTTAGGAACAGGCTCGGCTTTAGAAAACTTAAACCGGCGATTAGTTGGACTATTTGGTGAAGTTGCTCAATTAAAATTTGAGACATCCTCACTCGGCACGACAGTATCTTGCCGAATACCGATTCAGAAGGGAGATATGTGATGAATATTTTATTAGTCGATGATGAACCGCTAGCACGAAATGAACTGAGTTATTTACTTTCAAATATTGTGAGTGTTGACCATATTACTGAAGCTGATAGTATCGTAGAAGCGATGAATGTGCTAAAACAATCAGACTTTGACGTGGCATTTTTAGATATTCAATTGACGCAAGAAAGTGGTCTAACTTTAGCAAGACAAGTAAAGGAACTTGCGGACCCACCCTTGATAGTTTTTGCTACAGCACATGATGAATATGCGGTAAAAGCGTTTGAATTAGAAGCATTTGATTATATTTTGAAACCCTTTGAGCAAAGTCGTGTTTTAGAAGTTATGACGCGAATTGAACGACATTTTCATGACCAACGTCGAAATGTTGTGGAAAATATTGAAGAGCGAGAAAAGCCCTCAGCAAAATTGCCCATTAAGGTGGATGAATCTATTTACTTGTTAGCCAAAGATGATATTATCATGATTACTGTCGTAAATGGTCAAACAATCATTACCACAGCCCAGAAAGAATATCCTGTAAGTAAAACATTAAAAGGGTTGATGAAAAAGTTGGAAACTCCTCCTTTTTTACAAGTTCATCGTGCATTTGTGATTAATTTGGAAAAAGTATATGAAATTCAACCTTGGTTTAATCAGACCTATCAAGTGACGATGAGCAACGGTCAAAAAGTGCCAGTAAGTCGTTCTTATTTAAAAACATTTAGAGAAATATTAGGCCTAGACGTCTAATTAAAACAGTACTTAAAAAAGAAAATTTTTTAAGTACTGTTTTTTATTGTGATTTTATGAACATTGATATGTAACTCATCCGTGTTAAAAAGTAACTCAACGACAATTAATGTTATTTCATCTTAAAAACCGTCTATTTACCAGTTATTTTAGTACACTTATTATATAAGTAAACGTTTACAAAAGAAAAACAAGGAGGAAATATCATGTTAACTTTACTAGGGGGAATTGCGTTACTAATAACGGGTTATCTGATTTATGGACGTTACATTGAAAAAAACTTTCAAATTGATCCTAATCGTGTCACACCAGCAGAAGCCTTACGTGACGGTTTTGACTTTGTCCCAATGTCAAAAGGAAAGAATGCTATTATTCAATTATTAAATATTGCTGGGACAGGTCCTATTTTTGGGCCTATTATGGGGGCACTTTATGGTCCAGTAGCTTACATTTGGATTGTCATTGGGTGTATATTCGCTGGGGCTGTCCATGATTATATGTTAGGGATGATTTCTCTTCGAAACAACGGAGCGCATTTACCAGAATTAGCAAGTAAGTATTTAGGAAAACCTGTCAAACATGTGGTAAATATCTTTGCTATGTTGTTACTCATCTTGGTCGCGACAGTGTTTGTCACGTCACCTGCCAACTTAATCGATAACTTAACACCTGATTGGTTAGTTTTAAATGTCATTATTGGGTTGATTTTTGTTTACTATCTCATTTCAACTATTCTACCTATCGATAAAGCATTAGGAAAAGTTTATCCATGGTTTGGCGCTATTTTAATCATTAGTACGATAGCGATTGGGATTAGTTTATTAGTAGGACATGGTGGTTCGATTCCGAACTTGACGCCTTCTGCTTTATCTAATTGGCATCCAAAAGGCACGCCAATCTTCCCAATCTTATTCTTCACGATTTCTTGTGGTGCACTTTCTGGTTTCCATGCGACACAATCACCGATGGTTTCACGTACCGTGACAAACGAAAGAGAAGGGCGCTTTACTTTTTACGGCATGATGATTGCCGAAGGAGTTATCGCAATGATTTGGGCAGCAGCTTCTATGACATTATTTGATGGTCAAACATTAAGCAGTATGATTGATGCTGGTACACCTTCTATGGTCGTGAATAAAGTATCTTATATGTTACTAGGTAGTTTCTTTGGTACATTAGCGATTGTCGGAGTCATTGTGTTGCCATTATCTTCAGGATTGTCAGCATTTAGAAGTTTAAGAACGATTGTAGCAGACTACTTAAATATTAAACAAGATACAATGAAAAAAATCTTAATGGTAACCATTCCTTTATACTTAATCTCTATTGCTTTAACACAAGTTGATTTTAACTTATTATGGCGTTACTTTAACTGGGCGAACCAAGTAACAGCAGTCATTGCGTTGTTAGTTTCTACTCGCTACCTATTCTTAAAGGGCCGAAATTACTTTGTGACATTTATTCCAGGTATTTTCATGTTGTACGCCTGTGTCGTGTATATTTTAGCTGAACCGATTGGCTTCCGCTTAGGTTTAGGAACATTGACTTATGTACTAGCAACAGTCTTAACTGCTGCGATGGTTGTTTTATTCTGGAAAACAGGGAAAACACAAAAAGCAAACTTGACACCAGATAGTCCTTTATTAAATGATCATTTACCCATTGTAGTAGAAGGTAAATAGTTTTAGATACAGTCAGTTAGAGGCGACTCTTTCTGACTGTCTTATTTTGAGAGGTTAACTTCGTAAAACCTAACCAAATTATTCAATCGTATTCTCATTTATTTTTAATTTTTTGAAAGAGGGTTGCTTAAAAAAAGACCCTGTTTCTTCCTATATATAAGAGAATGAAAAAGTAAAAAAAACTTTTGATTTATTAAATGAGACGTGCTCGATAAAGCACGCCATTATTGCCAATATGTTTGTAATTAGTGAAATTATATGTTAATTTTAAAAGAGTAATATAAGAAAAAGATGAAGTGAAATTAGATGCGACTGCGACTTATTTTCTAAAATATTTCTGAAATAATGAGTCGTTTTCTGCTTTATAAGTGAGATGCCTCTCACTGAAAAAACCTAAAGTTACCAACAACATACACTTCATATGTGGTATTTACTTTAAGAGTTAACCAAGATATAATCAAAGTATCACATAGAAGAAGGAGTGTTATGAAACGGTAAGGTGCAGTGAGTGATAAGATGAAGGTTGAACTCATCTTAGGGAATAGGCGATTCACTTAAGCAGATAGATGGAACTTGTCTGTCTTGTATCTGAATCGGATGTAAAAGGAGGGAGTCATTTGGCTAAGGAAGTGTTTGATAAAGTTTATCAAGCGGAAGCAGAAGCAAAACGCATAATAGTAGATGCGAAAGAAGAAGCAGATTTTATTCAACAGCGTGTTAAAGAACAGCTCAAAAATATTAAAGAAAATTATCAACAACAATTGACAGATTACGAAGAAACATTGCAACGTGATTTGCGCTCAGATATTGCTGAGAAAGAAGAAGCAGTTATCGGGCATATAGAAACAGAGAAAGTTCATTTAAAAGAAGCATTTGAAAAAAATCGCGAAGAAATGACAGATTACATTGTACAGGTGGTGTTAGCACGATATGGCCGTAGCTAAAATGAAGCAAGTGTCGTTAGTCGTGTTGAAACAAGATCGTGCTGAGATGATGGCAGCTATTCAAGCGTTTCAGGGCGTCGAGTTACGTCCGCTTGAAGAAAATGCGACTATATTTGAAACAGATCGTACTCAACTAGCAGAAACGACACGAAAACTACAACAATTACATAGTGCACAGATGGTCATAAAACCTTTTAAACCAAAGAAGACGATGAGTGAAACGCGTCAAGGTCGTTCCGAATTTACAATGGAAGAACTGACTGCGTTAACACGTGAGAACAAGTTCGAGCAAGTGACTGACGATATTTTGGCACTCGACCAAAAGCGTAGTCAGCTGCAAGGGTTGCGTAAGAAAAATCAAGAAAAACAAACCGAATTGCAACCGTGGTTAAAACTTGACGTGCCGCTCGATGAAATCCCTCAACTTAAGCAAACGCAAGCTGAAATTGGGACGGTTTCGAGTGTTATTAAATCAGATTTTATGCAAGCGGTGGAAAAAGAGAAGCGACCTATTTATATAGAAGAGTTATCTGATATAGAAGGAGTTACCTCTTACTTCTTGTTGTATCACCAGCAAGATGCGGAAACAGTGGATGGATTGAAGTATCAGTATGCTTTTCAAACAGAGGCATTACCCAAAGGTGGTTTACCTTATGAAACGTTGCAAGATTTAAAAAAAGAAGAACGTGAATTGGTTGAACGTGAAAAGGAAACCATGTCACGATTAAAAGAATTAGCGAAAGAGTATCAGATTCTTGATTTAGCGGAAGAATATTTTGAAACGCTTCAAATTCGTCATCAAGAAAGTGAGAAATTAAGTCAGACGGAGGCGACAGTAGTTTTAACAGGGTGGTTAATTGCGGAGGAAGAAGAAGCATTTAAATCCTTTTTAAGTCGTAAGTTTCCGTCAGGACATTACTATTTGACGATTGAAAACATTACAGAAGAAGTAGCAGAAGAAGAGATTCCAGTTGCTTTAACTAATAATAAACTGGTCGAACCATTCGAGATGTTTACTGAGATGTATAGTTATCCAAAATATCGTCAGATAGATCCAACGCCATTTTTAACACCGTTTCAACTTGTCTTTTTTGGCATGATGTTAGCGGATGTGGGATATGGTGCTTTACTGTGGATAGGAACATTTATCTTAAACCGATTCTTTAATCTCGACCGTGGTTTAGCTCGTAGCATTCGTTTCTTTCACTTATTATCTTATGCAACCATTGTTTGGGGAATTATCTATGGGTCAGCATTTGGTGTAGAGTTACCGTTTCATGTCTTATCGCCAACCGAAGATGTTATCCAAATACTGATACTTTCTGTTGTGTTTGGTATCATTCAAATTTTAACAGGGTTAGCAATTGGTGCATATGGTTCGTTAAGACAAAATGATATGAGTGGGGCATTGTCGGGTAGTATTTCTTGGTTCTTAGCTTTAACAGGTGTGTCATTATTAGCACTTGGGAAGTTTGCCTTTGAAATGCCAGCTTTAGTCACAGTAGGATTGGCGTTAATTGTGGTAGGAGTCTTTTTAATAGTTTTCATGCCCGTATTTACAACGAAGAAATCACGTATTGGTGGATTTTTTGCAGGGTTATGGGAATTATATGGAGCAACCAGTTATATCGGAGACATTGTCAGTTATACACGTTTAATGGCATTGGGATTAGCAGGTGGTAGTATCGCCTCTGCGTTTAATACCATTTTAGCGTTCTTGCCGACTTGGGCTCAGTTTACAATTGGGATCTTTTTAGCATTAGCAATGCACGCGCTTAACTTTTTCTTATCAACTTTAAGTGCGTATGTTCACTCAATGCGTTTGCAGTACGTTGAGTTTTTCGGCAAGTTTTATGAAGGTGGCGGTCGAAAATTCGCGCCTTTTAAAGCAGCAGAGAAACACATTTATTTAAAACAAGAAAAAACGAAATAATTTAAAATTCGGAGGAATGAACAATGAGTCTTTTACAAGAAAACATGGGATACTTTTTTACAATGATTGCGATTGGATTAGCAGTAGGCTTACCAGGAGTTGGATCAGCTTATGGTGTCGGAACAGCTGGGGAAGCGGCAGCCGCTTTAATCTCAGAACAACCTGAAAAATTTGCTCAGTCACTTATCTTACAATTACTACCAGGTACACAAGGATTGTATGGCTTTATTATTGGATTCTTTATTTTCAACCAAATTGGCGAACCAACTGATATCGTACATGGTTTACATTTAATGGGTGCGGCTTTACCAGTTGCTATCACAGGCTTATGGTCAGGTATGCGTCAAGGTCGCGTGTCAGCTGCGGGTATGCAAATTTTAGCTAAAAAACCTGAAGAAACAACGAAAGGTATCCTTTACTCAGCGATGGTTGAGACCTATGCTATTTTAGGATTTGTTATTTCTATTTTCTTAGTATTAGGAGCTTAATCAATAATAGAAGTTGGGAGTAAATAAATATGGAAAACATCGAAACAATTACAGGTTTGATTTTACAAGAAGCAAAATCAAAATCTGCAACCATTTTAGATGAAGCAAAATCAAAAGCAGAAACGTTTTTAAATGAGCAGTCTGCTATTTTAGAACAAGACTTCCAAAAAAGTAAAGAAACAATCAAAAGTAATCTGAATCACCAACATGAAAATGCGATGAATCATGAAGATATGAAAGAGCGAAAACAGTTAGCAAGTTTTCGTCAAGAGTTATTTATTTCTTTGTTTGACGAAGCAGAGCAGCGGATGAATGATTTTACAAAAGAAGAATTGTTTCAGTTTTTTGAAGCCGCAGTAAAAAAATCACTGTTGACTGGCGATTGTGAAGTCGTCTTAGGCGAACGTAATAATGCGAAACTAACACAGGCTGATTTAGATCAAGTTGCGAGTAAATACGAAGACTTACACTTAACATTGTCGGAAGAAACGATTCCTTATCAAGGTGGTTTTGTTTTAGTTCAAGACATTATTGAATATGACTTTTTATATCGCTCATTGTTAAATGAAATTAACAAAGATATTGGTGGCGAAATTTTAGCGAAGTTATTTGAATAGGAGGGGTTGAGATGGCAAAGGACACACTAATTCAAACGAATGTCCAAGTATCAGTGCGCGAGTCTCAACTTTTATCTGAAGAGACAGTGGATCGTTTGATTCAAGCAAATAGTTATGAAGAAGCAATCCAAGTCATGTTAGACTCTTCTTATGCACGATATTTTCGTGATAATCAAGCAGCGTCGCTTTCAGATATCTTTGCTCGTATTAGAGTGGATTTGTTAGATTGGGCATATGAAATTAATCAACATCAACTTTATTTAGCGGATATCTTCGCGGCGAGCGAGTTGTTTCATAACGTAAAATGTGTGTTGAAAGAAAAAATTACAGGTCAATCATTGCGTGAGTTGCGTTTAGAGGGGTCACGATATACGATTCAAGAAATAGAATCACTCGTTCAAACCTCTAAGCAAGGACGCCTACCAGACGAAGTTAGAGAGGCTGTTTATCAAGCGATATCATCGTTTGGCGAGTGGCGTTCGCTTCAACGCGTCGAATTGATTGTCGACCAATTTTACTTTGAGTATATTCGGCGTTTAACTAATCAAGCAAATAGTTCAAACGTTACTAGTTTTGTGCAAATATGGATTGACTTACATAACATCGCAGTGTTATTGCAACTTCCTAGAGAACAACAAGATATTGCGCAATTAGCCTTTATAGAAGGTGGCAATATTAGCGAGTCTAGTTGGATGATGTTATATCAAGAGCCAGTTGAAGCAGCCGGTCAATTTTTTGCTACGACGGATTATCATGGACTTTGGCAACAGGCAGTTGAGCCGGGTGGATTAGATCAATTTGATAAAGCGGTTGATAATTGGTTAATGAAACGCTTGTCGGGTGCGATGATTTCACCATTTGGCGTGGAAAAGTACTTAGGATATATGGTAGCGAAGCAAATGGAAATAAAAAATTTGAGATTGATATTATTTGCTAAACGTTCAGGATTAGCAGAGGATCAGATAGAAAAGAGGGTGAGACGTCGATATGAATTATAAGATTGGAGTAGTGGGTAGTGAGGATGCTGTTTTCCCATTTTCAACACTGGGGTTTGCTACTTTTTCTCCTAAGGAAACATCAGAAATTCGTCGTCAAATTCAACTATTAGCTAAAGAAGGTTACGGTATTATCTATATATCAGAAGATTATTTAGCCAAAGTACCCGAGGTTCTTTCACAATATGACCAAGATATTGTGCCGGTCATCTTACCTATTCCCGCCGTTGCGGATACAGGTCGCCAAAGTTTCGGCAAAGAACGTATTCAAAAAATGGTCGAGCAAGCAGTCGGTACAAATATTTTATAGACACGAATGAATGATAGAGAAGGTGTAGAAATGAAAGCAGGTACAATTATTAAAGTTTCTGGTCCTTTAGTTATGGCTAAAGGAATGGAAGAAGCAAAGATTCAAGACGTATGTTTAGTTGGTGAAAATCAACTGATTGGTGAGTTAATTGAAATGCGTGGCGATATTGCCTCTGTTCAAGTATACGAGGAAACATCTGGAATTGGGCCGGGTGAACCGGTTGTCAGTTTAGGTGAAGGACTATCGATTGAGTTAGCACCTGGTATTTTAACGCAAATGTTTGACGGTATTCAACGTCCACTTGATAAATTTATGGAAGTGACAAATAGTGACTACATGGTGCGTGGGACACAGGTTAAATCACTTGATCATGACAAGAAATGGGCATTTGAAGCTAAAGCACAGGTTGGCGACAAAGTCGCAACAGGTGATATTTTAGGAACGGTTCAAGAAACCCCAGTCATTGAGCATCGCGTTATGGTGCCGCACGGGATCGAAGGAGAAATTGTTTCAATTTCTTCTGGTGAGTTTACTATTGTCGAGCCTGTCTGTGTGATTAAGACAGCAAATGGAGAAAAAGAAGTACCAATGCTACAAAAATGGGAAGTTCGTCGAGGACGCCCGGTAGCAGAAAAGAAAGTCCCTAAAGAGCCGATGATTACTGGACAACGTGTCATTGATACATTATTCCCAGTGTTAAAAGGTGGGGTAGCGGCAGTTCCTGGACCATTTGGAGCAGGTAAAACAGTCGTTCAGCACCAAATCGCGAAATGGTCAGACGTTGACATCGTAGTCTATGTTGGCTGTGGTGAACGTGGAAATGAAATGACCGACGTTATCAATGAGTTCCCAGAATTGATTGACCCGAATACGGGTGGGTCGATTATGGAGCGAACAGTCTTGATTGCGAATACGTCGAACATGCCAGTAGCAGCTCGTGAAGCATCTATCTATACAGGAATTACAATTGCCGAGTATTTCCGTGATATGGGTTATGACGTGGCAATCATGGCGGATTCAACATCACGTTGGGCGGAAGCGTTGCGTGAAATGTCAGGACGTCTTGAAGAAATGCCTGGTGATGAAGGATATCCAGCTTACTTAGGTAGTCGTATTGCTGATTACTATGAACGAGCAGGTAAAGCGACTGTCTTAGGTTCTGATGAACGTGAAGGTAGTATTACAGCGATTGGTGCAGTTTCTCCTCCAGGTGGAGATATTGCTGAACCAGTTACACAAAATACCTTGCGTGTTGTAAAAGTCTTCTGGAGTTTAGATGCTACATTAGCACGCAGCCGTCATTTCCCAGCGATTGATTGGTTGACGTCTTATTCGTTATATTCAAACCCAGGTAGATTATACATTGATCAGCATGTTGCGGATGACTGGAGTCAAATGGTTCAATGGGCAACAGAAGTTTTAAGTGAAGAAAATCGTTTAGAAGAAATCGTTCAGTTAATCGGGATTGATTCATTATCAGGTCAAGACCGTCTAACATTAGAATATGCGAAATCATTGCGTGAAGACTATCTACAACAAAACGCATTTGATGATACGGATACTTATACATCCTTACATAAACAACATACGATGTTAAAAATGATTTACACATTGGCTCAAAAAGCAAATGAAACTCTAGAAAACGGCTTCTACTTTGATGAAATTATGGAACAAACAGCCAAAGTAAGAGAAAAGATTGCACGTAGCAAATACTTGCCAGAAGAAGATGAGGCAGCCTACAAACAAATCTTCGTTGACTTAGAGGACGTGTTTGAAGCAATCAATAAGAAACAGGCAGGTGACTTAGATGATTAAATCATATCGTAGTATCGGTGAAGTAGTCGGTCCGTTAATGGCAGTTGAAAATGTTTCAGGTGTTAAATATGATGAATTAGTTGAAATTGAAATGCAAGATGGCACGATTCGTCGTGGACAAGTTTTAGAAGTCAGTGATGACCGAGCACTTGTCCAAGTTTTTGAAGGAGCAGCTGGGGTTAATTTAGAAGGGTCGAAAGCTCGTTTTATGGGACATCCTTTTATGCTCTCTGTTTCAGAAGATATGATTGGACGTGTGTTTGATGGGTTGGGTGAGCCTAAAGATGGTGGCGAACCGTTAATTCCTGAAAAACGTTTAGATATTAATGGGGAACCTATCAATCCGATGGCACGCGACTATCCTGATGAATTTATTCAAACAGGTGTGTCAGCTATTGACCACTTGAACACACTTGTTCGTGGACAAAAGCTTCCTATTTTCTCAGCAGCTGGTTTACCTCACCAAGAGTTAGCGGCACAGATTGCGCGTCAAGCGAAAGTGTTAAATAGTGATGAGAACTTTGCGGTTGTGTTTGCGGCCATTGGAATTACCTTTGAGGAAGCCAATTTCTTTATCGATGACTTTAGAGAAACTGGAGCGTTAGAACACTCAGTTATGTTCTTAAACTTAGCGAGTGACCCTGCGATGGAACGTATCTCCACACCCAAAATGGCATTGACTGCAGCAGAATACTTAGCCTTTGAAAAAGGGATGCACGTATTGGTTATTATGACTGACTTGACAAACTATTGTGAAGCGTTACGTGAAATTTCAGCAGCACGTCGTGAAGTGCCTGGACGTCGTGGTTATCCAGGATACATGTATACCAACTTAGCTACTGCAGGTCGTATTCGTGGAAAGAAAGGGTCTGTAACTCAGATTCCAATTTTAACGATGCCAGAAGGGGATATTACGCATCCAATTCCGGATTTAACTGGTTATATTACAGAAGGACAAATTATTTTAGACCGTTCTCTGCAAGAAGCGGGGGTTAACCCACCGATTGATGCTTTAACGTCATTATCTCGTTTGAAAGATAAAGGGACAGGTGAAGGAAAAACGCGTGATGACCACGCAGCAACGATGAACCAACTATATGCAGCGTACTCACGTGGAAAAGAAGCGAAAGAGTTAGCGGCAATTCTTGGGGAAACAGCCCTTTCAAAAGCAGATCAAATTCACGCTCGTTTTGCGGAACGCTTTGAAAAAGAATACATTAACCAAGGCTTTACAACGAATCGTACGATTGAAGAAACGTTAGACTTAGGTTGGGAATTGTTGTCGATGATTCCACGCGACGAGTTGAAACGAATTAAAGATGACATGTTAGATAAGCATTTAACAAAAGAGGGGCTGATTTAAGGTGAAACGCCTAAATGTACAGCCGACACGGATGGCGTTGACGAAGTTAAAAGAGCGTTTAAAAGCGTCACAACGTGGGCATAAGCTTTTAAAAGACAAACAAGATGAATTGATGCGCCGTTTTATCTCGATGGTACGGGAAGCCAATGAATTGCGTGATGACGTTGAAAAACGTTTGCGTTCTGTTTATGATAATACAACTTTTGCCAAATCGGTGTTTCCTGAAGAAATGATGCGCAATACCTTTTTTCTAGAAAAACCGTTAGCATCCGTTGATATTGAAGAGCAAAATTTGATGGGGCTTTCTGTTCCGAATATGACCTTTAAAAAAGAAGAAGCAGAAGGGACGGCTTTTCTCGTCAATAACCTTGCGTTGAAACAAGCGTCTGAAGAAATGGCTGACTTGTTGCCAGATCTTTTACGTTTGACTGAATTAGAACAGCGATGTGTATTACTAGCTGATGAGATTCAAAAGGTAAGACGTCGTGTTAACGCGTTAGAGCATTTGACGATACCGCGTCTACAAGTTACGATTCGTTATATTCAGATGAAATTAGAAGAAGGCGAACGTGATAATGTCACACGACTAATTAAAATTAAAGAGCTTGAAGGGCAAAAAATTGCGCCAATCAAGAAATAAAAAGATACTCTCATTTTTGAGAGTATCTTTTTTTATGTGATATATCTGATGAAGTCGTTAAGTCTCAATGAAAGATTGTTCATTTTAGATGGGATACTATGAGACTTTGTTCATAACACGAGTAAAGATTTGAAAACGTTATTTTTAAAGGTTAGGCTATTAATGGATATGTCTAACAAAAAATAACTAAAAAGAAAGGTGTTAAGAATGAGTAATACAAAAAAACTGACATTAATCGGACTTATTTTGATGATTTTTACATCCGTATTTGGTTTTGCCAATGCGCCCATCGCTTTTTATCGTATGGGTTATGCTGCGATTCCCTGGTATATATTCGCAGCGATTGTCTTTTTTATTCCGTTTGCGTTGATGATGGCGGAATACGGTGCTTCATTTAAAAATGAGGCGGGAGGTATTTATAGTTGGATGGAGAAGTCGGTGAACCCTTTATATGCCTTTATTGGCACGTTCATGTGGTTTACTTCATACATTATTTGGATGGTTGGTATTTCATCCAAAGTCTGGATTCCATTTACGACGTTGATTTTTGGGGCAGATAAGACACAAGATTTTGCTTTCTTTGGTTTAAATGCTACACAAAGTTTAGGATTACTTGCGATTTTTTGGATGTTACTTGTAACGTTTTTTGCGTCAAAAGGGTTAAATAAAATAACTAAAATTACTTCTTTGGGTGGTATTGCTGTAACATTATTAAATGTCGTTTTATTAGTGGTAAGTGTTATTATTTTAATTTTAAACGGCGGACAATTTGCTCAACCGATAGAAGGGGTACAGAGCTTTATACAATCGCCCAATGCGGATTTTAGTAATGCTTTTTCTATTCTAGGGTTTGTTATCTTTGCTATCTTTGCTTACGGTGGACTAGAGGCAGTAGGAAGTCTTGTTGACCAAACGGAGAAAGCAGAAAAGAACTTTCCTAAAGGAGTCATGATTAGTGCTTTAATTATTGCAGTAGGTTATGCGGTGAGTTTGCTAATGTGGGGTGTGAGCACGAACTGGGATATGGTCCTATCAGGTGACCGAGTTAACATGGGGAATATCACATATATATTAATGCATAATCTTGGAGCAGAGCTAGGTCATGCTTTAGGGACAACTGCTGAGACAGCTGCGAATATTGGGCGTCTATTTGCTCGTGTAACGGGTCTATCTATGTTTTTAGCTTATACAGGTGGTTTCTTTACTTTAATTTATTCACCATTAAAAACGTTAATTCAAGGGACGCCAAAGGAAATCTGGCCGGAAAAATTAACGAGAGTTAATGAAAATGGCATGCCTGCATATGCGATGTGGGTACAAGCGGCTTTAGTGATCTTTATTATTGGTTTAATCTCATTTGGGGGAAAAGGTGCACAAGAATTTTATAATGTCCTAACATTAATGACTAACGTTGCTATGACGTTACCTTATCTTTTCTTAGCCGGGGCTTTTCCATATTTTAAAAAGCGAACGGAACTAGACCATTCTTTTGCGATTTTTAAAACAGAACGGACAACAAAATTTGTGACGTGGGTGGTCATGATTACAGTTGGTTTTGCAAATATTTTTACGATTATTGAGCCAATGTTGCGAACACCTCATGCTGCGCCAATGGAAACAGTGTGGATGATTAGTGGTCCTATCATCTTTGCTAGCTTTGCTTTTTGGTTGTATCGTCGTTATGAGAAAAAAATGCAGAAACATCAATAGAAATCTTCACAAAGTCTATCTGAACATTCAGATAGACTTTTTTTATACAAGTTTTTAACTATACCATTTTAAAATAATGCTTGACTTATATTTCATAAAGCGTTAATATTCAATATGTTTCCAAAAAGATTTACGTTGTATTGGTGTATACCAATTAAGCGCCAGCTCTGTGCAAACAGAAGACGAGGAGAGAGTTAATCGATATGTCGGCGGGTGGCTCTCAGGGTACGCGCTCTTTAGTATTTTAAGAAACCTGATCGTGAGATGAGACTAAACTTAAAATACATGCGTTTGGAAACACATTAAATAAAGAAAGTTGGAATGTTAATGTGTGGAATTGTTGGAGTAGTAAGTCAGAAAAATGTGAAGGATATGATTCTTCGAGGGTTAGAAAATTTAGAGTATCGCGGCTATGATTCGGCAGGCATCTATCTGAACAATCATAAAGAACAAGCAGATGTCCTTGTCAAACGTACAGGCCGTGTTGAAAATTTAAAAGAGGCGGTTGAGCAACAACCTATACAATCAGGTGAGAGTGGAATCGGTCATACACGGTGGGCGACTCATGGTAAACCAGAGGAAGTCAACGCCCATCCGCATACATCTCATGATGGTCGTTTTGTGCTAGTTCATAACGGTGTGATTGAAAATTATTTGGCAATCAGAGAAAAGTATGTCGATGATATTCCGTTAAAAGGCGAAACCGATACTGAAATCATGGTCAATTGGTTAGCAAAATTAGTTGCGCTAGACTGTCTAAGTCCAAAACAAGCATTAGCTAAAATGATGGCTAATATTGAAGGGTCATATGCATTCGCCATAATCGACCGAGAAAATCCAAGTGAATTGCTTGTTGCGAAACATAAGAGCCCGTTGTTAGTGGCGGTGGGTCAAGGTTTTAATGGTGTCAGTAGCGATGCACTGGCTTTGCTAGATTATACAACAGACTTTTATGAAATTATGGATGAAGAGATTGTCACTGTGACAAAAGACGCAGTTGTAATTGAAAATCTAGAAGGAACAAAAATGATACGTGAGATGATTCATTATGAGCCGTCAGAAGTGACACATGACTTAGGGACGTATTCTTACTACATGCAAAAAGAAATAGAAGAACAACCACTTGTTATGCGTCAATTGATAGCTCATTATCGTGATGAAAATGGACAGATAGCAATTGATCAAGCAATAGTTGAACAATTATCAAACGCTGATCGGATTTTTATTGTCGCATGTGGGACGAGCTATCACGCTGGATTGGTTGGGAAAGTGTTAATCGAAAAACTCGCGAAAGTTCCGGTCGAAGTTCACGTGGCAAGTGAATTTGGCTATCATACCCCATTGCTTCCAAAACGTCCTGCGTTTATCTTTTTGAGTCAAAGTGGTGAAACGGCAGATAGCCGTCAAGTGTTAGTAAAAGCGATGAACGAAGGGCATTACTGTTTGACGATTACTAACGTCAAAGGGTCAACATTGTCGCGTGAAGCGAGGCACACGTTGTTGCTTCATGCAGGACCTGAAATTGCTGTGGCATCAACGAAAGCCTATACAGCCCAAGTCGCGTTGTTAGCTATTTTAGGTGAAGCAATGGGTAAACAAGCGGCGTACGAAGAAGCGCTAATGTTTGACGTCTTTCACGAATTGTCTATTGTAGCACAGGCTATGGAGAGTTTTTTAGAAAGTCAAGCCGTCATTGCTGAATTAGTAGACGAGATGTTGACAGATAAGGCTCATGCTTTTTATATAGGTCGTGGCACTGACTATGGGGTGGCGTTAGAAGCCGCGCTGAAATTAAAAGAAATCTCATACATCCACTGTGAAGGTTTTGCTTCAGGGGAATTAAAACATGGTACGATTGCGTTAATTGAAGAAGGGACACCTGTAATGGCGATTATTTCAGAAAAAGTCACAGAAAAACAAGTGAGAAGTAATCTTAAAGAGGTAGAAAGCCGTGGTGCCCGTACTGCCACTATAGTAATGGATGAATTAGCTCAATCTAACGATGACATTGTATTGCCAACTGTTCATCCGTTATTAACGCCACTCATCAGTGTTTTACCAACGCAACTTATTGCGTATTATGCTACTTTAGCAAGAGGGTTTGATGTTGATAAACCAAGAAATCTAGCAAAAAGTGTCACAGTTGAATAAGGAAAAAAGGAACTTCGCATGGTCGAGGTTCCTTTTTTTAGAGCTGTCTTACCGCGATAGTGTTAAAATAGAGAAAAAGTGTGGAGGAAAAAATGATGCTTAAAGCTACGAAGGTGCTTGAAGAAAAAGAGTTACAGGAATTATATGAAGCAGTGGGTTGGTCGGCTTATACAAGAGATATGCCAACTTTGCAACGGGCAATAAGTCATTCGTTACACGTTGTGACGGCTTGGCAAGATGACCGTCTAGTAGGATTAATACGTGTCGTAGGAGATGGGTTAACGATCGTGTATATCCAAGATTTATTAGTGCACCCAGATTTTCAAAAGCAAGGGATTGGCACGGAATTAATGAAAGCTATTTTATCGCGTTATTCTGATGTGCGTCAATTAGTTTTGTTAACAGAGGAAGCCCCTGATGTCAGGAATTTCTATGAGGCATGTGGGTTTACTTCGTGCGATCAAGGTCAATCGGTTGCGTTTGGTTTGTTTAGAAGTTAATTTCTTTTGGTAAAAAATCAGAGATATCTTGTCAAATGTTTAAAAGTAATTTATAATTGGACTATACCAAAAAAGACAGGAGATAAGCTAAATGAAATTAATTCATGTAGAAAATCAAGTTGAAGGTGGTAAAAAAGCGTTTGAATTAATCCGAGAGGGTATGGAAGAACGTGATGTTAAAGTTTTAGGGTTAGCAACAGGTAGTACACCTATTACGATGTATGAAGCAATGGTGAACAGTGATGTTGACTTTTCTGATATGATTGGTGTTAACTTAGATGAATATGTAGGGTTAGATGGAGAAGATGAGCAAAGCTATCGTTATTTTATGAATGAACATTTATATAACGCTAAGCCATTTAAAGAAACGTATGTGCCTAACGGTGTAGCAGAAGACGCCGACGCTGAATGTGCACGTTACAATCAAATTTTAGCGGATAATCCAATCGACATCCAAGTCTTAGGGATTGGTACAAATGGTCATATTGGCTTTAACGAACCAGGAACGCCTTTTGATAGTGAAACACGTAAGGTCGACTTAGTGGAGTCTACAATTGAGTCGAACAAACGCTTCTTTGCTTCAGCAGAAGATGTACCAACCCAAGCCTACTCTATGGGAATTGGTTCTATTTTAAAAGCGAAAGAAATTATTTTAATTGCCTATGGTGAAGCGAAAGCAGACGCTATTAAAGGAATGATTGAAGGCGAAATAACAGAAGACTGCCCAGCAAGTGCCTTACAAAAACATGATAACGTGACAGTTATCCTAGATGATGCAGCAGCTGAGAAGTTATCTGAAATTGAATAAGCACGTCTTTTAGAAGGAGCATGGCTCCTTCTTTTTTTATTGTTTATGAAATCGTTTTATAAACACTTGATATCAAAGTGATAATCTATTATAATAAATTTACTAAATATTTACTAGGAGGTTTACTAAAATGGAAAATCACATCAAGCAACAGTTTCAAAAAGTTTTTCAACAAGAACCTGAAGGCGTCTTTTTTTCACCTGGGCGAATTAATTTAATTGGTGAACACACGGATTATAATGGCGGGAATGTTTTTCCTGCTTCTTTGACTATGGGAACTTATGGCGTGGCGCGTCGACGAGACGACCAAGAAATTCATGTTTATTCTGAAAATATACCAGAAACCGGTGTGTTAACTTTTTCTTTAGATGATTTAGATTATAAAGCCGATGATAATTGGGCCAATTATCCAAAGGGAATGATTCGTTATATTATAGAAAAAAATTATCGCATACCTGTAGGAATGGACATCTATTTTTACGGGAATATCCCTAATGGCGCTGGGTTAAGTTCGTCGGCATCTATTGAATTGCTGACAGGTGTTATCGTCCGCGATTTGTTTGACTTATCCATTGAGATGTTAGACCTCGTTTTACTTGGTAAAAAAGTGGAGAACGAGTTTATCGGTGTTAACTCTGGTATCATGGATCAATTTGCGATTGGTATGGGGGAGAAAGATCATGCCTTATTACTTGATTGCCAAACACTAGAGTATGAAAAAGTACCTGTTCATCTAGATGGCTATGTTATCGCGATTATGAATACTAATAAACGTCGTGAATTAGCGGATTCAAAATATAATGAGCGTCGCGGTGAGTGTGAAGCGGCACTTGCTATTTTACAAAAGGAAAAAGCTGTTGACAGTTTAGGCGCATTGGATAATGAAGCCTTTCATCAATTAGCTCCTCTGTTACAAGAACAGCCTAACTTACTTAAACGAGCTCGTCACGCTGTTAGTGAAAATCAACGTACCTTAGAGGCAACGGCTGCTCTCAAAGAAAACGATCTATTAACATTTGGACGATTACTGAATGATTCTCATCGTTCTTTAAAAGAGGATTATGAAGTAACCGGAAAAGAGCTAGACACGATAGTCGCTGCAGCTCAAGCGCAACCAGGGGTAATCGGTGCCAGGATGACGGGAGCAGGATTTGGTGGCTGTGCCATTGCGATTGTGCCAGAAAACACTTATAATCAGTTTGTAGAAAACGTTGGTCGCCAGTATCAAAAAGAGATAGGCTATGAAGCAAGTTTTTATCAAGCTAAAATTGGTGATGGAGCGAAACGACTAAGTTAAAAATGGAGGAAAGACAATGACTATTTTAGTACTAGGAGGAGCCGGTTATATCGGATCCCACGCTGTCGATTTATTGATTGGACAAGGATACGACGTGGCTGTTGTTGACAATTTGTTAACAGGTCATCGCCAAGCTGTTCATCCACAAGCAAGATTTTATCAAGGAGATATTCGTGATAAGGTATTTTTAACTTCTGTATTTGAAAAGGAAAGTATTAAAGGTGTGATTCATTTTGCAGCAAGTTCAATTGTGCCAGAATCAATGAAAGACCCACTAATGTATTTTAATAATAATGTTCAAGGTACACAGGTTTTATTAGAAGTGATGAATGAGTTTGATGTTAAAAATATCGTCTTTTCATCAACAGCTGCGACCTATGGTAAAACTAAAGAATCTCCTATCAAAGAAACAACACCAACCAACCCAGAAAGTCCATATGGTGAGAGTAAGTTGATGATGGAGAAGATGTTGAAGTGGTGTGACGAGGCGTATGGAATTAAATATGTCGCTTTGCGTTATTTCAATGTTGCCGGAGCAAAACTAGATGGCACTATTGGTGAAGATCACACACCTGAAACGCATTTAGTTCCGATTATTTTACAAACCGCTCTTGGTCAACGCGAAAAATTAATGATATATGGGGATGACTATGACACGCCTGATGGTACTAATATTAGAGATTACGTTCACGTTGTCGATTTATGTCAGGCTCACATTTTAGCTATTAATTATTTATTTGACGGAGGTCAAAGTGATGTCTTTAATCTAGGGAGCAGTCAAGGGTTTTCGGTTAAAGAAATGGTGGAAGCAGCACGTGCAGTTACGGGTGAAGTTATTCCAGCTGAAGTCGGTCCAAGACGTGCAGGCGACCCAGATAGTTTGATTGCATCACCGGAAAAAGCGCAAAAAATATTAGGATGGGAAGCGCCGCATACAAATGTTGAAACGATTTTTTCATCTGCTTGGCAATGGCATCAAGGGCATCCTAAAGGGTATGAGGCATAAGTATGAAAACCAGTCAATTAATCTATGAATTTGTATCTTATGCGATTAAGTATGGTGGTTGGATGGAAATGGACCGTGTTTATTTAACTAACCGTACTATGGCACTTGTTGGAGTGAAAGAGCTGGAAGAAAATAGCGGTGAGACGACTGTCAATGCGGATATCGATACGCTCGTTTCTCAATTAGTTGAAGTAGCGTTAGAACAGCAAACAATTAATGATATTGCGTATGAGCGGGAGATGTTGGAGGGGCGATTAGGTGATTTATTAACACCACCGCCCTCTGTACTAAACGCCTTGTTTGCACAGCAGTATAATGATGATCCTAAAGTGGCGACTGATTATTTTTATGAGCTAAGTCAGGTAAATCAATATATTAAAACTAAAGCCATTCAAAAAAACATTGTTTTTGATTATCCTAGCGGCTACGGGACTTTAGAAATTACGATTAATCTGTCTAAACCTGAAAAAAATGCGAAGTCGATTGTCGCGGAACAACGTCAAGCGAAACGCGCCTACCCGACGTGTATGTTGTGTATGGAAAATGAAGGATACGAAGGAGATGTTGATTATCCGGCACGTACAAATCATCGTATTTTACGTTTGAATTTAGACGGTGAGAGCTGGGGAATGCAGTATTCTCCTTATGCTTATTATAATGAACATTGTATTTTCTTGTCAGAAGAACACCGTCCGATGACGATTTCAGAGAAAACGGTGGCACGACTATTGAAAATTGTCGAAGTTTTCCCTCATTATTTTGTCGGCTCAAATGCTGACTTGCCTATTGTAGGTGGCTCGATTTTGGCGCACGATCATTACCAAGGCGGACGTCATACATTTCCAATGGCTAAAGCTGAAAATGCTTGGACGTTCCCATTAATCCTATTCCCTAAAGTGAGCGCTGCAGTAGTGAATTGGCCGATGTCTGTTATTCGCTTACAAAGCGCAAGTCAAACAGATTTGGTTAAAGCAGCTACCTACATTATGAAACAATGGGAAAATCATGATGATTTAGATTTAGGAATTCGCGCTTTTTCAGAAGACGGTACGCGTCATCATACGGTCACCCCGATTGCAAGAATGCGTGATAATCAGTATGAACTTGATTTAGTTTTACGTGACAACAATACGTCGGAAGAGCATCCAGAAGGGATTTTTCACCCGCACCGTGATGTACAACATATTAAGCAAGAGAATATAGGGTTGATTGAAGTTATGGGCTTAGCTATCTTACCTCCGCGTTTAAAACAAGAATTAAGTGAGGTAGAGGCATATCTACTTGGCGAAACAACTGACGTTGCAGAGATTCATCGAGATTGGGCGCGTGAAATGAAAGGAACTTATAATGTAACGAAAGAAAACGTTACGGAAATTATCCAAAAAGAAGTAGGCAAAAAGTTTGAACGCGTTCTTGAAGATGCTGGTGTCTATAAACAAACAGCAGAAGGACAAGCTGGATTCAAGCGATTTATTGATAAATTGTAGAAAGTGGTGGGAAGATGGCGACTATTAAAGATATAGCAAAGCAAGCGCAAGTCTCGCCAGCTACAGTTTCACGTGTGTTAAATTATGATAAGACGCTATCAGTCAGTGATGAAACGAAGCAACGTATTTTTGAAGTGGCAGAGGAACTCAATTACACTAAACATCAAAAAAAGACGCTTAAAAAAATGCCCGAAATTTTATTAATACAGTGGTACAATCAGCAAGAAGAGCTGGAAGATCTCTACTATCTCTCGATTCGAATGGGGATTGAAAGAAAAGCGAAAATGCTTGGGGTTCAATTGTCCGTGTGTCAACTATCGGATTTTCCTATTGAGAATATGACGGCTGACGGTATAATCGCTCTAGGCAAGTTTTCAAAACGGGAGATGGCGATTATTCAACGCATCGCCTTGCCAAAGCTTTTTGTTGATTTTGATAGCATGTCCTATCAAGAACATTCGTTGGTCGTTGATTTTGAATTCGGGGTAATACAAGCACTTGATTATTTAGTTGCGAATGGGCATTACTCAATTGGGATTTTATCTGGTCAGGAAAAAACGAAAGATAATCAAGAAATCATCGCGGATAGCCGGTTGCAAGCTTTTCATCGTTGGCAAAGTCAACAAGAACACGCGATTGATGTGGTTGAGTTAGTCGCAGATTTTACGGTTGATGGTGGCTATCAAGTCATCAAAGAATGGTTAAAACAAACAACTAGCAAACCGAGCGCACTATTTATAACAAGCGATGCTATGGCGATAGGGACGTTAAAAGCACTCGAAGAAGCTAATATTTCGGTACCGATGGACATGAGCATCATAGGGTTTAATGATATTAGTGTGGCTAAGTATCTTTCGCCTGCTTTAACTACCATTCAAGTACCGACTGAATGGATGGGGGAGCAAAGTGTGGAAGAGTTACTCGCACTGATGACTCAAGAAAAAACCATCACCAAAAAAACAATGTTTGCTCCAAAACTTATGATACGTGAATCAGTGAGGACCTTACTTTAAAAATTGAAATTTTTGTAAAAAGAGAGTGGCTTGCATGCAGTGACACCTAGAAAGTCAGACTTTTAGGTAGCATGGCATAAGGCCCCTCTCTTTTTAGTTTCATTAAAGTATGCTACAATATAGCAGAATTATGCACGGAGAATGGGGAGTAAATGATGAAAACTTTAGCGATTGACACTGCCAATCAATCTTTTTCAGTAGCAATTCTAGAAGAGGCTAAACTGTTAGCTGAATATCGTTCCACTATTAAGAAAACACATAGCGCACGTTTAATGCCTGCTGTGGAATGGTTGATGAAAGAAATAGGCATGAAACCTCATGAAATTGAGCGGATTGTAGTGTCTAAAGGGCCAGGTTCCTATACAGGTTTAAGAATAGGAGTGACGACGGCTAAAACATTAGCGTGGACACTAAACTGTGAGCTAATTGCGGTATCAAGTTTAAAAGCGATAGCAGCTAATACCATGCCTAAGTCTGATAGTTTAATCGTTCCATTAATCAACGCGCGACGTGAAAACGTTTATAGTGGTGCGTACCGTTGGGTTGGTGGTGAGTTAACAACGGTTTTAGAAGATAGACATGTTGGGCTGTCGAGCTGGTTGGAAGAACTATTAGCGTGTGAGACACCGATTATCTTTATAGGCGAGGACGTTAGCTTATTTGCCGATACCATTAGAAACGCTTATCAAAATGACGACGTTACATATGAATTTTCTGATAATGTTCTTTCAGCTGCGAGTATGGCGCGAGTTGCTATCAATGAGTCTAAAGTTGAGGATGTTCATCAGTTTGTACCGACCTATTTAAAGCGTGTCGAAGCAGAAGAAAAATGGCTAGAAACACATGAGGAACAGATTGATAATTATGTTAAGAAAATTTAAACATATGACACGTATATTGGCAAAGAAGGATTATCAAATAGCAGCACAACAGTTACAGTTTACTCAACTCAAAGGACTGGAAATAAAAGACGTAACCTATACCGATATAAAGCATTTGATAAAGATTCAAAAAGCGGTATATGAAGGTGTAGCTCCATGGGGTAGAACAGTATTTTTATCCGAGTTAAATGGAATTCACCCGACTTACTATCAATTATTCCGTTTCCAAGAGACACCTATTGGTTTTTTTGGCGTTCGTTTTGAAGAGAAAAATGGGCATGTTACGAATGTGGCGATTTTGCCTGATTTTCAAAATATTGGAATCGGCTCGCTCATGCTATCCATGATAATAAAAAAAGCGATAGAGTATCAGTGTGACACAATTACTTTAGAAGTGCGTAAAAGCAACCTTAACGCTAAACGACTGTACCGTCGCTTTGGTTTTGAATCCCGTTCCATTAAAAATCGTTATTATGTAGACGGTGAAGACGCGGTATTTATGGAAAAAAGATTGGAAGAATTATGATGATGTACCAAAAAATAGATTTAAAAGTTACTTCGCATCCACTATTAAGTGAAAAACTCTTAGAACTGAGTGAGCAAGCATATCCGCATGGCTCGCCTTGGAATGTTTCCCAGTTTGAACAAGAATGGTCGCTCCCATACAGTCATTTATGGCTTGCTTACGATCAACAACAAGTGATAGGTTTTTTGAATATACATGTGCTAGCAGATGAAGCAGAAGTAATGAACATTGCAGTTCTTCCTAGTTATCGGGGGCAGAAAGTGGCACAAACTTTATTTAAATATAGCTTGGACTTTTGTCAAAGTGTTGAGGTCAGTCGCATGTTTTTAGAGGTACGTGTTACGAACTGGTCAGCCAAACACTTGTATCAAAAAGTTGGTTTTAATGTTATTGGTACACGAAAACAATACTATGCTCATCCGACTGAAGATGGTGAGATAATGGAAATTAAATTGAATAAGGTGAAAACATGAAACAAGAATCAAAAGAAGAAGTGAATCCACGCATGTTGATATTATCAGTAGAAAGTAGCTGTGATGAGACAAGTGTCGCGGTGATTGCTAATGGAAATGAAATATTATCCAACATTGTGGCATCACAAGTGTTAAGCCATCAGCGCTTTGGCGGCGTCGTTCCTGAAGTCGCTAGCCGTCATCACGTGGAACAAATTACATTATGTTTAGAAGAAGCTCTTGAAACAGCACAGGTTACACCAAAAGACTTAACAGCGGTGGCGGTAACAGAAGGTCCGGGATTGGTTGGAGCATTGTTAATCGGTGTGAGTGCAGCGAAAGCCTTTGCGTTCGCTCATGAGTTACCGCTCATACCTGTCAACCATATGGCTGGGCACATCTATGCGGCTCGCTTTGTCCAACCGCTTGAGTTTCCACTTGTTGCGTTATTAGTTAGTGGTGGACATACTGAACTCGTGCTCATGCCTGAAGATGGTGTGTTTGAGTTGATAGGAGAAACACGGGATGACGCCGCGGGTGAAGCTTATGATAAGGTAGGACGTGTGATGGGCTTAAACTATCCAAGTGGAAAAGAAATAGATGGTTTAGCGCAAGAAGGGGAAGATGTTTTTAACTTTCCGCGTGCTATGATACATGAAGAACACTATGATTTTAGCTTTAGTGGATTAAAGAGTTCATTTATCAATCTCTATCACAACGCTCAGCAGCGTGAAGAAGTATTGAATCATGCTGACTTAGCTGCAAGTTTTCAGCAAAGTGTGATCGATGTTTTAGTCGATAAAACTGTTCGGGCATGTGGTGATTATCAAGCCAAACAATTAATTGTAGCCGGAGGCGTTGCAGCCAATCGAGGATTGCGAGCTGCTATGACCGAAAAAATGGCTCAGGAATATCCAGAAGTCCCGGTTATTTTTCCACCATTAAGATTATGTGGCGATAATGCTGCGATGATTGGTGCAGCAGGATATATTGCATGGAAAAAGCAACAATTGGGGACGCTAGACTTAAATGCCAAACCTGGTTTGTCATTATCTTAAAAAAGGCTTGACATTCGTATAAAAAAAGATTAGAATTAATAGTTGCAAAACCGAGCTTATAAACAGATAAAACCTGAGTGAAATATTGTCCATTCGGCGTTTTTAAATAGAAAGCAAAAATAGAAACTCAAAATTTAAGAGAAAATTCTATTTTTGTCTTTTTTTTGCCTTAAAAACTAGGCACTGTGCAAATGTTAACTGAACTTAATATTTGTAACATAAACGTAATATAAAGCACGGGTAGAAAATTTTAGAGGAGTGAAGAGCTTGGCTGGACATATTGTCAAATACGGAAAACATCGCGAAAGAAGAAGTTTCGCACGTATCAGTGAAGTGTTAGAGTTACCGAACTTAATTGAAATTCAAACAAACTCTTATAAGTGGTTCTTAGAAGAGGGATTAAGAGAGATGTTTGAAGACATTTTACCTATTAAAGATTTTAACGATAAACTGTCGTTAGAATTTGTAGGGTACGAATTGAAAGAACCAAAGTATACTGTGGAAGAAGCACGTGCACATGATGCAAACTACTCAGCTCCTATACATGTCACTCTAAGATTAGATAATAAAGTTACAGGTGAGATTAAATCACAAGATGTTTTCTTCGGTGATTTTCCCCTAATGACAGAAATGGGAACGTTCATCATCAACGGAGCGGAACGTGTTATCGTTTCTCAGTTGGTTCGTTCACCAGGTGTTTATTACAATAGTAAGATTGATAAAAATGGTCGTGAGAGTTTTGGAACAACTGTCATCCCTAACAGAGGTGCTTGGTTAGAATTAGAAACAGACGCAAAGGATATTTCTTACGTGCGTATCGACCGTACGAGAAAAATTCCATTCACTGTTTTAGTGCGTGCGTTAGGATTTGGCTCAGATGACACGATTATAGAGATGTTAGGTGAAAATGAAAGTTTACGTCTAACATTAGAAAAAGATATTCATAAAAATGCTTCTGACTCTCGAACAGAAGAAGGCTTGAAGGATATTTATGAACGTCTACGTCCAGGAGAACCTAAAACTGCAGACAGTTCAAGAAGCTTGTTATACACACGTTTCTTCGATCCAAAACGTTATGATTTAGCGGCAGTTGGTCGTTATAAAGTAAACAAAAAATTACATTTAAAAACACGCTTGTTAAATCAAATTTTAGGTGAAACATTAGTAGATCCTGAAACAGGTGAAATTTTAGTCGAAAAGGGAACTGAAATGACACATGATGTGTTAAATGAGTTAATGCCTCATTTAGAAAATGGTTTAAACAACGTGACTTACTATCCATCAGAAGATGGTGCTATTACAGATCCAATGACGATTCAAGTCATTAAAGTTGTATCACCTAAAGATCCGGATCGTATCGTCAATGTTATCGGAAATGGACAAATTACAGATGATGTAAAAACTATTACACCGGCTGATATTATTTCTTCTATTAGTTACTTCTTAAACTTACAAGAAGGGATTGGCTATACAGATGATATCGACCACTTAGGAAACCGTCGTATTCGTTCTGTAGGTGAATTATTACAAAATCAATTCCGTATCGGCTTAGCTCGTATGGAAAGAGTTGTACGTGAAAGAATGTCGATTCAAGATACAGACACGTTGACACCACAACAATTGATTAATATTCGTCCAGTCGTTGCATCTATTAAAGAATTCTTCGGTTCTTCTCAGCTATCACAATTCATGGACCAAACAAACCCATTAGGTGAGTTGACGCATAAACGTCGTCTTTCTGCCTTAGGGCCTGGTGGTTTAACACGAGACCGAGCAGGGTATGAAGTACGTGACGTTCACTATTCTCACTATGGACGTATGTGTCCGATTGAAACGCCTGAGGGACCAAACATTGGGTTAATCAACAGCTTATCAAGTTATGCGAAGATTAATAAATATGGCTTTATCGAAACCCCTTATCGTCGTGTTGACCGTAAGACTGGCCGTGTTACAGAACATATCGACTATTTAACAGCTGATGAAGAAGACCACTACATGGTAGCGCAAGCGAACTCACTATTAAATGAAGACGGTACGTTTGTTAACGATGTTGTAATGGCACGTATCCAAAGTGATAACTTGGAAGTTTCAACTGAAAAAGTCGATTACATGGACGTCTCACCTAAACAGGTAGTAGCGGTTGCGACAGCTTGTATTCCTTTCTTAGAAAACGATGACTCCAACCGTGCGTTAATGGGAGCGAACATGCAGCGTCAAGCTGTGCCACTTGTTCAACCTCGTTCACCTTTAGTTGGAACAGGTATGGAATATAAAGCCGCACATGACTCAGGTTCTGCTTTAATTTGTAAACATGACGGTGTGGTTGAATACGTGGATGCAAATGAAATCCGTGTACGTCGTTCAAATGGTACGCTTGATAAATATAACGTAGCGAAATTCCAACGTTCAAATGCTGGTATGAGCTATAACCAACGTCCGATTGTCACATTAGGTGAAAAAGTAGAAGCAAGCGATGTCTTAGCTGATGGACCATCTATGGAACAAGGAGAAATGGCGTTAGGTCAAAACGTGTTAGTCGCGTTCATGACATGGGAAGGTTATAACTATGAAGATGCGATTATTATGAGTCGTCGTCTAGTTAAAGATGATGTATATACTTCTATCCATATTGAAGAGTACGAATCAGAAGCCCGTGACACGAAACTAGGACCTGAAGAAATTACACGCGAAATTCCAAACGTTGGGGAAGATGCGTTGAAAAACCTAGACGAAATGGGAATTATCCGCATTGGTGCTGAAGTACGTGATGGTGACATTTTAGTGGGTAAAGTGACACCAAAAGGGGTAACAGAGTTATCCGCTGAAGAACGTTTATTACATGCGATTTTCGGTGAAAAAGCACGTGAAGTACGTGATACATCATTACGTGTGCCACATGGTGGCGGCGGTATCGTTCATGACGTGAAAATCTTTACACGTGAAGCTGGCGATGAATTATCACCAGGTGTGAACATGTTAGTACGTGTGTACATTGTACAAAAACGTAAGATTCACGAAGGAGATAAAATGGCGGGACGTCACGGTAACAAAGGGGTCGTTTCTCGCATTATGCCTGAGGAAGACATGCCGTTCTTACCAGATGGAACGCCCGTTGATATCATGTTAAACCCATTAGGGGTGCCGTCTCGTATGAATATCGGGCAAGTACTTGAGTTACACTTAGGTATGGCTGCTCGTCAATTAGGTATTCACGTTGCTACACCAGTTTTCGATGGTGCGACGGAAGAAGATGTTTGGGAAACAGTTAAAGAAGCAGGTATGGCGTCAGATGCGAAAACCATTCTTTATGACGGTAGAACGGGTGAACCGTTTGATAACCGTATTTCAGTTGGTGTGATGTACATGTTGAAATTAGCGCACATGGTTGATGACAAACTTCACGCACGTTCAACTGGACCATACTCATTGGTTACACAACAGCCATTAGGTGGTAAAGCACAATTCGGTGGACAACGTTTTGGTGAGATGGAAGTTTGGGCATTAGAAGCATATGGTGCAGCATACACCTTGCAAGAAATCTTAACGTACAAATCTGATGACGTCGTGGGACGTGTAAGAACGTACGAAGCGATTGTAAAAGGGGAACCAATTCCAAAACCAGGTGTTCCAGAATCTTTCCGTGTATTAGTAAAAGAGTTACAATCATTAGGATTAGACATGCGCGTTTTAGATGCGGATGAACAAGAGATTGAGTTACGTGACATGGATGACGAAGATGATCTGATTAGCGTAGATGCCCTAACAAAATATGCACAAGAGCAAGCTGCCAAACAAGCAGAGAAAAAAGACTAGTTACCTATCAGTCACAACCTGTTGTTAAAGAATGAAATGGAGGGAACACCTTTTGATCGATGTAAATAAATTCGAAAGTATGCAAATTGGTTTAGCTTCTCCAGAAAAAATTAGAAGCTGGTCTTACGGTGAAGTAAAAAAACCTGAAACAATTAACTATAGAACATTAAAACCAGAACGTGATGGTTTATTCTGTGAGCGCATTTTCGGTCCTAGCAAGGACTGGGAATGTGCCTGCGGAAAATACAAACGAATTCGTTATAAAGGAATCGTTTGTGACCGTTGTGGTGTTGAAGTAACCCGTTCAAAAGTGCGTCGTGAGAGAATGGCACATATTGAATTAGCAGCACCTGTTTCACATATCTGGTATTTCAAAGGAATTCCAAGTCGTATGGGCTTAATCCTAGATATGAGCCCTCGTGCGTTAGAAGAAGTTATTTATTTTGCTTCTTACGTTGTCACTGATCCTGGTGATACTGCTTTGGAGAAAAAGCAATTATTGACTGAGCGTGAATATCGTGAAAAACGTGAACATTACGGACAATCTTTCCAAGCTGGCATGGGAGCCGAAGCTATCAAACGTCTTTTAGATGACGTTGATTTAGATAAAGAAGTGGCCGAGTTAAAAGAAGAATTAAAAACAGCTTCTGGTCAAAAACGAACACGTGCTATTCGCCGTTTAGATATTTTGGAAGCTTTCCGTACATCTGGTAATAAACCAGCGTGGATGGTCATGGATGTTATTCCTGTCATCCCACCTGATTTACGTCCAATGGTTCAATTAGAAGGTGGTCGTTTCGCGGCAAGTGACTTGAACGATTTATATCGTCGTGTGATTAACCGTAATAATCGTTTAAAACGTTTATTAGATTTAATGGCGCCAAATATCATCGTTCAAAATGAAAAACGTATGCTCCAAGAAGCGGTTGACGCGTTAATCGATAATGGTCGTCGTGGTCGTCCTGTTACAGGACCAGGTAACCGTCCATTAAAATCTCTTTCACATATGCTAAAAGGGAAACAAGGTCGTTTCCGTCAAAACTTACTTGGTAAACGTGTTGACTACTCAGGTCGTTCCGTTATTGTTGTTGGACCAAACTTGAAAATGTATCAATGTGGTTTACCTAAAGAAATGGCAATTGAATTATTCAAGCCATTCGTGATGCGTGAATTAGTTCAACGTGAATTAGCAAGCAATATTAAAAATGCGAAACGCAAAATCGAACGCCAAGAAGACGACGTATGGGATGTTTTAGAAGACATTATTCGTGAACATCCAGTTCTTCTTAACCGCGCCCCTACTCTTCATAGATTAGGTATTCAAGCCTTTGAACCTGTATTAGTTGAGGGTCGTGCGATTCGTCTACATCCACTTGTATGTGAAGCTTATAATGCTGACTTTGACGGGGACCAAATGGCGGTTCACGTTCCTTTAAATGAGGAAGCACAAGCCGAAGCACGTCTATTAATGTTAGCGGCTCAAAATATCTTGAACCCTAAAGATGGAAAACCTGTTGTAACACCTTCCCAAGATATGGTTTTAGGTAACTATTACTTAACCATGGAAGAAGAAGGACAAGAAGGAGAAGGAATGGTCTTCCGTGACTTGAATGAAGCAGTTCTAGCTTGGAAAAATGGCTACGTTCATCTTCATACACGCATTGGATTACAAACATCTTCTATGCCGGAAAAACCATTTACAGAGTGGCAAAAAGAGCGTATTTTATTAACAACCGTTGGTAAAGTCATGTTTAATGAAATTATGCCACCAGAATTCCCTTACTTAAATGAACCGACTGACTACAACTTAGTGGTAGAAACACCTAACAAGTATTTTGTAGAACCAGGAACAGATATTAAGGCTGCGATTGAAGCGCAAGAATTAGTCTTACCATTCAAGAAAAAACATTTAGGTAATATTATTGCAGAAGTCTTCAAGCGTTTTAAAATTACTGAGACATCTCGTATGCTTGACCGTATGAAAGACTTAGGTTATCGTCATTCAACACTTGCTGGTATTACTGTTGGAGCTGCGGATATCAGTGTCTTGCATGAAAAACAAGCGATGCTTGAAGAAGCACATCAACAAGTAGATAATATTACTAAGCAATTCCGTCGTGGTTTAATTACCGATGACGAACGTTATGAGCGCGTTATTGGAGTTTGGAATAAAGTAAAAGACGAAATCCAAGTGAAGCTAATGGAAACATTAGATGCGAAGAACCCTATCTTTATGATGAGTGATTCAGGAGCTCGTGGTAACATTTCCAACTTTACTCAGTTAGCTGGTATGCGTGGATTGATGGCAGCGCCAAGCGGACGTATCATGGAGTTACCGATTACCTCTAACTTCCGTGAAGGTTTAACTGTCTTAGAAATGTTTATCTCAACGCATGGTGCTCGTAAAGGGATGACCGATACGGCCTTGAAAACAGCGGACTCAGGTTACTTAACACGTCGTTTAGTTGATGTTGCGCAAGATGTCATCATCCGTGAAATCGACTGTGGTACAGATCGTGGGTTAGAAATTTCTGCAATTCGTGAAGGTAATGAAATTATTGAAACATTAGAAGAACGTCTTTTAGGTCGTTATGCTCATAAATCAGTCATTCATCCTGAAACAGGAGAAATTATTGCTAAAAAAGGCGATATGCTAGATGAAGATAAGACGAAAGCGATTATCGAAGCTGGTATTGAAACAGTAACGATTCGCTCGGTCTTCACATGTAACACTAAACATGGTGTATGTAAAACATGTTATGGCCGTAATATGGCCACTGGTTCAGAAGTTGAAGTTGGAGAAGCAGTTGGAACGATTGCGGCTCAATCTATCGGAGAACCTGGTACACAGTTAACAATGCGTACGTTCCATACGGGGGGGGTAGCCGGAGATGATATCACACAAGGTCTACCGCGTATTCAAGAGATCTTTGAAGCACGTAATCCTAAAGGTCAAGCTGTCGTAACAGAAGTGACAGGGATTGTTTCAGAAATTAGTGAAGATGCTTCTACACGTACACGAGAAATTACGATTCAAGGTAAGACGGATACACGTACATACACAGTTCCGTATACAGCCCGTCTAAAAGTCTCTGAAGGAGATACCATTAAACGTGGTGAACCATTGATGGAAGGGTCAATTGAACCAAAAGAATTATTACAAATTCGTGATGTGTTATCTGTTGGTAACTACTTGCTACGTGAAGTGCAAAAAGTTTACCGTATGCAAGGGGTAGAAATCAGTGACAAACACGTTGAAGTAATGGTCCGTCAAATGTTGCGTAAAGTTCGTGTCATGGATCCAGGTGATACCGATGTGTTACCAGGTACATTAGTTGACATTTCTGATTTCAAAGATCAAAACTATGAAACATTAATCGCAGGTGGCATACCTGCAACAGCTCGTCCGGTCTTACTAGGAATTACAAAAGCATCATTAGAAACAAATAGTTTCTTATCTGCTGCGTCATTCCAAGAAACGACACGTGTCTTAACAGATGCAGCGATTCGTGGAAAACAAGACCACTTATTAGGCTTGAAAGAAAATGTTATTATCGGTAAGATTATTCCAGCCGGTACAGGTATGTCTAAATACCGTAATATGGAGCCAAAAGAAGTGGGCGTTGCTAGTGAAAATGTTTATAGTATTAGTGATATTGAAGCGAAAATGGCAGCAGAAGATGCTTTGTTAAATAACGAAGAGTAGCTTTAATTAAAGAGAGAGTACCTTTGTAAAGGTACCTCTCTTTTTAATATGATGATAAATGACTCTTGACTTTATCAACTATTTTAGGTATGCTATTATTTGTATTGATAATTTGCCGCCTTAGCTCAGCTGGTAGAGCACTACCATGGTAAGGTAGGGGTCGTCGGTTCAAGTCCGACAGGTGGCTTATATAAAGAGAATCTCACGAATGAGATTCTCTTTTCTTTTTATTCGCATTTTTTTTAAATTGCCGTTAAACTAGAGTAAGAAATGAATTTAGAAAAGGTGGAATAAACATGAAAAAAGTAGTTTTTATTCGACACGGCCAAAGTGAATGGAATCTAGCTAATCGTTTTACAGGCTGGGAAGATGTGGATTTAAGTAAACAAGGCGTCAAAGAGGCGCAAGAAGCCGGAAGAAAGATTAAAGAAGCGGGTATCCACTTTGATGTGCTTTATACTTCCGTGTTAAAACGAGCCATTAAGACAGCCCATATTGTTTTAGAAGAAACAGACCAATTATTTGTCCCCGAGTATAAATCATGGCGTTTGAATGAACGTCATTATGGCGCTTTACAAGGATTAAATAAAGCAGAAACGGCTGAAAAGTATGGAGATGAACAAGTTCATATATGGCGTCGTTCTTACGATGTTTTACCGCCACTTTTAGAAGGGGCAGATTATGATAAATTAAAAGAAGATCCACGTTATGCAAGTGTTGACCAACGTCAATTACCACAAGCAGAAAGTTTAGAAGTAACGCTTAAGCGGACACTACCTTTTTGGGACGATGCGATAGCGCCTGCTTTATTGGACGATAAAACAGTTTTAGTTGCAGCGCATGGTAATTCGTTACGTTCTTTAGTGAAATACTTAGACAATTTAAGTAAAGAAGAAGTGTTGAACTTAGAGATTCCAACGGGCTCACCTTTAGTTTATGAATTAAATGATGACTTAACTGTCTCTAAGAAATATTACCTCTAAATAGATAAAATATCAGTGCCAGAATTCATTCTCTTGAATAAATCGTTAATGATGATTCAACTTATTGATGATAAGGGATGATTTTTCTGGCTTTTCTTTTATTTTGAGATGATTTGGCGTATGATGATAGAAAAGAGTTTGAAGGATGAGAAAAGATGAAAATAATGCTAGTGGAAGATGACCAAAAATTAGTCAACTTAGTTGAAGACCATTTAACACGATATGGTTATGAGGTCGTTGTGCCTTCAGATTTGCAAAATGTGATGGTTTTTTTTGAACAGGAACAACCAGAGTTAATTTTAATGGACGTTAATTTACCTTTTTTTGACGGGTATTATTGGACGAGAAAAATAAGACAACAATCAAAATGTCCGATTATATTTTTATCTGCACGTGAGAGTCATATGGACCAAGTCATGGCATTAGAATATGGAGCAGATGATTATATTACCAAGCCTTTCTCCTATGATTTATTGTTAGCCAAAATAAAAAGCCATATTAGACGTGTCTATGGTGAATATGCACCAGGACAAGATGAGCGAGTAATTCAACGAGGTGAGCTTGTTTATTATCCTGAGCGTTTGGAGTTAATGTTTCATGACCAAAAGGAATTACTCACTAAAAAAGAAGGCGAACTCGTTGAATTATTGTTATCTAATTATCCGCACATTGCTTCTCGGGAAGCGATACTGACTAAATTATGGGATAGCGAGTATTTTGTTGATGACAATACGTTGTCAGTGAATATCACACGATTGAGAAAAAAATTTGATGATATCGGTCTACCCAATTCGATTATAACCGTTCGTGGAAAAGGCTACAGACTTGATTTAGGGGATATATAAAATGAAACTTTTTTTTAAACATCAGATTGGTTATATATTATTGTTTCTTTGCTATGCTTTCTTGTTCGCTTTGATTGTTTGGCTAGATGGTTTTCATCGTCTATCGGTCTTTATATATGCAGCTATTTTAGGTTTGTTTTTATTAATCATTTTTTTAGTGTGGCAATATTTTTCTCAAAAACATTTGTATCAAATGTTTCAGAAGAAGCGTGTTTTTGGCCTTAAAAATGACCGAACATCGGATAGTAGTGACCTTTCCCAAGAAGTGGTAGAGTTGTTAAATCATCAGTTTGATCATTATTATCGTGAAGTGACCACGATGCGCAATGCAAGAGAGGAACATCTAACCTTTATAAATCAATGGGTTCATCAGATGAAGACTCCGATTGCGGTGTTAAAACTGATGTTAGAAGAAACACCAGTTGAAAGAGAGAGTATGTTAGAAGAAATTGATAAGTTACAAGAGGGATTACAAATGGCGCTAAATGTTGCGCGAATGGAATCATTTGAACAGGACTTCATCATTGAGCAAGTTTCAGTGAGAGAGATGATTTTAGCGACTATTGATGACCATAAGCAAAATTTTATTCGACATCGCGTCTATCCTAAAATACTCTTTAAAGACGACGCGTTAATCGAAACAGATGCCAAATGGTTTCGTTTTATTTTATATCAAATCATAGGCAATAGTATTAAATATGCGGCTGGCACTGGGACTGATATTACGTTTAGTTTGATGCGTAGAGGTCAGGCGCTACAATTAAAAATCACTGATTCTGGAAGCGGTATTCGCAAAGAAGATTTACCACGTGTCTTTCGTCCGTTCTTCACAGGATATCAAGGTCGGTCTCATAAGGAAGCAACGGGAATGGGCTTGTATATGGTCGCGCAGCTTTGTGAAAAATTAAATCATCAAGTGTCAATTCACTCGATTTTAGATGAAGGGACAGAGGTCACTTTAACGATAAATGAATTTGAACATATAAAAAGTGTTGACAATCTAAAAAACGCATGATATTATTTCTATAAATTAAAAACACATGAGAAAGCTTTGACTAGAACGAGTAGATTATTAGTTTATTATCAGAGAGTCCTTGGTTGGTGAGAAAGGATATAAACGGTAGTTGAACACATCTAGGAGCTATCTTCCTGAACTATTTTTTAAACAGTAAAGTAAGGAAGTTCGTCAGTTGCACGTTATCGCAAACGGTCTTGTTGGAGACTTGCTAAGGTTATCACTGTGAAGTGGTAACGTGTTTGAGGTGGAACCGCGTCTATTTGTCGCCCTCTTAGTTCATATGAACTAAGGGGGCTTTTTTTATTGATTAGGAGGAATGTAAATGGAATTATTATGGCGAGTATTACCAAGTTTAATCAAAGGAAGTCAGATGACACTACTTGTTTTTGTCGTGACGTTAGTGGTGTCGTTACCATTAGGATTATTGTTAGGACATATTGCTTATACGGGTCCGAAATGGTTACAACGTCTATTAGCTTTCTTAGTATGGGTTATTCGTGGAACACCGTTAATGTTACAATTAATGATTGTTTTTTTCGGATTACCGCTTGCGTTTCCAGGTGTTATTGTAAATCGCTTGCCAGCAGCTCTCATAGCATTTGCGATTAACTATACAGCTTACTTTATTGAAATATTTAGAGGAGGATTTGCAGATGTGCCGGTTGGGCAAGGAGAAGTGGCTTTTGTATTAGGATTTAACAAATGGGAAACACTCTTGTATGTAACGATTCCACAAGTTTTTAAAAAGACCTTATCAGCGATAGGGAATGAAGTGATGACGCTTATTAAAGATACGTCACTTGTCTATGTGATTGGTTTGGCTGATATTATGAAAGTCGGTAAAGCGGCTGTCATGCGTGAAGTTAGCATGCTTCCTTTTGTCGGTGTGAGTCTTTTCTATTTGTGCATGACATTTATTTTTACGCTACTATTTCGATATATTGAAGGGAAGATGACTTATGAGTAATCAGGAAGTGATTTTAGAAGTAAAAGGGGCATCGAAACTTTTCGGTGAGAAAATGATTTTTAATCAAATCGATTTTCTTGCAAAGAGAGGCGAAATTCACGGAATTGTGGGGCCATCAGGTAGTGGCAAAACAACCTTTTTAAGGTGTCTATGTGGCTTAGAGACTTTTGATAGTGGGACGATGTCGGTAAACGGGAATCAGTCTGAAACGGCTCAGCGGATAGGATTAGTTTTTCAAGATTTTCAGCTTTTCCCTCATTTAACAGTCATTGAAAACCTAATGCTCGTACCAGTCAAGAAAAAGCAAATGACTCGCGAACAAGCAGCAGTTAAGGCGCAAGAGTGGCTCGAGATGCTAGGGATTGAAGGCCAAACCTCTCAGTATCCTGCTTCTTTATCGGGTGGACAAAAACAACGTGTGGCTATTGCTCGTGCGTTAATGCTATCACCAGAAGTATTATGCTATGACGAGCCGACGAGTGCGTTAGATGTTGAAAGTCGTAATCAGGTAGGGCAGATTATGCAGTTGATTCAGCAACAAGGAATGACGCAAATAATAGTGACGCATGATGTTGCCTTTGCTAATGAATATTGTCATCAAATTTTTGATTTTAATAAATAATACTAAGGAGGAAAAATGATGAAAAAGAGATTAATGAAAACAGCGATGGTGAGTTTTGTTGTATTGACAGGAGTGGTATTAACAGCGTGTGGCAGTCAGAAAGAAGAAAGTAAAACAACGAAAAAAGAGACATTAGTAGTAGGAGTCGATGATACGTTTGTTCCGATGGGATTCCGTGATGAAAACGATGAGATTGTAGGATTTGATATTGATTTAGCGAAAGAAGTCGGGAAAGAGTTAGGGATGAAGACAAAAATTCAACCCGTAGATTGGAGCATGAAAGAAACCGAGCTGTTAACAAATAAAATAGATGTGATTTGGAACGGTTATACAGTGACGCCTGAACGGGAGAAAAAAGTCGCTTTTACGATGCCGTACTTAAAAAATGAACAAGTCATTGTTGTTTTAAAAGATAGTGGCATTAAGACTTACGCTGATTTTAAAAATAAAAAAGTCGGGGCTCAAGAAGGATCAAGCGGAGAAGCGGCATTGTTAGCAGAACCTGAAAAATTATTATCCTACACGACTTCTGGAGAGCCTATAGGATACCCGACATTTACTGAAGCTTTTTTAGATTTAAAAAACAAACAAGTTGATGGGTTTATTATTGATAGTGTCTACGCAGAATACTACATTAGTAAAAGTGATGATGGAAATTTATATGACATATTACCAAGTGAATTTGAAGAAGAAGATTATGCCGTTGGCGTGAATCCAAAAAACAAAGGGTTAGTGGAAGATATTAATAATGCTTTTGTGAGTTTGAAAGAAAAAGGCAAAGTGCAAGAGATTAGTAAAAAATGGTTTGGTGATGACCGTACGCTTATTGAAACAAAATAAGAAAGAATATTATAGAAAAGATTTTCGTTTTGCTTTATTTCATGTATAATAGGGAAAGCTATGACATTAAATATAACTAATGTTAAATTATATAGAGAAAATGAAAGCGAGCGATCCATAATGCGCAGAGAACAAGCTCGAGAAAAAGAGAATCGACTAGTAAGGAAGATTGTGACGGTGGTTATTTTATCCTTAGTCTTAATCGTAACCGTATTGGGAATATATATTTATAAATATTGGCAATCAGGGCTAAAACCTTTAAATCCTAAAGATGACCATTTGGTGCAAGTGAATATTCCAATAGGTACTAGTAATAAAGGAATTGGAAATATTCTCGAAGAACAGAAAATTATAAAAAGCGGTTTAGTTTTTACTTACTATGTGAAAACTGAAAATATTACAGACTTTAAAGGTGGTTATTATCAAATGGCCCCTAACATGACACTTGATGAGATTTCAGAGATGCTGCAACAAGGTGGTAGTGAAGAGCCAGAAGCATTAGCAGATGCTCGTATCACGATACCTGAGGGTTACAGCGTTGATCAAATCGCAAAAGAAGTCGCAAGTAAGACAGGACTTAAAGAAGACGAAATCTTAAATGTGATTACTGATGAAGCGTTCTTTAAAGAACTTTTAGCGAGTTACCCTCAATTATTACAAAGTGCGTCTGAAGCACAAGATGTTCGTTTCAAACTAGAGGGATACTTGTTCCCAGCAACGTATAACTACTATAAAGATAAGGGCGTTAAACCACTTATTCAAGCGATGGTCGAACAAATGAATCAAGTGTATATTGAACGAGAAGAGATGTTTAATCAAAGTGATTTAACAGTTCAACAAGTTCTGACGTTGGCTTCGCTAGTGGAAAAAGAAGGGGTCGAAAATGAAGACCGTCGAAATATTGCGGGTGTCTTTTTAAATCGTATAGCTGCTGACATGCCGTTACAATCGGATATTTCTATTTTGTATGCGATGGATAAACATAAAGTGCATTTATCTAATAAAGATACTGAAATAGATTCTCCATATAACTTGTATATTAATAAAGGGTTTGGTCCGGGACCGTTTAATAACCCAAGTACCGATGCCATTGATGCGGTGTTAAATCCTTTAGAAAATGATTATTATTATTTCTTAGCAGATATTACGACCCATAAAGTTTATTTTGCTGAGACATATGAGAAACATTTAGAGTTAAAAGAACAATATATTGATAATTTACAATAAAATTCATTTTTAGATAGCTTAGCTATTTACAAACGCTAGGTAACATGGTAATCTGTGTGGTGTAAAGAAGTAGCTTTTCTGGACGACGTGTTCAGAAAAGCTCTTCGCTTTTTATTTATTAAGACAAGTTAAAAAGGAGCTAACTGGACATTATGGTAGAAAAAGTATATCCAATGACTTTAGAAGGTAAGGCAAAGCTAGAACAAGAATTAGAAGAATTAAAAACAGTAAAACGTAAAGAAATCGTTGAACGCATAAAAATCGCGAGAAGTTTTGGAGATTTATCAGAGAACTCTGAATATGAATCAGCTAAAGATGAGCAAGCTTTTGTTGAAGGACGTATTACAACACTAGAAAATATGATTCGTTTTGCAGAGATTATTGATAATAATGGTGCTGACGAAAATGAAGTAACCATTGGTCGAACGATTACCTTTATCGAATTACCAGACGGAGAAGAAGAAGTTTATACGATTGTTGGAAGTGCAGAAGCAGATCCAATGGCTGGAAAAATTTCAAATGATTCTCCTATTGCGAAAGCACTGATTGGAAGAAAGTTAAACGAAGAAGTCACGATTGATACACCTGGTGGCGACATGCATGTCAAAATCACAAAAATTGATTAATTCATCTGGCGAAACAGTATGACTGTTTCGCTTTTTTTATCTTTCTCAGACTTAAGACGGAGAGTAATGTCCATCTTAAGTGAACTTGGTAGTCAGAATAGAAAAAGGTATAATAGAATAAATGAAGGAGGAATGCTTGTGAGCAGCTCTTGGAAACTATTTTTTATAGTGGAAAGTCTTTTAGCCTTATTAGGTCTTTATCAATTAATTCAAAATCCACCGCAATTACTATTTTTAATCTTTGGTCTTATCAATATATCGATAGCATCCAAAAAAATGCCACGTAATAGTTTTCATCGTTTTCAATTACTCATCGGGTTATTGATGACAATGTTAGCACTGCTAACAATCGGTCCGGCAATTTGGTTGATGATGATTTTTGCGATTGTTTTCATTGGATTAAAAGGAGTCGAAGTGACCGGTTTATCCATGCAAAATGCCTTTGACCGTTCTCCGTGGCAACGAAAAGAAATGAAAATTGTTAAAACTGTCGAACCAGAGGATAAAAATGGTCGTCGCTTTAAACGCCCTTGGATTGGTAATCAACGAATTGGTACGGAAATCTATGAATGGGATGATATTAACATTACCCTGTTTTCTGGAGATACCATTATCGACTTAGGTAATACGTTGCTACCTAAAGCTGATAATGTTGTCATGATACGTAAAGCATTAGGAAGAACTCGTGTTTTAGTACCGATTGAAATTGGGCTAATGATTGAACATTCCACGCTCTATGGCAATGTAATTTTTGATGAGCAAACGTATACGTTAAAAAATGAATCACTCAAACTATTTAGTGATGATTATGACCATAGTACTCGACGTTTAAAAATTGTCACGAGTACTTTAGTTGGAGATATCGAGGTGATTCGCATATGATGACACGGATGAATCGCTGGTGGTTATTCTTTTATACATTTGTTTTAACAGAAATTATTTTACTTTTAACTCTCTATTCTTATTTTTACTCACAAAGTAAAAAAGGTTGGCTAAAGGAACTTTTTACGGCTAAAATCAGTCATATCCCTTTATTTATTTATATTTTGGTGATTGCGTTAGTTGTAAGTTTAATGGTCACACTTGTTGTTTACTTTTTTAGACGTTCACAGTATGGTAATCTAGAAGAGAAATTAGCATTATTAGCGCGAAATCATTATGATAGTCCTTTGTTTTTAAAAAGAACTCAAACGCTAGCTCAAACAGACGGCATGGAAGAAATTGACAGTTATATCGATGATATTCGCAAGAAGATGGCGACGATGTCAAAAGATTTACAAGTTATTTCCAGTCAGCCCCAAATGGTTGATGGTGAATCAAAAGAACTCATATTACAAGCTGAACGGCATCGTATTGCTCGTGAACTGCATGATTCGGTGAGCCAGCAACTTTTTGCTGCCTCTATGATGATGGCAACCTTGCTGGAAGAAGCTAAACGGGAAGAAACGACGGATAGTTTGCAAAAACAGGTTGAAATGGTTGGAGATATCATCAATCATTCTCAATCGGAGATGCGTGCGCTATTACTCCATTTACGTCCTATTTCCTTAGAAGGAAAGACGTTAAAGAAAGGAATCCAGCAGTTATTAATCGAGCTACAAACAAAAGTCAATATCGAATTAACGTGGGAAGTCGAAGATATTTCCCTAGAAAGCGGCATGGAAGATCATCTGTTTCGTATTGTACAAGAACTGCTATCAAATACGTTACGACACGCCAAGGCGACGTCACTGGATGTCTATTTAAAACGTCGCGACCACGTGTTATTGTTGCGAGTAATTGATGACGGCGTTGGCTTTGATACGACAGACAGTCATGTGGGGAGTTATGGCTTGTCAAATATTCGTGAACGAGTGAACGGTATGGGTGGAACATGTAAAATTATTAGTTTTAAAGGGAAAGGAACAAGTATCGATATACGTGTTCCAATAGTAGAGGAGTGACAAAATGATAAAAGTGTTGTTGGTAGATGATCACGAGATGGTTAGGTTGGGAGTGTCATCGTACTTAGGGATTCAATCCGATATTGAAGTGATTGGCGAAGCGGAAAATGGTTTAATCGGATATGAAAAAGCTCTCGAATTAAAGCCGGATATTATTTTAATGGACTTAGTAATGGATGTCATGGATGGCATCGAGGCAACGAAAAAAATATTACAAGATTGGCCTGAAGCCAAAATTTTAATTGTCACGAGCTTTATTGACGACGAAAAAGTCTATCCAGCGATTGAAGCAGGTGCTGCCGGCTATTTATTAAAAACATCCACAGCCAGTCAAATAGCCCAAGCAATTCGTGCAACGTATAATGGCGAAACAGTTTTAGAGCCTGAGGTTACGGGTAAAATGATGGCCAAAATGGCGAAAGCTCAAATACCTGAACCACATGAAGAATTAACGAATCGTGAAAATGAGATTCTCTTGTTAATATCAGAAGGAAAAAGTAATCAGGAAATTGCCGATGAACTTTTCATTACATTAAAAACCGTTAAGACCCATGTGTCTAATATTTTATCAAAATTAAATGTAGAAGATCGAACACAAGCAGCCATTTATGCGTTCAAGCATGGTATAGTAAAGTAATTGAAGTTATTAATAGAAAAGAAAGTAGGATAAAAAGATGAAGCAAAGTTTTGCAGTTATTGGACTGGGAAGATTTGGTTCAAGCGTCTGTAATAGTTTAATCGAGTCTAAACAAGAAGTATTAGCTATCGACCGCGATGAAGATCGCGTGAATGAATACATGGATATTGCGACCCATGCTGTTGTGGCAAATGCGCAAGATGAGGCAACGTTAAGACAGTTAGGTTTAAACAATTTCGACCATGTGATTGTTGCAATAGGAGAGGATATTCAAGCTAGTATTCTTGTCACGCTAATGGCGAAAGAAATGGGCGTCAGTCGTATTACCGCAAAAGCGCAAGACCAGTATCACGCAAAAGTATTAGAAAAAGTAGGGGCTGACCGTGTTGTTCACCCAGAACGTGATATGGGAGAGCGTGTTGCACATCAATTAATATCAAAAAACATTTTAGACTTTTTAGAACTTTCAGATGAGTACAGTATCGCGGAAGTAAAAGTGACGAACCACGCCTACTTAGAGAAAACACTTATTGATTTAAATCTACGTCAAAAATACGGATTAAACGTGGTGGCTATTCGACGTGAAGGACGTGGCTTAATTGTCTCGCCAGCTGCAACTGAAATTGTGAAATTTAATGATACATTATTTGTAGTTGGAGCGACAGAAGATGTGGAAGAATTTGATGATAAAATGAATTAACAAGTCAAGCATGAAAAACGCGATAAGCCTTATTTTATGTTATGATAGGAGTAATTCAAAAAGAAAGTGATGGATTTGAGATGAAATTAACAGTATCAGATAAAGCACATCAATGGTTTAAAAGTGAACTAGGATTAGCTGAAGGAGATTACTTACACTTTTTTGGTAAATACGGTGGTGCAACAAATGTTCATGCTGGTTTTTCAACGGCAATGCGACCTGAATCGCCAGAAGAGACACCAATGGCAACCGTGACAAAAGAAGGTATCACATACTATACGGCAGAAAATGATGATTGGTTTTTCAGTGATTACGACTTATCCGTTGATTACGATGAAAAAAGGGATGAACCAACTTACTTTTATACGGAATAGAAAAAAGGACGTACATTTTTGTACGTCCTTTTTTTTAGTATCCTTCTGTTAGATTGACAACACTTTCGCAAACAGTCCCGTCTTTCATATAAGAGTGATAGTTTCGTGTGAATAAAGCGATAAGTCGGTCTGCATAATAGTTTGAATTTCCAGCAATATGCGGTGTTATCAAAACGTTAGGTTCCGACCAAATCGGATGATGTTGGTCTAAAGGTTCTTCTTCTAAAACATCTAAACCTGCAAAGGCTAGCTCTTGATGACGTAATGCTTCAAGTAAGTCATTCGTGTTAACAGATGCGCCACGGCCGACGTTAATGAACCAAGCGTCATTTTTCATTTGTTTGAAGAATTTAGCGTCGAATAGATGATGTGTCTCGTCAGTTAATGGAAGAATATTGACGACAATATCCATATCCCCTACAACGTTTAATAAGTCTTCTTGCGGATAATTCTTGATAAAGTGTGGTAGGTCGTATCCGCTCCGGTTAATTCCGTAAACGTCTAATTCAAATACTTCTGCTACTTTAGCTAAGTGTCGCCCAATTTTACCTGTCCCTACAATGAGTAATTTTTTATGTGCCAACTCAATAATATCATTTGGGTCTTGCCAAATACGCGCAGTTTGTTGTAGAACGGATTGTTGAATACCACGACTTTTGGCTAGTAACATTCCCATAACCGTTTCGGTAATTTGAGAACCGTGTATGCCACTTGCTGATGTTAATTGGATATTTTGTCGTGCAATTTCTGCTAAATCAAAATAATCAACACCAGCAGAAAAAGATTGAATCCATTTTAATGAGTTGTTTGGCATGTAAAGAACACGTTCGCCAATGTCTTTTTTCCAACCAATAATGATTTCAACAGCTTGTAAATCTTGATCAGTTAGATCGTCAGTATCAGTGACAACTTTATAATCAGTCGCAACCTCTTGTAATTGTGATACTAACTTTTCTGATAATGGATAAAGTACTAAGATTGTTTTCATGAACAAACCCCTTTAAGAATTATTTTTTTAAATGATCTTTGAATCGCTGTTGCATGATGATTTGACGATATAGTACATAAGAGACTAAAATAATAACAAAGTTTGAGCTAACAGATTGAAAGGCAAAATCAATCGCCGCAGTAATAAAAACAGGCATGGTCGAAGCAAATACGACTAATTTAAAACTTTCACCAAAAGTAAGGTTCATAAGACGAGCTCCCGTAAAGAAATGACTAATCATTGTAACAATTAATAGTGAAAAGACAAAGTTTGCCAAGACAGGAATTAAAAGCACAAGGAACGTTACACCCGACACATAGCGTGTTGAACGATTGGATGTGGCAAGATTTTCAAAGTAGCCTTTGTTAAGTTGTTGACTATCAAAACGATCGTAGGTCAAAATCATTGGGTTTACTTGCAATTGCGAAGCAATAATGTTTTCATCTGCAATCGCAAATACTACTTCATTTTTAAGTAAACCAACACCTATCACATTACCAGATAAATCTTTTCGGATATCTTCAGGCGTTCGTTTGTTCTGAGGGTCGAACGAGAATACCATGTAATCAGTTTGATAGATAAAGCCGTCTTCTTCTTTTTCGGTCGTCAATTGATTGTTTTCTATCTTAAATTCCGGCATTTCTTTTGCAATTTTTTGCATGTCGTCTTGAACAAGATTAAAAACATGAACCACTTGTCGAATGACCGGAAGTGCTAGAATCAAGCTTAATATTAGTAAATATAGAAAAACTTTTCCACCAGATTTTTTGCGCCCTTCATACAAATCAGCTGGTTTTTTAAACGCGGTAACAAATAATTGGACTAAGGTCATATAGTCCCTCCTTTAATTCTTTTCTGTTTTAATTGTAAACGTTTTGGGATGAATACTCAAGTAAGGCGGACTCCATGTGAAAAGCAATAACTTTGTGATTTTCTAAAAAAAATGCTATTCTATTAGTAGAGGTTATTTATAAAAATTATTATTTGGAGGGTTATGACATGAGTTATTCATTACCAAAATTACCATACGCATATGATGCATTAGAGCCACACATTGATGAGTTAACAATGCATTTGCACCACGAAAAGCATCACAATACTTACGTAACCAATTTAAATGCGGCTATTGAGAAGCATCCTGAATTAGGCGAAAAAGATATTGACACATTAGTAGCAGAGTTAGATGCTGTTCCTGAAGATATTCGTACGGCTGTACGTAACAATGGTGGCGGACATGCTAACCATACATTCTTCTGGGAAATTATGGCACCAAATGCTGGTGGCGAACCAACAGGTGAAATTAAAGAAGCTATTGACAAAACATTCGGTAGTTTTGACCAATTTAAAACAGATTTTGCTGCAGCTGCAACAGGACGTTTCGGTTCTGGTTGGGCATGGTTAGTGGTTAATGACGGAAAATTAGAAATTATGTCAACGCCAAACCAAGATTCACCTTTAACAGAAGGAAAAACCCCTGTATTAGGTTTAGATGTTTGGGAACACGCATACTATAAAAAATATAGTAACGTTCGTCCTGACTACATTAAAGCTTTTTGGAATGTTGTCAACTGGGATGAAGTCAACAAACGCTATAACGCTGCAAAATAGTCTTGCTGGACTGATAAAAGCGTTGTTATAGATATAAGCTAAGTAGGAAACTACTTAGCTTTTTTTGTTAATTATCCTAGAATTTGGTACGATAAAGATAAGAGAATAGGGGGAGGCGTCAAGTTTTGATAACACTACATCATATCAAAGCATCAGGAAATCATTATTTAATGCTAGACAATCGTCAAGAGAAGAGAGCGACAGACGAGTTTTCAAGACTGGCACAAAAAATTGCACAAGATTTTCCAAACATGAAAAGTTTTATAGTATTGGAAGACTCAACAGAAGAAGTGACGGTAAAAATGACGACGTTTCATCGTGATGGTACAGAATGTTTACTGTGTGGAAATGGAATTAGAGGAGTCGCACATTTTTTGTTTGATGAAAATCCAGAAAAGAACGTGCACCAATTAATTGAGACACGTCATGCGACATTGCACGTCCAAAAAATAGTGGATGATATTAGCGACCATCTTTATCGTGTTGAAATTTCTCCCATGAGTTTATTAATGGAAACATTAAATCGAGAAGTTGAGAGTGGGACAACCTTTATTGAGAAACGCTTAAAAGACATTACCCGTAAGTTAAGATTTACAGCCATTGCCACGCCAACGCCTCATTTAGTTACGTTTGTCAAAGAAACGGATGGGTTGTCGATAGCAGAGAGACAACTTATTGCAGAAAAACTGACACAAGGTAATCGTTATTTTCCAAATGGAATTAACGTAAGTTTTGTAAAAGTTGATAAAGATAGATTATATGTTGATACATTTGAAACAGTGGCAGGGCATACTTTTTCCTGTGGAACGGCTATGGCAGCAAGTGGCTTACTTTATTCATTACTCTACTTACGAGAGTTTGGAGAATTAATTGAAGTGAAAAGTGCTGGAGGGACAGTGTTTGTAAGACCAAGACAAACACCTGAAGGTCAATATTGGGTTGAGTTGCAAGGGGAAGCAACGTTGATCGAGCATATCGTTTATGATGAATCAGATTAAAAAAAGGAGCAGATTTCTGCTCCTTTTTGTGTTTAATATTAGGCTTTGGTTGCTTCTATTGTAATCGTTTGATTACTGTCAGAAGGTGCTAACTCATACTCATAGTCAGCTGAGATAACAATATTTTTGAAACCAGCTTGTTCTAAAAGTAATGTAATCTCTGTTAAACCGTACCACTTAATGTTTAGTTGTTGGTGTTGAGTATCAACTAAACGTTGGTTTTGCCACAGTTGATAAGTATAGAGATGATGTATTTCTTGTGTTAGCCAATCAATCTTGGTTATTTCATGTTCAACCGAAATGGATTTTTGAGAATCCCATTCATATTGTGAACGTTGACGTTCTCCAAGTTCTGGATAAAAGGGTAAATCAATATCAAAAATTATTCTGCCACCTTGTTTTAAATCCGACACGCATTTTTCTAAGAAAAGTTGGATACCTTTATGAGCCGTAATAAGATTAAACGTTGCGACAGGAATAATAAGTGTGTCAAAAGAGTGTGGGAATTGACGCGTCATATAATCGCCTTGATATAAAGAAGTTGTTAGTTGACGGCGAGCGAGTTCATCACGACAAAGTGAAAGCATTTCATCTGAATACTCTATCCCTTCGATATTCACTCCTTCCTCTAAAAGAGGAATCAGTGCCCTACCCGTACCACTACCAATTTCTAACACTCGTTGATTTTTTGATGAGTTAGCTTGGATACGTTCCAAGTAATAATCAATATCGCCATTAAGAGCTGTACCGATTGGTTTTGATAGCTGATAAACAATCGTGGCTAATTCGCCATAGTAGTCCTTCATCATCATTCATTTCCTTTCTTCACGATTGCTTCAATCCATTTGTGAGAATGATAAGCAAGCGAATCGTCATAATAGGTTGCATCTTGTTCCACTAACGTTAAAAATTCTTTTATTGTTGTTTCAAACCCACGTTTTTCAAGTGTTGGTGTCCAATCAGGAAATGTCTGATGAATCGTTCCATCGGGCGTTGTATGATTTAGTTGAGCAAGGTTATGGACATGATACGTACCGCTTGGACTTTGCACTTCAATACTTTCCGTACGAGCGCCACTATTGAGATTGGTAATACAAATGACCGTATTTTGTTGATTTGAAAGATGCAAGCATACTCGCTCTAAGCTTTGATTAGCTTCATTGATTTGTAAATCAATATAGTGCTGCTGAACGGCTCCTTCCATTAAAAACAAGCCCGTATCGACAACATGGATAAATAAATCGTACAAAATTTCCTTTAACGATTTAGATGTTCCCATAATATTTTTTTGAACGATAATCATATTTTTATCGGGAACCTCTTTAAGTTGTTGAACCATAGGAGCACGGCGCCGGTTAAATCCTGTAAATAGAAGACATTGCTGTTGTTTGGCAAGCGCCAGAAGTTCTTTGACTTCATCTAAATTTTCGCTAATCGGTTTATCAACATAAACATGTACCCCTTTTTCTAAAAACATTTTAATAAAAGTATAATGGGTAGAGGTTGATGTATGAATAAAGCATGCATCTAAGTCTGCTTCGTAGAACGTCTGAAAATCGTCATAGACGAATTGCCATTGATATTGATTAGCTAAGCGTTCTCTCGTTTCTTTGTTTCGAGTGAAATAATGCCACTCGACATTCGTTTGTAATTGATTCATAATCGGCAAGTATGCTTTTTGTGCAATCGTGCCTAAACCCATTACACCAATTTTTAACACCATATTGATTCACCGTTTCCTTTCTATTTTTTCATCCATATTTCTAACGTTTGTCGGTCAATTACGGAATTACTTGAAAAACTACCTTGTTTGGTTAACACAAGTAATTCATTCATTGTTTGTTCAATAAATTCGATATCATGAGTGATAATAAAGATAAAGAGATTATGTTTTTTCATCAAATTCAACGCATTTTTCAACTGCATCATATGTTGATAATCCATACCGCTAGTTGGTTCATCTAAAATGACCACTTTTTTTCCAGATAGTAAAGCTGAAGCAATCGCTACACGTTGTTTTTCGCCACCAGAAAGCGTCATTGGATGTCTTTTTAGCAAGTGCCCTAAGTTCAGGCTCTGAATGATTTCATCGCGTAATTCTAATCGTGTCGCTTTTAAAGTTAATTCTCGTTCGACTGTTTCTGTAAAGAGCTGATAGTTGACATCTTGCATGACAAGATAACTCTGCCGTAATCGTTCTTTATCTGAAAGAAAATTACCATTCCAACTTATTTTATCAGCGTCACACGGTAAAATTCCTGCTAATTGTTTAGAAAATGTCGATTTTCCTACCCCATTTGGACCAATAATCCCTATGATAGTTCCGGCTTTAAATTCATGTGTCTGTGTTGTTAACAAAGGTTGTGATTTAGCGTGCCATCTTACAGGGATTTGTTTGATACTAAGTGTTTCGACATCATCGTTGCACGCAATCATCGACGGTGACAGGGTGATTTTTTCAGGAAGTTGCTTTGTTCTTAAGCCAAGTGTTTGTCGTTCATCACTAGTTAGATCTTCCCAAGAAGGCTTATCATATAAAGTCCAATCACGAGCAGGCGTTTGATATAGATAGTAGTCTGCGAGAGATTCCAAATAATAAAGACGATGTTCTGAGATAATAAGAGTACAACCGACATTCTTTAAGCGGTGCAAGATATCGGTAAGGCGTTCAATCGTTTGTAAATCAAGATTACTGGATGGTTCGTCGAGTACGAGATATTCTGGATGAAGCATGTAGGCAGACGCGAGTGCAACCAGTTGTTTTTCGCCACCTGACAATGAGAACATCTCACGGTTTAAAAGGTCGTGGATATTAAAAAGAGTCGCGACGTCTTCAATTCGAGATTGAATCTTGTCAGGCGACATTCCAATATTTTCACATGGAAAAGCTAATTCACTTAAAACCTCTAACGTGAAAAACTGCGTTTTAGGATTTTGAAAAACAGAACCAATACGTTCAGGAAGCTGATAAAAAGATAAATCGTTATAGGACATGTCATTTAAGTACCTTTCGCCTTCCAAAGTCCCTTCATATAATTCATTGATTAAGCCGTTGATGATTCGTGTAATGGTTGTTTTACCACAGCCACTTGCCCCACATAACACGATACAGTCCCCTTGTTGAATATCTAGAGATAAGTCGCTAATGATCGTTTCGTTTTGATAGGTAAAAGAGACATGATTTAAAGAAATTCCCATAGACTTAAGCCTCCAATTAAAAATATGATAAGTATGGTTATAATCAGCCAATCAAAAAAAGTCATTTTTTTCTGATAAATAGAAGTCGATATTGCTGGATGATTAATACCACGTGTTAGAGCTGCACTGCTAAGATCAAGAGCCGTCACAGAGGCGTTCATTAGTAGCGGAATTAAAATATATTCTAGTGTCTGTAAAGGGTGGCGCGCCATTTCCCAATTTGTTACCGCAATGCCTCTAAATTTCATCGCCGAACGAATTTGTTGATAGTCCTTTCTCAGTGTAGGAAAAAAACGGAATAAAACACTGAGTGGGATGATAATAAATTCTGGTATTTTCCATTTTCGTAAAGTGTAGATGAGTGAAGATACTGGCGTTGATTTTATCAAAAAGCCCGCCATCATGGTCAAAGGAAACAGTCGTCGTACGGTTAAGGTATAAAATCCGATGATTGATCCAATAATGGGCAGCTGTGATAAAAAGTTAGGCCTAGATAATAAGAGAATACTCAAATAAATGCTGATATAAATAAAGATTCTGCGCCATTCTTTTTGACTGGCTAGAATAAGTAATAAGAGAATCAAATAACTGCTTTCAATAACAATGGGTAGATGAAAAAAAACCATAATATTAGTAAAAAGGACGAGAGCGATTTTAGTTTGTGTATTAAGCGAAGGCATTGTAACAACCAGTCCTTTCATTATGAGAGTGCTGCGAAATGTTTTTGAATCATTTTATCTCCGATAATTGCTCCAATAATGCTGCAGATGATTAGAAAGCCTAAACTGATAAAGAGAGTTTGCTGATTAATAAAAGTAAAGGTATCGGCTATATATGCTGCATCTTTCCCACGCGCTACTAAGTTGTTAACATAAGCTTTTTTAAAGAACCACAACGGTAAGATAGGTCCCATCATATTAAAGGAGAATATAACAAAGCTAATTTGATTTATCCGTTTGTTTTTATAATGTCCCATACGTGCGACCCAATCTGCTAAAAATCCCGCAACAAAGTGTGGCACAAAGGTGAGTGAAAAATGTCCGACAAGCAAGAAAAAGAGCCCCATGACAATGCCCATGATTGAAACGGCACCAAATTTTGGAACTTTTTGAATGAGCAAGAAATATACGGCTCCTGTAATGAATGCTACAAATCCAGGTAATAAAATAATTGAAAAACCAGGAATTAGAATCGAACTTAAAAAGGTCGCAACCCCTGTTAGTAAAAAGTATATTGCGGTATATACGCCTATGGTAATCATATCATTAATCTTAAGTTTATTTTGCATTATTTATCCTCCACTAAGTAATATGCGTTATTTTTCACATATTAAATTAAAATTTAAAATCAGTTGTTAGTATAACATAAGTGAGAAAGATTATCAGTGTTTTTTAGAATGATTATTAATGGATTGTTTTATTTTGAAGAGAATAAATGTAGGCGATAAGATTGACAATCACTAGATAAAGTAGGTATGATAACAGTCGAATATTAATAACACAAGATGTAGTATAAGGAAGTAGGAGGAAAATGAGTGTGATTGTTTTAGCGGGAACAATAGGAGCTGGTAAGTCCAGTTTGTCAGAAATGATTGCCAATGAATTAGGCAGTGAGGTTTTTTATGAAGAAGTAGATAATAACGAGATATTACCTTTATTTTACGCAGACCCTAATAAATATGCATTTTTACTACAAATCTACTTTTTGAACAAGCGTTTTGCAAGTATTAAACAGGCGCTTGCTCATGATAACAATGTCTTAGATCGTTCCATTTATGAAGATTCGCTATTGTTTCATTTGAATGCGGATTTAGGACGTGCGAATGACACGGAAGTAAAAGTTTACGATGAGTTATTAAAAAATATGATGGAAGAGCTTCCATATGCTGCTCATAAAAAACACCCTGATTTGTTGGTTCATATCAAAGTGTCGTTTGAAACTATGTTAGCACGTATTGAAAAACGTGGAAGAGAATTCGAACAATTAAGTTATGACCCATCACTTTATGATTACTATAAAGAACTCAATAAGCGTTATGAAGCTTGGTATCAAAATTATGATGAAAGCCCGAAAATGGAAATTGACGGCGATGCTTTAAACTTTGTTGAAGATGAAGAGGCAGCCAAAGTTGTAATTCAGATGGTTAAAGATAAATTAGAAGAAGTTAGAGGAGAAAAGCTCTAAAAGAAAACACCGCTTGTAGGAACTGACCCACTTACGTGGGACACAATAAAAAAGCACTTCTTGTTGAATTCAAGTAAAATGAATTTAACAGGAGGTGCTTTTTAGCATGGGAACAAGAGTATCGTATCCATTAGAAGTAAAGCAA
>NZ_NGJW01000003.1 GCF_003987555.1 Vagococcus lutrae | reverse complement strand
GTCTTGAAATAGAGTGTCCTTTCTCGACAAAATAAGGGGTAGCGGTCCAATGATGAGCACAATTTTTACAGGTATAGCGTTGTTTTGCGACGTTCATAATTAAAGGCAAATGATTAAATTGATCAAAGCGCACGACCGCTTTTTTCTTACCATTTCTTACGACTACTTGCTTCCCACTTTCGTTATACACCGTTGAACCACAATGATGACAAGGTGTTAGAGGGGGTGAAAAAGTAGCGTTCACCACACATGTTTGTTGTCCTTTTACCATTTCGTAAGAAATGTCAGATGTGATTAAATTTGGCTCTATGATTCGTAGTAATTTTTTGATATCATTAGACATGAGCATATCGCCTCCCGTTTGTTTTTTTGTGGTAAATTAATCATATAGGAGAACGGTATGCTTTTTAATACCTAAAATTAAGAAAATTAAAAAAGGGCTGATGAATCAAATAAATGATTCATCAGTCCTTTAAATTATAGAGCCGGGATATGTGCATCCAATGTCAGGGAAAAAGTTTGAATTACTTTATTTCTTAAGACTCACGTTTTTTTAAATCACGTAATAATTCGTCAATACGATTACCATACGCTACTGATTCGTCACGTTGAAAGAATAGTTCTGGTGTTTTATAAATACTTAAACGATGACCTAATTCTTTTCTAATTAAGCCACTAGCTTTTTCAAATCCTTTTTGGACTTCATCAAATGTTTCAGGATTGTCATCTAATGTACTGTAATAAATCGTAGCTTGTTGTAAATCACCCGTAACGTCGACTTCAGTAATAGTCGCCCCTTCAACACGGGGATCTCGCACTTTTTTGTGCAAGATATCATTCACTTCTTTTAATATTTCTTGAGCGACTCGACGGTCTCGATATTTTACCATAACTCTGTCACGCTCCTTAGTTTAACTTTATTTTACTTTGATTTCTTCCATAACAAATCCTTCAATGACATCGTCCACACGCAAGTCATTGTAGTTTTCAATCATGGCACCACATTCATAACCTAGTTTGACTTCTTTTACATCATCTTTAAAACGTTTCAAGCTAGCTAGATTTCCTTCAAATATAACGATGTTATCACGAATCACACGTACGCCACTATCACGTTTGATAGAGCCTTCTGTTACGTAACAACCTGCAATCGTTCCCACTTTTGAAACTTTATATGTTTCACGAACGACCATTTGACCTGTGATTTTCTCTTCGAATTCAGGGTCAAGCATCCCTTTCATCGCTGTTTCAATCTCTTCTAATGCTTTATAAATAACACGATGTAAACGAATGTCAACTTTTTCTGTATCTGCTTGTGCTTTAGCTTGAGGTGTCGCACGAACGTTAAAGCCGATAATAATCGCATTACTTGCGGCTGCTAGCGTAATATCACTTTCATTAATCGCACCAACTGCTGAGTGAACGATTTTCACGCGTACGCCTTCTACATCAATTTTGTTTAAACTTGCTGCTAGAGCTTCTGCTGAACCTTGTACGTCCGCTTTAATAATAACATTTACTTCTTTTAATTGACCTTCTTTTAAGCTTTCAAAAAGGTTATCCAATGTTACCAAGCTCGTCGCTGCACGTTGTTCCAATTGAGCTCTTTTCGCTCTTTCTTCACCTGCTTGACGTGCTGTTTTTTCATCAGCAAATGTCACAAAACGGTCTCCCGCTTGAGGAACTTCATTTAATCCGGTAATCTCAACCGGTGTTGCTGGTCCAACTTCCTTCTCACGTCGACCAATGTCATTCGTCATAACACGAACACGACCAAAAGTATTTCCTACGACAATTGGGTCTCCTACATGAAGTGTTCCTTGTTGGACAAGTAATGTCGCCACTACCCCTTTACCTTTATCTAAACGTGCTTCAATCACACTACCAATAGCTTGTTGTGTTGGGTCAGCTTTAAGCTCTTGGACTTCTGCTACAAGTAGAACCATTTCTAATAAATCTTCAATGTTTTCTCCAAACTTAGCAGAAATAGGTACAAAGATTGTATCGCCGCCCCAGTCTTCAGGAATTAAGCCATGTTCACTTAGTTCTTGCATGACACGGTCAGGGTTAGCTGTCGGTTTATCAATCTTGTTTACCGCTACAATAATCGGCACATCCGCTGCTTTCGCATGGTTAATAGCTTCAATTGTTTGTGGCATCACACCGTCATCCGCTGCAACAACTAAAATAGTAATATCTGTAATACTTGCTCCACGCGCACGCATAGACGTAAACGCCGCATGCCCTGGTGTATCTAAGAAAGTAATAGGCTTGCCGTCAACATCGATTTGATACGCACCGATATGCTGCGTAATCCCACCTGCTTCGCCTAAAGAGACTTTCGTATGACGTAAAGTATCTAGTAACGTTGTTTTACCGTGGTCAACGTGCCCCATAATCGTTACAACTGGAGGACGTGTAACTAATTTATCTTCGTTCAATGCTTCTGGTTCGAAGAATTTATCAATATCAGCTACGTCTACTTCTACTTTTTCTTCAGCATCCATACCATAGTCCGCTGCAAGTAACTCAATCGTATCTTTATCTAAAGCTTGATTTTGATTTGCCATAACTCCTAGCATTAACAGCTTTTTAATAATCTCAGCTGCATCACGATGAATCTTTTTAGAAATATCGGCAACCGACATTCCTTCCGTGTAAACTAACACTTCAGGTAACTCTCTAAATTTACGTGGTGGGACAGCTGGCTTGTTAGATGTTTGTTGACGTTTGCCTTTTTTCCCACGCTTGTTAAATTTATTGCGGTTTTGGTTACCACCAAAGTTGTTTTGACGTTGGCGATTTCCTTGTTGTGGTCCTTTTGAGCCTTTAAATCCTTGAGAGGAATTATCTGCTTTCTTCGTATCGTTTTGTTTAGTCATATGATTCCCCTGTGCTGGTTTATTTTTTGCTTTATTTTGATTGGTCGTTTGTTTTCCTTGACTTTGATTTTGACGTGCTGCTTGTGAAGGATGATTTCCTTTTTTCGAAGCATCCCCTTTTTGTGATGCTGGTCGCGAATTCTGCTGGGCCTGTTTTTTGGGTTGGGGTGATCCTGATTGCTTATCGTTTTTCTTAGTTGAAAAAGCTGCTTTAATCTTATTCGCTTGATCATGATCGACAGAGCCCATATGATTTTTAACCTCGATACCAAGTGATTTAGCTTTTTCTACAACCGCCTTACTTGATTGTTCGATTTCTTTGGCTATTTCATAAATTCTCTTTTTACCCATACAATCACCTTCCTAACTTTGTATTAACTCCTGTAATTTTGTCGCAAAGCCAGTATCTTGTATGGCACAACTTTTACGGTCCTTTCCAATCGCATGACTGAGTTCACCGTGCGTAAATTGTGTGATACAAGGTACTTGATAATATGCACACTTATCAAGGAGTTTTTTGCGTGTATTGTCACTCGCGTCAGTTGAGATAATCACGAGTTTGGCTTTTTTTGAACGCACACTTTGTAAAACGAGTTCCTCGCCAGAAATCATTTTACCTGCCCGCGTTGCCAAGCCTAATAAATTTAATGCTTTTTCATTGTTCATCATTTGCCGAAAAGTTCCTGTCTTGCTTTTTGATGCTTGACATAATCTAATAACTCTTGATAAAAATCATCCGTCAAACTCACTTTTAACGTTTTAGACAACGTGTCTTGCTCCCAACCTTTTTCAACAACGGCTGGGTCAATCGAGACATAGGCGCCACGACCGGGCTTTTTGCCTGAAGGGTCAATTGAGACTTCCCCTTCTTTAGAACGAACTACGCGAATCATCTCTTTTTTCGGTTTCATTTCGTTTGATACGACACATCTTCTTAGAGGTATTTTACGTGTTTTCATAACGTTGGCCTCCTTAATTATTCTTCGACATCTTCTGCAGCAACTTCTAAACTTTCATCCACTGTCAAAATATCAGACGTTTGGTCGATTTCAGACACTTCTAATTCTGCTGGCACATCTGTGTCTTCGAGAACTTCAACTGTCTCTTCTTGTGCCTGTTGTTCTAAAAGTTCAGCCATATCGCTTTCTGATTTGATATCAATCTTATAATTCGTTAATTTAGCCGCTAGACGTGCATTTTGACCACGTTTACCAATCGCTAATGACAATTGATAATCTGGTACAACTACCGTACATGAGCGATCATTTTCTGAGAAAATAACATCAATAACTTGAGCAGGATTTAAGGCGTTAGCAATGAATACAGCGGGATCTTCATTCCACTCCACAATATCCATATTTTCGCCTTTCAACTCATTTACAATCGCTTGTACACGTTGACCTTTAGGTCCTACACACGTGCCGACTGGGTCAATGTTACTATCTTGAGAACGTACGGCAACTTTCGAACGGTCACCTGCTTCACGAGAAATGCTGACAATCTCTACTACTCCATCATACACTTCTGGTATCTCTTGTTCAAATAGTCGCTTTAATAAGTCTGGATGACTACGACTAACAAAGACTTGTGGACCTTTTGATGTGTTTTCAACTTTTGACACATACACTTTAATACGGTCATGCGGTTGATACACTTCATTTGGTATTTGGTCTTGTCGTGATAATACTGCTTCAATTTTCCCAAGATTTACATAAATATAACGATGATCTTGTCGCTCGACAATCCCTTGCATAATCTCATTTTCATAGGCGCTGAACTCTTCATAAATAATCGTTCTTTCCGCTTCTCTTACACGCTGTAAGATGACTTGTTTAGCTGTTTGAGCAGCAATACGACCGAAATCTTTTGGTGTGACCTCAAAGCGTATCGTGTCTCCTAATTCGTAAGCGGGATTAATTGCTAGCGCATCCGTCAAAGCAACTTCCAATTGTGAGTCCATGACTTCTTCTGTTACTTCTTTTACAGAATAAACATGGATGTTCCCTTTTTTGTTATCAAATTCTACTTCCACATTTTGAGCTTGACCATAGTGACGCTTATAAGCAGAAACAAGTGCTGCTTCTAACGCATCAATGACAATTTCTTTAGAAATGCCTTTTTCCATTTCAAGCGCTTCTAATGCATTTAACATGTCTTTACTCATGATTCTTTTTCCTCCGTCATTGTCTTAAAACTCGATCGCTAATCGTGCTTTGGCAATATTTTTTCGTAAAAATGTCATTTCTTTTCTTCTTGTTTTAATCTTGACTGTTAAAACAAGCTCATCGTCTGTTAAGGATGTTAAATATCCCTCATATTGTTTATTGCCCTCAACCATTGAATACAATGATAGGTGAATATATTGATTCATTGCCGCTTCATAGTCTGCTTCTTTTTTCAATGGACGTTCTGCTCCGGGAGATGATACCTCTAGGAAGTATGCTTGCGGGATTGGATCTGGATCTAACGCATCCATTGCCTCGCTTAATTGCTCACTGACAAGGGCACATTCTTCAATATCAATCCCATTTTCTTTATCAATAAACACTCTAAGAAACCAATTCTTACCCTCTTTTACAAACTCAATATCGACGAGTTCAAAGCCTTCACGATCTAATATCGGTGTTACCACACCAGTGACGGTATCTACTACTGCACTCACTGTCAAACCTCCTTCATATCAGTAATTTAGCCATTAAAAAGAGTGAGCGTTCGGCACGCTCACTCTTTCTTCCGGTATCATTCTTCTACTATAATAGCACGTTTTCATTTCCTTTTCAACCAAAAGGCGATTTTACACTGTTTTCGATTATGAAAACTTGTTTTTTATTTCATCAATATTTTTTATCATAACAGAAATCGTGCCGTCTGGATTATTAATAAATTCAACAAACTCTTTATTTTGATAAACATCCATTGGAATAGCCAGTTCAATCCCATTCGCTAACTTGAACTTTTGCATGCGATATTTTTTCTCATATTTCGGTACATTCACTGGAATATCCTCTGTAAAAGCCGTGCGTGTAACTTGTTCTAGATACTCTTCTTTGGCACTAAAGTTATCTTTAAAAACATGTTCGGCTATACGTTGGTTATCAATTTTCCCTTCTTCTTCGATACTTTCATAAATAGCTTGCTGAACATTCGCAAAACTTTCATGCAACTCCTCATTGTATCGAGTAGAAACATCTTTAACAGCTTTTTTTACAATTTTTATATTATCGGCCATCGACGGCGTTGGCTCAATTTGAAAAAGAATCTGACTCATATACGCAGTTTTTTTACCGTCAAATTTATAAGACTTACCAACCATTGAAAGGGTTTGATTGGTCAAATTCATCACGATTCCCTCATCAACCTTGCTCGTACTACTTGGTAAGACAGCACGGTTAAGAATGATGTTATTTACCATCTCATTTTCAACATAATCAATATAATGCGTATGTACCTTTTTAAAATTCAATTTAAAAGCGCCTACTAAATGGTCTTCCTCATCATTCATCGCTTCAAATATGAGTAAATCACCACTAGGCACATCTTCACCTTTCACTAAACAATCATAAAAGCCTTGAGCAATCGCATGACTTCCTTCGATAAAGTTATCAGATAGCGAGCTAAACGGTAAATCTGTCGTTGTCTCCTCTAGCTTACCGGTTTGATAATCACTTTCAAAAAACTTTTTTAATAATGATTCTGAATAATCACGAACGGTTAACTCACTAAGATCCATAGGTTTCTCTGATAAGATAAGTTGCGGTGATTCTAAATCAATCACATGCAAAATAGCTTGCGTTACTTTCATCTAAACACTTCCTTTAAATTCATCTTAATCAGTATATCGAAAGTTAGCACAGATGACCATAGAAAAAGGCCTCCATTCTTTTTTCAAGAAAGGAAGCCGATTGCTATCATCTTTTATGCATCAAAAATACCCGTTGAAAGATAACGTTCCCCATTATCAGGTGCTAAAACAACTACTTGATGACCTTTGCCTAATTCTTTCGCAACGTCTAATGCAGCTGCAATGGCTGCGCCAGAAGAAATTCCAAGTAGCAATCCTTCTTTTCTCGCAACTTGTTTTGTCACTTCTATAGCGCGTTCACTTGAAATAGGTAACACTTTATCATAAGAATCTGTATCTAATACTTTTGGTACAAAGCCAGCTCCAATCCCTTGTATCTTATGCGGTTGGTGAGCCCCACCCCTTAAAATTTCGGACTCTGCTGGTTCTACAGCATACACTACCATCTCACTATTTTCTTGTTTTAGAATATGACTAACTCCTGTTATTGTGCCACCCGTTCCAACACCGGCAACAAAGGCATCAATCTCTTTTGCAGGCATCGCTTCTAAAATTTCATGCGCCGTCGTGCGTTCGTGAATGGACGGATTCGCTAAATTATCAAACTGTAATGGCATGAAATGATTTTCTTGAGCGGCAATTTCTTCCGCCTTAGCAATCGAACCTTTCATCCCTTCAGCTCCCGGTGTTAAAATTAACTCTGCACCGTATGCTTTCATTAATTGTTGACGTTCTTTACTCATCGTATCAGGCATCACGATAACAATTTTATAGCCTTTTGCTGCCGCAACCATTGATAAACCAATCCCCGTATTTCCACTTGTTGGTTCTACAATCGTATAGCCTGGCTTTAATAAACCTCTACGTTCTGCTTCTTCAACCATCGCCAAAGCAATTCGATCTTTGACACTACCGCCCGGGTTAAAAAACTCTAATTTAACAAAAACATCAGCCGAATCATCACCAACCACACGATTCAACTTCACAATCGGTGTATGACCAATTAACTCTGTTACAGATGTTACTTTTTTCATAGGTTACTCTCTCCTTTGACGACCTTTTATGCTTACTATATTATAGTAACTCTTTTTTCAAAAAATAACTAGCAATACGATTATCCTTGTCCGTAAGTGCCGAATTTTTTCATCGTTTCTTCGATTTCTGCGGTAGAAAGCATGACTGGCTTTCCAATCGCGCGTGCTCGATAGTAAAGTTTAGCTACAAACTCTATGTCCTTTGCGACTGAAAAGGCTTCTGATAGTGATTCGCCAACAGTTAAAACACCATGATTGGCTAGTAAAATCCCCGTATCATTTTGCATCGTGTGATAAGCCTCTTTAGCTAACGCTTCCGTGCCATATGTTTCATAGCCACTACAACGAATTTCTTCTCCTACTGAAGCGATAATGTAATGAAGTGGTTGAATCGATTCTCGCAGACAAGCAAAAGTCGTCGCATATTCGGAATGGGTATGCACGACCGCTCGAATTGCTGGGTTATTTTGATAAAAAATTTGATGCATGGCAATCTCACTTGACGGTTTTCGCTTTCCGTCGATGACTTTTCCTTCTAAATCAACAACCACTATATCCTCTAATTCCGTTTCATGATAAGGAACACCGCTTGGACTGATTAAAAAGCAATCATCCTCTGGAATAAATAAACTTAGATTTCCACCCGTTCCAGTTGTCAAACGCTCTTCCATCATTTTCTTCCCAAATGTCACCATTTCTTGTCGTTCGTCTCTGTACTTCATAGTCTCTCTCACTTTCTAATAAAACTGTTGCACCGCAGTATCAAAATATCTATCCACCTCTGTCGATTGATAAATACCCTTATCCGTAACAATCCCCGTAATTAAATCGGGAGAGGTTATATCAAACGATGGATACAAGGCTTTAGCCCCTTTCAGGGTATGCGGTATCCCTTGAAACGTTAAAACCTGTTGTGGATCACGCATTTCAATGACAATGTCGTGATGGCTTTTTTTATGCTCATCAGGTATGCCCGTGACATAATATGGCACGTCATAATGTTGCGCTAATAAGGCGATTTGTTTTGTTCCAATCTTATTCGCTATATAGCCGTCCAATGCAATCGTATCGGCGGCTGAAGTAAACAAATCAATTCCTTCATACTCCATTACATAACCGACCATATTATCAGTAATCACCGTAGTATCAAACCCCATGTCAACACCACAACTAGCCGTTAAACGAGCTCCCTGTAAATAAGGTCGTGTTTCAGCAGTATAAAGTTTAAACGCTTTTTGCTGCTCAATCGCTCCGCGAAGCATCATGCCCACGATTGTCTCGCCAAAACACTGGGTCAATACATGGTCGTTTGCATTTATCTTTGTTAACAAATAATCCCCCACACGTGACATTGTCGCATAGCGACGATTAAGTGATTTAAGTGTTTCGTTAAAAATTGCTTCTTCAGCTGATGTGCCACGTTCAAAGGCCAACTCAGCGGCTTGCAAAGCATGATGAGTGATTTGCAACATGCGATTAGCCGTTGTCGGTCTAGCATGACCAATCGTAGCGGCTGCCTCTTTTAAGAAAATACGTTGTTTTACTACACTTTCATCTCTTACTTGATACGCAGCTAGAGCCATACCCATCCCTGCTGCTGTATAAGGTCCTGCACTTTGTGTCACCATATCTGTAATCGCTTGGGCCACTTCTTGATAAGTCGTACAAGTGACAAAGCGAACTTCTGTAGGATAAATACGACGATCTAAAATACGGACTTTCCCATCTTCATACCAAGCAACATTCTCATAACGTAGCATAAAAGGTAGGTTATAATCTTCTCGTTTCATACTTATCTATCTCCTTTTGTAAATGCTGATTTAACCAATCTGATGTCATCGTGTGACGGTCTAAAATCAGCTTTTCCGATAACGTTATAACCGCACGCTCAAAATCTAGACGTCGTTCCCTGTCTTCAATCGTAGTGACTTCAACTACTTTAGTATCTCCAACCACTCTTCTTATCATTTCCGTTCCCGTGTAGCCATAAGTGTCGCAAATAATCCCTTTAAGCCACTCTTGCTTAAAACGAGAGGTTCGATAGAGAGACAAGGTCACTTTTTTTTCGTAATAGTCACTCATCTTATTCTCTGTTTCAACCAAAGTACCGATGATTGTTTCCCGTAACCAAGATAAATAAGTTAACGAAACCGAGTCTTGTGCTAATTGATGATAGAACGCCAGTAGTAAATGCGCCACCACATTTCCAATGTCATAGCCTGCTGGTCCATAAAATGCAAACTCTGGGTCAATAACCTTTAAACCATTTTGAGATACAAAAATGGATCCAGAATGTAAATCACCATGTAACAGTGCCTGTCCGTGATTCATAAAATGATAACGAAGTGAGGCAACTTCCATGATTAATGCCTCATGGTCATACAAATGTTTTTGGACAAAGGCTTCATTTCCAGGAAAAATTTGATTACGTTGTTTTTGATTATTATACGGTTCAGTAAACACTAAATCTTCACTAATTTCACGCATCTCCACATTTGAATAAAAAGCTTGTTCTAGCTGTTTTTGGGATGCCTCCATCACTAAATCTGTCGAACTTACTAACGACACGGCTAAAAACTCACTCAAATCATTAGCTAGCTGTGGGAGTTGGTGGCGCTCACTCAAGACATGACGCAAGTTACGATACTCTGAAATATCTTCCATAATAATAATCGCCATTTCTTCATCCACAGCATAAATCTTAGGCGTATAATTAGGGACAACCTCATTTAACCGTTCTAAAGCACGCCCTTCTCGTACGGATCGTTTAATATCTAATGGACGCCCCGACGACCGTAGTAGTTTGTCAGCTTGTTTGACAATTAGCCGTCGTTGATTATTTTTATCAGTCACTCGAAAAACATAGTTGATATTTCCGTCACCAATCTCTTCAACCGTGCAATTATCATTCGCAAAATCAGGAAGTGTCTTACTTAAAAAAGGCAGAATTGTTTTATCTGTCAATAATTCATGCATGCTATCTCTCCTTCCATACATCTTTATTTAGTTTACCTTGTTCACGGATTAAAAGACAATCCTAAAACAAAAAAAGTTATGCCTTTGCCAATGAATATAGCACATTAGCAAAAGGCATAACTTCAATAAAATTAAAGTAATTCTTGATAACGACGAATATAAAGATTTTTCACAACAGTTACCAGTGCGATATACGCGACAATTGTTAACAACAACCAGAAGAAATAACTTGCATTTAATGGCACTAAACCAACCGATTGCCCTATAGAGGTAAAAGGTAGTACCGTACCAATTAAAATACCTAACGTCGTAATCGTCATAACGATAAATGAAGCTCGGCTTTGTAAGAATGGTATCTTAGGTGTTCGCAATGCATGAATTACTAATGTTTGTGACCACAATGATTCAACGAACCAGCCTGCATGGAAGAAAGCAACGAATAAGACCTGCTTTTCAGGTGATAGACTATGATAACTTCCCCCGAATACTTGTGGCCCGATTAGATAGAATAATAAGAAATAGGTCGTAATATCAAAAATCGAGCTAGTCGGTCCAAGCCATTTCATAAACGAACCAATTGATTTAGCATCCCAATGACGCGGCGATTTTAAATATTCATCATCCATGTTATCCCAAGGAATAGAAATACATGAAATATCATAAATTAAGTTAAGAACGAGCAATTGTAACGCCGTCATCGGCAGAAACGGAAGAAAAATACTAGCGACCAACACTGAAAAGACATTCCCAAAATTTGAACTGACCGTCATTTTAATATACTTAATAATATTTCCAAAAACTGCACGACCAGATAAAATTCCTTTTTCTAAAATCATTAAATCCTTTTCGAGTAAAATAATATCTGCCGACTCTTTCGCAATATCAACTGCCGTATCTACTGAAATGCCAACATCCGATGCTTTCATCGCCGGCGCATCATTTATCCCGTCACCTAAAAATCCTACCGTATGTCCTTTCTCTTTTAGTCCTTTGACGATATCCGTTTTTTGAGCTGGTGAAAGTTTCACAAAAACCGAATGATTCTCTATCGTTTCAAGAAATTTATCAGCAGACATCTCTTGTAAATCACGTCCACTAACAATCGTTTCATTTTCCAATCCTACTTGTTGACAGACTGCTCGTGTCACTCGCTCATTATCACCCGTTAAAACTTTAACGCCGACTTGATGCTCTTTTAATGCCATTAACGCCTGTTTCGTCGTTTCCTTTGGTGGATCTAGGAAAGCGAGATAGCCAATTAACACCATTTCTGATTCATCTGCTATCGAAAACTCTCCGATTGGACGCGGATTAGTCTTTTGTGCCACAGCCACCACACGCAAGCCATCTTCGTTTAATGTATCGACTGTTCTTAAAACTTCTTCTTTAATCGCTGATGAAAGTGGTTTAACTTCACCATTGACTTCAACAAAAGATGAAACCTCTAACATCTCCTCTACCGCGCCTTTAGTAATCATTTGAATTTTATTCTGATCATTTTTCACGACGACACTCATACGTCGACGCTCAAAGTCAAAAGGAATTTCATCTACCTTTTCATGATTTAAAGACGAAATGTTTAGTTCTTTCGCTGCGGCATCGATAATCGCAATATCCATTAAGTTCTTTAATCCTGTTTGATGATAACTGTTTAGGTATGCATGTCGCAAAACACGGGCGTCTTCTTGTCCATTAATATCTAAATGATATTCTAATACAATTTTATCTTGTGTTAACGTCCCAGTTTTGTCCGTACAAAGGACATCCATAGCGCCGAAATTTTGAATGGCATTTAAATCTTTAATAACTGTTCCTTCTTTCGCCATACTTGTAGCACCTTTGACTAAACTTGTCGTCACAATCATTGGCAACATCTCTGGTGTCAATCCGACAGCAATAGACAATCCGAAAAAGAGTGCTTCTACCCAATCACCTTTTGTTAGACCGTTAATTAAAATAACTGTCGGTGCCATTATTAACATAAAACGAATTAAAAGCCAGGAAACTTCACTAATGCCAACATCAAAACTTGTCAATTCATCTGTTTTAGCAACATCCCGAGCAATTCCACCAAAGATAGTATCATCGCCAACAGCAACCACAATACCTGTCGCCGTACCACTGACAACGTTACTACCCATATACACCATATTTTGATAATCAGTTTGACTCTCTCTCGCTGAAATATCTACAGGAGCTGTCTTTTCTACCGGATGACTTTCTCCCGTCATAGCCGACTGACTAACAAATAAATCTTTTGCCGCTATAATCCGTATATCCGCTGGAATCATATCTCCCGCAGACAAGTGAACGCGGTCACCTACAACGATTTCTTCAGTAGGGACTTCTATTCTCTCTTGTCCTTTACGTGTGACCGTCGCCGTAACTCTAACTAACGATAAAAGACTCTCCGCTGCTTTTGATGATCTAACTGACTGAAACAATGTCAAACTACCGCTAATTGTTACCATCGTACTGATAATAATAACAGCCGTTAAATCTTTTTCAGCCCCACTTGCCAACCAATAATCAGTCACAAATGAGATAATCGCAAGCACCATTAATATAATCGTAAACGGGGTAAAAAAAGCTTTTCTCACTTTTGTTCCCCAAGATTCTTTTTCGTATTCGGACAAAATGTTCGCCCCATATTTACGACGACTGTTTTCTACCTCATCTTGTGTCAATCCATTTTGACCGCCTCCTAATTTTCTAGTAAGGCGTGCTACTTCACTTCTTGCTGCAAACTCATAACGCTTATCCATAACTGACAGCGTATTGTTTAATTCTTTCGTTCTCATTTTTTTCCCTCGCTCTCCATAAATATAACCGTCGCACTTTTCTCCATTCATGAACAAAAGGACGCCGAACATTTTGAAGGCGCTAGAAATTATCATCTAATTACCATTTAACTCATCTACTCGTTGAGTTTTAGCACTATATAACGTAAAAGAATAGCTATTTCTATTCTTTAGCTACGTTGGGAAAAGCCTTACTCGACCATTCCTGTCCTACCCATTGGCGTCTTTCGACGTTTTTGAGCAGTAGCCTGTGTTTATATAGGAGCCTCACCTAACGAAAAGTCCAAGACTTTCTATCGGGTGCTGGATCATCAGTGTCCATTCCTAAACACCTACACGAACAATCTGAATTTTCCATAACATCACCCCTTGTATGCTTTATTTAAAATAAAGACAAAAAATCTCTTACGTCAAAACCAACGTAAGAGATAAATAGACATGTTAAAAAACACGGATCACTTCGTTGAGTTTTGACACTATACAACGTAAAAGAATATCCATTCTTTAGCTACCTTGGGAAAAGCCTTAAGTCGACTAGTCCTGTCCTACTCATTGGCGTCTCTGGACGTTTTTGAGCAGCAGCCTGTGTTTGTATAGGAGCCTCACCTAACAAATCTTTATTTTATTGTTTATAAGCTTATCATTTAAGTAACATTTAGTCAACTATTCAAAATAAAAAATGCTTTATAAAGTCTTTTTAATAACAATATTTAATAATTGAGTGTATAATAAACATATCATACAGGAGGTGTTCAGAATAAAAACAGAAAAAGAAATTAACATGCTGATTGTCGAAGCAAAAAAAGAAGTTGACCGTCTTGAAGAACAACGTCACAAAGATTTAGGTAACTCGATGAACTTCATTCACAATGAAATAGAACTCCAACGCACACTCGCTCAAATCGAAGCTTATGAAGAAACCCTTAATTAAATGCTTAGATTATGATTCGAAACAAAACTATGATATACTGTGTAAGATATGAAAAATGTTTAAATACATTATTTTAATTTGTTTTGAAGAAATTTATTCGCACTGGCGTAGTTAAAGAGCTACAAGGATGTCATAGAGGTTAGGGATGACATTGTTTAAACGAGAAAAAGTCAAAATATTGTAACAGTTATTTTAAATATTGATTAGTGAGATAGCCCGCTTCTAAGTGAAGTGGGCTATCGTTCATTTTATCATATTTCTTTAAAAACACTCCTTACTTCCTTTATAATAAAGATAAAGAATAAAGGAGGGATTTTTATGGAAAATAATAAGAAGCCCGTCACTCAAGTCATTATTGATCGTGAAGAGCATCAGCGTTTACATGAGTTTGCAACGACACTTGAAACGATTGCCAAGAAACTTAAAGAAGAAGGGACATTTCACTTTACTGAAGGAAACCACACAACCCCCATTACCCCGTCAGACAATTTAAAAGTAGAATACTCCTATGAAATCAAAGGAGACAAACATTCTTTTGAAATTGAATTTGATTGGTATACAGGTCAAAAAGAACAAGCTGCATTTAAAATTGAATAAGAAAAAAGAGATGAAATAGCCTTCCCTTATTATTTCATCTCTTTTTCTGTTCTTTAACCCACGTTAATCAGTAAACTTTCATAAAAATTGTGAAATCCCCTTAAAAAATAACACTTTATGGTATATAATTAGGTTGTTCGTGAAAACACAAACTTAAAAAGGAGAATGATGATGAACAAGAAAGAAAATGTTGTTGGCTTTATATTATTAATTGCCTTATTAATTGCTGGTAAAACAATGCTGGCATCCAATGTATTATTTATTCGTTTGTTATTCGGTTTAGGTCTAGGCTATACGTTATCTCGTGCCTATACTGGTTTTGCAGGGAGTGTGAACCGTGCTTATAACACAGGATCAACTAAACTCATGCGAACTCTAATGCTATTATTCTTTTTAACGGCTCTTGCTTCTACAGGTTACTTTTTCTTAGCCGATGCTTCACAATTTGACTTATGGGTCAACCCTATCAACACTGGTCTTATTTTAGGTGGTATTTTATTTGGATTTGGGATGGCTTTCTCTTCTTGTTGTGCATCAGGCGTGTTAACAGACTTAGTAACGGCACTACCTCGAGCAGGCGTCACTTTTATTTTCTTTTGTATGGGCGTCTTTTTAGGATACCCCGTACAAAATTCACAGAGTTGGATTATTAACTCATGGTTTACATCTGAAACTGGAAAAGCACTCGGTACTAACGGTGTCTTCTTACCGGATTTATTTAAAAATGATGGAACAAACGGTTATCTCGGCGCACTTATCCTAACAGGTATTTTTGCCTTAATCGTTGTTGCCCTTTCATTTCTATATGAAAAGAAACGTCGCAACGCCAACACTTACTACGGTGTCTTATCTGAAAGAATGCAAGACGAAGCTCCAAAACTTGATGTTAAAAACTTCAACGTTACTAATCAAGACACTTACTATCAATTATTCGTTGCACCTTGGTCACTTAAACAAGGCGCTGTCATCCTAACCTTGATTTTCACCGTCATGATGGGCGTGACAAAAGCTGGTTGGGGCGCTTCTACTCCTTATGGAATGTGGTTCGGTAAATTCTTAATGTTATTCGGCGTTTCTGCTGACTCATTAGCAGAATTCACCAAAATGGCACCTGAGTTTTACTCTAATCCTCTATTGGAAAATGGAGTTAGCGTGCAAAACTTCGGTATCTTGTTTGGTACAATTATCTTTTTACTAACCTCTGGACAATTCAAACGCACATTCATGTCTGAAATGAACCTGACAGGTAAAGAAGCATTATTATATGCTTTAGGTGGTATTTGTATGGGATTCGGAACACGTCTATCTAATGGTTGTAACGTAGGTGCTTTATATACACCTATCGCTAACTTCTCATTATCTGGTTGGATTTTCCTTATTCCTCTTGTTATTGGAGCAATATTAGGAAACAAATTCTCAGACAAATGGTATGGAAAATAATTAACTAATTAAATAGCTATTCTCATCTTTTTCACGAACAATCCCCCCCACGTTGGACATAATGCCCATCGGAGGGGGGATTTTGATATGTGAGATGAAAAATTTGAAAAATACTTTAAGCAGCTAAAATCTTAGCTTTTTCTTGTTCTTCTTTTAATAATTTATTGTCATAAAACTTAATGAATGGGAACCAGATTACAAACGCTAGTACAGCACAGAGAATAGCTAAAACAGCAGCTTTCCAGTCTCCACCTGACCCTATAAATGCTCCGATACCAACAGGAGATGGCCAAGGCATTTGAGCTAACATGGGTTTAACAAGACCTAGCTTAATCGCGAAGTATGCTAAGGAAGCTGAAGCCATCGGTGCCAAGAAAAATGGTAAGGCTAAATATGGATTATAAACAATTGGCATACCAAAGATTATCGGCTCATTAATATTGAATATTCCAGGTACAAGAGAGGCTTTTCCTAATACTTTTAATTGATCTGATTTCGCCATAAAAGCAATAAAGATAATCAAACCTAAAGTAGCACCAGAACCACCGACAGTCACGTAAGAGTTATTAAACTCACCCGCTAATGGATAGTTTGCACCAGCAGCATTAGCAGCCATATTAGCTAAAACGATAGGCGTTAAAAATGATGTGATAATATTAGCTCCGTGAATACCTACAATCCATAAGGCATGAATTAAGAAATAAATCACCATAATTCCTAACCACGTATTTGTGAGATTTGTAACGAAACTAAATGGAATATAAATAACTTTAAAAATATCTGTTCCAAGCGCAATCAATACACCATTAATAATCATCACAACAAAAGCAATAAGAAAAGTCGGAATTAACGCTGTAAATGAACGAGAAACCCCTGGTGGAACAACGTCTGGCATTTTAATAACAAAATTGTGCTTCACACACATACAATACAATTCAACAGCAATCACTGACATAATAATGCCAGTAAAGATACCAGATGTTCCTAGACGCTCAGCAAAACCAGCCATACGAATACCATTAACAACTGTTTCTGAATCAGTAATAGAATTGACTAAAACCATTTTTCCACTTTCCCAAACGATTTCAGGAACACACATAAAGAAAGCAAATACCGCTAACAATGCCCCAGTCAATGGATTCACATTCAAATCTTGCTCATCTCGTTCAATTGCCGTTAACTCATAAGCAAAAACAATAGCAAAGTATATTGCTAGAATCCCCATAGTCATTGTATTTGCTACCATGTACAACGAGCTGATTTTGAAAAAACTAGCTTCAAATAATCCTTCTAGTCCTGTAAAGGCCACAGGTAAAACATTTAATACTAAAAACATCGAACCTACAATTGTAAAGGGAATTGAAGCCATCCCTGCTGCCATTACTGCACGAACAATTTTCATTTGAGCTACTTTGCCCATTGGGCCCATCAAATATTTTTGTAAAAAGTTAAACATATCTTACTCTCCTCTCATAGGTATAGCGATTTTTCATATTGTTTAATTCGTTGGTAGTGCTTGTCATTGTTATGACTAATATTGCGTAAACGATTCTGAATCCACAAAGATAGTAGGCAACCTGTCAAAAGAAAGATAGTCATAAAAGTTCGTCCAGACATTCCTTGATTCATAAAAGGAAACAGTGAAGAAAATAATGGCGTGAATGTTGCTAACAATAATCCAATATTAACAATCAACTGTAAACGATAATAATTTGTAGTGCGTGGCACAATATTCGTCGGTGCACTATATAATTTTGCTTGTTCGAAGACTGATGTTAAAATAACTATGATCAAAAATAATGGAAGAAAGAGTAGTCTTGATTGACTTAAATAAAGCAAAATCAACCAATACAAATTAGTGAAGAAAAACCCTGCGCTTAGATACCGAATGAGTAGAAAACGATTAAAATACATTGTTTTTAGACTTAGTTTTTTACGATCTGTATCGAGTGCTTTTTTTTCGGCATCTTTCATGATAAAACCTCCTTTCTTCTTTTAGTTTATAAAGGTTGTTGATGTAAAAATTTCATCTCTTCAGCAACCTCCAACAAAGTCATCGTGTTCATCAAATGATCTTGAGCATGGACCATAATAATTTCCATTTCGATTTTTTTACCTGCCGCATAATCCTTTAACAACGTCGTCTGAGATTTATGTGCGAGTACTATCTGCTCATTAGCTTCTGCTAAAAACTTTTCTGCTTCTTCGATTTCTTTTTTTCGCATTGCTGCAAAAGCTTTGTGTATGGTTGTTCGTGCATTTCCGCTATTTAGTATTATTTCAAAAGCAGCAACTTGAATCTCCTCGCTACTCATAACATTCTCTTTTTCGGTCATCCTCGTTCCTCCTCTCTCCTTTTAAATAAGTTCTAAAAATAATCTTTTAAAGTGATTAAAATTTGGATTTTTTAACATATCTTCTTGATGCGATAAACAATCCACTAGTTTTACAATAGCTTTGGTTATGACTGTAATTCCTTGATTTTCAATATAGGAAGGGGAGATTAAAAAGACAAAATGAATTTGTTGAGCTTCATCCCATATCATGCCTTTTGGAATTAACGCCACAGCAATTTTCGTCGAGATACCCACTGGTAACGCAGGATGTGGCACTACAATACTCTCACTAAAAATAATTTGACCCATTTGTTGGCGATGATAAATTTGTTCGAGTAACTCTTTCGAATAATTCTCCGCTTCATTGACACTTAAAAGCTCTGCTAAATCATTCAACACTTGCGATTTACTCGGCGAATTGTGATACACTTTAAAATAGTTGTCATCCATATGTTCCATCATAATTTTTTCATTATATGGATTTTGTTTACTATTTATTTGTGGCGTGTTAATCAAACGATTTTTAGTACTGATTTGTTGAATCGTTTTCCGTATTTTTGCTACATCCTCATCATTTAAAAAAACACTGACATGAATGACGGGTATTGGAAACACCATTGTCGAAAGATCAATCGACGAGATAATTAAGTCAGCATCTTTTAAACTGGCATCGTTAATTTCATAATATCCTTGAACATTTGTCACTGTAATGTGATTTTCAAATTCATTGATCACTCGGTTTTTTAGTAGCTGGGCGCTACCATAACCTGTGGCACAAATAATCAGTGCATGAATTTTTTCCATATCCTTTGCTTTTTCCATCGCTGCCATGACATGTAGTGTTAAGTACGCCCATTCGTCATCTGTAATGTGATAATGTGATAGCGAAGGCATTTGACCTAGATACTTTTTGGTTAATTCAAATGCTAATGTATAATTCTTTTTTATCTCATCTGTTAAAGGATTGTCTAATGATATATTTCGTTCTAATCTAACTAACATCGGTTTCAAATGATCTAACAAACCTACTCTCAGCTGATAGTCTTCACTAATGGAATAACACAAATTCTTGCTTAAGGCAGTCATAGCCTGACTAAGTTCATTAGACAGTTCTTGATTTTCTTCTACAACAGAATGATTCGATTTTGCCATCAAATGTAACGCCAGATAAGAGACTTCCTCACTCGGAAAGGGTATTTGATAAAAATCTTCTATCCGATTGACAATATTCTTAGCCGCTTGGTATTCAACTCGATCGGAAATATCCGCCGAAATTCCTAACTCTTTTATCTCAAATCCCTCTTTTAATCGTTTAATACTCAAAGCAAGATGTAAAACCAAATTTTGAATGATAATATCAGAGATTTTTAGTTTTTCTTCTCTAATCTCATCCAGAATAATAATCGTCAATTCTTCGAAACTAATATCTTCAAAGAAAGAACTATTCCCTAGATATTTTTTTAAAGAATTTGTATAATTTTTACCAAAAAAATAATCTAAAATAAAATGACGTTTACTACGCTCGTCACCATCCACCCACAGCCCTACGCCATGTTTTGAAGACAATGTGAGACGATATGATTTTAACTTTTCTTTTATTTCTTGAATGTCCTTACTCAAAGAAGAACGGCTAATAAATAACTCTTCTGCTAAATCATCCAAATTAATCGTAGCTTCTTCTAAAAGTAACTTATTTAAGATATAATTTTTTCGATCGGTAATATCGGAAATATGTGGTGAATGTTCTTCATAATTAAAATTAAGTCCTTGTTCATTTAAGAAAAGATCAAAATCCAACTTGTTCACAATATGGAAACAATATCCGTATCCCCTCTTGGAAGATATTTCACCACCATTTTCGCTTACTAATTCTTTTAAATGATTGATATATGTGCGGACAGTGCGGTCAGACAATGACAACTCAGAGGCTAAGACTTGGCTAGTAACAAACTGTTCTTGATGATGTATCAAGTGCAAAAGCAATTCTCTCTCTTTGGATCTCATTATCTCCCCTCACTTTCTATATGTTTTCTTCTATAACTTCACTCAGTTGTTTAATCCCTGTTGGTATAGGAACATAGGCTGGAAACGGGATGCTTACAACAGGTTTCCCTACCTCATCTCCTGTTTTTTTAAACTTATCAAAATACATAGAAGTTTGTGGAGATATTAAGAATAAATCAAAATCACTCGTTTTAATCATTTTTTCTCCTTCTGTCGCCGAGACTGCATCGACCATGATATCTTCACCTTTGCTTGTGAAATATTCAGTTGTTTTTGCTGCCATCATGGATGATGACATTCCTGCTGCACAGATAATTAATGCCTTTTTCATCTTCATACACTCCTTCAAATTTTAAAGTAGACTTCCGTTTGTTTTAATCACATCTTGATACCAGTAAAAAGAATCTTTACGACTTCGTTCTAATGTACCATTGCCTTTATTATCTTTATCTACATAGATAAAGCCATAACGTTTTTCCATCTCGCCCGTTCCAGCAGAAACTAAGTCGATACATCCCCATGGTGTGTATCCCATTAAATCGACACCATCTTCTATTACCGCTAATTTCATTTGTTTGATATGAGAACTTAAATAATCAATACGATAGTCATCATGAACACTACCATCCGTTTCTTTCTTATCATACGCGCCAAAACCATTTTCAACAATAAATAACGGTAAGTGATACATATCAGTTAGCCAATTTAGCGAGTATCTTAATCCTACAGGATCAATTTGCCAGCCCCAGTCGGAAACTTCTACAAATTCATTTCGAACTAAATCTTTTGTCTCGTCATAATCATAATGTTCATTTTCTTCACGGTGCTCAACTGCATGAGACATATAGTAGCTAAAGCCAATATAATCAACGGTTCCTTCTTTTAATGCCTTCTCATCTTCTTCGGTAAAATCAATCTCGATTCCTTTGCGTTTCCAATAATTCAAAATATGATTTGGATAAAAACCATGTACATGAACATCACAGAAATAATAACGTTTTTCCATTGATTTTAAAGACATTAATGTATTTTCTGGTTTATTATTTACTGCATACAAGGGAGAGTACGCAATCATACACCCAATTTGGAAATCAGGATTGATTTCTTTACCAATTTTTACTGCTTTAGCACTGGCCACTAATTCATAATGAGCCGCTTGATACATAATAGCCTCTCGATCTTCTCCTTTTTGATAATAAATACCTGAATTGGTAAATGGAGCAAAATCTTCATGGTAGTTAGCTTGATTATTAATTTCATTAAACGTCATCCAGTATTTCACTTTATCTTTATAGCGATTAAAACATACTTCTGAAAAACGTAAAAAGAAATCAATTAACTTACGATTACGAAAACCACCGTACTCTTTTACTAAATGATACGGAAGCTCAAAATGAGATAACGTAACAATGGGTTCAATATTGTATTTGAGACACTCGTCAAATAAGTTATCATAAAACTTTAATCCTTCTTCATTTGGTTCCTTTTCATCTCCATTAGGAAAAATACGCGTCCATGCAATCGACGTCCGAAAACACTTTAAACCCATTTCTGCAAAAAGAGCGATATCCTCTTTGTATCGATGATAAAAATCTATACCTTCATGATTGGGATAGTATTCATTTGGTAACACACCGTCGGTAATCGAACGATATCGACTTGGAGAGCCGACTGTCATCACATCAGCAACACTGACACCTTTACCTCCAGTTTGCCAAGCTCCTTCTAATTGATGTGCCGCCACAGCGCCGCCCCAAAGGAAATCTTTTGGAAAACTCGTCATCATTTATTCCTCCTCAAATCGTTATTTTATATACTTAGTATATTTTACAAGCGCTTTCAAAACAAACTGAATATTTCCTTAGTACTACGGAAAATGATTCCATTCTTCTATAAAACAAACAATTAGGAAGAAGTTTTTTCCTTTATTTAATGAACATAAAATTGATTTTAGCTATATACTGATTTAGTTTGAAACAATAAGTTATTCTCACTATTTTTATTACTTTTTTTATTTATTTTTTGGTACAATGAGTTATAGACAATATTCAAATAATATTGTTATATATAAGAAAATTTATTACCACTTTTATTGTTAGATGATAACAGTACGTTGATGAATAGGAATAATGATTAGTGGTTAAAACGTGTTTTTTTATCTATCAAAATTTTAAAATAAATACTTGAGGAGGATGATGATTTTGACTAAAAAAAGAATTTTGTTATTAACGAGCTTACTACTTATTGGAATAGGTGGCTATTATTGGTATTCACAAATTAAAGTACCTTATGATAACGCTGTAATGGATTTTAATAAAGAAAAAGAAGTAGTTGAAAAGAAAAATAATGAGTTAAACAAAGAAATTGAAAATGCTCAAAAATCTCTTGACTCGAACAAACAACCGCTAAATGAACAGACTTTGACTGATTTGCAAATTGCTATTTCTGAAGCGAAAGAAACTACAAGAAAAAATCCTGATACACCAAAGAAAATAGAAGAAGTAGAAAAAGAAACAATGAAGCTTAAACAACCGTTAGATTATGCTAATGAAATTAAAAATTTAAAAGACAAAACTGAGGCTGTTGAAAATAGTTTCAAACAGTTAGCTCAGATTACTAATCCTACTGAGGATTTCATTATTTTAAAATTACAGCAATTAGCCGACATCGGAGAAATAGCATCTGTTACTGAAGAGAATGATCCTAATGGAAATTTAAATAAAGCTGGCGGTTATACTGCGACAGTCTATTTCTCGCATAAAAATGTTAACAAAGAAGATATTTTTGGTAGTGATTTGATTGACAAGGGTACTGATGCGGGCGGTTCGATTGAAGTTTACCCTACTGAAGAAGACGCTTATAGAAGAAATGATTATTTAAGTGGTTTTGATGGTAGTGCCTTAAGTTCTGGATCCCATACCGTTATAGGCACTCTTGTCGTCCGAACATCTGACAAATTAACAGCAACACAACAGAAAGAATTGGAAAAAGACTTAATCAAAGTATTAACATCTTTAGAATAACAATCTTTCAATACTAGTTATATAAATTAAAAAAAGACAAGTGCGGGTACACTTGTCTCTTACTCCGATAAACTTAACATCTTTCTATGTTTGTTATTATAACATATTGGAGGATAATCATGAAAAAGAAAAAAAGAAGTTCACGTAAAAAAACGAAACAATACGATAGCAAATCTAAACAGATAGTAATTGGCGTTATCGCACTTATTATTTTAACCAGTTTGTTTTCAACATTTTTCATCTTAGCAGGATTTATAAGTTTTGTAATATGTGGATTTTTGGGAGCTCAATCATTCACTAAAAAACAACCTGTCAAAGCTAAAAAATATATGACCTATGCAGCTATTTCCTTTGGTCTCATTCTATCCAGTGGTCTTATAAATGCAGCAACTGATGACAACATTAGTAAGGTAACTGACACAGAGTCCTCGATTACAAATGTTGTAGACAATAAGCAGGCCACCACTACATCTGAAACTAGTTCATCTACGAAATCAACCACGCCATTGTCAGAAAATGAAGAAATATCAGTTACAATCAACACCACAGAAGTAGTACCAACTGAAGAACCAAAACAAGAAACTAAAAGTTTTGATACATCCGAGCTTGCGTACAAAGAGTTTGAAGGTATACAAACCATTATAATAAATAACAATCATCCAAATTTTTCTGACGATGAATTGTCACTCGCAAATGGTGCTTGGGAAAAGTATGGTGATTTAGATAGTCTAAACAGAGCGACGTCAGCTGAAGCCATGCTAAACCAAAGCCTTATGCCTACCGAAAAAAGAGGTGACATTTCTAAAGTAACCCCGACTGGATGGAAAAACAAAAAAATAAAAAGTGGCTACTTATACAATCGTTCTCACTTAATTGGCCATGCACTTGCTGGAGAGAATGATAACTGGAAAAATCTAATTACTGGTACTAGACAATTAAATAGTCCTGAAATGCTACGTCATGAAATGGATGTCAAATACTATTTAGATCAATCACCTAATAATTATGTCAGATATTCGGTTACTCCTGTTTTTAGAGATAACGAACTACTAGCCCGTGGAGTAAGCATGAGAGCTCAATCAATCAACAGCGATACCATTAAATTTAATGTGTATATTTTTAATATACAAGATGGTGTGACATTAAACTACGCTGATGGCTCAAGCGAAATTAGCTCCGCTGAACAAGAAATAGTTGAACAACCTATTCCGCCACAACAATCTGAACAGCAAGTACAGACTCCTGTCAATCAAAATCAGACGGTCTATGTTACACCAACAGGAGAAAAATACCATACACACGCGCATGGAAATGGTAATTTCACACCTGCTTCACTAGAGGAGGCTAATGCAAGAGGATTAACACCTTGTAAGGTTTGTTATTAATGGCTCTATAATTTAAAGGACTGATGAATCAAAAAATGATTCATCAGTCCTTTTTAAAATATAAAACATTACTCTCTCACTATTCATCCTCGTCCATTCTCAAGACGGCCATGAACGCTTCTTATAATAACAAGATTTCCTACTGGCCTTTTCCTTATTCTAATCACTTCTAAAACCTTCCTATATCAATGATTTATTGGAAGTTATATTCTTTTAGAATCTCTAAACAGTTCTATTAACTTCTACAATTTTCCGATTTATGTGGGAAGGATGTCGGAAAATAATTACGTTTATATCGATAAATAATAATCGCTACCATCAAGTGAATGATATTAAAGTCAAAAAATCAAACATGTAATATGTAAGTCTAACTAGATTGAAAGATACCAAATTATCTCTCTTTATCATTACTATATTCTAATAGCTCTTTCACAGGAAAAATAACACTTTTAGAAAACTCTTTTCCATCAACATTAACATACAATATTTCTAAAAAAACTCTTTCCATAAATTTTTTATTCTTTGTCTTACGGTATGCCAAGAGAGCAGCATCATAAAACCAGTGAATCTCGAAATGCTCTATCTTAGTTTTATTCCTAGGTTCTACGGACTGATAGTCGGGTACTCTATTACCAAACGAAAAATCCCAATCGATATTAATATCAGGTACTTTTCTGAAATGTTTTTGAAAAAAATTTCGTTTTGTTCGAATTGTAAAAAAGTATACTAAATCAGGACCTTTAGAAAAATTCACAGCATAAAATTCCAAGCTTACAGGCCTTTGTTGAACACTAATAATTCCGTCTTCTTCTTGGGTAAAAATTGGATACAATACTACTTTGAAATCTTTTTGTTATCATTATTATAATATCGAATAGTTAAAAATATAGTTAAGAATGTAACAACAATTCCTATCCAATCTGCCCAACTACCAATTTCTAATCCTAAGAACTTCATACTCTCAACCAAAAAAAAACCTCTTATCATGATCATACGTGTAAACATAAAGAATACACCCTGAAAAAGTATGTAATTCAATAACATATTCAAAAATTTCATTATTAAGGGCACTATATATTTTCTTTAATCCTTGGTTAACAAATAAATATCTCCAAGAATATTATTTATTCTAACAAAAGTATTATTCTTAGAGATAACACGAATTTCATGCTTTTTTATTCTAGTTATGTATACTCTATCCTCTGCAGAAAAAACATTATATCCTAAAAAATTATACAGAGGATTCATAAAAATTTGATCATTCTTTACATAGAAGCTACCAATTATTAAGAAAAGCAAGAAGTTAACTAACAAACTACGATAACTGTGAATATCCATAGATATCATAGGAACAATATAAGTAACAATATATCCCATAGTATCTTCGTGCACATAGTCAACAGCTTTTAATGTTACTCTTCGACCAGGAGATTTTCTGTATACCTTTACAAAAATAACTATGCCCAGAATACTCAACACAATTAATATAGTTAATGCTATCCAAAACACTTTTACACTACCGGATGAAGTGATAAAGAATTGTGAAAAAAAAGCATGGACATTTAATCTTTTATGATTCTTATCTCTTATTTCAACATTCTGAATAAATAACAATAAGTATAAAGGTAAAAAAGAAGATAGATAAAATGTAAATTTCCGAATAATTCGCATCGTTTTTTGTATTACACTCATAATCACCGTTCCTTTCTTACTTACTGAGCTACATCTTCACCTATTCTTTGAAGTAGTAACGAAAGATAATATGCATCAGCCATGCAAAAAAGTATCTCACTTCTAATCTCTCTTGTTCCATCATATTCCAAAGAGCCATTAACATCTACAGTTACTTCTAATTTAGCTTCTCGAATAACTTCAGGAAGTCTATCGGCATGTTTTATAAAGTCTTCCAACCTATTAGGTGTATTCATTATTTTTGTAATTCTCTTAACAGCTTGGCGATCCCCAATACAATCATTTCTAAAATTAATGAAATTACTTATTACATTACTCTTTTCAACTTGGTCTAATGCCTGTGTAGCTCTATCTATAAAATAATCATTCATATTAAAAATAGTTTGTAAAGCAAATCTATTTACTATAAGAGCTTCTTCCTCATACACCAACGTATCTATCTCACTGTCGAGTCCCAAAACCAAAGTGTTATCTAATTTATGAAATGTATTACCATCTATTATTCCAAAAAAACCTCTTCTAAGTTTTTTAAGCTTATTAAATCTTCTAAAAATATATGCCTTATTATTGGATTCAGAAAATTTCAAAACATAAAAATTAACATTATTTAAATCCAAATCTTCAACATCATCCAGATTATATTCCTCATCCTCCAACTTTTCTATAACTTCAGATATGTTAGCTACTTCTAGGTCACACACTTCTACACAACCATCTTGAACTATATTAGGATTATACAATTTTTGCTCCAAATCATATAATCTAGTAGCTAAATGATTTGAATACATTTCTTTTATTTCTAACCTTAAATTTAGGTCGAGAACAACATTATAACTTTGATACACATCATTATTCTTAACGACTAACTTTAAAATAATTGAGTCAGGGTTAGCATGATTTAGATTATTAATAAATTGTCTTAGTTCAGTAATATTCATTTAAGCTCCTCCAAAAGATTATATTAGATATATAACATTAAACCAAAAAAGGCTTAGGATAACAATAGCATCTTATGCCTTAGCTAATATAATCTCAAAGGAGAATATACCTATTATATCAGAACTGACGTTCCCTGCACAATATAAATTTTAATATTAAAATTTAATCAATAGTCTCACAAACTTTAGATTTGATAGTTTGTATTAATATTCAATGAATAATATTCATCCTATCACTGAAATATAACGGACGACTTTAATGTTATTCTTATTTTAATAGCGCAATCCTCATAAATATGAATTAATAATCTTAAACTTTACAACATTTCTTTTATTATAATTTTAAATCTCTCTAAAATTAAAGGTTCGATGATAAAAGTTGGTTTCTTATCAATGCCTAGATTGATATTTGTTTCTTCAATCTCTTGTACCGCCATATTTTCAGCTTCTTGTTTCAATCTTTCAATGGTTTTTTAATCTGTTTATAACTTCTATATAATTCTAATAACTTCCACAACATTCTATTTTTCATGGAAAGAATGTCGGAATATATTTTGTCTCCCTTGACTAACAGGAACGTTCGTTCGTATAATAAGAACAACAATAGTCGAGGCGATTTATATAATAAACAATCTAACAGAGATAGTAGATAAAAAAAACTAGTCAGTTTTTTTCTTGAAATGTTAGTACGCTTTTCTTTGCTTGTTAATGGTGACTCTATCAATTGCATTTGTGGTGATACTTCTATATGTAACTCTCTTCTTTTTTCAAAGATGGAAAAACAAAGGTTGCATTGTTTGGTGTTTATAATAGTAGAAAACAACTTATTGTTAAGAAAATGTTTATCAAGAACCCTACTTCGTTTGAGAAAGAGTTCGAAGTGGGTTGTTTGGCATAGAATACAAAATTATAAATATAATAACAGTAATAAATTAGAACATTCGTTCCTATTTAACAATTTACACTCTGATGGTATTATTTGATAAAGGAGTGTGCTGGTATTGAATGATGAAATTCTGAATGAGATTATCAATTGTTTAAAATCATTAAAGAGTAACTCTCTAAATATTCCTGAGAATAGAAAACAGGCATATACTAAATTTATGAATAATAATGATGAAGAAGATATTTACAAATTGTTGGTTAATAGAAAAGGACGTGTGCGAGAGAATCCTTTGTCTTATACCTTTTTTTCTGAGAAACTCGGAAGAATGATAAGGTTGGATATGACAGGTTCTCCACATGAAGATATACACGAGAATTTGATAGAAACTCCTCATGTGCATATTTTTGATGAAACTCATAATGATGGGAAGATAGTCGAACCATTAAGTTATATTACAGACGAAGTTTTAATTCATGAATTAAGAGATAGTTTAATAGCTATTTTATTATTTTGTAATGTAGACATAGCAAATATACAAATACCTATTGCGTAGAAAGGAGAAATATTTATGAATTCGCAAACAGCTAATTTATTAAAGGAGTATTTTGCGTGGTATGAAAAAAAGTATTCTGTTACAGAATTAGAAAAAGCGAGCGAAATATTAACACCTTTTAAAAATCATATAAATGATCGAATAGCTATTTATATAGAGTACTTGAATTCTGGGAAAATTAGAATTACTGATGATGGAGTAACCATTCAAGAATTAGAAATGGCTGGATTTAAATTAACTGAAACTAGAATGAATTTGTTAGATTCAATAAAAAAAGATTTTGGTATTTCTCAATTTGATGATGAACTTTGCGTTATAGCTGAAAACCCAAAAGATTTCCCTCAAAAAAAACATAACCTAATTCAAGGTATTTTGAAGGTGTATGATCTTTTATTTACTATACAAAGTAAAACAAAAACTATGTTTGCTGAAGATGTATATAGTTTTTTGTATGAAAATGAATTTGGTGGCACTGAAAAACCACACATGATTGGTGCTTCTGGTATACTACATCATGTAGACTATTCAGTAGGAAAAACTAAAAGCAGACCTGATACTATTTTTCAGTTTCTAGGTGACCCCTCATTTGATAGAGTAGCAGCGCAAAAATATGTAAAAGAGGATTTAATAACAAACAAACCACAGACAAAGTACATTTTAATTGGTAACGATTTAAATGGAAAAAAAATTCCTGACAAATCGCTGGCAGTTGCTAAAGATGCTGACTTAAAAATAATTCCATGGTCAAAAAAAGAGAAGTTGTTAGGATATAAATAAAAAGCCGTTAACTAAATTAATAGTTAGCGGCTTTTCACGCTTTCATTTAAGCAAGATCAACTTTTAACATACGCAAAAAATTAATACCACGGGCCCCATGATTCTGTTCTTTTTACTCCGTTATCTTTTCCGATAGCAATATACCCATATCCCTTACTTCTCGGTTGTCTTACCCATACATATCCAGCTTCATGTTTAACGGCATCATATTTTACTTTATCACTCGGATAGATTTTACCAATAATCTTTTCATTCGGTACACAATCTAAAATCATAATAGTTTTATTACCTTGATTAGATTTGAATGTCGCTTTTCAGCATACCAACTGCTAGGTGCCGATTGAGGTTTACTAATTTCTGGTTTAGATGGTACCTCAGTATTGTTCTTTAACCTATAAACATAAAAACCCATTGAGTAAGTTGTACCTTTTCTTTTCTGACTCTCACTTCATTCACAATAGAAAAATATCGGAAAGAAAGTGGTGTAGACTATAACTTTCATTCTTTTAGACACACTCACGCTACGATGCTGCTTGAGAATGGAGCAAAACCAAAAGACATACAAGTAAGACTTGGCCACGCTCGCTTATCAACGACTATGGATACATATGCTCACGTGACTAAAAAAATGAAAAAAGAAACAGTCGATATCTTCGAAAATATACTCTCTCAAAAAGCATAGAAAATGCCCACCAAAGCCATCATATTTTGTATATGGTGGGCAAATGGTGGGCAAACATCATATTTATTTAGTTTAAAAACTTATAAACCTTGCTATTTCAACTATTCATCCTCGTCCATTCTCAAGACGGCCATGAACGCTTCTTGCGGTACTTCTACAGATCCTATTGACTTCATCCGCTTTTTACCTTCTTTTTGTTTCTCAAGAAGTTTACGTTTACGGGAAACGTCACCACCATAACACTTAGCCAAAACGTTTTTCCTTAAGGCTTTGATATTAGAACGTGACACAATTTTTTGTCCGATCGCAGCTTGAACGGGCACTTCAAATTGTTGACGCGGAATAAGTTTTTTCAACTTCTCAACAATCGCGCGACCACGTTCGTAAGAGAAATCGCGATGAACGATGAAGCTTAGTGCATCGACTTTTTCATTATTTAATAAAATATCCATCTTAACAAGACGAGATTCTTTATAACCTATAATCTCGTAATCTAAAGAAGCATACCCTTTTGTATGTGATTTCAGTGTATCAAAGAAATCAAATACAATTTCAGATAGTGGCAATTCATAGACAACATTGACGCGATAGTCATCTAAGTAGTCCATTGTGACAAAGTCGCCACGTTTGCGTTGTGACAGCTCCATAACAGCACCAACATAGTCATTCGGAACCATGATACTAGCTTTTACATAGGGTTCTTCTACTGACTCAATCACACCCGGTTCAGGAAACTCAGCTGGGTTATCCACGATTACCTGTGTGCCATCCGTTTTATTGACATGATAAATAACAGATGGTGCAGTCGTAATAAGTTCTAAATTAAACTCACGTTCTAAACGTTCTTGAATCACATCCATATGGAGCAATCCTAAGAAACCACAACGGAAACCGAAACCAAGAGCTTGTGAAGTTTCTGCTTCATAATCTAAGGCCGAGTCATTTAATTGTAATTTTTCAAGTGCTTCACGTAAATCATTGTATCGAGAATTATCAATTGGATACAAGCCACAGTACACCATCGGGTTCATTTTACGATAACCAGATAACGCTTCTGTTGCTGGATTATCTGCTAAGGTAACAGTATCCCCTACCTGTGTATCCTGTACGGTTTTAATACTTGCAGTAATGTAACCAACATCTCCCACTGATAAAACATCGCGAGCAATAGCTTTCGGTGAAAAGACGCCGACTTCCGTCACTTCAAACTTCTTACCGTTTTGCATTAGCATAATTTCATCACCAGGCTTGACCATACCGTCTACGATACGCACACTCAGTACAACACCACGGTAGCTATCATAAACCGAGTCAAAGATTAACGCTTTTAGCGGTGCTTCAATATCGCCATCCGGAGCTGGAACATTTTCAACAATTTGTTCTAAAATATCTTCAATTCCAATGCCTGATTTAGCACTTGCTAAAACAGCTTCTGATGCGTCAATTCCTACAACATTTTCTATTTCTGCACGGACTTTTTCAGGGTCAGCTGCAGGCAAGTCGATTTTATTGATGACTGGTAAAATTTCCAAGTCGTTATCAACTGCTAAATAAACGTTAGCTAAGGTTTGAGCTTCAATTCCCTGTGCTGCGTCAACAACTAATAATGCCCCTTCACAAGCCGCTAAGCTTCGTGACACTTCATACGTAAAGTCGACGTGACCTGGTGTGTCTATCAAATGAAAAATATATTCTTCGCCGTCTTTAGCTGTATACGTTAATTCGACAGCATTTAGTTTGATAGTAATCCCACGTTCACGTTCTAAATCCATTGAATCTAATAATTGATTTTGCATTTCACGTTCGGACACCGTTTCTGTTTGTTGTAAGATACGGTCAGCCAAGGTAGATTTACCATGGTCTATATGGGCAATAATCGAAAAATTCCTGATTTTCTCTTGTCTTTTTCTCATTTCTTCTAAATTCATTATCTATTCCTACTTTCTACTCAATCACCCTATGATTATAGCAATCTTAAGGCCGATTGTAAAAGTCTTTTGCTATCCCCCTTAAATTTTATCATGTTTTTTAGACAGATGGCATTTATTTCCCTATCTTTTTATTAATTTGGTATACTAAGGCTACCAACAAAGTGAGGGAATAACATGAATCGAGAGCAGATTAAACAAAAATTACAATTAAAAACCGTTGATATATCTCATTTAAGCCAATTTAACGAGTTACTTCGCTACGTTTTTCAAGTGACAGATGCTGATATTGAAGAAGGAGGTTACGAAGACGAGCAAGAAATTGCCCGTGCAAAACGTCCTGTTTTAGCAACGTCGGATGTGATTGGCTGGTTTGATGGAGATGATTTAATTTCACAAATCGCCGTCTATCCGTGTGAAGTTAATATCCACGGTACCCCATTTAACATGGGGGGTGTCACGGGGGTGGGAACTTACCCCGAGTATTCTAATTTAGGCTTGATGAAAGAGCTTATTGAAGTCGCTCTGACTAATATGCGCGAGCGTAATCAATGGATTTCGTACCTATATCCTTATAATATTCCCTATTACAGACGCAAAGGATGGGAAATCATCTCTGATAAAATGACGTTTTCAATAAAGGACTCTCAGCTACCCGCAGTTGTTCCTGTTCCCGGCTATATCGAACGGCTCGACCACGACCATCCTGACGTAAAAAAAGCGTATGATTCCTTTGCAAAACAAACACATGGTGCGATGATTCGCTCAGAACTCAATTGGGATGAATATTGGCGTTGGGAGAACGAAGAAGAACGCATTGCAGCCGTGTATTATGATAGTGAAGACAATCCTACTGGCTTTTGTTTTTATTGGTTAGCTGAAGATACGTTTCATATTAAGGAAATGATTTATTTAAACCAAGAAGCCCGTACTGGTCTTTGGAATTTTATTACCGCTCATTTCTCTATGATTGACCAAGTCGTCGGTAATACATATAAAAATGAGCCGATAGCCTTCACGCTTGATGATAGTGATATCACTGAAACCATTCAGCCTTTCTTTATGGCACGTATTGTAGATGTCGAACAGTTTCTCGCTCACTATCCGTTTGAAAATGAAGCAGAGCCGTTTCATTTTGAGATATTCGACCCCATTGCAAAGTGGAATAACGGGATTTTTTCGGTTAGCTGGACTGAAGAAGGTAACATTCAAGTGACGAATGAACCGATTGGAACCAAAGTAAGTCTTGATATCCAGACGCTCACGACAATGCTGATGAGCTATAAACGTCCACGCTATCTGTATCATTTAGGTCGTATTCAAACAGAAGCAATTGTGATTAAACAACTAGAAAAAATCATTCCAAATCAAACGGCCTACTTTAGTGATTATTTTTAAGAAAAAACACCGTGCACCTCTAATGGGTACACGGTGTTTTCCTATTTTTCAGTTGATTCAAACCTCAATTCATTATTTTCAACGGTAATAGTCACGACCGTATTCGGCATTAAATGACCGGCGATAATCTCTTTTGCTAAAGGTGTTTCGACGTGACGTGTTAAGAAACGTTTAATAGGTCTTGCTCCGTAGATTGGATCATAAGCATTTTCAGCAATCCAGTCTTGAGCAGCTTCAGAAATTTCTAATGTAATTTCTTGTTTTTCTAAACGTTCAGCCAATTGTCGTGTCATCTTCACGATAATTCCTTTAATATCATTCATGCTTAACGGGGTAAATAGAATCGTGTCATCTACTCGGTTTAAAAATTCTGGTCTAAAGTGACTTTGCAGCAATTGCATGACACTCTCTTGAGTACTTTCCGTGATTTTACCGTCTTCGACCCCTTCTAATAGAAGTTGTGAACCAATGTTACTTGTCATAATTAACACGGTATTTTTAAAATCAACCACGCGTCCTTTAGAATCTGTTAGACGACCGTCATCCAATACTTGTAGTAGTATATTAAAGACATCCGGATGCGCTTTTTCAATCTCATCAAAAAGAATAACGGAGTACGGTTGACGACGTATCGTTTCAGTTAACTGACCGCCTTCTTCATGTCCTACATATCCTGGAGGAGCACCGATTAAACGAGAAACACTGTGTTTTTCCATGTACTCACTCATATCAATGCGCATCATATGTTCTTCTGAATCAAATAGATTCTCTGCTAAAGCTTTGGCTAATTCTGTTTTACCTACCCCCGTTGGTCCTAAGAATATAAATGAGCCTAATGGTCGGTTTGGATCATGCAAGCCTGCTCTCGAACGTATAACAGCATCTGCAACGGCGTCTACTGCTTCGTCCTGACCGATAACACGTTGATGTAACGTTTCATTCAAGCGAAGTAATTTATCGCGTTCACCTTCGACTAAGCGTGACACTGGGATACCTGTTAAGCGTTCAACTACAACGGATATTTCTTCGTCTGTTACTGATTCTTGTACAAGGCGACTATCATTTGCAGCATTTTTTTCTTCTAGTTCTTTTAATTCTTTTTCAAGTTGTGGAATCGTGCCATGACGTAAAACAGCGGCTTTTTCTAAGTCATAATCATTTTCGGCATCTTCCAACTGACGTCGTGCTTGTTCGAGTTCACCACGCTTTTGACTAACTTTATTGACTTCTTCTTTCTCTGTTTCCCATTTCATCTTGAGATTATTCGTTTCTTCTCTCAATTCTGCCAGTTCTTCTTGTAAAATAGCTAAGCGTTTCTTACTTGCATCATCATGTTCTTTTTTCAAAGCAGCTTCTTCAATCTCAAGTTGCATTAAACGACGAGTCACTTGGTCTAACTCAGTTGGCATAGAGTTCATTTCCACGCGAATGGTCGCACATGCTTCGTCGACTAAATCAATCGCTTTATCTGGTAAAAAGCGGTCGGTTAAATAGCGGTTGGATAGGGTTGCCGCAGCAACTAACGCATTATCATTAATATTGACACCATGATGCACTTCAAAACGCTCTTTTAATCCTCTCAGAATACTAATCGTATCCTCAACAGTTGGCTCGGGTACTAATACACGTTGGAAACGTCGTTCTAACGCTTTGTCTTTTTCCATATATTCACGATACTCGTCAAGCGTTGTCGCTCCAATACAATGTAGCTCTCCACGTGCTAACATCGGTTTTAATAAGTTACCAGCGTCCATACTGCCTTCTGTTTTACCAGCTCCGACAATATTATGTATCTCATCAATAAAGAGAATAATCTGCCCGTCACTCTTTTTGACTTCTTTAAGAACTGCTTTTAATCGTTCTTCAAACTCACCGCGGTACTTAGCTCCCGCAATTAATGCACCCATATCGAGCGAGAAGATTGTTTTATCTTTTAAATTTTCAGGGACATCTTTGCGCACGATTCGCTGTGCTAATCCTTCTACAATAGCGGTTTTACCAACACCTGGCTCCCCTAGTAATACAGGATTATTTTTTGTCTTTCGTGACAAGATGCGAATCACATCACGGATTTCATCATCACGTCCGATAATTGGGTCTTGTTTTCCTTCACGTACTTGTTTAACTAAATCAATACCATACTTGTCTAAAGCATCGTACTGGTCTTCTTGGTTAGCGGAAGTGACACGTTCACCATTTCTCATCTCATCAATCCTTTCTTTTATTTTTCTATCATCGACATTATAAGTGTTTAAAAATTGACTTAGTGGATAGTGCTTCATCTTGGCTAAAGCTAAAAGTAAAACATCCGTTGAAAGATAATCATCGTTAAACGAAGCTTTTATCTCATTAGCGGATTGAAATAGATGACCAAGGTTTTGACTAAATGATTGGCCATACTGCACATTTTGACCTTCGATTACGGGTAATTCATCTAAGACAGTTTCAATCTTTTGTTGAAACTCTTCCATCGGAACACCTAAATCTTGATAAAAGTTATAAGAAAATTCACCCGGTTGTACGAATGATTTCCATAAGTGGGCCACATCGATTTCTTGATGATGTCGCATCATCGCAATTTGCTGAGCTTGTCCAAGTGCTTCTTGAACAGCCGTTGTCATTTGTTCTGCCATAGGGTTCCCTCCTTTAATCTTTTACAATTATTATTATATCTCTTTGGTCAATAAAGGTCAAAGAAAAACTATTAAAAAAAACTTACTTGAGAACACTTGCTCCCAAGTAAGTTTCTTATTGATAAAAGTGAAAACCTTCTTCTTTTAAATAACTCTCTGCTGCCTCTTTTGTTTTAAAGACCGCTTCGACACTTCCTGATGTCATAATCACAACCCATGCAAGGTTTTGATGTTGTAACTTCAATTCATCCGCGCGATCATCTCGCCACACTTCTGTGTAGCCCTCTTCAAAACCATTCGGTAATTTTTGTAAATAATCCATTGCCTCATTTACCAATAATCGAATCGTTTTTTCATCTTCATCAATCGCACTGATATAACCACTTTGCGTCTCAGACGCTGGTAAATACCCTGCATAAATCATCACATTATGACTTTTAGGATGAAGATTTTTCACGACCACTGTTTTGGCTACTTGACTATCTTCATAATGATAGTTTAAACGATTCATCGATATAGCCTGTACCGTTAATTCTGGGTAAGAGTCGAATATGGCTTTTTTCTCACTAAATGATAACATGCTTAATTCCTTTCAAATGCTATTTAATCCACCCAAGATAGGTGCCAAGTAATATCAATCCAATGATTGTCCCTAATTGGAAAATTATCACAAAACGTTTGCGTTCGCGTTTATGCTGAAACATACTCATCGCAAGTAATCCCGCAACGCCACCACCTAACAATCCAGCAGTCAACATTTGCCATTCAGGAATTCGCCATCCATCTTTTTTTGCTTGTTGCCAATCTAAATACATGATAAAAAACAAGTAAAGATTTACAAATAGCAAGTAGGCTGGTATTGGGGATGAAGAAAAAAACATTACGCTTTTTCCTCATTCAATCGTACAATTTCAACAATGACATCCGTTGCTTTTTCCATGCTCTCAACCGCTACATATTCAAAGCGACCATGCATGTTTTCACCACCTGCAAAAATGTTAGGTGTCGGTAGTCCCATATAGGAAATCTTAGACCCATCTGTTCCCCCACGTACAGGTTCTGTATTAGGCTCAATACCTAATAATGTCATAGCTTCTTTTGCTAAATCAATAATACTCATATCTTTCTCAATAATTTCTTTCATATTGTAATATTGATCAGACATTTCAACTAAAACACGCTCTTCATCAAAGCGACTGTTAAGTTCTTTTTGAATATCTAAAATCATTTGTTTGCGTGCTTCAAATTTTTCACGATCATGATCACGGATAATATAGCTCATCGTAGCTTCTTCTTCATTACCTGCTAATTGCATCAAGTGGAAAAAGCCTTCGTATCCTTCTGTTTTTTCAGGCACTTCATCTGCCGGTAAAGCATTGTCAAAATCAATCGCCAGTTTCAAAGCATTAATCATTGTATCTTTAGCAGTTCCAGGGTGGACATTTTTACCTTGAATAGTAATTTTCGCTTGAGCAGCACTAAATGTTTCATATTGCAACTCACCTACTGGTCCGCCGTCCATCGTAAAGGCAAAATCAACATCAAAATCTTCTACATCGAAGTGATTTGCACCAGTGCCGATTTCTTCATCTGGACCAAACGCCACTTTTACTTTTCCATGTTTAATCGTTGGCGAGTTCAATAAAATTTCCATTGCCGTCATAATTTCAGCAATACCCGCTTTATCATCCGCCCCTAAAAGAGTGCTGCCATCTGTGGTAATCAGCGTTTGGCCTTTATAGTTTTTAAGGTTAGGAAAATCTTTAACTGTTAGTTTATATTTACCTTCTTTATCTAAAGGAATATCAGATTTCCCGTCATAATTTTCTACAAATTGAGGGGAAACGCCGACTGCATTGAAATCTGCTGTATCCATGTGTGCAATAAACCCAATACTGCGGACATTTTCTTTGTCTGTATTACTTGGCAATTCTGCTGTAACAAAGCCATTTTTCTCATTATATTTGACATCGGATAAACCTAGTTCTTTTAATTCTTCTACTAGCGTTTTAGCAAATGCCACTTGGGATTCTGTAGAAGGAATCGTCGTGCTTTCTGGATTAGAACGTGTTTCTGTTTTGACGTATTTGATAAAACGTGGTACTAAATTGTCGTACATAGTATCTCTCCTCTTAATAAAATTTGAATGGATTTGTGTTTTCTTCAGAATAACAAATCTCTACATCCCAATTATACTCTTTTTTCCAATTTTGACACATATTTGCAATATGTTTCTTAGAATAGGCTTCAATGTAGTGGCCTGCATCGATAACCGTAAGACCGTCTGCTATCATATCGTGCCCCGTATGATAATAGACATCTCCGGTAATATATACATCGGCCCCTTTTTTCAGCGCCTCTCGGTAAAACTTCTCACCGCTCCCCCCACATATTGCTACGCAACTCACTGGCTTATCTTCTACCGGACTAATGACACGCAAGCCATCAAGCTGAAAGGTCTCTTTCACATGCTGAATCATTTCTTGTAATGACATCGGCTCATCTAATTCCCCGATTCTACCAATTCCATAGCTATGCCCATCAATAAAGTGAGTTTCTTTAATATAACTTGTCCTCTTTATTCCTAACAATTCACAAAACCAGTCATTTAAACCATCCGGCACGATATCCATATTAGTATGTGCTGCATAAACTGCAATATCGTGTTTTAAAAGATCCGCATACATCTTCGTTTGAGGACTATCTATGACTAAATCACGAACTGGTCGAAAAATAGGCGGATGCTTCGCAATAAGCAAATCAATGTTCTTTTCAATGGCTTCCGCTACTACTTCTGGTCGCACATCTAAAGTAATCATGACACGCTCTATTTCCTTATCTAAGGTTCCTATCTGTAAACCAACTGGATCGCCCTCTTCTGCTAGGTACAAAGGAAAATGTCGCTCAAACTGTTGAATAAATACCTCAGCATTCATCCACTTTTATCTCCTCTCTAATCCAATGTAATTCTTGTTCAATAAATTTTATACGCTCGTGTTGCGACACTGTTGCTTTTTTAAGTTGCTCTAAAACATAACATCTTTTTTGATACTCGTCGCACCATTTCTTAACAAAGACAGATGATTTTTCTTTTAATAAATAAGGCCCGAAAAACAACTCTTTATCAGTTAATACGGTGTTGTCATTATCGCGCTCTGCAACAATAACTTCATAACGTTTACCATCTTCTTCAATTAACTCTTCCGCCAATATCTCGTAGCGATTGACTTGTAACCAAACCCTTAACGATTTTTCAGCAACATTGGGTTGTAAAATCAATCGTTCTTTTCCCGTTAACTTTTTATTTCGTTTACCTCGTTCTAGTATATCGCGAATTAAAACACCGCCCATACCAGCAATGGTAATGACACTAATCTCATCTTGTTCTGGTTGAATAACATCTAAACCATCCCCAAGACGAACAGAAATTACCTGTTCTAAATCGTTCTTTTGTACGACTTTCTTTGCTGACTGATAAGGCCCCTTTACGACCTCTCCAGCCAACCCAAAATCTAAACGACCATTCAAATATAACCAAGTTGGCAAATAACCATGGTCTGAGCCAATATCTGCTAAACGGCTCCTTCTAGGTACGTAATTTGCCACAATTTGTAATCTCTTTGATAAATGTGCTTCATTCATAGTTAGTATCCATCCATTTCAATCTTCGTTCTATTTATTAACCCTTGAAACTGCCACGACAGAGTTCCCAGGTATTTGAGGGGGTAAAGAATTCGTCATGATAGGTGTTTCAGATAGTGTCACACTGACTGATTCTCCCTTTTTCAACTCGTCGACTGTTAAGCCGTCTTTTAATTGGTCTTCAGAAATATTTAACTGTACACCTTGCTCGCCTACCATTTTAGAAATCTCTTCAGAATCTTGTATCGGGTCAATTTGTTCAATCATCACCATAATGGTTTCTTGACTTTTCGTTGCATCTTCTTTCACAGTAGCATGCCACACTGTTTCAGAATCTGTTTGTGTTTCTACTATTGATTCTTCTGTTGCTTCACTCACATCTTCTGTTTTATTTTGACACGCAACTAAAAACAATGTTCCTAAAAGTAACGTTGTGCCAATCATTATTTTTTTCAAATCGCTCACCCCTTAGTTTTTTTCTTAGTACTCATTGTAACAGTTTTACCTCTCTTTAACTACCTATAACAAACACTTCTAAAAAAAAACTTCTTAGAAAATTTTCTAAGAAGTTTTTATATTATTCTTTCATATGTTTCTCATAGCCATAAAATAAACTCATTGCTACCATGATTAAACCTAGCATCGTCAGTAGTACTGATTGATTTTCGTTCAGCTGTGGTAGTTGATTCGTAGATTTTTCTTCCTTTTTATCACTATCACTTACTGACTCTACTGGTTTTGATGGGCTTGAACTTTTCGGTTCTGTTGGTTCCGTTGGTTCTGTTGGTTCTGTTGGTTCTGTTGGCTCCGTTGGTTCTGTTGGCTCCGTTGGTTCCATTGGCTCTGTCGGCTTCGTTGGTTCTTCTGGTTCCGTCGGCTCTGTCGGCTTCGTTGGTTCTGTTGGCTCTGTCGGTTCCGTCGGTTCTGTTGGTTCCGTTGGTTCTGTTGGCTCTGTCGGCTTCGTTGGTTCTGTTGGTTCCGTTGGTTCTGTTGGCTCTGTCGGCTTCGTTGGTTCCTCTGGTTCCGTCGGCTCTGTCGGTTTCGTTGGTTCCTCTGGTTCCGTTGGCTCTGTCGGTTTCGTTGGTTCCTCTGGTTCCGTTGGCTCTGTCGGTTTCGTTGGTTCCTCTGGTTCCGTTGGCTCTGTCGGCTTCGTTGGTTCTTCTGGTTCCGTCGGCTCTGTCGGTTTCGTTGGTTCTTCTGGTTCCGTCGGCTCTGTCGGCTTCGTTGGTTCCTCTGGTTCCGTTGGCTCTGTCGGTTTCGTTGGTTCTTCTGGTTCCGTTGGTTCTTCTGGTTCCGTCGGCTCCTCTGGTTCTTCTGGTTCCTCTGGTTCTTCTGGTAAAACAATTGGATCTTCTGGATCATAAGTATTCGTAATTGTCATTCCGTTTACAGTAGAAATATAATCATTTGGAACATAAATCTCCGCAACTGTGTAGTTATAACGATTTCCTAAACGATCAGTTTCCGGTAAATCTTTCCATGTATACGTTGTCTCTCCATCCATTAGTTTGATAACTTCGCCATAGGCATTTCCATTTTGATAAAGCTGAACTTCGATAGTTGGTTTAACAATGGAACCACCTACCCAAACTTTTTCCATCGTAATATCTGTTTTAGGAACAACATACGTATTAGTAATAACAAAATCATCGATTGAAACATTGTAGTCACTTGGTACGTTTACTTCTGAAACAGAATAAATGAAGTCATTTCCGTTTGAGTCAGTTAACGGTAGATTATCCCATGTATATTCTGTCTCTCCGTTTTCTAAAGTAATAGCTTCACCATAGTTTTGACCATTTTGTTTAAGTTGAATTTGTATCGCTGGTTTTTCAGCTGGTCCATCAACCCAAACTTTTTTAACAGTTTTAGATGTCTCTGGGCTAACATAAGTATTAGTAATGATATTTCCTTCAATTGAAGCTTCATAATTTTCTGGTACATTTACTTCTTTTACAGTGTACTGATAATCTTCTCCATGCTCATCTGTTTCATCTAAATCAGTCCATGTATAAGTCGTTTTACCATCTTCCAATACTACTGTCTCGCCAAATGCTTCATCATTTTGATAAAGTTGTAATTCGATAGTTGGTTTAACTTCTGGTCCACCTACCCAAACTTTTTCAGCAGTATAAGATACTTTATCTTTCTTGGCATTCACTACTACCACTTTGCCATCTTCATAAGTATAAGTTGGTTCTTTAAATTTTTTCGCAACTTTTTTATCAATAATCGTTTCTTTTACAGTGTATTCAATTTCTTCATCGGTATCTTTACCATCTTCATCTAAAACATATTTTTGTAGCTGTTTAAATGTAAATGACTCTCTACCATTTTTAAAGATAGCTGTTCTTATAGGTTCTTTATTTCCTTTTTCAAATAATTCCACCAATATATCAGGCTTTTCTTCATCATCCGCTAACCCAACCCATTGTTTTTCTACTGTTATTTGAGTCAATTCTGGCGTTTCTTCTGGTAATTTATCATTTTCAATAACTATTTCATACGATTGAATTTCATCGTCAAATTTTACAAGTACCCATTTGTCTTCTTCTAGTTTTTGATAACCTGAAGGAGCTTTTATTTCGGTTACTTTATACTTACCTTCTAATACTTTATCTCCATACATACCGCCTTCAACTTTTGCTACGCCATTTTCATCCGTCGTAACAGTAAATGCTTGATCAGGGTATGTACCATGTACTAAGCGGAATTCAGCTCCCGCTAATCCCTCACCTGTGTCACTATCAATTTTTTTCAATGTTAGATAGCCTTGTGCGTTTGTCGCACTTCCCCACCCAGATGCATAGTATTCAGCACTTGCTTCTGACTCTCGCTCATGATCGCCTGCTTTTCCGTATATCGTATTATTTAACATCACGTATTGCTCGTCCGATGTACCATCATACTGAGTTTTATATTCTAGTTCGTAATATGATCTGACCATCTTTCCATTTGAGTCCAGTCCTATGTCACGCGTATGAACCGTCACATCAAACCCCTTATCATGAGTTGTTAAAAGTAGGGAGTCTGTTACATCCGTCTTGTCTTCGCCATCTGGACCTGTAATAGCTGGAAACACATTAGTGCCATTTGTAAAACGTTCATAAACACGGACACTGTCTTTTATTAAAACATGGTGATCGCCAATCTTATCTTGAACGTTTATCTCTCCAACGTGTTTACCATCATAGTTAACACGTAGATACCAAGTCACGATTCCCGTTGAATAATCAACTGCACCCATAGCTCCTTTTTGAACTAAATCTTCAGTTATCGGATCGCCATTAGGAATATATTGGTCTTCGATTCCAACTTCAGACCCTTGACCTACGTTGATCGTACCAAGATTAATTGTATGTTGATTATCCGATTCAAAAACAAGTGGTACATCCGTAGCTGTGTCATTGTCATGTTCGTCGACTGTAAATCCAAGCATGAAACCGCCTTTACGGTTTTTCATTCCTTCTATTTCATCTGTAAACGTAAAAACAAACCCTTGTTTACTCGCATCATAGCGACCTGTTCCATAAATAATTCCCGTTTTAGGATCTTTCAATTCAATCGGCATATCTTTAGGTGTCAACCCTTCGGGAATTTTTAACTCAAACGTATCGCCTGCTTCCCACATCTTCTCAGCGTTATCTTCAGGCAATTCCCAATCAGCACTTATCATAATGGAATTTCCTGGTTTATATGATTCTTGCTTCTTCGGAATGATTGTGAGATTTTTTATCACGCTGTCATTTTCTGAAGCTTTGAAAAGCGTCATAGTAGGTGATAATAATGAGAACACCATTGAGAAAACTATGATTAACGCCATACTTGATTGTTTAGTCAATTTAAATTTATGCATTTCCTTCATCCTTTTCTTTTTAGTTCAGATAAAGATTACCGTGTTTATTTAATCCGGCTTTCTTTTTCATCTGCCATCTAAGATACCAACAAAGGAATTTTATTCCAATTCACTTTTTGCGGATTCATGTGCAAAAAATGAATTGATTGTGATTTTATAATTACATATTTATTCCATGTATATCAATAAGTAAAGCTATTTACTAATATTGAACATCACAATGTTGTTCTATTTATTTATCACAATATTTTTAATAATAAATTATTAAGCGGTTACAATATTGATAAGATAATTATTTTGTAAAATTATATTTCAATCTTTTGTTTAGTGATAAACAGCACATATCTTATTCTTCTCATTGACATCACTTAAATTTTTATACAAAAAAACAACGTCTAAATGAATAAACGTTGTTTTCAGTATTAATTATTTAATTAGAATCATTCTCATTATTCTAAGAAATCTTTTAATTGTTTAGAACGTGAAGGGTGACGTAGTTTTCTTAAAGCCTTCGCTTCGATTTGTCGAATACGTTCACGCGTAACACCAAAGACTTTTCCAACTTCTTCTAAAGTTCGTGTACGTCCATCATCCAGACCAAAACGCAAGCGCAATACATTTTCTTCACGATCGGTTAGTTGGTCTAAGACGCTTTCTAGTTGTTCTTTTAACATTTCATAAGCCGCATGATCAGCTGGACTGGTGGCATCTTGGTCTTCAATAAAGTCTCCTAGATGAGAATCATCTTCTTCACCAATCGGTGTTTCTAACGATACAGGCTCTTGAGATATTTTTAAGATTTCGCGTACTTTTTCAGTTGGTAAATCCATCTCAGCACCGATTTCTTCAGGTGTTGGTTCGCGTCCTAAATCTTGTAATAATTGACGTTGAATACGAATTAGTTTATTAATAGTTTCCACCATATGCACAGGAATACGAATTGTACGAGCTTGGTCAGCAATTGCACGGGTAATCGCTTGACGAATCCACCATGTGGCATAGGTAGAGAATTTAAACCCTTTTGTATGGTCAAATTTTTCTACCGCTTTCATTAATCCCATATTACCTTCTTGGATTAAATCTAAGAATTGCATACCACGACCCACGTAGCGTTTGGCAATACTTACAACTAAACGTAAGTTAGCTTCTGCTAATTTCTGTTTCGCTTCTTGGTCACCATCTACAATACGTAAAGCAAGCTCTACTTCTTCTTCCGCTGTTAAAAGGTCAACACGACCGATTTCTTTAAGATACATTCTGACTGGGTCATTGATTTTAACGCCTGCTGGTGCCGACATATCTTCTAGTTCTTTTTTATCTATTTCTTCTTCAGAGGCTAAGCTTTGTTTTGCTGGCTCGCCATCTTCATCAACGACACTAATCCCTTGATCTTCGATACGTTGAATTAAATTATCCATACCTTTGGCACCTAATTCATAAGGGGTTGCAATACGATCTGTTAATTCATCATATTGTACCGATCCTTTTGGCTTATACTCTTTAATTAAAGACGTTACCGCTTGATCGTACGTCAATTTTGTTTTTTTCTCTTGTTGTCCCACAGTATGGCCTCCTCTAATGTTTAAATCACATCTAATTGTCTTTTTTTATCAATCAACGATAAACTAATGGTCAATTGTTTATCTATATCCCCATTCTTTTGCACTTCTACAAGCTCTTTTTCCAATTTTGTTATTTCTCGAAGTAAACGATATCGTTTAAAGACACGTTCATAGTCGACTATTTCTTGTTCATTACTTTCTTCTGACATTTCTAAATACATAATCGTGACAATCAATTTCTTAAGATAGTCCTCTTTTACATAATCTAAAAAACCACCTATATCAGCACCCGAATAAGAACTTTTAAAATCGATTAAATGATTGAATATTTCTTGATATTGGACATCTAAAAAAGAAAAATCTTCTCTCATTTGAAAACGTCGCAAGATATCTTCTTCCGTCATCATTCGATATAATAACATTTGTTGAGTCTTCTCTAATAATGATACCTTATTTTGTGGGGTACTGACAACTTGGTTTTCAATTATGACATCTCGCGTTCGATTTTCTCGTCGTTCTTTAGCCTTTGCGGACGCTCGATTCGACGAAATATACTGAGATAAATCTGAACGAATCGCGTCTTCTGTCAATTCGTAATCTTTTGCAATTTGTTGAATATATAAATCACGTTCGACTACCGACGAAACCTTGGATAATTCTTGCAATACTTTTTGAATAAAATCTATCTTACCTTGTTCTGTTTGCAGATTGTACTGCGTTTCATAGTAACCTGTTTTAAAAGAAAAGGGAGTTTGTCGTTGATTTTTTATGAAATTCTGAAAACGCTCAGCGCCCTCTCGCTTAATAAATTCATCCGGGTCCCACTCATTGGGCAATTTCATCACATTGACATCAAAATGTCGTTGCGTTTCTAACACTTCCAATGCTCTCATACTAGCATTAAGTCCCGCACTGTCACCGTCATAACAAATTAACAGTTTACTGCAAGATTTTTTTAACATTTGAATTTGTTCATTCGTCAAACTCGTTCCCATTGAAGCGACACCATTTTGGACATCGGCTCCCCATGCAGCAATCACATCCATAAATCCTTCAAACAAAATAATTTCGCCTGTTTTTCGCGCTATTTTTTTTGCCTCACGGTGATTATAAAGAACATTCCTTTTATTAAATAGGCTGGTTTCAGGACTATTAAGATACTTAGGACTTTTACGGTCTGATTCTCCTTGTTCTTCAAATAATCTTCCAGAAAACGCAATCACTTGATCGTGATCGTTATGGATTGGAAACATAATCCTGCCGAAGAATCGATCGAGCAAACGGCCATCATCAGTTTCAGAAAAAAGACCACTCGCTTTCAATTCTTCTGAATTAAAACCTTCTTGCACTAGTATTTTTTCTAAAAACTCACGTTGATTAGGTGCAAGTCCAACTTGAAAATGCGTTAGCTGGTCGTGTGTCATGCCACGACTCTCTAAATAATCTAAAGCGGCTTCCCCCATCTGAGTGTTCATTAACAAATGATGATAGACATCTGCTGCTCGCTGATGAATCGCTACTAAGAGTTGATTAAGGCGTCTTTCAGGACTCGCTTCTCTGTCTTCTTGTCGGTCAAACTGATACTCTACCGTCAAGTGGGACATTTCCGCGACTTTCTCGACTGCTTGTGGAAATGAATAGCCTTCAATTTCTTCGATAAAACGAAAAACATTGCCGCCTTTACCGCATCCAAAACAATGAAATATTTGTTTATCTTCTACCACTGAAAAAGAAGGAGATTTTTCCTCATGAAAAGGGCACAAACCAAAATAATTTTTTCCTGACTTTTTAAGTTGGACATACTGACCGACAACGTCTACAATATTCGTACTTTCGCGAATATCTTGCAACACTTCTTCAGGAATTCGATTAGACATGCTCTCTCTTCCTTTCCATCTAGTCATCAAAAGTCGCACAAACAAATTGTATGTGCGACTTTAGCTACTCTTATTATTATACCACACTATGTTGTTTCGAGAAATATTTTGTTACTTCGTCAACAGTAAGTCAATGCTTGCAATCGTTAAAATCATATCGGATATCTTAGCTAACTGACGTAAGCGGTTATTACGTACGGCTTCATCATCAGACATGACCATAGTTTCTGCGAAATATTGTTCAATAATTGGTGCCAGTTCACGTAGAGCAGTCATACGTTCAGCCATATCCGACTGTTCTAAATCTGACATTTCTTCGACCGCTTTATATAAAGAGGCTTCATGTTCATTTTCAAATAAATCCGGATCAACTTTTTCACTTAATGTTTCCGCAATCATCTCTTGACCTTTCCGTGCTAAATTCATCACACGTGTCAATGCTTCAATCGTTGGTTTGAAGTCTTCACGATGTTGACTGTCTTTTAATAAACGCGCAGCTTCAATCATTTTCAACAAGTCTTCTTGTTCACCATTTACAACGGCTTCAATAATATCATGACGGATTTCTTGTGACGCTAAGAATTGCTTCAAGCGTCCTTTCACGAAGTCAACTAGCTTATCGTCTCCATCTTCAAGAGAAACACCGTAGTAACTACTGTCTTCATTAATGATTTTGGCAATTTCACGGTGCAAGTGAAGTAGAGGATAACCCCATTGTTTATTTTCTATGATTCGGATAATACCGTAAGATTGTCTTCTAAGTGCGTAAGGGTCATTACTACCCGTTGGAAATAGTCCTGCTTTGAAGAACGTCATCACAGTATCTAACTTATCGGCAATGGCTAAAACAGCACCAATATCTGTTTGTGGTAAGTCACCATCGCTAGAAGTAGGAAGATAATGTTCACGAATGGCCGTCGCAACAGCTGGGCTTTCACCTTGAATCAAGGCATATTTTTCTCCCATAATCCCCTGCAACTCTGGGAACTCTCCAACCATATTTGTCATTAAGTCAAATTTATAAATCTGACTAGCACGTCTTAAATCTTCTTGTTCTGCTTCACTTAAACCAACTTCTTTGGCAATTAATTGAGCAATCGCTTCAACGCGATGCCCCTTTTCTTCCATCGTTCCTATTTTTTCATGGAACGTAACATGTTTTAACTTTTTAACTTGCGTTTCAATGGCAACGGCTTGGTCTTCTTTGAAAAAGAAGTCTGCGTCTTCTAGTCTTGCCTTCAACACTTTTTCATTTCCTGCAATCACATTGTCAATATGCTCATTGTTCCCATTACGGACACCAATGAAGTAAGGCTGTAATGCTCCATTTTGGTCACGGACGTCAAAATAACGTTGATGTTCACGCATACTTGTGACTAAGACGATATCGGGAATCTCTAAATATGCCGGTTTAAATTGCCCGACAAAAACTGTAGGGTATTCGACTAAATTTGTAACTTCTTCTAATAACCCTTTATCTTGTTCTATTTGCCACTGATGTTTTTTAGCCAGTGCTTGTATGTCTTCTCGTATCATAGCCATACGTTCTTCACTATCTACAATCACATATTCCTTTTTTAATGCTTCCACATAGTCGGTAGCTGAGGCAATTGACACCTCTCCACCTAAGAAACGATGTCCACGTGAAATGCGACCTGCTTCCACATCTAAAAATGACATGTTGACCACTTCATCATCCAACAAAGCTACTAACCAATGAACCGGACGAATATATTCAAAATCATGACTTCCCCAGTGCATCGTTACAGGAAAATGAAGTTTTTTAACGACCGTCATGATGTCTGGCAAGATTTCACGTGCTGCCTTACCTTCGATAAACTTATCGACAAAGACATACTCTTCTCCTTTTACCACTTCAATATATAAATCATCTGGTGTGACACCTTGTCCTCTAGCAAATCCTTGTGCGGCTTTGGTCCAATTCCCCTCTGCATCTTGCGCAATTTTCTTAGAAGGTCCTTTTGCTTTTTCAGAAATATCTGTTTGCTTATCAGCTAAATTAACAATCTCAAACGCGAGACGTCTTGGTGTTGCGTACATTTTTATCATGTCATATGTGAGACGTTCTTCTTCTAAAAATGTTGCTACTTTTTCTTTTAACTGTTTAACGGTTGGAAACACAACTCGAGCAGGCATTTCCTCTAAACCAATTTCAAGTAAAAATGTGTGCGTCATTATGCTTCCTCCTTTTCTTCTACTTCTTTTAATAATGGAAAACCTAATTTTTCACGTTCCGCGACGAATTTCTTAGCTAATTGACGGGCCATATTACGTATACGCGATAAATACCCTGCTCGTTCGGTTACCGAAACCGCTCCACGAGCATCTAACAAGTTAAACGTATGACTGCATTTTAAAACATAGTCGTAAGCTGGATGAACCAAATTTTCATCAATACAGCGTTGTGCTTCTCTTTGATACATTTCAAATAATGTTAAAAGCATTTCTTGATTACTTGTATCAAATGAATAGGTTGAATGTTCAAATTCAGGTTGTCCGAAGATTTCTCCGTATTTAATCCCTTCCGTCCACTCTAAGTCATAAACGCTTTCTACTTCTTGAATGTATGAAGCTAATCTCTCAATTCCGTATGTTAGTTCGACAGTCACGGGATGACACGCTAAACCGCCTGCTTGTTGAAAGTATGTAAATTGAGTGATTTCCATCCCATTTAACCAAACCTCCCAACCTAGACCAGCACATCCCATAGAAGGATTCTCCCAGTTATCTTCAACAAAGCGAATATCGTGTTCTAATGGGTCAATTCCAAGTAATTTTAAACTTTCTAAATATAATTCTTGAATATTATCTGGTGAGGGTTTCATTACAACTTGAAACTGATGATGTTGATATAAACGGTTTGGATTTTCACCATAACGACCGTCATCAGGACGACGTGAAGGTTCTACATATGCCGCTGCCCATGGCTCCGGTCCAATCGCACGTAGAAAAGTATACGGACTCATAGTACCTGCCCCTTTTTCTGTATCATAGGCTTGTAGTAACAAGCAGCCTTGTTCTGACCAAAACTTTTGTAAAGTTAAAATCATTTCTTGAACGGTTAATTTCTTTTTCATGACGTAGCTCCTTTTTGTATTTTAGACAATAAAAAACCTATGTCTAACAACGTTGTTAAACATAGGGACGATTTATCGCGGTTCCACCCTACTTCCAGTTTCCTGGCAGCTTTTTTAAAATTACTCAGAAGTGCCTACATAAAACGATTACTAGTTGACTTTCAGCCTCGATCAACTTCTCTTTTCAAGTAAAAACTGTTTTACTTTTTCTCCCTCAACGTAATGATTCATTTACCTTATCATAGCCTCTTAACCCTTGCTTTGTCAATAGTTTAGTCATGACTTTCAGTGTCTGAAGGTTTTAATAATCCTTCCCACTCTTTCATTTGATCGATAAACCGTTTGCTTTTCGGTTTGACGCCAACAAAATCATGATAAAGCTGGTCAATCGCTTCACGCAATTGATTCTTTGTCACTTGCTTAACGTGAATTTGATTTAATTGTTCCAAACTTACGTTGGCCAATAGCCTTAATACATGCACCGCTTTAGGATCAAAATGATAACGGTGTGGGTCACAATCAAAGTGATTCGCACAAAGCAACCCGTGATACTGGCTTGAAAAATCAAAAACACCTTGATGCGTCCCACATACTTGACATGCTCGCCAATCAAAGTTGACACCAAATCGTTCTAACAACTGAATTTCATATAAGTTAGTTAAGATTTCTGGATCTTTTCCTTCATCTATTAAACGTAATACATCTCGTGTAAAGCCATATAAGGCCGGGTCATAGTGATTATCTTCAATTGCCAAATCAGCTAGATTTAAAATATATGTACCGTAAGCATTTAAAAAGATGTCATGTTGAAGCTGACTAAAATATCGGATGTCTTTCGCATCATTTAAAAAAGATAGCCCTTCTTGTTTCAACGTCCCGATATAATTAGCTTCAGTAAAAGCTAATAATGCCGGACGTAACGGATGGTTTTTCCGTGTCACGTTTTTTACAAAGAACATTTTCTTCCCATATTTTTCAGTAAATAACTTGACGAGCATATCTTTCTCACGATGTTTACGTGTAAAAAGAAGCAATGCTTTGGTCTCTTCCATATAGTTCATCGGAACGCCTTCTTTCTAAAAAAAGGATTACTAGCAACTGCTAATAATCCATTTCACGATAACCAAAACTTTGAAGCTGGCGTTGTTTATCACGCCAGTTTTTTTCTACTTTAACCCATAATTCCAAATAGACATGGTCACCAAGAAGATTTTCAATATCTTTACGTGCTTTAATACCGATGTTTTTCAACATCTTTCCGCCTTTACCAATGATAATCCCTTTTTGGCTCGTTCTCTCGACAATAATATTCGCTCGGACATGAATCTTATCATATTCATCTCGCGACATGTCTTCGACCACAACTGCCACGGAATGAGGCACTTCTTCATGAGTTAAATGTAAAACTTTTTCTCGAATCAATTCACTCACAACAAAATACTCGGGATGATCGGTTACTTGGTCAGCTGGGTAATATTGAGGTCCTTCTTCTAAGTAAGTTTCCAATGTTTCTAATAATTTAGGAACGTTATTTCCTTCCGTAGCAGAAATCGGCATGATTTCCGCAAAAGGCATGAGGGCTTGATAATCCTCTATAATCTCAAATAGTGCATCAGGATGAATCGTATCAATTTTATTGATAATTAAAAACACAGGCGCTTCTACATTTTTAAGTCGTTCGATAATAAAATTGTCACCAGGTCCTCTTTTTTGATCAGCACTGACTAAAAATAAAACAGCATCTACTTCACGTAAAGCACTGTATGCTGCTTCAACCATAAAGTCTCCCAACTTATGTTTAGGTTTATGAATACCCGGTGTGTCAATAAACACAATTTGACTGTCGTCAGTTGTGTACACTCCTTGGATTTTATTACGCGTCGTTTGTGCTTTGTCACTCATAATCGCGATTTTTTGACCAATAATTCGATTTAATAACGTCGATTTCCCTACATTTGGGCGACCAATTATCGCTACAAAACCTGAACGAAAGCTATCTGTCATTTCGTATCCTCTTTTCCATTTTTAGTAAAACGCCATTATCTTTGGAACTAAGATAATAAGAGCGACGACTACTGCTAAACAAGCTGTTAGTAAGACAATGCCTGCTGCTAAGTCTTTAATTTTTTTGGCTAATGGATGATACTCATGCTCGGTAATAAAATCAACAATGTTTTCAATCACCGTATTGAGTAACTCCATCAATAACACGAGAAAAATCATCGTTATCATCCAAAGCCATTCTTGTTGCGTTAGTTGAAAGAAAAATCCCACTACAACCGCCACACCGCCAAGTGCGACATGCGTACGAAAATTACGTTCTTCTTTCAACGCCCATTTCAACCCATCAAAAGCATGCATAAACGCTTGAGAAAAGCGTTTGTTTTTTTCAAGTTGCGGTTTACGATCTTGATAAGCCATAACTATCTAAAATCTTTCTTTGTAAGCCAAACATTTCCGCTTCATCTTCTGGCGTCATATGGTCGTATCCATTTAGATGTAAAAAGCCATGAAGCGCGAGAAAACCAAGTTCTCGCTCTTCACTATGCCCATACTCTAATGCCTGTTCTTTTGCTTTTTCAGTCGAGATTAAAATATCTCCTAGATTTCGAGGTATGCCAAGTTCTGACATCATCTCAAGTCCTTCTACATCATCTTCGATAGCAAAGCTGATAACGTCAGTTGCGACATCCTTACCACGATAATCACGATTATAAACTTGAATCGCTCGGTTATCCATGAATGTAAGTGACAGTTCTGCCTCTGACTCAATATCAAGATAGTTTGCTGCATGCTCTAATAAAGATAAAATTTGTTCGATATCTTTTGTACTTAAAGATTCTGTTTGATCTATTACGCTTACTTCCATTATTTCTCGCTCTCCTTCAACTCTTTTTTCATTTTCGGATATTCAATTCGCGAATGGAAAGTACTACATAAACCATTAATTAACGATTTTTCGACTATACGAATTTCAGCTAAAGTTAAGCCTGATTCATCTAACTGTCCATCTAATATTCTTCGTTCAACTAAATCATATACGAATTCTGCAATTTTTTCATTCGTCGGTTCTTTCATCGCTCGTATTGCAGCTTCACACGTATCCGCTAAACTAACAACCGCTGCTTCACGTGTTTGTGGACGTGGTCCCGGATAACGAAAATCTGCTTCTGTCACATCTGGATTGCGTTCTTTAGCTTTCGCATAAAAGAAACTCATCAAGGTAGTCCCGTGATGCTGTTGACAAATATCTATGACTAATTCTGGCATTTTTTCTTTCTTTAGTATTTTTACCCCTTCCGAAACATGAGAAAAAATGATTTCTTTGCTATCTTCAGGGAGTAAAAAGTTATGTGGATTATCTGCTCCTGCAGGTAAGTTTTCAACGAAGAAATTGACGTGCTTAATTTTACCGATATCGTGATAATAACAAGCAACTCGTGTCAATAACGAACGTCCGCCTATTTCTGCAACCGCATTGGCACTAAGACTAGCAACCATCATACTATGATGATATGTACCTGGCGCTTCCTCTAAAAGTTGTTTTAATAAAGGATGGTTAGGATTACTTAATTCATTTAGCACTAGGACACTATCGTCATTTAATAATAATTCAATATATGGATGCAAACCAATAGACATCAGATAACTAAATAAACTGCCAATAAACGCGCTTAACAAACTAGCAACCATATAATCATCGCCTAAATTCATTCCTTGATAAATCGTCATAATAAAGACAAATATAACTGGGAATAAAATCAGCCAAATTACTGCCGGCGCGATTTGACGCCCTATGCGTTCACGTTGAATTAATGTAGCCATTAATCCAGTAAATAGATAGGTCATCGTAATCATTACCATCGTACTCGTACCGCCTAGGTCATAAAAAACAAAGGACGCAAACGCTACTTGAAATAGTGCGCCAAGAACACTGGCTCGACGACTTATAAAAAGGTTTAATATTAATGGCACAAAGCCCGCTGGGAAAATCATCGGCACAAATGAAAGGTTCTCAGTCAAGAAAACGGCTACTGCTTTCATTAATAAGACACTAATTAACATCATAAACACATAAAAATTGATAAAACGGAATTGCTGTTTTTCATGCGTTGTTGTTCTAACCAACCACAGTAAGAGAGCGATTTGAAGCACGATTAATAATACAAGCGCTACTACTGGAAACATCGATGGTGTTTGATTTGTTAATCCCAGTAATTTGAGTTTTTGATAAGCGCGGCTATCAATTTGTACGCCTTCTCTAACAATCACTTCACCGTAATAAATCATCACAGGACTGACATTCGCTCGTGCTGCTTCTTTCATCTCTTCTGTTTTCTTTTCATCGAGTACTTCATTTACCACAATCGCATTATCTGTAATATAGCGAACTAATTGTTGTTCATTATTATCTAATTCTGATAAACGAATTTGGTCGTAAGCGTTCTGTTTGATACTCGCAATATTATCCGAGCGAATATGCTCTTTCATTGTTTCTTCAATAATATTGACACTGGTATCGCGTACTAGTGCTAATTTCTCATCATCTAACTGGAATACAGATTCATAAAAGACGTTCGGAATGGTTTGATAATAAGCTAACGCTTCAGCACTCACTTTTTCAAACTTGCTTTTTAAAAGGGCTACGTGTTCCTCAACAGTCGGATATTTCACGACTTCATCTTTTTTAGCTTTCGCAACTTTTGCATCATAACGTTCTTTTAACTCACGGCGTGTTTCATTAATATCTTCGTATAGTTGAATCGTCGCTTCAACACGCAAATGCCCGATACTTTCATCGAAGTTATACTTGGGCGTGACTGCCTCTTCGGCTAACCGTTTCTTTTCTTCTGTCTCCGCCTTATTCTCAATACTCTTGTTCGCTCGAATCGTCTCACTTGCTAGATGACCTTCACGAATATCCAAGTCTTTAGGGCGTACATTACTGTATAGAAACAAGAATAGTAATATCCCAAAAATAACCGATATGATTAAGATATATCGTTTTCCAAATCGTTCCTTTAGCCCTTCAAATTTATACATGTTGTCTACTCCTTATCCTTTTCACCGTAAGCATTAATGATTTCCGATACAACGGGATGACGGACGACATCACTTGAATCAAAATGAACAAATCCTACCCGTTGGATACGGTTGAGTTTTTGTTCAGCATGAACGAGTCCACTCATGACGCCTTTAGGCAAGTCGATTTGTGAAACATCTCCATTTACAATCATTTTAGATTGAAACCCTAGACGCGTTAAAAACATTTTCATCTGGGCGATTGTTGTATTTTGAGCCTCGTCAAGAATCACAAATGCTTCCTCAAGCGTGCGTCCTCTCATATACGCTAACGGGGCAATTTCAATCACACCACGGTCCATTAAACGCGTAGTATGTTCAACACCGAATACGGCATAAAGAGCATCGTATATCGGTCGTAAATACGGATCGACTTTCTCTTTTAAATCTCCCGGTAGAAACCCTAGATTTTCACCTGCTTCTACAGCAGGGCGTGTTAAAACAATTTTTTGGACTTCACCTTTTTTTAAAGCAGATACAGCCATGACAACGGCTAAAAATGTCTTACCCGTTCCAGCTGGGCCAATCCCAAAGGTGACATCTTTCTTTTTAATCGTTTCAACATATTTTTTTTGACCATATGTTTTAACTCGAATGGCTCTGCCGTTTTTATCTTTTAAGATTTCTGTTTCATATAAATCTGTGAAATAAGCAAGTGTCCCTTTATTGGCCATTTTTAATGCCGTCACGACATCTGCTGTATTTACAGGTATGCCACGTAATGTGAGTAGCTGTAATTTTTTTAAAACATCATGAATAATTTGAGCATCTTCAGGAGCTCCTGTTATCTGAATTGTTTCGCCTCGAGCATTAATCGTTACGTGTCGGTTTTCTTCTAAAAGCGTAACATGTTTATCTTGCGGCCCTAATAACTGGCTCGCCTCTTCTTGACTTGTCACACTTATTTCTAAAGTTACAGGTGTATTTTCTGTCAACAGTTGTCGCTCCTTTTTCTTCCTATATCTCTTAAATAATACCACACTTCTAGCGACTTAAAAAGAATCTTACTGTTTTACTTGTGACTCTTGCTTTTTCAATTGCTTACTTCTTAACTGACCGCACGCTGCATCAATGTCTGTTCCCTGTTCTTTACGGATGACACAGTTAATGCCACGTTTTTTTAAGACATCATAAAAAGCAAGAACCGCTTCTTTTGAGCTTCGTTGGTACTGGTCGTGTTCACTCACTGGATTATAAGGAATTAAATTGACATACGCTAGTTTACGCTTATCTGCTAACAAATCCGCTAACTGTTTAGCATGTTCTGGTTGGTCATTGACATTAGCCAGCATGATATATTCAAACGTAATACGACGATTTGTTTTCGCTAAGTATTCATCAACTGCAGGCATTAATTTTTCAAGCGGATGACTGCGATTGATTCGCATAATAGATGTACGCAACTCATTGTTAGGCGCGTGTAAGGATATCGCTAGATTGACTTGCAGTGGTTCATCGGCAAATTCTTTAATCTTATGTGTCAAACCACTTGTCGAAACCGTCATATGACGCGCACCGATTGCTAGCCCTTTGGCATCGTTGACAATAGTTAAAAACGTCATGACATTATCATAGTTGTCGAAAGGCTCGCCAATTCCCATTACCACAACGTGACTAATGCGTTCTCCTTTGTTTTGAGAATCAAGGAAACGTTGAACAGTCACAAGCTGAGCGACAATTTCCCCTGCATTTAAATCGCGTTTTTTCTTCAACAAGCCACTCGCGCAAAAACTACATCCGATATTACAACCAATTTGTGTCGTCACACAAATAGACAGACCATAATGGTGACGCATTAACACCGTCTCCACCATATGTTTGTCTTGTAATTCAAATAAAAATTTTGTCGTACCATCTGCAGATTGTTGCTCGACGACCGTTTGTAACGGTGTCATTATAAAGCTCGCTGATAATTTTTCAATCAAAGCATGAGAGAGATTGCTCATCTCTTCAAAGTTCGTGACACGTTTAACATATAACCAATCCCAAATTTGTGTAGCTCTAAATTTCTTTTCTCCGTTGGTTAATAGCCATTCTGTCAAAGCATCATACGTTAAATCAAAAATTGATGGTTTCATTAAAAAACTCCTCTTTTGTGTTTATTTGTTCACTATATTACAAAAATTACAGAATTGCAATTTCAAAAAAAGATTTCACAACCTACGTTTTTTGTTATAATAAAAAAAAGGAGTGAAAACTATGACCATACTTGTTTCTAGTATTATGATTATTGGATTGGTTGTTATTTCCAATATATTAAGTCATTATATTTTATTTTTACCTACTGCCTTAATCGAAATTATCATAGGACTAAGCATTGCCCTTATTTTTGATGTTAAAATCACCTTACAGTCGGACTGGTTCATGTTATTATTTGTTGCGCCATTACTTTTCAATGATGCTAAGCACTACCCGAAAGATAAATTATGGGAACTACGTGCGCCAATCTTTGGATATGCTATTGTGCTTGTTTTTTTTACAACCGTTCTTGGCGGTTGGTTTGTTCACTGGCTGATTCCCTCATTCCCCTTACCTCTTGCCATGGCACTAATAGCTGTTCTATCTCCCACAGACCCGGTTGCTGTTCAAGGCATTGCCGAGCAAGTCAAACTCCCACCAAAATTAATGAACTTAATCAGCGGTGAAAGTTTGATTAATGATGCTAGTGGATTGATTGCCTTTAAATACGCGTTAGCTGCTTTTATGACAGGCTATTTTTCACTCACTAAAGCGATTGGCAACTTTTTTTACATCTCACTCGTCGGTGCTCTTATTGGTATTCTATTAATGATCTTCATCCATTTCCTCAAACTTTTTCTGGCTCATCAAGGAATTCAAGATGTTGTCTTACATGCAATTATTCAATTACTGACTCCTTTTGTTATTTATATTACAGCAGAACATTTTCATGCGTCGGGTGTCATTGCCGTTGTGGCTGCAGGAATTATTGCGATTAATCAAACTACCGTCTTTAAAAGTCACTACTCTGAAACACGATTAGTCACGGAGAGAATGTGGGAAATACTTGTCTACATTTTAAATGGTGTTGTGTTTGTGATTCTCGGTGTTGAGCTTCCTGACGCAATGAGTGAAACCATTGCGAATCCTAATATTAATAACACCCTACTCATTATTTGGATTTTAGCAATCTGGTTTGTTCTTTTATCCGTGCGTGTTCTTTGGTCATACGCCTATATGTGGTGGAATTTTTTTGATAAAAACCATCCGAAAGTGACACGTCCACTTTTTAAAGAAGCTCTTTTAACAGGAATTACCGGTGTGCGCGGAGCGGTCACAATGGCAACTATTATGTCAATGCCGTTCATCATGGACAATGGTCGTTTTTTTAAAGAACGCGCACTGATGATTGCTCTTGCTTGTGGTGTAGTTGTCACAAGTCTTCTTGTGGCTACGTTTACCCTTCCGATTATGACAAAGCGTAAAGGAAAGTTACTTTTAGTAGGAGATGAAGGTTATCGTGAAAATAGCTTAGTAGACGCTTATCAAGACACCGGCATGTTAACTGAATTAGAAGCACGAAAATTAATGACTCAAAATGCCATTAAATCGCTAAAAAATATTGAAACAGCTGAAAATGAACGTGTGACGAGTGACTTAATTCATGAGTTAAATCGACGTTTACAACATCTTCATAAAGAAAGTCACAGTAACGATACCCATCATTTATATGCCGACACCGAGAGGTTAATCCAACAAATTGCGATTAATGGTGAAAAAGAAGCCATCCATCGTCTAATCGAATCGGAAAAAGTCTCGTTGGCCACTGGAAAGGACTACTTATCATTTTTAAATTCTAAAGAATCTATTCTCTATTCAAATTGGCGTTACTTTTTTCATCGTATTTCCTATAATACTTTACAAAAACTAGAAAAAACATTCATGAAGCAACGTTGGCAAAGTCATCACGAAACATCGTGGTTAAACTTTGAATACCAAGCAACTAAGGGAGCGATACAAGCTTTAAAAACATATCAAATCCAACTAAATGCTGAAAAGGAACCTGATTTATTAAGAAAGCAAATCGCTCAGCAAAAACAGCATGAGTATTATTACAAATTACAACGGATTAAATTTTCACAGATGAAACCTTCTGAAGATTACGATGAACAATTGCTAGAGCTTTATAATATGACTGTTTATAGTGAACGCAAAACAATTCATGACTTGTATACCTCTGGTAAAATCACACTCGACACAGCTAATCGACTGCGTCAGTCTTTATTGTATTATGAAGGAACACTGCTGCAACGTGAGCTAGCTGAAAAAAATTAAAAACAGGAACGAACTGTAACACATGACAGTTCGTTCCTGTTTTTTATATTGTCAATAATTAATCTTCCCGATAAATACCGATAGCGTCCATGATTGGCTGCACAAATAACACGCCAGAACCCGGTTTTTCTAAATCTAATGCTCGGTCAATTAACTGAATGACCTCTGCCGTATCGCTTTTCTTTGTAATTAACAATACGACGTCTTTTTCTGGCTCTATCGACATGGCGAATACTTTCGAACGCTCATGAATACCTGAACCACGCCCATGAATTACTGTGGCACCTTCGACACCTGCATCATTTGCTAAATCGATGACGTCATCTGCTTGACCACGTTCAACAATGACAGTGATTAATTCAAACATACTTTGTTCTCCTTTTGCCATAATGTCTCGATCACCCTTTTTTTCTTCATAATGAAGTCCAACATATTGTCCAATTCCCATTGTAAAACAAATACCTTGTCCTTTTTTATCTAATTTTAAGCATTTCCTCAAATCTTCAATTGTTTCTCTCACACATTCTTCTTTACCAATGGTTAAAACAAGCTCTTTTTTTACATCGGTCAAGGCTAATAATTTTAATAGCTTATCATTGACAGCTCCTTTTCCATAGAAAATAGTGCCCCCAGTTATGCCATGTTTTCTTGCGATTTTTAACACTTTACTGCCTTTTCCTACATCAACAATCGTTGTTAATAATAAACTTGCCATTATAGCCCCTCCTTACGTGATTTCATTTTAAAGACTATCCCTAATAATTGCAAGGCAATCAATGGCGTCATAGCAACCATTGCAATAATACCAAATCCGTCTACTAGAACATCTGCATTTGGCATTGCTTCAGCTACTCCCATTGCAAAAGATAAAATAAATGTGGCTGTCATCGGTCCTGACGCCACTCCTCCTGAGTCAAACGCAATCCCAACAAATAATTCTGGGACTAAAAAGGTTATCATTAATGATATCATGTAGCCCGGTAATAAGAAATGCCAAAGTTCCAAATGATCACTCATTATTCGAATCACGGATAACGACACTGACAAGCCTACTCCAATCGACAAAGCCAGTAAGACTAATGGACGGCGCACATAACCGTTCGTAACTTCTTCTATTTGATGGGTTAACACGTGTACAGCTGGCTCAGCTAAAATCGTCACAACACCAAATATAAAACCAATCAAGACGGTAAAAGTTGAGCTGTGTTGAGTGGCAATCGTTTGGCCAATAATTTTTCCTACGTCCATAAAACCAGCATTGACACCCGTTAGGAATAATACTAATCCAACAAACGTATAAATCAGACCGACGATAATGCGGCGAATAATTTCAGCATGGGCTTTTAAATAAAGGATTTGATATAAAAAGAAGAAAAACACAATAGGAAGTAAGGCTAGCACGATTTCTTTACTTACCGTAAGTAAAATACTGAAGTAAACACGGAAAATATGTGTCGACTGAATACTCGTATCGCCTAGCGAACCGGATAAATCTCCGGGTTGTGTCACGATGCTATAAAGCAAGACTGAAAAAATCACTCCTGCCGATGCTAATCCAAGCAAACCAAAACTATCTTCTTCAGCTGATTCACTATCTCTTTTTAAACTCGCAACACCTACTGCTAGCGCTAAGATAAACGGAACAGTCATCGCGCCAGTAGTGGAACCAGAAGCATCAAACGCAATCGCGTGAAACTCAAAAGAAGAAAAAATAGCAGCTACTAAAATGAGAAGATACGTAATAATAAACGTCATCCTTAGTTTAATATTCTTGATAATGCGTACCAGTCCAATCATAACCATAAACGCTAAGCCAATCGAGACAACGACTACCAGATTCATTTTATCAATAACGCCACTCGTCACTTCCATTACTTGTCCAGCTAATATATGTAAATCGGGTTCTGCCACTGATATGGAAAACCCTAAGATTAATGACGCTATGACAACAATCGATAACTTATTTGATCTAGCAAGGCCTTTCCCCAGATAAATCCCTATCGGTGTAATCCCAATATCGACACCAAGCAAGAAAATTGTTAGACCTAGTATCAGACTCACAGAACCTAAGATAAAACGACCAAATACCGGTCCTTCTAACGGCACTATAGTAAAGTGAAGGATAACAACCAATAAGCTAATTGGCAGTACCGACATCACCACATCTTTAAATTTAGACTTTAATACACTCAAAGCATTCCCTCTTTCGTCTTATAGATTTTTGTTCCTCTCTATTGAAATTCACAAGCTACTTAATAGTATAACATACCTTAATCAAAACCTTTATTAACTTACCTATAAAAAACACAGTAGATAGACAGTAAACGAAATATCGTCTTCCATCTCTACTGTGTTTAATTTTATTCTGTTTCTTCTATTTCGATACTGCTAACCAAAACTTTACGAGGCTTACTACCTTCAGAGGGGCCTACAATACCATTCGCTTCTAGTTCATCAATGAGTCGTGCTGCACGGTTATAACCAACTCTAAATCGACGTTGTATCATTGAAATACTTGCTGATTCCATCTCAGTTACCATCTCGACGACCTCTTGATAAAGTTCATCTTGAGACTCAGCTGGATTAGTCGTTGTCACCTCATCAGACGGCATCATATTTTCTTGATAATCTGCACCTTGCTGTTCTGTAACAAAAGAGACAATTTTCTCCACTTCTGAATCTGAAATAAAGGCTCCTTGAACCCGGGTAGGTTTGTTTTGACCCATTGGTAAGAACAACATGTCACCACGTCCGAGAAGTTTTTCAGCACCATTACTATCAATAATTGTTCGTGAATCCGTTCCACTTGATACAGCAAACGCGATACGTGACGGAACATTGGCTTTGATAATCCCAGTGATAACATCCACACTTGGACGTTGTGTCGCTAAAATCATATGAATCCCAGCTGCACGCGCCATTTGAGCTAGCCGAATAATCGCATCCTCAACTTCATTACTCGCCACCATCATTAAGTCTGCTAACTCATCTACAATAACGACAATATATGGTAAAACAGGGCGGTTTTCGCCATCTTCCAAATTATGTTGACGAACCATATCATTATAGCCACCCATATTTCGCACACCACTCGCCGCAAAAAGTTCGTAACGACGCTCCATTTCTTCTACAACTTTTTGTAACGCTTGGGCAGCTTTTCTTGGATTTGTAACGACGGGGGTTAGTAAGTGAGGAATCCCGTTGTAGACATTTAACTCCACCATTTTCGGATCAATCATCATTAGTTTGACTTCATGCGGTTTCGCTCTCATCAGTAAACTTGTGATAATCCCATTGATACAAACCGATTTCCCGCTCCCAGTCGAACCCGCAATTAATAAGTGTGGCATCTTTCCTAGATTCGCTGAAATCACTTGCCCAGAAATATCTCGTCCTAACGGTACTTCTAATAGATGATTATCTTCAGCTGATTGCGACTCAATAATATCTCGAAAAGAAACCGTACTAACCGTATTGTTCGGTACTTCAATACCAATCAAAGATTTTCCAGGAATCGGCGCTTCCATACGAATATCTTTTGCCGCAAGAGCCAATGCCAAATCATCAGTTAAGCCAACAATGCGACTGACTTTGACCCCTACTGCGGGTTGTATTTCATATTTCGTTACCGCCGGTCCTAAACTCGCACGAACGACTTTAGCGTCCACGCCAAAACTTTGAAACGTTTGTTGTAAAATCTCAACATTTTTCTCAATCGAATCATACTCTGCACTTTGGTCGGTTAAAGGAATATCATTGAGCAATGCTGACGGTGGCAAATGATAGTCGAGATTTTCAGTTTCACCAGCTAGTTCAAATTCGACTAGCTCATTTTCTACTTCTTCTTCCTGTGCAATCTCTAGTTGTTTTTCTTCTTCTTGATAACGCTCTTGATAGCTATCTATCTCTAAAACGGTTTGTTCAGGCTCAACAGCAGATTCCGTGTCAGCTTCATCAACAAAGGTTTCTGAAAATTTTTCCTGAACTTTATTTAACATCGAAGGTGATTTTGTTTTTTTATCACGTTCAGTCGGAGCATCTGTTGTTTTTTGTTGACGCTTTGTTTTGAGTTTTTGGATAGACGTCTGACCTTTTTCCTTTATCTTGCTTAAAGCGGCTAAGATTTGACTGGACTGAATATCAAATAACAAAATAGCCCCTGCTATCCATCCAATCACGCTTAAAATATACGTTCCTACTTGAGCAACTAAAAAATGTGTGACCGTATATAACGTAGCGCCAATCAGACCTGCTCCTACTGTTTGTTCTATCGTGTTAGCGCGAATATCTGTCAGCAATTTTTGAAACGTTAAACTAATAATATGCGTTTCTTCAGATATATGTCCTCTAAACCACCAAGCATGAATAAATAATAGCGAACTTAAATAAATAACCAGTATGCCATAAAAAATCTTGGGTCGTTTCAGTGAGACTTCTTTGCCCATTATCATAATGATAAAACCATAGAACATTAAGAAAATGCCCATAACTGGAAAGGTATTTCCTACTAAGAAACGTAGAACATTAGCGATTAGTATACCTAGAAATCCTAATTTAAAAATAGCTAATAAGCCGATAATAATAAAAACAAAGCCGATACCTAGATACATCAAACGTTCATCTTGCGCTTGCTGTTTTTTGGTACGCTTTTTTCTCGTTTTTTTCTTTGCCATTTTCATCCTCCTTGACGTTTCTTATTATACACTATTTTGAAGAAACACGTGACATCAAAAAAAACAGAACCACAATCGGCTCTGTCTATTTCTCTTTTTCCATTGCTTGTCGCAAAGCGATAGCTAACGGACTTTCTTCTGCTTCTGCTTCTTGATTATACTTCTTCATTAGCTTACGTTCTTCATGTTTTGTCATTTTCTTTCGACGTTCTTTTTTGCCTGTCATTTTTTCAGTAATCGCACAGTGCTTACATTTGAAAAAGGCACTGTTTTTACCTTCTAAAATTTCCATTTTTTTATGACACTGAGGACAGCGTTTATTCGACACTTTAGGGTCTTTACGTCGCGAATAATCACATTCTACATTTGAACAAACATAAATCATCCCATTACGTGTACGTTTTTCTCGTAATGGTTCTTGGCACTCTGGACATTTTTTAGTCGTCAGTGCAAAATCAGTATATTTCTTCTCACTTTGCTTAATCTCTTTTACCAGTTGTGTCGTTTCTTTTTCAATGTCTCGGATAAATTCAGTACGTTTCAACGTTCCAGCGGCAATTTTTTCAAGTGCTTGCTCCCAATGACTTGTCAGTTCGGGTGTGACAAGTGACGGATTCACTAATTCTAGTAATTGTTTTCCTTTAGGCGTCACTTGTAAACGTGAGCGTTCACGTAGCATTAATTCCGATTGAATTAATCGTTCAATTATTTCTGCCCGCGTGGCTGGTGTTCCTAAATTATGTTTCTCCATATGACTCAGTAACATAGATTCCGTTAAAGGAGAAGGAGGTGTTGTCACTTTAGCTTCCGTCGTAATATCAAAAGGAATTGTCGCTCCTTTTTTCCATGAAGCTGTCAAATGCCCTTCTTTCTCATCCCGTCGCCAACCTAACTCTTCATAAAAACTCTCTTCAAACTTCCCTGAATACGTTCCTAATTGATAACTATAACGTTGCGTTTTTTTGACACTTGGCGGGAAAAACAAGCCTAAAAATCGCTCAACAATCAGTAAATAAATGCGTTGTTCGTCATTATCTAATTTTTCTGCACGTGCTAATTGCTCAGTCGGTATTAATCCGTGATGATCGGTGACTTTACGGTCTTGGAAAACCGCTCTATTTTTAACTGTCGCTCCTTGTTTTAAAGCTTCTTTTCCTTTCGCTGGAAGATAATGCGTAACCGCTTGTAAGCGGTCTTTCATCGTCGCTTCAATATCTTGCGTTAAGTGTTTAGAATCCGTTCTTGGATAGCTGACAATTTTATGACGCTCATACAATCCTTGCAAAATATTTAGTGTTTTCTTCGCTGAATAACCAAAGCGTTGGTTTGCTACTTGTTGCAATTCAGTTAAGTCGTACGGGAGCGGCGACCATTCTTTACGACGCTTCTCTTCGACATTTGTGATAGTTAAACTTTCATTTCTGACAGCATTTTCTACTTTCTCTGCCTCTTCTTGCGAACGAAACGACAAAACGTTATCTTTTAAACTCAAGCGAGAGCTTAATCCACCTGAAACGACTTTCAACTCAAAATAATTAACTGGACGAAAGGTTTCTATTTTTCTTTCTTGTTTTCTCACCATCGCAAGCGTCGGCGTTTGCACGCGACCCGCTGACAAGCTGTCTTCATATTTGACCGTTAAAGCACGACTGACATTTAGACCTACCAACCAGTCCGCTTGAGAACGAGCTAAAGCTGATTCATATAACGCGTCAAATTCTTGTGAAGGGCGTAGTTTTCTAAAGCCGTCTTTTATGGCCTTATCTGTTTGAGAGGAAATCCACAAACGCTTAACTGGACCTTGATACCGTGCATATTCTAAAATCCAACGCGCTACTAACTCACCCTCACGTCCAGCGTCAGTTGCAATGACAACTTCCTCAATATCCGAGCGTTTCAATAATTTTGAAATACTTTGCAGCTGTCCACGTGTTTTTGGTAGTGGTTTTATCCCAGATTTTTTTGGAATCATCGGCAACGTTTCCATGCTCCAAGTCTTCCACTCTGGATGATAATCTTCGGGCATTTTTAATGTTAATAAATGACCTAACGCCCACGTGATAATCACATTTGGCCCTTCTAAATACGTTTTAGTTGTTTTATTCGTTCCCAGCACCTTGCCTAAATCGCGGGCAACACTTGGTTTTTCCGCTATAATAAGTTGTTTCATTAATTTCTATCCCATCCATCGTTATTTTTTTTCCATTCTTTAATAGTAGCAAGCCTTTATACTGTTGTAAATCCTCATCGCAATCTTCACAAAATAAAAGGTCGCCTTCCTTCCAAAAAGCGGCTAAAAAATAATCCTTTTCTTTTTTCATTGGATATTCACGTTCGTGTTTTTGATAGAGAGCGTGATAGTGCGTGTGCGCTGTTAAAAAATCAGAGAACTCGCTACAATCCACTATATCTTGTTCCCAATCCTCAAAAAACCACCATGGCTCACTATCTCCATACATTTCGATTACTTGATACATTCCCTATCACCTTCGTTTTTTATAGTATTACAAGTGTAGGCTTTTTTCTAAATAAGTTCAACTCTTCTACTTGTGATAAAACGCCCATTATCCTTAATGCCGTTATCAAAAAATCATTCAAGTAAGAACTTAAATGATTTTTGATAGTTAAATGATGATTTTATTTTGAAACAGGTTTAATTTTTCCGTTCCATTTGTCTTCAATCCATTTTTGTGTTTCAGGATCTTGCAACGCTTTTAACAACGCATTGACTCTTGGATCATTTTCATCTTCTTTACGGACGGCTAAGATATTAGCATAAGGCGAATTATCTTGCTCAACAAGCACCGCATCTTTTTCAGGAGTTAAACCCACACCTTCAGCAAAGTTTGCATTAATCGCAATCAAATCAGCTTCATCATTTTGATACGCAGCCGCTAACAATTCTGGATTGACATTATTTTTAAATACCAGATTTTTTGGATTTTCTTCAATATCTTCAAATGTTGCGGTTAGCAAATCTGTTCCTTCTTTAACTTTGACTAAGCCTGCTTCTTGTAAAATAGTAATAATACGTCCCCAATCTGATTCTGAGTTACTCGCAATAATAGTCGCACCGTCTTTTAGTTCTTTTACATCTTTAATACGTTGCGAATAAAGTCCCAATAATTCAATATGAATAGGGGCTTTATTGACAAAGTCATAGCCATTTTCTTTCACTGTCAAATTAAAGAATGGAATATGTTGAAAATAGTTCGCATCAATCTCTTTTTCAGCTAAACTTTTATTCGGTAAGACATAATCTTCAAAAGTCACAATTTCTAAGTCGATACCTTCCTCAGCTAATTTGGGTTTCACATGCTCTAAAATTTCAGCATGTGGCGTTGGTGACGCACCTACTTTTAATACAGAATCCGAAGAAGTCTCTTCTTTTTTACCACATGCAGCCAGACTTAATACAACCCCTAATACCACGACAAAACTCCACCATTTTTTCTTCATTTTCATCCCTCTTTCTTATGAACGTTTATCTACTTTCTTAACTAACCAATCACCTAAATATTGAATCATAAAAACTAAGACTAAGATTAAAATGGTTGCGAACATCGTTACCGTCATATTTTGTCGCGAGTAACCTTGATAGTATGCAAGTCCACCTAATCCACCAGCACCAATAGCACCCGCCATAGCGGTAAAGCCAATCATCGTAATCGTTGTCACAGTTATTCCTGAAATCAAAGCGGGCTTACTTTCCGGAATTAAAACTTTGGTAATAATTTGAACTGTCGAAGCCCCCATAGATTCTGCCGCTTCTAAAACACCCTGATCAACTTCCCTTAAGGCTATTTCAACCATTCTTCCATAAAACGGTGCAGCTGAAATTACCAATGCGGGAATCGCAGCTTGCGTTCCTAAAAATGTCCCTAATAAAGCTTTTGTAAAAGGAATAATCAGAATCATCAAAATAATAAATGGAATTGAGCGGCACACGCTACTCACAATCGACACAACTTGATACATGATTTTATGTCCTAACGTATCTTTACGATTTAAATAAAAAAGGAGTAAACCAATCGTAAACCCAATTAAAATAACCAAAATCATCGAGATGACTGTCATATAAAGTGTTTCTTTCGTTGCTTGTAAAAAATCAATCTCTTTAACTTTTTCAAAGTTGAAGTACGTTTCCATAAAACTACTCGTTTTCATCGTTGGCCACCTCCACTTTTACGCCTTGTTCGTTTAAAAATTCTAGCGCACTTACAACCGCTTCGTCTGGACCTACCATCTCTACAATCAAGGTTCCAACTGAGCCTTCATGGACTGCTTGTATTTGACCTTGAATGACATTAAGTATCACATCATGGTGTTTAATCACTTGTGAGATTAATGGCTGTTGGGATTTATCACCAGTAAACGTCAGTTGCACCAACTTCCCATCTTTGAAAGATTGTGCCAATTCTTGTAAGTTTTTCTTGTCTAATGAAATGCCTGGTAATGTTTCTTTTTGAACAAAACGCTTCGTCACAGCATCTTTGGGTTGAGAAAAAACATCTAAGACGGAGCCGGATTCTACAATCTGTCCTGCTTCCATTACAGCGACATGATGACAAATCTTACGAATTACATGCATTTCATGGGTAATCATGACAATCGTAATACCCAACTCTTCATTTACTTGTTTTAATAGATCTAATACTTCGTCCGTCGTTTGAGGGTCTAGTGCGCTAGTTGCCTCATCACAAAGTAAAATCTCTGGGTCATTAGCTAACGCTCTAGCTATCCCTACACGTTGTTTTTGCCCACCAGAGAGTTCACTTGGATAGGCATTTTCCTTACCTGTTAGACCAACAAGTTCAATGAGCTTTTTTGCCTTCGCCTCACGCTCTTCTTTATTTTTATGACTTAATTCTAATGGCAGCTGAATATTCTCTAAGACTGTTCGTGACCATAATAAATTAAAATGTTGGAAAATCATGCCGACTTTCTTTCTAAATGCTTTTAAATCATTTTTACCTAGTTCATTAATGACTTGATTATTAATAATGACTTCACCTGTCGTCGGTAATTCCAACCCATTTAGCAAGCGAATTAACGTACTCTTGCCTGCACCCGAATAGCCTATCAAGCCATATATATCACCTTGTTTTACTCGAAAATCGATATTTTTTAACGCATGAACCGTTCCTTTTTTTGTTTTAAACTCTTTATTAACTGTTCGTAACTGTATCATGTTGAACCCCCTCCTTCTCAGCTTTGAGTGCATAAAAAAAGTCCTTGTGTCAAACGACACAAGGACGAAACGTATAGTTCGTGTTACCACCTTTGTTTATCATAATCTTACAATTATGACCTCTATCGGTACGCATTAAAAAAATGTTATACCGAGACACGATAACGGGTGTCACCGTCATAGACTTGCAAAGTGCTCATCTATCATGCTCCAAGACCATCTTCCATCTGTATCTCACGATCTGCTTTCACCTAACCAGACTCTCTAAACGTGCCGTTCAAATGTACTCTTCTTTTCAAAGCATTGTTTGCTATTTAAAGTAACTGCATTATAGCAAGCGGTTTTTAGCTTGTCAAGTTTATAATGCTTCAAAGTCTTTCTTGTCAACACCATTTAAAACCATAAGCCAAGCAAAATCTTCATTTTTAGCATTGGCGACAGTTGGGTCGTCTAATGCCTCTTCGTTAATTGCTGCTACAGTACCAGCAAGCGGTGTTAATAATTCTGTTACGGTCTTATCCGATTCAACATCTGCAAATGACTCGTTGACTTCAAGCTCTTCTCCAACGCGCGGTAAACTTAAGAAACTAATCGTCCCTAAATCATCTTGCCCGCGATTGGTTAATCCAATACGATAACCTTCATCTTCTTGTTTAATCCAAAAGTATTTTCCAACTAATTTTTTCATTTTATTCGACTCCTATTTTAATTGCTCATATTCAGATTCTTTAAATCCAAGTATGACTTTTCCATTATGAATGATTAATGGTCGCTTGATTAGCATACCATTTTGACTCAAGCGTTCTGCGGCTTCTTCAACAGACATGCCATCGATTTTATCTTTTAAGCCTTCTTTGCGATAAACTTGACCGCTCGTATTAAAATAACGACGTAGTGGTAAATCGTTAGTGTTAATCCACTCTACAAATTGCTCTTTTGTAGGAGGTGTCTCAACCATATCTATGATATCATACTCAATTCCTTCTTGGTCTAACCAAGCTTTTGCTTTTAAACATGTTGAACAACGTTTGTACCAGTAATAAGTAATCATCTAAAATCTCCTTTATTTGTTATCGTTGTAATTTTATATAATCATCTTGTTGAAACCTCATCGAAAGCATTAGGCCTATCCCTATCATATTACCTAAGAGTGAAGACCCTCCCTGACTTATGAAAGGCAACGGAATCCCTGTCAATGGTAATAAACCAATATTAGCCCCAATATTTTCAAACACATGGAACAAAATCATCATAATAATTCCTGTCGCGATATACGCATAAAATTCATTGTTTGTATCAAAACATACACGAATCATTTGATAAATTAAAATAAAATACGTAAAAATAACAAAAACACTTCCGATGAATCCGAAATTCTCCGCAATGACCGTGAAAATCATGTCAGATTCACGAACGGGAACATACACTTCTGAAACATTAAATCCTTTACCGAAAAGGCCCCCAGACCCTATTGCAATCAAGGCCTGTGCTTGTTGCATAGATTTTCCTGCTGTATCATGGAAAGGATCTAACCATGAGTCTATCCGGGCAAACTGATACTGTTTAACCCCAACCACATCGTATAAAAACTGACGCCCATTTTCAGACAACATTAAGTAGATAATCCCTGATCCAAGTGCTATAAAAACAACGACTGTGGGTACGATAATACGCCACGAAATACCTGACATTAAAAACACGCCACCTAAAATAGCGACGAAGACAAGCATCGTTCCTAAGTCTTGTTGTAATTTCAATAGGATGGCAACAGGTACTGTTACTAAAAATAATTTACCAATCAAAATACCGTCATTTTTTAAAGTATGACTATTTTCACTGTTATGCTTGGTTACGATATAAGCTAGCATTAATATGTAAGCTATTTTCATTAACTCTGAAGGTTGAAAGGAAAGAGGCCCTAAATTAAACCAGTTTTTTGACCCCGTGCTATTGTATAAGTTTTTATCGTAAAACTTTAATAGTATCGTCATGATAAACAGACCAAAGCCATAAAAATAAGGCGTCGCTTTCCATAACATTTTGGAGCTAAATTGCATGACAACGATTATCGCAACAGCTCCTAATAAAAGCCAAAGCATTTGTTTTAACATCAGTGTCAAAACATTAGGATTTAGCGGGTCATTGACTAATGATACATACAATGATAACAAACCAACCAATGATAAAATAAAAACAGGAAGTATAATACCATAGTCAATTCGACTATCAAAAGTTTTTAATTTATTATTCATCTCATCGCTCATTTCTTCTAAATATCTCTTATTATCATACGTCAATCTACTATAAGTTGCTAGCATTTTATCGTGAGCTTAAAGAAAACTAATAAAACAACTAGGGATTAACTGACCAGTAAAACAAATAACTAAAATCAGAGTGATACCATAAATTTTTAGGTTTAAAAGTATTTAAACTAGCTTCGTACTTAACCGACCACGCTTTATTTTGCTCTTGTATCTCCTTCGTCAATGGGTTTAAAAGCCAGTCATATCTATCTTTATCTGAACAAATAACTACTTCCTCGATATCTTCGCGCTCCAATAAAACCATTACTTGTCGTTTGATATCAGCGTAAGTTGGCTCACGCCACTGGTTTAAAGGCAAAACGAGCCATTGTTCTGTCGCTTTAGATTCTGCCGCTAATAGATTTTGCCAATCTTCCGCCTGTTTGTTACCTTCAATCACCAAAAGTTTAACCTGTTCAATAGGCGTATTCTCTCTCTCTTTGTGTTTAAAATAGATAAAATCATCAGTTTGTATTCGAGTCAACACAAGGTGTTTATTCACTTCAATTTTTTCTTCTTTAAGAACTGAATCTTCTCCATATTGAAACTGTTCTAATCGAATATACGGTGTAAAAAAATATAGCATGAGAGAAAAAATGACTAGTGACGTCGTAACAATTAGGCTATTTTGCCAAATTTCTTTCATAATTATTTATCCTCTTCTTCTACCTTTTTTAATAAAAAACCAAAATCATGGTCAGCATGCCACAATACCACTTGCGAATCATTTTCCCATTCAAGGTCGTAGTGTAACGAGCCTTCTTGTTTTACTTGCTCTTGAAGTGCTTTACTTGAATCTGCAAAATAAAGGCGATCCGCTTTCACTTGGTAGTACGCTTTGGTACCCGATGTTTCATGTTTACTCGTTCTAAACATTTTTCCGTGTTCATCAAAAGTCATCAAGCCATCTGATTTTTCTTCTGCCACTCCTTCGTTTATTAAAGATAGCTCCCACTTTCCTATCAGCGCTTGATTATCTTTATTTTTAGCTTCTTCTTGCCCTGATGCTTGACAGCCTGTTAAAAAGAAGAGAGTGCCTATTAATAGTATCATCGTTAGTTTTAACTTTTTCATGTCTTCACCTCCATGCCATTTTACTATATTCTAAAATCTACGTCTAATCGACTCTCTTCATAAAACGTCCTAATTCGATTTTTATTAATAAATGTGCTATACTATTAGTATATATGTCGTCCTATATGTTTTTAAGAAAGGTTGAGAGGCTATGTTTAGACCGACAAAAAAAGCAGTTAGTGAAGAAGGAGTAGCTTTTACTCCAGAGACACCCGTTACATTTGTTCATGATGGTGAAGTCGAATCAGGTACGGTATTTAAACAACTCACCAACTCCGCAATCATCGAAATTGATGAAACCGAAGATAATGATGATTTAATGTTTCAAAGTGAAGGAAAATTAGTAGTAAGTTATGACGACTTACACATAAAAAAAGATTAGTCCCACAAAGACTAATCTTTTTTTGTTGTTATTTTGTCCCGAATAATCGGTCACCAGCATCTCCTAGACCTGGGAAAATGTAGCCATTTTCGTCTAGTTTTTCGTCAAGTCCTGCAGTGATAATATCAACATCTGGATGAGCTTCTTGTAGTGCTTTTACCCCTTCAGGAGCGGCCACAAGACAAACGAATTTAATGTTTGTTCCCCCGCGTTTTTTAAGCGCGTCAACTGCTAAGATAGCAGAACCACCAGTTGCAAGCATTGGATCCACAACTAGTAATTGACGTGTGCTAATATCTGAAGGTAACTTAACAAAATATTCAACTGGCTCTAGAGAATCATGATCACGATACATCCCAATATGACCAACTTTTGCTGCTGGAATTAATTCGAGCATGCCGTCAACCATTCCAATTCCTGCTCTTAAGATAGGAATAATTGCTACCTTTTTACCTGTTAACACGTGCTGTGTTGTTTTACCCATCGGTGTTTCAATCTCAACCGGCTCTAAAGGCATATCACGTGATACTTCATACGCCATTAACATAGCAATTTCATTAACAACTTCTCGAAATACTTTTGTCCCACAATTTTTATCGCGAATGATTGTTAATTTGTGTTGGATCAATGGATGATCCATGACTTGAAATTTTCCCATAATGATTCTCCTTTTCGTTTTTATCCTTATCTATTGTAAAGCATTCTACTTAAAATAACTACCCTAATTCCGGATTTATTTATAAAGTGGGAATTTTTCAGAAATAGCGCGCACTTCTTTTTCAATATTAGATAAAACACCTTCATCTTTAGGGTGCATTAGTGCTTGGTCGATTAATTCCGCCACACGTGTCGCATTCGCTTCTTTAAAACCACGGGTCGTAATAGCAGGTGTCCCTATGCGAATACCACTCGTTTGGAAAGGACTTAATACTTCAAACGGAATAGTATTTTTGTTGACAGTCATATGAACACTATCTAGGATAGCTTCCGCTTCTTTTCCTGTTAGTTTGTATTCAGAAACATCAATTAGGAGTAAGTGATTATCAACATCGCCACTAATCAATCGTGCTTTTTCTGAGCGGTTAAAGACTTGAGCCATCGCTTTTGCATTGGCAATCACTTGTTTTTGATAATCAACAAACGTATCATCTAGTGCTTCATAGAAAGCAACAGCTTTTGCGGCAATCACATGCTCAAGTGGTCCACCTTGTAAACCAGGGAAAATAGCACTATTTATTTTTTTAGAAAGTGCTTCATCATTTGTTAAGATTAAGCCTCCACGAGGGCCACGCAAAGTTTTATGCGTTGTCGTTGTGACAACATCTGCATAAGGGACTGGATTTTGATGTAACCCAGCTGCAACTAGTCCAGCAATATGTGCCATGTCGACCATCAGCTTAGCTCCGACTTCATCTGCAATGGTACGGAATTTCGCAAAATCAATTTCACGACCATACGCACTTGCTCCAGCTATAATAAGGGCAGGTTTTACTTCACGTGCTTTAATTCGAACGACTTCATAGTCAATCACTTCAGTAACAGGGTCAACCCCATAAGGAACAAACTGATACGTCTTTCCACTAAAGTTCACTGGCGAACCGTGCGTTAAATGTCCACCATGCGTTAAATCCATTCCTAAAACGGTATCCCCTGGTTGAATTAACGCCATATAAGCTGCGGCATTTGCTTGAGAGCCTGAATGAGGTTGAACATTGGCAAATTTTGCACCGAATAATTCTTTAGCACGATCGATAGCCAATTGCTCGATAACATCCACATATTCGCATCCGCCATAGTAACGTTTATTCGGATAGCCTTCAGCGTATTTGTTTGTTAAAATACTTCCCTGTGCAGCCATTACCGCCTCCGAAACAAAGTTTTCAGATGCAATTAATTCAATATTACGTTGTTGACGTTTTTTTTCATTTGCAATGGCTTGCCATAACATCGGATCTTTTTCTTTAAAACTCATACTATCGCCCTCTTTCTTGACTTTCTTTAGCTAATTGTATCATATTTTTTCATTTTCCTGTGACCATTCATTAAAATATTGATAATTTGCCGCCTTTTTCAACCGATTCATATAGGCGACCCCCTCATGTTCTTCTGGCATCATCTCAGCTAATATCACATCTAACTTTGGCTCTATTTCATCCAAGTCACGTAACCCAGCATACAGATGACTTAAAGCGGTGGAAACAGAATCTCTATTCCCCAGTGAGAACCAAACAATCTTGTTTTTATCAAGCGATTCGTATATTGAAGCCGTCGCCAAAAGCCCTACATTTAAAGGAGTTGTTTGTAACCATTCTTTAACACTTGGCCAATCTTCTGAAGCTACCATGACGACTTGTGTATCAGGGGCGTAGTGTTTATACTTCATTCCCGGAGCTTTGGGAGCTGCTTCCTGATTTTTTAAATGCGTATCTTCTACAACTTCAGGTACCAATGGTTTTAACATTTCTAAAGTAATCGCACCTGGACGAAGTATCGTGGGAACGTCACTGCTCAAATCTAAAACGGTTGATTCAACTCCTACTCGTGTGGCACCATCGTCGACGACACCTGCAATTTTTCCTTGTAAGTCATGCAAAACATGCTCGGCTGTCGTAGGACTTGGCTTACCTGATGTATTCGCACTAGGCCCAACAAGTGGTCGACCTGTTGCTTCAATAAGTGCTAAGGTTACCTCGTTATCAGGCATACGAAAAGCCACTGTTTCCATACCGCCCGTCACTTCTTTCCCTAAAGCATTCGGTTTTAATTTAAAAATAAGTGTGAGTGGTCCCGGCCAAAACTCTTTCATCAAGAGTGATGCTACTGGCGGTATACTCTCGGTATAATGTAACACTTCTTCAGGACTTGCTATATGTACAATCAAAGGATTATCACTTGGACGTCCTTTAGCCGTGTAAACAGACTTCACAGCTGAAGGATTTGTCGCATCCGCCCCTAACCCATAAACCGTTTCAGTTGGGAACGCGACAAGTTTTCCCGCTCTAAGAGCCTCCGCTGCCACGACTAGTTGACTTTTATCCCATTTTACTGACATTACTCTGCCTTCTTTCTATTCCAACTCATTTCAATCATGCGGTCTTGACCCGCCATATCTTGATAGCCTTTCACTTCACTATCCGGCCACTTTTTTTTCACATCTGCAATGAGCTGTGCTTGTTGTAGATAGCCGTGTTCTAAAAAAAGCGCACCTTTTTCTCCCATAACACGAGGCAATTCTTTAAACAACTGATGATATATCGCGTAGCCCTCATTTTCAGCAAACAACGCGGTAGTCGGCTCGTATTTCCGAACACTCTCATCCATCACAGACCACTCACTACTTGCAATATAGGGTGGATTGGAAATGACAATATCGGCTTTTCCTTGAAAAGATTGTAACAAATCACTTTCAATAAACACCACGTCTAACTGTAACTTTTCAGCATTTTGTTTTGCTACATTCAACGCATTTTTACTAATGTCCAATCCGATTACATGCCAATGGGGGCGGTGACGTTTTAACGCCAAAGCTATCGCTCCCGTTCCTGTTCCAACATCCACTACGGTCAGTTCTTCCTTCGTATTTGGAAAGCGTTCTAAACAAAGTGCGACTAATTCTTCTGTTTCTGGACGAGGAATCAGCGTATCTTCCGTCACGATTAACCGTTCTCCATAAAAATCACATTCCCCAATAATATATTGAGCGGGATAGTCCTGCTCAATACGTTGTAAATCGTGTTCAAGCTGACAAATAGCCTGTTCAGGCATGGGCTGACGTAAATGTATAAGTAAATCAGTTTGTGTCCATTGTTGACGTTCTCGTATTAAATAGGCTGCAATATGTGTGTCTTTCCCACACTTTTCTAAAAAAGAAGAAGCCCAATTTAGGACTTCTCCATACGTACGATTAACCATTTTGCATATTCTCCAGTTTTTGCGTTTGATCATAAATAATCAACGCATCTACAATATCATCCAATTCTCCTGAAAGAATTCGATCTAATTGCTGAATTGTCAGACCTATGCGATGATCGGTCACACGATTTTGTGGGAAGTTATACGTTCTAATACGTTCAGAACGGTCACCCGTCCCAATCGCTGATTTACGATTGGCATCGTATTCACTTTGTGCCTCTTGTTGAATTTTATCATAGACACGTGCACGTAACACTTGCATCGCTTTTTCTCTATTTTGTAACTGTGAACGTTGGTCTTGCATAGCAACCACTATTCCCGTTGGCTCATGAGTCAAACGAACGGCCGATGCCGTCTTGTTAACGTGCTGACCTCCTGCACCACTTGCATGATAGATGTCGACACGAATATCTTTATCATCTAAATCAATCTCAACGTCTTCAGCCTCTGGCAATACGACTACCGTAGCAGTCGATGTATGTACGCGCCCTTGAGATTCTGTTGAAGGGACACGTTGCACACGATGAGCACCGTTTTCATATTTTAATTTAGAGTAAACATTCTCTCCTGAAATCATGACGATAACTTCTTTATAGCCACCAATTCCCGTAATATTTGCTTCCATTACCTCAAAGCGCCAACCTTGGCTCTGTGCATAGCTTTGATACATCTCAAAAAGGTCGCCAGCAAACAACGCAGCTTCATCGCCACCCGCAGCTCCTCGAATTTCCATAATGATATTTTTATCATCATTCGGGTCTTTCGGTAACAATAAGATTTTCATTTTTTCTTCTAGTTCTTCTTTTTCATCTTTTAATTCATGAAGCTCTTCTTTGGCCATTTCCGCCATATCGTCTTCAAGGTTTTCTGATAACAACTCTTCAGCGTCTGCAATTCCTTGTACGACTTCTTTATAACGACGATAAACAGCAACTGTTTCACGCGTATTCGCTTCTTCTTTTGATAACTCCATAAAACGTTTGTTGTCGGTTACGACTGTTGGGTCACTTAGTAACTCCCCTAACTCTTCGTAACGGTCTTCTACTGCTTGTAACTGATCAAACATATCATTACTCCTTTATCTACTTGATTTCCTCTTTGTTTTTGTTACATGATGATGAAACGCTACAATTTAGGATCCTTGTAATGCTTACGACAAACAGGAAAATAAGCTTCATTCCCACCAATTTGAATCTGCTCGCCTGCATAAACAGGTTTGCCATCTGAAATACGTAGATTCATAATGGCTTTACGATGACAAAACCAACAAATTGTTTTTAATTCTTCAATCTTATCTGCATATAGTAATAAATATTTCGAGCCTTCAAATAATTCATTCATAAAGTCATTTTTCAACCCAAACGCCATGACTGGAATATCTAGCTCATCCACAATTTCTGCTAATTGTTCGACATGGTGCTTTTCTAAAAACTGTGCTTCATCAATTAACACACAGTAAGGTTTAAAATCTAACTGTTGAATATACTCAAATACATTGGTTTCGCTAAAGATAGGTGTTGCTTGACGGTCCAATCCAATCCGACTTGCCACCGTTCCAATCCCATCACGTGTATCTAAACCACTCGTCATTAACACGACCGGTTTATTCTGCTCTTCATAGTTATGTGCTACTTTTAAAATTTCAATGGATTTCCCACTATTCATCGCACCGTATCTAAAAAACAATTGAGCCACTTAACATCACTCTTTCACAGTTTCTACTCAAATTAGTATACTTGATATTTAAAAAAATTGCATCCTCTAAGAGACGTTATTTTTAAATTCATTCAAAATAAAAAAGACACTCGTTAAGAGTATCTTTTATTTATCAACTAGTTATCGACGCTTTCGACCGCTTGAGCAAAATCTTTCGCAATTAATTGTGGACGCGTAATGGCACTACCCACTACAACCGCATGAACACCTAACTCTATCACTCGTTTAGCTTGAGCAGGTGTCTTAATATTGCCTTCTGCGATGACGGGTGTTGAAACACGGTTTAAAATGGTTCTAAGTTTTTCAAAATCATTGGCATGAAGAACCATACCTTGTGACTCCGCTGTATAGCCCATTAATGTCGTCGACAAACAATCAAAGCCTAATCTTTCTGCTTCAAATACTTCTTCCACTGTCGCACAATCCGCCATTAAGACCATGTCTGGATAAGTCGAGCGAATTTCATTGATAAACTCATTTAATGTTTGACCATTTGGACGGAGTCGGTTTGTAGCATCTAAAGCGACCATATCGCAACCTGACGCATGTAACTCATGTATTTCTTTCATGGTGGCTGTTATAAATACATCCGAATCTTCATAATCACGTTTTACAATCCCAATAACGGGTAGGTCGACTTGCTTCTTAATTTGGATAATATCTTCTTTGCTATTCGCGCGAATTCCAACCGCACCGGCTTGTTTTGCAGCCACTGCCATTCTTCCCATGATAAAAGAACTGTGTAAAGGTTCATCTGGAAGAGCTTGACAAGAAACAACCAAGCCATTTTTTATTTTATTTAACATATTTATTCCCCCAGTATTTCTTCTACTTCGTTTTTAATAATTGTTACACTTGGTCCATAAATTACTTGGATACCATTGCCTTTTTTAACCAAACCTTTACTACCAGTCTCCTGTAACTCCTCATCCAATACTTTAGCACTATTTTTAACTGTCACACGCAAACGAGTAGCACAGCAGTCAACATTCTCAATATTTTGACGACCACCTAAAGCGTGAATAATTTTTTCTCCTCTTTCTGTACCTTTATAGCTATTTTCTACTGACATTTTTTCTTCTCGACCAGGAGTTTTAAAATTAAACTTTCTGATTAAAAAACTAAACGTCACATAATATAAGAAAAACCAGACTATCCCTACTGGAATAACATACAACCAGTGAGTTTTATCTTGACCTTGTAAAATACCAAATAAAATAAAATCAATAAAGCCACCTGAGAAAGTTTGACCGATTGTAATTTTTAAAATATGAGCCATCATGAATGCAAGTCCATCAAAAACGGCATGAACGACATACAACGGAAAGGCGATAAATAGAAAAGAAAACTCTAGTGGTTCTGTAATACCAGTTAAAAATGACGTTAATGCAGCCGATAACATTAAACCTCCTACAATCTTCTTATTCTCTGGTTTTGCAGTGCGATAAATAGCAAATGCTGCCCCTATTAATCCAAACATCATCGTAATAAAACGCCCTGACATAAAACGAGATGTTCCTTCAAAAAATTGACTTGTATTAGGATCTGCTAACTGTGCAAAGAAAATGTTTTGCGTTCCTTGGACCAACTGCCCACCAACTTCTAAACTTCCGCCCAAAGCAGTTTGCCAAAAAGGCAAATAAAAAATATGATGTAAGCCTAATGGCCCCAACATTCTCAATATAAATCCATAAAAGAATGTGCCTATATAACCGGTTCCATTAACAATATTTCCCATGCCAAATATCAAACTCTGTAACAACGGCCAAACATAAAACATAATTAAACCTAAAACAACAGCTGAGAAAGCTGTAATAATTGGAACAAATCTAGAGCCACCAAAAAAACCTAAAATAGTCGGTAATTCTGTTTTGTTAAAACGGTTATGTAGCATTGCTGTCATAATACCTACTATAATACCACCAAATACACCGGATTCTAATGTTTGAATCCCCATCGTCATTCCTTGTCCAACAGATGCCAAGTTATCTGTTGCTAGTGTATTAGTTAAAATAAGAATAGCGTTAATTGTCGCATTCATTACTAAATATCCAATAAGAGAAGCTAATCCTGCTGTTCCCTTATCTGATTTAGCTAAGCCAACTGCTACTCCAATAGCAAAAATTATTGGTAAATTAGCAAAAACAATACTCCCTGCTGAACTCATAACTGTGAACACTGCTTGCAACCATGAAATATCTAACATTGGATAAGCTTGAACAGTATTCGGATTAGATAATGCACCACCTATCCCTAATAATAACCCAGCTGCTGGTAACACAGCGATTGGCAACATAAATGATTTACCAAATTGTTGCGCTTGTTCAAAAAACCTTTTCATTAAAAAACCCCCTATAAGATAATTATTACCGTTATATATTAACATTAATAATTATTTTCGTAAAGCGGTTTTAAAAAAACAAGTGAGAATCTCACTTGTTTTTAAAACTCTTTTTCGTTTTTAATTTCAGCTAAATATTTTTCCATAGTTGGTGTTAATTCAAGTGTTTCCAACATATCTGGACGTCGCAAATAAGTACGTCGTAACGATTCTTTTAAGCGCCACTCTTCTATCTTTTGATGATGACCATTTAATAAGACCTCTGGTACCTTCATCCCTTCATATTCTGCTGGTCGTGTATAATGGGGATGTTCGAGTAAGCCTGTCGAATGTGAGTCAGTTACAGCCGACTCCGCGTTTCCTAAGACATCCGGTAATAAACGAACCGTAGCATCAATCATGGTCATTGCGGCTAATTCACCACCTGTTAAAACATAATCGCCAATAGAAACTTCGTCTGTCACTAAAGAGCGAATACGCTCATCATACCCTTCATAATGCCCACAAATAAAAACTAAATGCTCTTCCTTAGAAAAGTCTTCAGCTAAAGTTTGGTCAAACTTTTGTCCCGCAGGATCTAACAAAATAATGCGTTTCTGTGTTGTCGGATGTTGCACATCTATTGCTTTTAAACCATCCGCTATCGGTTGAACTTTTAATAGCATGCCTGCTCCACCACCATATGGATAGTCATCGACCTGTTGATGTTTATTGGTAGAGAAATCACGAAAATTATGAACAGTCATCTCCACTAGCTCTTTTGCCTGTGCCTTACCTAAAATTGATTCATTTAGCGGTCCTTCAAACATTTTCGGAAAAAGCGTCAACACATCAATCTTCATCATCTACCAACCCTTCTGGCAAGCTGACATCAATTCGTTGTGTTGTGACATCGACATTTAACACCACTGATTCAATATAAGGAATTAAAATATCCTTTCCTTTAGGTACTTGTATAACCCACACATCATTAGCTCCCGGTGATAATATTTCTTTCACTTTTCCTAGTAAACCACGCGTTTCATCATAGACATCACATCCAATGATTTCATGATAATAAAATTCATGGTCGTCTAACTCTTGCGTATCCTCTTTGGCAACTTTTAAAATACCGTCACGATAAATTTCTACATCATTTATTGACGGATGGCCTTCAAAACTTAGCAAAACAAAATTTTTATGAACACGATAACTCGCAATCGTTAATGGCTTTACTAACTCATTGTTTTGAAATAAATATAACGTATTGCCTTTTTTATAACGCTCTTCTGGAAAATCTGTGCGAGATATAACGCGAACTTCTCCTTTGATTCCTTGTGTGTTAACTATTTTCCCGACATTTAAATATTCTGTCATAAATTCACATCCTTCAATTTCATCGATGATGTTATTGTATCACGTTTATAGCGACCTCGCACACAAACAAAAAAGACATTAAGAGTCACCTCTTAATGTCTAATCGACAATGTTTAAACGCACGCGCTTGGCTCCGTCTAATCTCACAGAATAAACAATCGTACGAATCGCTTTTGCCACTCGACCCTGTTTACCAATCACGCGACCTACATCGTCAGGGTGTACGGTCAAATTATATTCTAGAAAGTCATCAGACTCTTCTATTTCTAATTCAATCGCTTCAGGATAACTGACTAACGGACGGACAATGGTTAAAACCAAATCTTTCACATCTGTCATTTTTCAGCCCACCTTATTTTTTTTCAAATTTAGCCTCATGATGTTTTTGCATGATGCCTTCTTTTGATAAAATGTTACGAACTGTATCTGAAGGTTGTGCCCCTTTAGCTAACCAGTCTAAAATAACATCTTCTTTAATGCTAACTTTTGCAGGCTCTTCAGTTGGACTGTATGTACCTACAACTTCGATATAACGGCCATCACGTGGAGAACGTGAATCTGCTACTACCATACGATAAAATGGGTTTTTCTTAGATCCCATACGTTTTAAACGAATTTTAACTGACATATTATGTCACCTCCATCAATTTGATCACGAAAATAAGTTTACCACTATTCAAAAGAGATGTAAAGTGTTTTTTCTTTACAGCTCTATTTTTTTATTTTATTTACGTTTTTTCTTTTGTCTTAAAGCTTTTTTCTTCGCATTTCGTTGTTTTCGAGCCATTTGGTTGAGTGCCATTTTGCCCATTTTACCTTTCATGCCACCGCCTAGCATTTGGTCCATACCTGCTGGCATTTTACCATTCGTCATTTGTTGCATCATTTTGCGAGATTCTTTAAATTGTTTTATCATGCGGTTCACTTCTATCACACTGTTACCTGATCCGGCTGCAATACGACGACGACGACTCGGGTTTAGTAAGTCTGGATTCTCACGCTCTGCGGGTGTCATGGAATAAACCATTGCCTTTTTACGTTCGACATCTTTCGGATCGACTTGAATTTGGTCAATTCCCGGAACATTCGACATACCTGGAATCATCTTTAGTAAATCTTCTAACGGTCCCATACCCATGACTTGATCTAATTGCTCGATAAAGTCATTAAAGTCAAACGTATTCTCTTTCATTTTCTTTGCAAGTTCTTCTGCTTTTTCAGCGTCGTACTCTTGCTGAGCTTTTTCAATTAAAGTAAGCATGTCTCCCATACCTAGAATACGACTAGACATTCTATCTGGGTGGAACACTTCGATATCAGTTAGTTTTTCACCCGTCCCGATAAATTTAATTGGTTTGCCTGTTACAGCACGAATGGATAGCGCCGCACCACCTCGGGTATCACCGTCAAGTTTTGTGACAACAACCCCTGTAATATCTAGCTGTTCATTAAAACTCTGAGCGACATTCACGGCATCTTGTCCAGTCATCGCATCAACAACTAATAAGATTTCATCTGGCTGGGCTAACGATTTAATCTCTTGAAGCTCGTTCATCAATACATCGTCAATATGTAAACGTCCTGCCGTATCAATGAACACATAGTCATTTTTATTTTCACGCGCTTGTGCTAACCCTTGACGTACAATTTCTACGGGACTGACATCCGTTCCCATTTCAAAGACTGGGATATCCAGTTGTTGTCCGATGACTTTCAATTGGTCGATTGCAGCTGGACGATACACGTCACCTGCGATTAATAATGGACGGGCTTTCTCATTTTTTTTCAAGAAGCCTGCTAGTTTTCCAACAAATGTCGTTTTACCAGCACCTTGTAAACCAGACATCATGACAATCGTTGGAATTTTGGGTGATTTATTTAGTGGTACAGCTTCAGAGCCTAAAGTCTCTGTTAACTCTTCATCCACAATTTTGACAATTTGTTGTGTCGAAGTTAAACTCTCAAGCACTTCTTCACCTAACGCCCGGTCGCTCACACGTTTAGTAAAGTCCTTGACGACTTTGAAGTTTACGTCGGCTTCTAGTAATGCCAAACGTATTTCACGCATCATTTCTTTTATATCTGCTTCCGTAATTTTTCCTTTACGTTTTAAATTTTTCATTGTCGCTTGTAAGCGATCTGTTAAACTTTCAAAAGCCATAATGTCTACCCCTTTATTCTTCTATTTCTTGTAATTCTTTAATCCAGTTGGCTAACATATCCTCTTCTGGATATGTATCTTTTAGATAGTCTTTCATTTTTTCTAAAAGCGATTCTCGCATAATATAATTAGAATATAAGTGCAACTTTTTTTCATACGCTTCTAGTATTTTTTCTGTACGCTTTATATTATCATAGACTGCTTGTCGACTCACGTTAAATTCTTCGGCAATTTCACCTAAAGAAAAATCATCGGCATAGTATAATTCCATATAATTCATTTGTTTTTCAGTTAAAAGGGTGGAATAAAACTCAAATAACGCATTCATACGATTAGTTTTTTCAATGTTCATGTTTGACGCCCCTTTCTCGCGCTTGTTTTTGGTTTAATTTTTCAATTAAACTGTGGTAGTAACTCGGAGCATCTATACACATTCGAGACCGTCTGAGTATTTTCTTAGTCGGTATCTTGTTGCCTTCTTCTTGCCGGTAACCTTTTACTTCAGTCGCGTAATTTGATTGATTTACCACTTTCGTTAGTTCTGAGAGTGAGCACCAGTATACCCCTTCTACTTCTTCCTCTTGTAAAAAAGTCGCTTCCATTTCTTTCGGAGATAAAAGATAGAGATAAACATGACTAAACTCATTATCTATCCAATCCTCCAATTTGTATGAAATGGGATAAACCATGAGTGGTTCTAATTCAGACCACATTAGAGATAAGCCTATTTCTTCCTTTACTTCTCTAAGACCATCCTCAATCGTTTCATTAAATTGAATATGCCCAGATGCCGTCATATCAAATTGGTTAGGAAAGTCCTGTTTCTTTTGACTTCGCTGTTGCAATAACAACTCTAACTCTCCTCGATCATTATAATGATAGCCCCAAAAATGAAAAGTTTGATGCCAATCCCCATCTCGATGAACCGCTGCCCGTGATTTTTTTCCGATTACTTGTTGCTGACTATCACAAATAGCGAGATATTCTTCTTGCATATCTTCACGTCCTTTGTATTAAAAAGCAGTGCCACGTTATTATACCATATTTCTAATAAATTTAAATTGTCATTCTAAACAGTATGTGCTATAATTCCGTTATGCGATGAGGCGACACGCATTCCTTTTTATAGGAATGCCCCTTTACCATTAAGTGTTTTGTGGAAGACACGGTAAAGTTTTGGAGAAAAAGCTCATTACCTATTCATAGGTAATGAGCTTTTTCATTTTTATAAATAGAGTTTTCCATTTAAAAAACGGCTCAAACGATTCATCGCATAGCGTAACGTTTCGACATCAGCAGCGTAGCTAATGCGCACGTACCCTTCTCCTCCCGGACCAAAAGCAGAACCAGCAATTACTGCCAATTTCGCACGCTCTGCCAAGCGTTCACAAAACTCATTATCATCTAGACCTAACTCTTCAGGAATTTTGGCAAAAACATAGAAAGCGCCATTTGGTTTTGCGACTTCCATATTCAAGCTAGCCAAAGCGTCACATACAATATCGCGGCGTATTTGATAAGCTTGGCGCATCTCTTCAGTTGCATCCATAGCTTCTCTCAGAGCAACTTCACTCGCCACTTGCAACATCGTGGGCGTAGACGTCACTAAAAACTGATGCGTCTTACGAATTTCTGTCGTGATATATGCAGGGGCGCAGACAAATCCTACTCGCCACCCTGTCATAGCATGGGATTTAGACAGACCTTGAACGACTATCGTTTGCTCGGGTAGAAAACGGGCAATTGAAATATGCTCAACATCGTAAATTAATTCCGCATAGATTTCATCAGCGATGACAAACACATCATGTTTTCTTAATACACGTGCCAACGCTGCTAATTCTTCCTCCGTATAGGTAACCCCAGTTGGATTGCTCGGATAATTTAAAACAATTGCTTTAATCCGTTCACCATGAGTAGCAAACACAGCTTCTAACTGTTCAGCACTTAGCACAAAATCAGTGGATGACGTATCAAGATGAATCGCTTCCGCCCCCGCCATTGTCACGACGGGTTCATAACCCGGAAAAGTGGGTGTCGGAATCAAGACACAGTCACCCGGGTTTAAAACAGTCAGAAGTGCAGCTGCGTACCCTTCTGTCGCCCCAATTGTCACTGTGATTTCTGTGTCTGCATCATAAGATAACTGATGTCGTGCTGACATAAAATCAGCAATAGTTTCTCGCAGATTAAGTGTGCCTGCATTATGGGTATAGTGCGAATAATCTAAATCAATCGCAGATTTTGCTGCTTCTTTAACCGCTTTTGGTGTTGCAAAATCTGGCTCACCTAGCGTTAATTTGATAATTCCAGGAATCTGACTTACAGCTTGATCAAATGAACGAATTGGTGAAGGCATAATGCGATTAAGGTTATCATTAAAGTTGTTTTCTAATCTCATTTTCATCTTGTTCACTCCTTTTCATCATTTTATCATAAAAACACCTTAACCGCTCCTATTATTGAGCGATTAAGGTGTTAATTTTAGCCATTATTTATTGCTGAAGAATGACTATCTAATAAATCAGACAAGCGTTGTTGCGCATGGACACGTACTACTGCTCCTTCTTTAGATTCATCTAAAGCAAATGACCCATTTGATGTACGGTCACTTATCGGATAGTCTAACGACTTAACTGTATGCTGAGTTCCTTTTTGTGTAAGTAAAATCATCTCGTCATCACTTTCAGATTCTTTTAAATAAACTAAGCGATGAGGATTTTTCTTAAGCTCACGAATAACCATGATTCCACGTTTAGCACGACTCAACGGGCTAATCTCCTGTGCTAGCATCCGTTTCACCGCTCCACGTTGTGTCACTAAGGTAATCGGCGTATCCCCTTCTGAATACACTAATAGCCCATTGATAATGTAATCATCCTCTTTTAGATTCATCGAAATAACACCTGCGGCGCGTGGCCCAACCGTATTGACTTCCTCTAACGCATATCTTAAACCAAATCCACGATGACTCACTAGGAAAACATCTAATCCTATCGGCTCTTGCACTTGATAGACGTTGACAATTTCATCGGCTTCTTTTAAATTCATACACATTGTCGGGCGTGTCTTATACGTCCGCCATGGTGCAAACTCTTTGATTTTCGTCTGTTTTATCATACCATTACGGCTAATAAAGACAAAGGTCTCCTCTGCCATCTTCTCTTCATAAGGGAAGACAGCAATGATTTCCTCATCCGAGGTAATGCCTGTTAGAGATTGAGAGATATGTTCCCCTACATCTTTCCACCTTAATTCAGGCAACTCATGAACAGGTCGATAGAGCATATTCCCTTTTGACGTGACAAAAAGTAATTGTTCTAACGTATGATGTTGCGCTGCATAAACCACATAGTCAGACTCTTTCATTCCAATTTCTTCTGCAGCTGATGCACTGTAAGAACGCGTGCTACTACGTTTCCAATAGCCTTCGCGCGTCACACTAACTACAACATCTTCTTGCGCAACTAAAACTTCTGTTTCCACGACAATCTCTTCAATTTCTTTTTCGATTTTTGTTAAACGTGGCGTCGCATATTGTTTTTTTATTTCACGCAATTCTTTTTTTATCACGCGATTCAAAGCATGACTATCGGATAGAACATTGGTTAAAATCTCGATTTCTTCCGCTAATTCTTTCGCTTCTTTTTGTAACGCTGTAATATCAGTATTAGTTAAGCGATATAATTGTAAAGAAACGATTGCTTCTGCTTGTTGTTCTGTAAATTGATACGCGGCCATTAAGTTTAGCTTCGCATCTTTCTTATCTTTACTTTGACGAATCGTGGCAATCACTTGGTCGAGAATCGAGAGAGTTTTCATTAATCCTTCAACAATATGTTGTCTTCTCTGAGCGCGTTTTAATTCAAACTGAGAGCGTCTTGTGACAACATCTTGACGATGATTAACATACGCTAATAAAATATCGCGTAATGATACTTGCTTCGGACGTTGATTGTCAATGGCGACCATATTAAAGTTATAATTAACTTGTAAATCTGTATTCTTATATAAGTAGTTAAGAATACCTTCTGCATTTGCATCCTTACGCAATTCGATGACGACTCTTAAACCCGTACGGTCAGATTCATCTCTGACTTCCGAAATCCCTTCGACCTTTTTATTTAAGCGCATTTCGTCCATTTTTTTAACTAATACCGCTTTATTGACTTCATACGGCAACTCCGTAATGACAATCTGTTGACGACCACCTTTAATATCTTCAATGGCTGCTTTCGAGCGAAGTACAACACGGCCTTTACCTTTTTCATAAGCATTTTTCAGTTCTTTTTGCCCTTGTAAAATGCCCCCTGTTGGAAAATCAGGTCCTTTGATAAACTCGTTTAATTTTTCAAGTGACGCATTAGGATGGTCCACTAAATATACTGTCCCGTCAATCACTTCTCCTAAATTATGCGGTGGTATTTCGGTTGCATAACCAGCTGAAATACCAGTCGAACCGTTGACTAATAAGTTAGGATAGCGCGCTGGTAAAACAGTCGGTTCTTTTTCAGTATCATCAAAGTTCCATACTAAGTCGACTGTTTCTTTTTCAATATCAGATAACAACTCGTTGCTTAACTGAGAAAGCCGTGCTTCTGTATAACGCATTGCAGCAGGTGGATCACCATCCATACTCCCATTATTACCGTGCATCTCAACTAAGATATTTCGCAATTTCCAATCTTGGCTCATCCTAACCATTGCTTCATAAATACTGCTATCTCCATGTGGATGATAATTCCCCATAATATTTCCGACGGCTTTGGCAGATTTTCGAAATGCTTTATCGTGAGTATTACCGTCTTGATGCATCGCATATAATATCCGACGTTGTACCGGTTTTAATCCATCGCGAATATCGGGTAATGCTCGCTCTTGAATAATATATTTGGAATAACGACCAAAACGGTCTCCCATAACATCTTTAAGTGCCAATTCCTGTATAGATTGATTACGTCCCATTATTCTTCTCCACCTTCATCCATTGTTTCCTCAAACAAGCTAATTGCGGTTGCAGTTTCAAGGGAATTTTTTTCTTGGGCTTCTTCTAAAATACTTCCACTTTCTTCTAGGGTAAAGGCGACGTTGTTTTCTATCCAACGACGACGTTTATCCACTTTATCGCCCATTAACGTGGACACGATTTTTTCGTTACTACCAGATTCACCATCTTCTTCATCCAGTGTCACACGGATTAACGTCCGCGATTCAGGATTCATCGTTGTTTCCCAAAGTTGTGTCGCGTCCATTTCACCTAGACCTTTGTAGCGTTGTAACGTATATCCTTTACCGACATCTTGTGTCACTGTTTCTAGCTCTTCATCTGTCCAGGCATACGCAATCTTCTCGTTCTTCCCTCGTCCTTTAGACACTTTATAAAGAGGAGGTAACGCAATATAGACACGTCCCGCTTCAACTAACGGTGTCATAAAACGATAAAAGAATGTTAATAACAATGTTTGAATATGCGCACCATCTGTATCCGCATCGGTCATAATAATAATCTTGTCATAGTTACAATCTTCTAAAGTAAAATCAGCGCCATAACCTGCACCAATTGTATGAATCATCGTATTAATCTCTTCGTTTTTCAAAATATCTTCTAGTTTAGCTTTTTCAGTGTTAATGACTTTACCACGTAATGGTAACACTGCTTGGAAACGACGGTCCCTTCCTTGCTTAGCTGAGCCTCCAGCAGAATCCCCCTCCACTAAATAAAGTTCGTTTTTCTTAGGATTTCGTGATTGTGCAGGTGTCAGTTTTCCTGAAAGCAACGCATCCGTTTTCTTTCGTTTTTTCCCATTACGACTATCTTCACGCGCTTTTCGTGCCGCGTCTCGCGCTTCACGTGCTTTGATAGCTTTTCTAATAAGCATATCACTAATGTCACTATGTTCTTGTAAATAAAAACCAAATTGCTCACTAACGAGCGATTCTACAGCCGTTCTTGCGGGGACAGTTACTAATTTTACCTTCGTTTGACTTTCAAATTGCAAAATATTTTCTGGAATTCTAACAGAAATAATCGCCGTCAGTCCTTCACGAAAATCATTTCCATCTAAGTTTTTATCTTTTTCTTTTAAAAGTCCCGTTCGTTTAGCATATTCATTAAAACTTTTTGTCATCGCGGTTTTCATACCCATTTCGTGCGTCCCGCCATCTTTTGTCCGAACACTATTTACAAAAGATAAAATATTTTCAGAGTAGCCGTCATTATATTGAAAAGCAAATTCAATCTCAATGTCATCACGTTCACCACTAAAGTAAACCACTGGCGTCAAGTCATCTTTTTCTTCATTCAAATACTCGATAAACTCTTTAATACCTTCTTCATAGTGAAAAACATCTTCCACCACTTCTTCAGAACGCTCATCTCGTAGGGTAATTTTTAAACCTTTTAATAAGAAAGCTGACTCTCGCAAGCGTTCCGCTAAGACATGATAAGAAAAATTAGTCGTAGTAAAAATACTTGCGTCTGGTAAAAATCGAATGGTCGTCCCATTTTTTTCTTTCGTCTTCCCCATTTTTTTAAGTGTTCCATCTGGTTTTCCACCATTTTTAAAACGTTGCTCATATACAACGCCATCTCTGACGATGGTCACGTCTAGCCATTCAGAAAGCGCGTTAACCACACTGGCTCCTACACCGTGCAGTCCACCTGACGTTTTATAGCCACCTTGTCCAAACTTCCCACCTGCGTGAAGAATGGTAAAGATAACTTGTACTGTTGGAACGCCTGATTGATGCATCCCAATCGGCATCCCTCTTCCATAGTCTTTGACACCGATACTACCATCTTTATAAATCGTGACATCAATTTGATTACCGTAGCCAGCCAACGCTTCATCTACTGAGTTATCAACTATTTCATACACTAAATGATGAAGTCCACGCGTGTCATTTGATCCAATATACATTCCTGGACGTTTTCTTACCGCATCTAATCCCTCTAAGACTTGAATAGAGGCGTCATTATATTCATTTTGTACTTTTTTTGGCATGGTTGAGACTCCTTATATTGCAATATTCGCATAACTTATCGAAACATATGTTCCGTTTCTATTCTTTTATATCATACGCTAAAAATTATTTTTTGCAAAATCCATTGTGAATAATAGCATATTTTAATTCAATTTGACTAGTGAAAATACGATAAAAGGAAAAAACAGTTCAGTGCTGAACTGTTTTTTACGACGGCTTATTGATAGACTCTTGGTATACGTTCACTTAATAAACACAAAACTTCATAATTAATCGTTCCTAAATACTCGGCAATCGCAGTGGGAGAAATTCTTTCTGAAACTTCACTGTTGATTAAAGAAACCGCTGTACCTTCTGGCAAGTAATATGGAAGTTTAACCATGCATTGGTCCATACAAACGCGACCAATTATTTCACATGGCTGATTATCTATCATCACGATATAACCTTGCATTGCTCTTACCCATCCGTCAGCATAACCAATCGGTAACGTTCCAATCCAATCCCCTGGGTTCGCTGAATATGTCGCGCCATAACTTATCGACGTCTTTTCTTGAACTTGCTTAACATGTACTAATTCCGTTTCTAATTTTAAAGCGGGAAGTAATGGATGCGGCAAAGACAAGCTAGTGCCTGACGGATTTAAGCCATACATCCCAATTCCATAACGAATAATCGTTGTTGGTAAATCATCATGCCATATAGCAGTGGCACTGTTAGCACAGTGGACGTGCTGAGGAAGTTCTTCAAAACACTCGAGTAGTTGTTTAAATCTTGTGACTTGATGATTAAAGTAATCCTCATTCTCACTATCAGCCGTGGCAAAGTGAGTGAAAACACCTTCTAAACTTAAGTAAGGAGAAGCCTTAACCACTTCTAACAATGTTTTTAATTCCTCACGCTCTCTGACTCCTATCCGTCCCATTCCAGTATCTAATTTAAGGTGAAAACGTAAGGTCACTTGAGATGTTTCAAGCACGGGTAAACTTGTTTCCAACCATTTAAGACTTGGCACTGTTAAAATGATATTATAATTAACGGCTAAAGTAATATCTCTGACATCCGTCACACCTAATACTAAAATAGGCGCCTCAATACCACTTTTTCTTAATGCTATAGCCTCATCTAAAATAGCCACACATAAGCCTGTCGCCCCTGCTTCTAAAGCGGCTTTTGAGACAGCTTCAGCTCCATGACCATAGCCATTTGCTTTTACCACAGCATATATTTCCTGATTGTCTTTTAGTTGCTCTCGCTCCTGCTGTATATTTTGTTTAATTGCGTCCAAATTAACGATAATTCGTGTGGGACGATGTGTGCCTATCGCCATACTAACCATTCCTTCCCGAACTGAGTAACCCTTTCATCACATAGTTAGTTTAACATACCGTTGAAAAAAAGTTAATCCGTCTTGAGATGGATTAGATTGTCGCTAGATGTTATTCATGATAAAATAAAACACACTAATATACAGAAAGGACTTATTCCAATGACTCTCGTCGTTTTATTATTTGCTTACTTATTAGGCTCCATTCCTTCAGGTGTTTGGATTGGCAAAGCTTTTTATCAGAAGGATATTCGCCAGTTTGGAAGTGGTAACTCTGGTACAACGAATACATTTCGTGTGTTAGGTAAAAAAGCCGGTCTCATGGTCTTATTCATGGATATTTTAAAAGGGACTCTAGCAACATATTTACCTCTTTTCTTTCACTTAAGTATTAATCCATTATGGGCTGGTCTAGCCGCTATCTTAGGCCATACCTTTCCGATTTTTGCTCATTTTAAAGGAGGAAAAGCCGTTGCAACCAGCGCTGGCATGTTATTAGCCTACTCACCTATTTTCTTTTTATATTCAGCTTCTATTTTTGTGATTACGCTTTTAATCACCAGCACTGTTAGTTTGACAAGCATGATTGCTGCCGTACTCATTACTTTGTCAACTATTTTTATTCCAAATATTGCTCCTGCTATTTTAGCGCATAAAGACCCTCTACTTATTAGCTTAGCAATAGTCATTACACTTTTTATTATTTTAAGACACCGTGAAAACATCAAACGGATTATAAATGGGACGGAAAGTCGCGTTCCTTTTGGTTTACGTAGCAGCAAAAAATAAAAAAATCAAGGTATTATTTTTAACTCATCTTTTTTCATGTTACAATTAAATGGTAGTTAAATAGAAAAGGTGGTTAAAATATGATTATCGGAATACCGAAAGAAATTCTCGATAATGAAAATCGAGTAGCTCTGACACCTGTTGGCGTTGAAGCATTTCTTAAACAAGGACATGAAGTACGTGTAGAAAAAAATGCTGGTGAAGGTTCTGGTTTTACAGATGACGCATATGAAGCAGCTGGTGCGATTTTATCAGATGACCCTGCTTTCGTGTGGCAAGCTGACATGGTCATGAAAGTAAAGGAACCAAAGCCAAGTGAATATCACTATTTCCGTGAAAATCTTATTCTCTTTACTTATTTACATTTAGCTCCAGCCACAGAATTAACACAAGCGTTAATCGATGCCAAAGTAACAGCGATTGCTTACGAAACCATTCAATTAGAGGATCGCTCACTTCCTTTACTCATACCGATGAGTGAAATCGCTGGTCGTATGAGTGTGCAAATTGGTGCTCAGCTTTTAGAAAAGTCAAAAGGGGGCAAAGGGATTCTTTTAGCCGGTATTCCTGGTGTTAAGAAAGGTAACGTCGTCATTATAGGTGGCGGAAATGTTGGGACGAATGCTGCTAAAATCGCTATTGGTTTAGGCGCAAATGTTACGATTTTAGATGTTAACCAAAAACGTTTAGCCGAACTTGATGCGTTGTTTGGGAATGAAATACAGACACTAATTTCAAATGCGCATAATATTGCTGAAACAGTAAAAACAGCAGATGTTGTCATCGGTACCGTTTTAATTCCCGGTGCTAAAGCCCCTACTCTTGTAACAGAAGAAATGGTCGCAAGTATGGGAGAAGGTTCTGTCATCGTAGACGTCGCTGTCGACCAAGGTGGTATTTTTGAAACGATTGACCACGTGACCTCTCATAGCAATCCAACTTACGTTCGTCATGGTGTCATCCACTATGCCGTACCTAATATGCCTGGTAATGTCGCACGTACTTCTACGATTGCTTTAACAAACGCAACACTTCCATATGCGATGCAAATGGCGACCCATGATTTAAATGATGTCTTGCGTCAGACTCCTTCTTTACAAAAAGGCGTTAATATTTATCAAGGTGTTCTTACTAATGAACAAATCGCCGCAGCTCAAAATAGAAAATTTCAACAACTTGCCAAACTGATTGGTGAGTAATAAAAAGAGCGATACCTTTTAGGTACCGCTCTTTTTTAATCTAAACGAATCGTATAGGAATTAACTTGTGAAGCTTGAGGTGACAAGCGTTGAATTCCTTTCTTCTCTTCTAAATTTCCATTGCTCGTAACCGTATCCGCGATACCTTGCCAAGGTTCTATACAAACAAAAGGGGCATCTTTTGGATAAGGACTCCAAATACCAACAAAATCCATATTATCAAACATAACAGTCACAGCACGGTCCGTTTTATCTGAGCGGATGCTAAAGCTATTTTCGCCAGTCGTTTGATAAATGAGAGCATCTTGTTTAAATAATTCACGCTGAATCGCGATTCGTGTATTAGTTTGACCTAGCGTTACGGCGTCTTCATCAACATATGCACCTTGCAAAGGTAATAATAGACGTGACTTCATCGGATAGAAATCTAAATAATAATCAGCAAAGCTTCCTTGTCCATCTATCGGCACATTAAAAGCAGGGTGTCCACCAACAGAGTAAAACATTTCCGTTTCACCTTCATTTGACACATGGTATGAGCATATTAGCTGATTTTGTTCTAAACGGTATTCAATCTCGAGTTTAAATCGAAAAGGATAGACGGCTAACGTTTCTTCATCCGCGCTTAATGAAAAACGGATAAACTCATCTCCAACCTCAGTCACTTTAAATTCTTTATCACGCGCAAAACCATGTTGACTCATGTGGTACGTCTGTCCTTGATAATGATAACTATCATCTTTTAAACGACCGACAATTGGGAATAATACGGGGGCATGACGTCCCCAATACGTGGCATCACCCGACCATAAATACTCGATATCTAAATCACGACGTTTTAGACTGGTTAATTCTGCTCCTTCTGTCTTAAATGTCGCTATCACCCATTGATTTTGAATGCTGTAACTCACTGGTTAAACACACTCCTTATACGCTTTGTTTGGCTAATTCTTCTTGTAAACGCGGATTAATAATTTTTAAATATGTTCCCTTCATACCTAACGAACGTGATTCGATAACACCTGCTGATTCTAATTTTCTCAACGCATTGACAATTACAGAGCGCGTAATGCCTATTTCATCTGCAACACTCGAAGCCGTAATACGTCCCTCATCATGATTGCCTAACTTTTCAATAATCGCTTTAACTGCAACCAATTCACTATAAGACAAGCTGTTAATCGCCATTTGCACGGCTGTCGTTTCACGTATATCATTTTCAATCGAACGTGAACGTTCATAAAGTATTTGCATACCAACAACAGTGGCACTATACTCCGCTAAAATCAAATCATCCGCTCCAAAGCGCTCTGAAATTCTCCCTAGAATAATCGTGCCTAATCGTTCGCCCGCACCAAATATCGGAATAATTGACGTAGCCGATTCAGGATATTCATCACTAAATTCTTTAGGAAAGACTGTTTTATCATCGCTCATTGGAATATTGACTTCTGTTTTTGGTAATCTTGATACTTCTTGAGTATAGTCGAGTGGAAACTGACGTGAATCTACCATATTTTTAACGCGTTGATTATTCACGTCATGTTCGACATGATATCCTAGCACGCTACCATTTTTATCAATAATATAGGTATTGGCATCAAGCGTATCACCTAAAATAGCTGCCATTTGATTGTACGGCAGTTCTAACTCTTCTTTAAAACTATTTTTTTGTTGTAATAACTCATTAATTTTACGAGTTTTTTCAAGTAAATTTTCCATAGATGACTCCTTATCTTGGCATATTATAAAATATAACGTGATAAATCTTCGTCTTTCACTATGTCTCCTAATTTTTCATTTACATAATTTTCAGTAATCATAATGTCACCCATATCCATATCGCCCGCTTCAAATAATAAATCTTCCAATAGACGTTCTAAGATAGTATGAAGACGGCGTGCACCGATGTTATCTGTTTCACTGTTTACTTTATAAGCAATATCCGCTAAGCGTTCAATGGACTCTTTGGTAAAGGTTACCGAGATATTTTCTGTTTCAAGTAAAGCACGATATTGTTTTATTAAGGCATTTTCCGGTTCTGTTAAGATGCGAACGAAATCTTCTGCCGTTAAATCATCAAGCTCAACACGAATTGGGAAACGACCTTGCAACTCCGGTATCAAATCACTTGGTTTACTTAAATGGAAAGCCCCTGAAGCAATAAATAAGATATGGTCGGTTGCTATCGTGCCGTATTTTGTATTAACTTGCGATCCTTCTACGATTGGTAGGATATCTCGTTGAACGCCTTCACGTGACACTTCACCAGATTGTTGTGATTTTGACGTAATTTTGTCAATCTCATCGATAAAGATAATACCGCTATTAGCTGCTAATTTAATTGCTTCACTATGAATATCCGCTTTATTGACAAGTTTTTCAGATTCTTGTTGAATTAAAATATCACGCGCCTCTTTGACTGTCACCGTGCGTTTGATTTTTTTCTTAGGTGTTAGGGCATTGAGTGTATCACCTAAATCAATTCCCATTTGTTCTAAACCGTTATTCATACTAGGCATTTTCATTGAAGGCTCTTCAATTTCAATCGTCACTTCACGATTTTCCAATAACCCTTTATCTAACTGATCTTTTACTGTTCGACGATTTGTTTTAATCGTTTCATTGACTTCTTCTTTTTCTTCTTCCGGCGCTTGTTGGAAACTATTCATCATTTGCATCATCATTTCCATTTGATTGCGCGCTTGTTTTTGCTCTTTCTTAATACCTGGCACTAAAATTTTAACTAATTGGTCGTTAGCTGCTTTACGTGCTCGATGGTATACCCGATCGTGCTGCTCTTTTTCCACGATACGGATACTGGCTTCTACTAAATCACGCACCATTGATTCAACATCACGGCCGACATAACCTACTTCTGTAAATTTGGTTGCTTCGACTTTTACAAAAGGAGCGTTCACAATACGCGCCAGACGACGGGCAATTTCTGTTTTACCAACACCCGTTGGTCCAATCATTAACATATTTTTAGGTGTGACTTCTCGTTGCATCTCTTCATCTAAAAGCATGCGACGGTATCGATTACGTAAAGCCACAGCTACGGCTTTTTTTGCTTTATTTTGACCGATAATATATTGGTCTAGTTCTGCTACTATTTCTTTTGGTGTTTTACTCATGGTTTACACATCCTACCTTTTATAATTCTTCTACGATAATATTATGATTTGTATAGACACAAATGTCTCCAGCCACATGAAGCGCTTCTCGAGCAATATCGCCCGCAGTTAAATTCTCGTGACCATGACGTTTCATGGCGCGTGCTGCAGCTAAAGCATAGTTGCCACCTGATCCAATCGCTAAAATGCCGTCATCTGGAGCGATAACTTCGCCTGTCCCAGAAACAACCAACATCTCTTTATCATTCATCACGATTAACATCGCTTCCAATTTTTGCATCATTTTATCTTGACGCCATTCCATTGCTAATTCAACAGCGGCACGGGTTAAATTCCCTTTAAATTCATTCAATTTTGCTTCAAATTTATTTTCTAAATTAAATGCATCGGCTACACTTCCTGCAAACCCAACCACGACTTGGTCGTGATAGATTTTTCGTACTTTCTTGGCAGTCCCTTTCATGACAACAGATTCTCCCATTGTTACTTGACCGTCACCAGCCATTGCAAATTTTCCGTCTTTTTCTACAGCACAAATGGTCGTAGAATGAAATGTCGTATATCCCATAATCGTTACCTCTTTCATTTATAATCAGTTTTAAGCACGCGGGTGAAAATGACGATACGTGCTCTGTAAATTTTCTGTCGTCACATGTGCGTAAATTTGTGTTGACGACAGACTTTCGTGTCCTAAAAGTTCTTGGACAGTTCGCATATCTGCTCCATTATTTAGCAAATGCGTTGCAAAAGTATGGCGCAACATATGTGGATGTATGTCGGATGTTAACGTCGTTTTTTTTACCAGTTCTTTATAAATATACCTTACACCGTTGGTTGTTAATGGTTGGCCTTTCGCATTCACGAATAAGTAAGAATGTTCTGCCTTCTTCATTAACTTCGGACGTGCATGATTGATATAGTGTTGAACTGCTTCACTGGCATAGTGTCCAAAAGGAACGTAACGCTCTTTATTTCCTTTTCCATGCACAAGTAAAATATCCGTCGTCGTATCTATATCGGATAGACGAATACCGGTCGCTTCGGATACACGGATGCCCGTTGCATACATTAATTCTAATAGCGCACAGTTACGATAATCTAATGGACGGTCGCCAGCATAGGCAACATCAAACAACTGTGTCATTTCTTTTTCATAATAGAAGCGTGGCAATTTTTGATTTTTTTGCCTAATTTGTACGTATGTAACAGGATTTTCCTCAACTTTATTTTGAGAAAGTAAAAATTGATAGAAACTTCTTAAACTTGAAAGCTTGCGACTAATAGACGAACGACTGTAACCTTTATCATATAAATAAGACAGATAGATACGTAAGTCTTGATAATCAACGTTTAAGTAATTGGGCTCACCTGATTCGCTTAAAAAAGAAGCATAGTCATTTAGATCTCCTTGATAAGCTAAAATGGTCTTTTCTGAAAATTGACGTGTATGTTGTAAGTCCGCTAAAAAACTTATGACATCTTCTTCCACATTTTCCCACCTCTACTTTCTACAAAATTAATGTATCACATCGTGATTTTGAATACAAACGAATAGTCAGAATTTAACTAATAATTGCAAAATTAGACACAATTTCTTCAAAAATTTCCAGAGTAATTGAGATATGTTATAATAAGTTTTACCAAAAAGGAGGAAATACGATGATTCGACGACTCTCTTCAGAGGCTGATATTCAAGCCATGTATGAATTATCGTCATATGCTTTCAAAGGGTTTACACCGGAATCATTTGACGACCAAACATATCGATTATTTCGAGAAAAAGCACTGCAAGCGCATAATTATGGTTTTTTTATGCATCAAAATTTAGTGAGCAAAATAATGAGTTTTCCTTTTACAGTCAGAGTTTACGATAAAGAGTATCGTATGGGAGGCATTGGAAATGTCGCAAGCTATCCAGAAGCTCGCGGGCAAGGTGCAATTCGCCAGCTTTTTACCAGCTTGTTCGATGACTATCGTGAAAATAACACTGTTTTGTCATATTTAGCGCCTTTTTCGCATCATTTTTACCGAAAATTTGGTTATGCTACAGCCATGGATGAAGAAACGTGTACCATTCAAGGGAGTGACTTACCAACATTTCCAATGGATGATCGCCATAGCATTTCACGATTTTCTACGAAAGAGGATGACATATTAGAAGATTTAAAACGTATTTATAAAAAAACACTAGCGACTGAACATGGCAGTCTTCAACGAGACGACTGGTGGTGGCAATATCAATTTAACAAGTATCCCAATCGACATGTCGCGCTGCTAAGCGTTGATGGACAAGCAGCGACATCTTACTTAATATACGAGATGAATGCAAGTCAGTTAACATTTAACGTGATTGAGATGGCTAGTTCGTCCATCGATGAACTAAAATCATTGTGCTCATTTATCAAATCACATATTTCAAGCTATCATACGTTTATTTTTAAGCACGGTTTAACAAATGACTGGACTTTTTTATTACAAGAGCCGGGAAGTGTCAAACGTCAGTTAGAAACAAGTATGATGATTCGCATCGTTTTATTTCAATCTTTTATCGAATCGTTCCCACTTGCTTTAGTTGGCCCGAACCAAACACTAACCATTCATGTTGAAGATGCATTTTGTGAGTGGAATCACGGTAATTGGGAAATCACGCGTGAAAACAACCAACACGTTTGTCGCAAAATCGATTCATCGCAAGCCACTGATTTATCAGGTTCTATTGAAACTTGGACACAATTACTGTTCAACTATAAATCAGCTCAACAATTGCATGTCTCAGGCAAATTAACCGGTGACATTCAGCACCTAGACTTTTTAAATATGACCAATCAACCACAACCCTATATTTATGACTATTTCTAAAAAAAAAGAGAGCCTTTAGACAAGGCTCTCTTTTTTGTACTAATCCAATTCTTGCTTAATCGTCTCAATGTGGGCTAACGCTCGTTGCGCTATCTGCTCATTTCTTTCTTTTTTATCACGAATTCGCTCAGGTAGGTCTGCAATAATGCCAAAATTGACATTCATCGGCTGAAAATGTTTAGCGTCTGTATGCGTGATGTAGTACGCTAAAGCCCCCATTGCTGTTTCACGAGGAAAAATTAACGGTGCTTTTTCCTGCGCCAAACGTGCCGCATTAAGGCCTGCTAAAAGACCACTCGCAGCACTTTCGACATATCCTTCAACGCCTGTCATTTGCCCTGCAAAGAACAAACGCTCATCCCCCTGTGCTTGATAAGTCGGCAGTAATAATTCTGGCGAGTTCATAAAAGTATTACGATGCATCACACCATAACGCACGATTTCTGCATTTTCTAAACCAGGTATCATCTGAATAATCCGTTTTTGTTCGCCCCATTTTAAATGCGTTTGAAAGCCAACAATATTGTATAACGAGCCAGCAGCATTATCTTGACGCAATTGCACGACTGCGTAGGGACGTTTACCTGTTTTAGGATCTTCAAGCCCTACTGGTTTCATTGGTCCAAATAACATGGTTTTTTCACCACGATTAGCCATTACTTCTATTGGCATACAGCCCTCAAAATATGTTTCTTTTTCAAAACTATTTAAAGGCGCAACTTCTGCTTCTACCAGTGCCTCACGAAACGCATAAAATTCTTCTTTGCTCATCGGACAATTCAAATACGCCGCTTCCCCTTTATCGTAGCGGGATTTCAAATAAACCTTGTCCATATCAATCGATGATTTTTCAATGATCGGCGCAGCAGCGTCATAAAAGTATAAGCCTTCTGAATCGGTCATTTCCACAATCGATTTTGCTAAAGACTCAGATGTTAATGGGCCTGTCGCAATCACAGTAATACCATCAGTAGGAATTTCTGTTATCTCTTCATTAACCACTGTAATGTTAGGATGATTTTTTAACTGCTTAGTCACTTCAGCTGAAAACAAATGACGGTCGACAGCCAAGGCGCCGCCTGCTGGAACCTCATGTTTGGCAGCTGCCGACATAATCAGTGAATTAAATTGACGCATTTCTTCTTTTAATACGCCAACTGCATTCCCAAGTCCTTTAGCACGAAAAGAATTTGAGCATACTAGTTCAGCAAACTGCTCTGTATGATGTGCTGGCGAGCTCTTTTTCGGTCGCATCTCATACAGCGTTACTTTAACTCCCGCATTTGCTGCTTGCCAAGCCGCTTCACTTCCTGCTAAACCAGCTCCAATTATTGTCACATGTTTTTCCATCATTCCACCTCGGTTACTATTATTTTTGAATATCCTCTTTATAATCACATTCACTACATTGTACGCGTTTGCCACCTTTTACTTTCTTTTCAACTAAGTAATGCTGACATTTTGGACAAGGACGCGCAATTGGTTTATCCCATGACGTAAACTCGCACTCTGGGTAACGACTACATCCATAGAAAATACGATTCTTCTTCGTCTTACGTTCAATTACTTCCCCTTCGTGACATGTCGGACATTTCATGCCGATTTCTTTCACAATTGGCTTTGTATTACGACACTCAGGGAAATTACTACACGCATAAAATTTTCCATAACGGCCTAATTTAATGACCATCGGATGTCCGCAAAGTTCACAATCAAATCCAGCGGGCTCATCTTTAATCTGTATTTTTTCCATTTCCACTTCAGCTTTGGCCAATTCTTTTTCAAACGGCTGGTAGAAACGGTCAATCACTGTCACCCAGTCGACTTGAGCTTCAGCAATTTTATCTAAATCTGCTTCCATTTCAGCAGTAAAGGTCATGTCCACAATCTGAGGGAAAAACTCCACAATCAGCGCATTGACAATTTCACCGAGCTCTGTTGGTTCAAAACGTTTTTGTACGAGCTTAACATAATAACGGCGTTGAATTGTTTCAAGTGTCGGTGCATAAGTTGACGGACGACCGACTCCGTTTTCTTCCAGTGTTCGAATCAGTGTTGCTTCACTATAACGAGCTGGAGGTTGCGTAAAGTGCTGTTTAGGTTCTAAATCAACTGCTTTAACACTCTCACCTTTTTCCAAATCTGGCAGGATATTTTCTTTTTCCTCTTTGCCGTCATCTTTACCTTCAACATACACTTTCATAAAACCTTGAAACTTCACTTTTGAACCGTTAGCAACAAATACGACTCCGTTTTGTTCTAAAGTCACTCGCATCGTATCTAAAATCGCCGGCTTCATCCGACTCGCCACCGTTCGTGCCCAAATCAAGCTATATAGTCGGAATTGGTCTTTATCTAAGTACGACTTTATTGAATCTGGTGTTCGCATAATGCTAGAAGGTCGAATCGCTTCATGGGCATCTTGTGCACCACTTTCTTTTTTCGTTGTGGTCGCCATGCCAACTGAGTATTCCGCCCCATAGGTTTCAAGAATAAAGCGATGAGCTTCTTCTTTCGCAACATCTGACAAACGAGTCGAATCTGTACGCATGTAGGTAATAAGACCAACTGTTCCTTGTTTCCCAAGCGAAATTCCTTCGTATAATTGTTGCGCAACCATCATCGTTTTGCGTGTTCTAAAATTCAACTTACGAGCAGCTTCTTGTTGTAAGCTACTTGTGGTAAACGGTTTTGCTGGATTACGTTTACGTTCTTTTTTCGTGATAGACGTTACTTCATATTGATCATTGGTCAATCGTTGCGTAATCGCCTTAACATCTTCTTCATTATCAAGAGCTTGTTTTTTTCCATCCACGCCATAGAAACTCGCACGGAATTTTTTGCGAGATTTAATAAAATCACCTGATATACTCCAGTACTCTTGCGGTACGAATGCATTAATTTCCGCTTCCCGGTCTAAAATCATTTTTAAAGCGACTGATTGAACACGTCCAGCACTCAATCCTTTTTTGACTTTCTTCCATAATAACGGACTAATCGAGTAACCTACTAAGCGGTCTAAAATTCGACGAGCTTGTTGAGCGTCCACTAAATCTAAATTAATTTGACGTGGTTCTTTAAAGGCTTGCTTGACAGCGTCTTTCGTAATCTCATTAAAAACCACACGATTTTTATCTTCTAAATCTAAATCTAACAAATGTGCTAAGTGCCACGCGATTGCTTCCCCTTCTCTATCCGGGTCACTTGCTAGATAAACTTTTTCCGCTTTTTTTGCATGTTTCTTTAAATCTTTAATTATCGGCCCTTTGCCTCGAATCGAAATGTAATCAGGTTCATAATTATTTTCAATATCAATCCCCATTCGACTTTTCGGTAGATCTCTTAAATGACCGACACTTGCGACGACCTTATAATTTCGTCCAAGATACTTTTCAATTGTCTTTGCTTTAGCTGGTGATTCTACAATCACCAAATATTTGTATGCCATGACTTTGTTACCACCTTTTACATTTTAGCAGCACATTTATCTAAAATTTCTTTTTATTTAGGAATCGTAGATAATCTTATGCTATTCGATGATGGTTTGTCAATGATTGTCCATTTTTGTTTAAAAATAGTTTTGCATTTCTTCTATTATATGTTGCGGACGATAGACACATTTTGCTCCCTCTTGAATAATTTTCAAACAGCCCAATGAGTGTTCTTGCAAGCAACTACCAGGTACAGCAAAAACATCTCGCCCTTCATTTAAAGCACATTCTGCCGTTATAAACGTGCCACTACGTTCTTTTGCTTCAATAATACAAATACCATGACTGATACCAGCAATTATCCGATTGCGCGCAGGAAAATGATGTTTTAACGGTTTTGTCCCTTGACGATATTCACTTATCAGTAAATGCTCGTTGGCCACTTGCTCTTGCAACAATTGATTTTCTCTAGGGTAGTAACAATCTAAGCCACATCCAATCACACCAATGGTACTGCCGCCATTTTCTAAGCACGTCCGATGAGCGATACTATCAATGCCACGCGCCAATCCACTCACAATAACCATATCTTCTCTGATAAGTTCTGGAATCAAGTTTTCAACAACACGTTTACCATAAACTGTACAGTCCCTAGCCCCAATTATAGCAAGGTTTGTTTTTCTTAATAACGATAAATCTCCTTTATAGAACAAACCCAGTGGCGGGTTGTATATCTCTAAAAGACGTTTTGGATAATCCGAATGAAAAAGTGAGATAAAATAATCATCGGCAAACTTTTCTTGAAAAACATCCAAATGTTCTTTGAGTGAGTGAATACTTGCAATAAAATTCGCGCGGTAACGCGTTCCAACCTTCCCAATTTCTTGTAATTCTAGCGTACTGGCTGATAAAAAACTCGCTAAATCATAATGTGCATAAAGTCGAAGTAACCCTTTATTTCCAATACCTTTCAAGTGTTTTAAAATATAAGCCAAAAATTCATGTTCGATATATTCCATAAAAAAAACTCCTTCCTCTCTATAACGTATATACGCAAAAAGAAAGGAAGGATACTGTTTATATCATATTTTTAATTGGAGCAAATGTTCGGCGATGAATAGGCGTGATGCCATATTTTTCAATTCCTTCAAGATGGTGACGCGTTCCATATCCTACATTATGTTCAAAATCATATCCAGGATATGCTTGTCCATACTGACGCATCAAATCATCACGATATTCTTTTGCGACCACGCTTGCCGCAGCAATACTCAAACTTTTCTGATCGCCTTTAATAATTGCTTCCTGTCTGATAGGTAACTGCTCAATCGTCATCGCATCGATAAGTAAACAATCAGGTTGCTGTTTTAGATTCTCCACCGCTTGAGCCATTGCTACTTTACTCGCTTGGTAAATATTGATCCGGTCAATTTCATCTGCCTCAACGACACCGATTCCTATTGAAATAGCTTGTTCTTTAATCGCTGCTAAAAGAGTTTTTCTTTTTTGTTCACTCAATTGTTTAGAATCATTTAACCCTAATAAGTTAACGTCTGGTGGTAAAATAACCGCTGCTGCTACCACTGGTCCAGCTAAAGGTCCTCTACCCACCTCATCAATACCCGCCACATAATGAAAGCCTTCTGCTAAATACTGACGCTCATACGCCAACATCTCCTCATGCTTTAATAGTCGCTCTTCGTCTTTAGCTAAACGGTTAAAATAGCTTTTTAATGCTTGTTGGACGCCTTTACGTTCATCTTGTTGAAATATAGCTACTTCTTCTTCCGTTGGTATCTCGGCTAATCTTTTTTTGATTTGGGCAATCGTTAACGTTTTACTCATCTTCATGCTCCCAATTTTCAACTCGGTCGAGAGTTAAGCGGCCCAACTGGCCATTTCTGATTTCTTGCACAATCATCTCACTCGCTCGCTCGTAATCATCTCGGAACCCACGTTTTTGGGTAATAGTCATCAGCTGTGCGACAGCATCTTCTGCTAACTGATCATCAGTTAACTGATAACGCGCTTGTAATTGTTGTGGATAGTATTCATTAAAGAAACGAATCGCATATAACGCAATATCATCCAGATGCAATAGATTGTCTTTAATCGCTCCCGTTAAAGCTAACTTTTTACCAATCTCTTCATCTTCAAATTTTGGCCATAAAATACCTGGTGTATCAAGTAACTCTAGCTCATTACCTACTTTTAACCATTGTTGCCCTTTTGTAACTCCCGGCCTATTTCCCGTCTTGGCAATATTTTTGCGCACGAGACGATTCATTAACGTTGATTTTCCAACATTCGGAATACCGATAATCATGGCACGGATAGGTTGTGGTTTCATACCACGAGCAACTTGTCGCTCTCTTTTTTCTTTGAGTAACATTTGCGAAACTGACGTAATTTGTTTGATTCCTTTACCTTCTTTGGCATTAATAATAATACTCTCGTGTCCTTCTTCCTTAAAATAACGTTGCCACTTCATTGTTTCTTCGTGATCTGCTAAATCCCCTTTATTTAAAATAACTAAACGTGGCTTATGCTGCACAATTTCATCCATCATCGGATTTCGGCTTGATAATGGTAAACGCGCATCTACTAATTCAAAAACGATATCGATATATTTTAATTTTTCAGTCACTTCTCGACGAGCTTTCGCCATATGACCTGGAAACCATTGAATTGTCATACTGAAACTCCTTTATTCTTTTTCTTCATTGTAACATATAACTTTGTTTGATAACTCTTGAAAAGAAAAAATCCTGTTATTTAAAACAGGATTTTTCTTTAGCTATCTACATCCATTTTATATGTGAAAATGGGTAGTATACAAATCGTGCTTTGCCAATAATCGTCGATTCTTTTACTTCCCCAAACGAACGACTATCTTTACTCAAGCGTCGATTATCGCCAAGTACAAAATAAGCATCCTCACTTAACGTCTTCTGTTCTAATAATTCTTCACTATCAAAATTTGTCGTATACTGATTGCTATTTCGCTTAATTTTGGCTTGACCTAAAAAGGGCTCGTCTATTTTTTTATCATTAATATATAATTGATCATCGAGATAGGCTATATGCTCTCCTGGCAAACCAATAACACGCTTTATATAAATATTATGGTCAGGTGCTTCAAAAATAATCACATCAAAACGCTTGATTTCAGATATTTTTTCATAAACCAAAAAGTCATTTGGATGCAACGTTTGCTCCATGGAGTTGCCTTCCACTTTCATAGGAATTAAGATAAAACCACGAATGATAAAAACCGTTACCAATGCGACTACCACCAGTTTTAACCAATAAATAAGTTTCTCTTTAGTGATATTATGCATCTGATTATTCACCCTTCTCACTTGATGATAACAGTGTTTCAATAGCTTTATCATATTGCGGATCGTTATCTTTTAATTTTTGAATCACTGCCATTTCAATCGCATTTATCGTATCACGATTGGCAATGCCCGTTGCGCTCAAATCATGCTCTTCCTGGAAACGTGTTACAGCTTCTTGGGTAGCTGCATCAAACACTTCGCTCTCTTGACTAACCTCATAATCTAATCCAGCTAACATGCCATTTAATAGCAAAACTTGCTTCCCTTCAGCACCAAATTGATAGGAATTTTCTTTATCCATTGGATTTAAATAAGCGTAAAATGGATAGCGACTTTCAATGGTCGGTTTCAATCCCTTTTTGTGAATCCAATTCCCTTTAGGTGTTAACCATTTGTTCGTCGTCAGCTTTAATTCACTTTCGTCTGTAATAGGTTGAATACTTTGCATAGTTCCTTTTCCAAAAGTCTTCGTTCCTATTACTGGCATCTTGGCTGCTTCTTTAATCGCCGCTGCAAATATCTCAGAAGCACTAGCACTTTGCTCATCCACTAATACCACAACAGGCTCTTTCACTTTATGACCATTATCTAGCTTTTTATCCGCTTTAATCTCTTCTTTTTCACCATTTTTGTTTTCAATTTGTAAAATAGTCTGACCGTCTTCAACAAACATGCTTGCCATTGACAAGACAGCTGTCAGTAAACCACCTGGATTTTTTCTCATATCAATAATATAAGAGTTTGCTCCTTGTTTTTTCAAGTCAACCAAAGCTTTTTCAAAATCCGCAGCTGTGTTTTCACTAAATGTCGTCACTTGAATATAACCAACTGTTGGCTGTTCACTGTCGATATGAGCAAAAACAGATTCTACTGGAATCTTATCTCGGGTTAAAATCACATCAAAAACATCCGCATCACGTTGAATCGTTAACGTCACGTCCGTTCCTTTTTTCCCGCGTATTTTTTTTACTACGTCTGTTAATTCTTCATCTTTTGTTTCTTTTCCATCTATTTTTAAGATTAAATCATTCGCTCTTAATTGCTTTTTCTCAGCTGGTGTATCGGCGATAGGTGGTTCCGCAATCATTGGCACACCGTCTTTAATCGTCATAACGGCTCCAATCCCTTCAAAACTTCCAGAAATAGTATCATCAAGCGATTGTTTTTCTGCACCAGAATAGTATTCTGTATACGGATCATCTAGGGCATTGGTCATTCCTTTTATAGCACCTTCAGATAACTCTTTAGGCGACACTTTTCCAACATACTGGCTCATAATCTTTTGATAGGTCATCGCGACTTCCCCTAAGTCCCCACCAATCTCATTTAAAATTGCTTCTTGACGCTTTCTCGAAATGATTTGATAACTCGCTACCGTTGAAACTAACGCAACAATTAAGACCGTCACAACTAAAATAATCACATGACGTTTGAAGGAAATTTGCTTCTCTTCTTTCATGGCTATCCCTCCTATTTGACCTCACTCATAATTCTTTTATTCTATCATCTCTTTCCTAAAATAGAAAGTGACACTCTGACAATGATAGAAAAAAGCTAGGAGAAACTAAGTTCTTCCTAGCTTTTGATTTCCAATTATCGATTAATGAGAAATTGCTGTTTCACCTAAGTAGATGTCGCCACGTTTTGCATCAATCGTAATTAAAGTATCATCTTCAATAATTTCTGTTGCATTTTCAGCTCCAACCACAACTGGAATTTCTTTTGCAATTCCAACGACTGCAGCATGAGATGTTAAGCCGCCTTCTTCGACGACTAACGCACTTGCTAATTCAATAGCTGGCATATAATCTTTATCTGTTGTTTTCACAACTAAAATACACCCTTTTTCAGCTTTGCGCACTGCTTCTTCTGCTGTTTTTGCGACAACAGAGTTTGCAACAACTGATGTATCACCGATTCCTTGACCTTCTAAAAGTTTTGAACCGATAAATTGAATCTTCATCAAGTTTGTAGAACCGCGTTCACCAACTGGAACCCCTGCTGTAATGATAATCATGTCGCCTTCTTTTGCAAATCCACGGTCTTTTGCAATTTCTGTTGCCATGTTAAACATTTCATCAGTCGATTCTGGTTTTTCTGTTACAACTGGGAAAACACCCCAAGTTAACGCCAAGCCGCGTGCTTTACGCTCATCAAATGTAATCGCAACAATATGAGATTTTGGACGATATTTTGAAATCATCTTAGCCGTATAGCCTGACTCTGTTGCAGCCACAATTGTTTTAACGCCTAAGTTACGTGCCGTATGTCCTACAGATTGACCAATAGCTTCTGTCATATCAGATTGGCTATATTTTTTAAGGGCAAAAGCATCTTGATCGACAAGCGCTTCTTCTGTACGAACCGCGATACGTGCCATTGTTTCTACCGCTTCAACTGGATAATCCCCTGCTGCTGTTTCACCAGATAACATAATAGCATCTGTACCATCGTAAATCGCATTAGCAACGTCACTTGCTTCCGCACGTGTTGGGCGAGGGTTATGTTGCATAGAATCTAGCATTTGTGTTGCTGTAATAACTGGTTTACCTAATTGATTACATTTTTTGATTAATTCTTTTTGTGCGACAGGTACTTCTTCAGCTGGAATTTCTACTCCTAAATCACCACGAGCAACCATTAAGCCATCTGAGATTTTTAAGATGCTGTCAATATTGTCAACACCTTCTTGGTTTTCAATTTTTGAAATAATTTGAATATGTGTAGCATTTTCTTCTTCTAAAATTTCAGTAATTTCTAACACATCGCTAGGACGTCGTACGAAACTTGCAGCGATATAATCGATATCTTGTGAAATACCAAAGCGAATATCTGCTTCATCTTTTTCTGTAATACCAGGTAAGTTAATAGAGGCGCCTGGGACGTTAACCCCTTTTTTATTTTTTAATACACCTTCATTTAGAACTTTTGTTACAATTTCGCCATTTTCGTGGTCTAATTCTAAAATCTCTAAATCTACTAATCCGTCATCTAGTAAAATATGACCGCCAACTTCAACATCGTTGATTAGCTCAGGATAGCTAATTGAAAAACGCTCGTGATTTCCTAAGACTTGTGTCATAGAAACTCGAATCGTATCACCAGAATGTAAAGCAACCGCTCCATTTTCCATATCATGTGTACGAATTTCTGGACCTTTCGTATCTAAAAGAATCGCGACACGCTTGCCTGTTAATTTTTCAGCTTCACGAATATTTTTGATGCGGTTACCGTGTTCTTCAAAATCTCCATGTGAGAAGTTTAATCGACAAACGTTCATCCCTGCATTCATCAAGGCTGATAACGTTTCAATTGATTCACTTGCTGGACCTATCGTACATACAATTTTCGTTTTTTTCATTATTAACGCTCCCATTTATGTATATTTAAAATCATTAATGATTGTCTGACTAATTAAAATGAAATTTCTTTATTGATTTGATATAGAGATAAATCAGGTTTATGTTTGCCGTTTTCTAAGGTATCAATAATATCGTTGGCAACAACTTGATTATCTTGCATACCGATACACAAGCCGCCTTTTCCTTGTTTTAACAGTTCAACTGCTTCCCAGCCGAATTTACTTGCTAACACACGGTCTCGCGCTGTTGGTGAACCGCCACGAACGACATGCCCTAAGACAGACACGCGCGCATGGAAATCTCCATGTTCTGATAATTTCTCTGCGAAGTCATGACCTTTCATGACACCTTCCGCTAAAATAATCAGACAGTGTTTTTTACCACGGTCACGTCCGTCTTGTACACGTTTGGCTACATCTGCCATATCAAATTCTTTTTCTGGAATAATAATATCATCCGCACCACCAGCAAGTCCTGCCCACAATGCGATATCGCCTGCGTCTCTTCCCATTACTTCAATAATGAATGTCCGAACATGAGAAGTAGCTGTATCACGGATTCTATCGACTGACTCCAATACTGTATTAATCGCTGTATCAAAACCAATTGTAAAATCTGTTCCTGGAATATCATTATCGATAGTTCCTGGGATACCAATCGCAGGGAAACCATGCTTCGTTAATGCTAAAGCACCGTGGTATGAACCATCTCCACCAATAACAACTAAACCGTCGATTTCAAATTTCTTAAGTTGTTCAATCCCTTTTAATTGTCCTTCAACTGTTGCAAATTCAGGGTAACGAGCTGAATATAAGAATGTTCCACCACGTTGTACAATATCTCCTACATCTGATATTTCAAGTTTTCTAATATCTCCGGCAACTAAACCTGCATAGCCATAATTGACACCAAAGACTTCAATGCCGTCATGAATAGCTTTTCGTGTGACTGCACGAATAGCAGCGTTCATTCCTGGTGCGTCTCCGCCACTTGTTAAAATTGCAATACGTTTCATCCAGTTTTCACCTCATATTTATTATACGCAATATACTTAAAGTTATTTTTACTTTAAATCTATTTCCACTCAACATTCTACCATTTTTTTCTGAAAAAGTCTTTGAAAATGAGAATAAAATTGAAAATAATCACACACTGTCTTTATCGAAAGACGACATTTGTTTCTCCTAGAATATAGGATAACTCTTTTTTGGTCACTTGAGTATCGGAAACCCAAAATTCGTCACTTAATACAAATTTTTGGTCACTTTGTTCGACATAAACGATGATGGGCGTAATGCCACTATGTTTTTTAGCAATCGCTTTGATTGCCGCTAGGTCTTCCTTCTCATTATGGCCTTTTTCTATTTTCAGATAACAAATTTGTTTTCCTATCTTTTCATCAAATGCTGTGGCTAGCTGTATTTCTGACGCAAGCACTTGCTTTTCTTGATTGTAACGACTTTCTTCTACTTTTCCTTGAACAAGAATCACTCTATTTTCTTCTAGTGATTTTCGTTCTTTTCGATAAAGCTGTGGAAAAACAGTCAGTGATATTTCTCCTGTTTCATCACTCACGGTCACAAATGCCATAAATTCCCCCTTTTTCGTTTTAATTTGACGAACTTGCTTAATATAACCTAACAACCTTACAGGCTTTCCGATTTCAACATCACTTATAGAGACGCACTGTTGCATCATTTTTAACACACGATATTCTTTAACTGGATGTCCAGATAAATAAACACCCACTAGCGCCTCTTCTTGCGCTAATTTTTCAGATAAATCATAGTCAGCTACTCGTTCTTTTTTAAGCGTCATCATCTCCAATAAATCCAGACTACCACCACTTATCAAGATATTTTTCAAATGGCTCTCTAAATCGACCACTAACTGACGTCTGTTTTGGTGAAGCTTGTCAAATGCTCCTACTTGTATTAAAGGTAGAATATAGTCCTCTTTTAGCCACTTATTATCAATTCTAAGAAGAAAATTATCTAAACTAGTAAAAGGACCATGAGCGCGACGTTCTTCCACAATATTTTGAATAAAGTCACGGCGAATACCTTTAAGACTACCAAAACCAAAGCGAATCGTGTTTTTTTTCAAGGTAAAACGAGCGAAACTCTCATTAATATCAGGCCCTACTACTTTTACTCCAGCTTTTCTTGCATCTTGAATATAGAGAATGACTTTTTGGTTGTTATTTCTAACAGAAGACAGTAAAGAGACATAAAAACACGCAGGATAATGCACCTTAAAATACGCCATTTGATATCCAACAAATGAATAGGCCATTGCGTGTGAACGGTTAAACCCGTAATTAGCAAACTTTTCAATATATTGATAGACAGTCTCTGCCGTTTTGCTGGAATAGCCTTGACGAGTGGCACCTGTGATAAACGCTTGTCTTTGCTCGAGCATAGTATGTTTGATTTTTTTACTAATCGCTCGTTGTAAAATATCGGCCTGGCCAAGAGAAAAGCCCGCCATTTTTGATGCGACTTGCATGACTTGCTCTTGGTAAATCATTACCCCATAAGTTACATCTAAAATGTCTTTTAAACTGTCATCTGGATACTCTATCGGTAGCAAACCATGCTTTCTTTTAACAAACAAATCGATGTTTTCCATCGGACCAGGTCGATATAACGCATTCACAGCGGCAATGTCTTCAATCGAAGTGGGTTGGACTTGCCTTAACACATGACGAATACCATTTGATTCAAACTGAAAGACACCGACCGTTTCTCCTTTTTGAAATAAAGCTAGCGTTTTAGGATCGTTCATCGGAATTTCATGATGATTAATCTCTTGACGATAGTGATAGCGAATATGTTGCATTGTTTCATCTAAAATCGATAAATTTCTAAGTCCTAAAAAATCCATTTTTAATAAACCAACAGCCTCAACATCATGCATTGTAAACTGAGTTAAAGGAATTTCTTGACTACCTGCCATCAATGGGACAAACTTTGTTAAAGGCTTATCACTAATAACGACTCCGGCTGCATGAGTGGACACATGACGAGGTAGACCTTCTAACACACGAGCGATTTCATATAATTGTTGATTGCGACCAGAAGTCGCGACTAGCTCTCGCAATTCTTTGGACTGCGTGTACGCCTCGTCTAACGTGATTTTTAATGTGTTAGGAACCGCATTTGCCCATTGGTTCGCTTCGTTTTGGCTCAAGCCAAACACACGTGCAACATCTCGTAAGACCATTTTAGCCGCCATCGTTCCAAATGTGGCAATCTGCGCCACATGATTCGCTCCGTATCGCTGATAGACGTATGTCAATACCTCATCTCGACGATTATCAGGAATATCTAAATCAATATCTGGCATAGTATGTCTTTCCGGATTTAAAAAACGCTCAAAAAGCAAACCGTATTGAATCGGGTCGACATCGGTTATTCCTAATACATAAGAAACAAGTGACCCTGCTGCTGAACCACGACCGGCGCCCGTAACAATCTTTTCTCGCCTGGTAAACGCCATGACATCCCAAACAATTAAGAAATAATCATCAAAGCCCATTTGATGAATAATGGTTAACTCTTTTTCTAAACGCTCCTCATAAACAGCTAAATCTCCTGAAACACGTTCAGGTAAAAACTGGTAGCAAAGCGTTCTAAGATAACTGGCAGCGGTATCCGTCGTTGGTACATCAAAATGTGGTAATAAAGATTGATGCAGTTCTAACGTAACATTACATTCGGCAACGATTTTTTTTAAACAATCTAAAACATGTTTGCCAAATAACTGCTCATAAGTTTGCGCAAAAATCGTCCCCTCTGTTAGATAGTAAGGACCATTTTTTTCCAATTCATCCCATTGTAAAGTATTCCCCTTTTGAATACTGTCCATTACTTCTACAGCCATATGATGTTCAGGTAACAAATAGCGATGCAAAGGTAAAGGAACAGTATTTAAACGTTCGTTATGATAAAAAGATAGTAGCGCTTCGCTTGACTCACGCGATTGATATAGTGCCAACCCACCATAAATGTCTTTTGAAGGCACTTTCTTTTTCAACTGACTTAACCATGTTTGAGCCTGCTTGATGTCACCTTTTTCAACCAGAAAACTAATTTCTGACCCTTCAGGAGGAAGTAAGACAATCATTTCTTCAAAATAATCCATGTATTCATACACAGTTGAAACTGATTCGGATAGTTGAATTTTAGAAGATAAACGCATTAAATTTTGATAGCCACGTTGATTTTTTGCCAGAAGCACGATATCAAATGTTTCAGAACTTGACTCCCCAGATGGATACCGTAATGTCATACCGTAGAGCGGCTTTATCTCATACTTCTCACACGCTTTCTTTAAATCCAACATACCGTGCATGACATTGATATCTGTCAATGCAACAGCTTGATACCCTTTTTCACTTGCCAATGCCACGTAACGCTCAATCTCAATCGTACTTTGAAGTAACGAATAGGCTGAAAATGTTTGTAAAGAAGCTAGCACCATTTCATCACTCCTTACTCTTATTATAAGTATTATATCATGAACCTGTTCGTTATGTCTGAGATAGTTCTTTCATCTCTTTCTTTTCTTTTAAAGAAGATTGTGCTAAAATTATCTTGAAAAGAGGTGGCTTAAATGCGATTTGTAACAGTACTTATCTGGTCTCTGATTATGGGACAAATGATTGCTTATCTTGGAGCCGCACTAGGCGGTTCTCATTTCACTCCATTTGCAGCTTTAATTGGCTCATTCGTTTTAGCCCTAGCTGTCTTTATTTTAGGTGAAACATCACAACCAAAAAAAACCACGACAAAATAAAAAATCGCTATCTAGCGATTTTTTTATTTTGTCGTATTATTTACTTTCAAGACGTGAGAAACTCTTTTTCCCAATCGTGCCTCTAAAATTTACATAGGAAACTAATAAGTTAAATAAAATAAACATTCCCGTTACAATAAAGACTGCGCGGTAACTAAACGCCATAGCAACTGTAGATCCTACAAGTGGTCCCATCACTTGCCCCATATTTTGTGAGACTTGGTTATAAGCAAACACACGACTGACGCCTTCTCGAGGTGTCACTTTACTGATAATCGAGTTAATAGACGGCATCAAGGCACCGGTCGAAAAGCCCATTAGAAAACGTAACATGCCGAGTTGAAAAGGAGTCTGCACGAGCGACATGGGTAAGATACATAGCATAAACGCTAACAGGCCTAGCATTAAAACGTTATGATTGCCATAACGGTCCCCTAGCTTTCCTAAAAATGGCGATGCAATAAACGCTGATACACCTGCCACTGACACAATCATGCCACTAATTAATAAAATATTCGGTTGATTACCGCCAATTTCTGTGATAAACACCGTTAAAATCGGACTGATACTTGTAATTCCTAATTGTAAAATAAACGTTGTAATAAACAAACCAAATAATAACGACGGTCGCTCCATGTTTTTGAAGAGTTCTTTAGTTGGCGTGACATTTTCTTTTTTGACTGGTACAAAATCTTCTTTGATATAAACTATAGTAAGAATTAAAGAGATGAGTAGAATACCTCCAGTAATTAAGAAAACATTACGTATACCAAATGTCTGAGCTAAAAAGCCACCCATTAAAGGACCGATTAAGTTACCAGCCACTGCTCCAGTGGAAAGTGTTCCCAACGCCCAACCATTTTTTTCCGGTGGGACTTGAGAAGCAATCATCGCCGTGGCATTAGGAATATAGCCTGATAAAACTCCAGTAAACGTACGCATGATTAATAAGGTGTACACATCTTGAACAAAAGCTAAAGCGCCCATTGTAATCGTCATACCTGCTGCTGCTCGAATCATCATCAGTTTGCGACCACGACGATCAGCCAAACTTCCCCAAATTGGTGCGAAGATAGCCGCTGCCAAAGCCGTGACACTTATCGCCAGTCCAGCATAAAAATCAGCGCGATCTTTAGGTGCTCCCAATTCCCGTATATATACCGGTATAAAAGGCATAACAAGGCTAAAACTTGCTCCTGTGAAAAAACAACCAATCCATGCAATATATAAATTTCTTTTCCAATCCAATTTCATCAAATCGCTCCAATAATAGATAGTAGCTAATATTATACACCTACTTGCCATGAAAGAACACTAAACTGCTATTTAATAACAAAAACCACCAGACATCATCTAGTGGTTTCCAAACTAAGATAGACCATTTTCATTAATGACGCGCTGATACCATTCAAATGATTTTTTCTTGCGTCGATCTAAAGTCCCGTTTCCTTCATCATCTAAATCAACATAAATAAATCCATAACGTTTAGACATTTCTCCCGTCGAAGCACTGACAAGGTCAATACAGCCCCATGGCGTATAGGCAAATAAATCTACCCCGTCTTTTTCAATCGCTAAGTACATTTGCTCGATATGTTCCTTTAGATATTCGATACGATAATCGTCTTGAATATTTCCGTCTTCATCTACCACGTCAACCGCACCTAAACCATTTTCAGAGATGTAAAGAGGCACATTATAGCGTTGATATAAATCATTTAACGCTATTCTTAAGCCAACGGGATCAATTTCCCATCCCCATTCACTTTCTTTTAAATACGGATTTTTTGTTCCACCAAAAAAGTTTCCATGGGATTTTTCTAACTCTGGATTTCGACTATAAACAGCTGACATATAGTAACTAAATGATAAATAATCTACAGGATGTTGTTCAATAAGTGATAAATCTTCTTCCGTCATATTGATTGTGATACCTTGCTCTTCAAAGAATTTTAAAGCATAGGTTGGATAGCTCCCTCGAACTTGAACATCATTACAGAAATAATTAAATAGACGATTTTTAATATCACGTTCCATCACTGTATCCGGATGGCAATCATATGCGTACATTGTCGCATAAATACTCATACATCCCACTTTTAATTCAGGATTTAATTCATGAGCAATTTTAGTTGCCATAGCACTTGCTACAAACTGATGATGCAACGCTTGGAAGTTTTCTTCCATTGTGGCGTTGCGCATCGCCGTACTAAAAAATGAACCAAATACACCTGTATTAATTTCATTAAATGTCATCCAATATTTCACTTTACTATGATAACGCGTTAAAATCGTGCGAGCATAGCGTTCAAAGAAAGTAATAAGCTGGCGATTTTTCCAGCCTCCATACTCTTTTACTAAATGTAAAGGTGTTTCATAATGTGACATCGTAATAGTTGGTTCAATGCCATTTTTTAACAATTCCTCTATCACATCATCGTAAAATTTTAGTCCAGCTTCATTAGGCTCCAGTTCATCGCCATTTGGAAAAATTCTTGCCCACGATATAGACATGCGGAACGTTTTAAACCCCATTTCAGCAAACAAAGCAATATCTTCTTTATAACGATGATAAAAATCTATTCCTTGATGATTAGGATAGCGGTATTGAGAGTGGTCAATTTCAAGAGGGAAATCACCTGACATTAATAACGCTAATCGTTCTTTTCCTCCAGGTGAAATATCCGCAATCGTCAGTCCTTTTCCACCTTCTCTATATGCTCCTTCCATTTGATTAGCAGCTGTCGCGCCTCCCCATAAAAAGTCGTCTGGAAATGTTTTTTTCATATTTCGTTTCCTTTCATGTTCACTATATTTATTACGAATGTTAAACGAACAAACGTAACATCGTTACACCTGTAACTATTATAACGTACGTCAAAAAATAACAAAAGAAAAAACTAGCCTTAAAAAAATAGACTAGTTTTTAAAATATAAATAATATAATAGCATTCTTATTTAGGCGCCCAGGCAAAGCCAATCGCTTTTTCCCCTAGATGCGTCCCGATAACCGGCCCAAAATACCCTATCTCAACTTCTATACCGGGTATTTTTTCTTCTAATTGAGCTTTTTCTAATAAAGCGACTGATTCATTATTTGCATGAATCAAGTAATACTGATAGTCGCCTTTTCCTTTTTTAATGTGTTTTGCGACAATATCTTCTGCTCGATGAAAAGCCTTTTTTGATGAACGAATCTTTTCAGATAAGACAATATCACCATCATCAAAAGTTAAAATCGGTTTTATTTTTAATAAACTTCCAATCAATGCCGCTCCATTACGTAAGCGTCCGCCTCGAACAAGGTTATTTAAATCATCAACAATTAAAAATGCACGCGTTCCTTCGCGAATGTACTCAAGCTTCTCTAGTATATCGTCGATAGGTTGATTCGTTTGGCTCATCTCTAACGCGACTTCTACCATATGTCCCATCGGCATACTGGTTATCTTCGAATCAAAAGGTACCACTTCAATCGTCTCAATTCCCGGTGCCATTGAAATCAGATTATTAATAAAACCTGATATACCTGAAGATAAATGAATACAAATCACTCGGTCATATCCTTTTTCTCCGAGAGAATTTAATATTTCTAAATACTCACCTATTGAAGGTTGCGACGTGGTGGGAAATTCCTTGCTATTGTTAAGCAAAGTATAATAATCGTTGGCATCAATATCGATGCCTTCATTATAAATTTTACCATCTAAAATAACTGGAATCGGCACGACATAGACATCAGGATGTTGCTTTATTTCGTCCGACAGAAATGCGGTACTATCTGTAACTATTGCCGTCTTCATATAATAAACTCCTCTTTTTTACTCATTACGTTCGGATAAATTATATCACATTTGTTTTTTCAAATAAATGTTTATTCCTTATCCTTACAGAAAGTCATCCAATGCTTGTAAATTTTGTTCTTGGTTAAATTCGACTACGCTGCCGATGTCATCATAATTTTGGAATGAGAAACTTCCTTCAACAGGGACTGATAGTTTTTCTAAGGCTTTATTTTTACTTAAAATAAAATCTTTGACAATCGTCGGATAGACATTCGCTTTCAGATTGGTACTAGCATATCCTTGTGCCATACCTATTGTTTCAGGGACATGGGCAATATTTTTAAAAGAAAGTCCTTGATGCATCATAGCCGTTAAGACTTGTTGTTGTCTTCTCACACGACCAAAATCTCCTTCTTCATCCATACGAAAACGAGCATAGGCTAGCGCTTCTTCACCAGTTAACCGTTGATTTCCTTGTTTTAACTCAATTCCGTCAACTTCAATATCTTTTTCAACATTTAATTCTAAACCATTGGTTAGTAAGGTATCAACAATTTTAGGAAAAGATTCAAAACTCATCACAACATAATATTGACTTGTCACACCAAAATTAAGTTTTAACGTTTCTCTGACTAATTCAGGACCACCATATGCGTACGCTGCATTGAGTTTATTCCACCCATAACCAGGAATTTCCACAAATAAATCACGCATAAACGATACCATTTTTGGTGTACGTGATTTTTGATCGTAACGAGCTAGTACAATGGTATCCGCTCTGCCTAAATCACTTCCGCGAGAGTCACTTCCAAGCAGCAACACATTTAAGCCCCCTTTAGGACTTTTTTCCCCATTAAATGCAACAGGTGGTAAGGTTTCAATCTTATCATCATGTTGTGCTGTTCGTGCTCCTTTTTTATATTCATACATAAAAAAAGCTGCCGATAGAATTAAAATAAGTAAAAGAAATTTAGCAATAGTTTGAGCGATACTCATGTTTTGCCCAGTTACCTTTTTATGAGGTTTGTTTTCATGTCTTGACATACGTGACATGTTCTCACTCCTTTATTGTTGCGTATTTTCTTTATTGTACACTAAAATCGCTAAAATTGACTCAGACGAAGGTCTTATCTTTCAAAAATAACATGATTCGTTTCGCAACCACGTCTGGCTGCTCACTACTATAAATAAACCAATTATCCGTTACTTCATAATAGTAAGCGAGACGATGACGATAAAGTGATAAGATATCTGCAGGAGTTTGTTGTTTAAGCAAAGGACGTGTGGCTTGTACATCTTTATTATTTAGACGTTTCATTAGATAGGCCTCTTCTAACTCCAATCCAATAACATTCTGATGTTTTTTTAACAAAGTACGTGAAGCGTTATGCGTCACTATTCCCCCGCCTGTCGCGATGACTACGGGTTTATTTTGCCAGTGTTTTAAAGCTTGGCACTCACATTGCCTAAAATACGCTTCTCCCTTTTCATCAAATAACGTGCTAATTGATTGTTTCTCTTGTTTTTCTATCCATTCATCTAAATCGATAAACGGTTGTTGTAACATTTTTGCTAACTCTTGACCAATCGTACTTTTCCCCACTGCCATAAAGCCTATCAATATAATGCTCATGTCAACACCTCTGTAACATTATCTAGGTCATTTAAAAAATCAGGATAAGAAATATTAATGGCTTCTTTTTCTTCAATTTCTATCGTTTCAGACGTTAATAACTGAGCAATAGCTAGCATCATCCCAATACGATGATCTCCACAACTCGAGACTACCCCACCATGAAGTGGAGTCGGTCCTTTCACTATCATGCCGTCTTCTGTAGAGATGATATTAGCTCCTAAACGTTGCAACATAGTCACCGTTGCATCAATCCGATTCGTTTCTTTGACTTTCAACTCACTAGCATCCGCAATAATCGTTTCCCCATGAGCTTGCGTTGCCATTAAAGCAATAATTGGGATTTCATCTATCAATGTGGGAATCAACTCCCCGTTGATAATCGTACCAGTCAAGCGCGTATGGCGTACTTTAAGTGTGCCCATACCTACTTCTTCATCCACTATCTGATACTTTCCCCCCATTTTTTCAATCACTGTTAATAACCCAGTACGAGTCGGATTTAATCCAATCTGACGTAAGATAAGTTCGCTACCTGGTAAAATTAAACTAGCGACAATAAAAAACGCTGCCGATGAAAAATCTCCTGGAATGTTGAGGGTCGTTCCGTTTAATGACTGGGGCCCTTCGATTCGAATTTGTTTATCAGCGACTTCCAAACATCCACCAAATAGTGGTAACATTTCTTCCGTGTGATTACGCGACGCTACTGGCTCCTCGATAACTGAAAGTCCCTCTGCTTGTAATGCCGCTAAAATTAAGGCTGATTTCACTTGTGCACTTGGAATAGGCATGCGATAAAAAAGTGGTCGAAGTGTGTCGACGCCTTTTAATGTAATAGGCGCACATCCTTGTTTTGCTAAGCTTTTCCAGCCAATTCCCATTGAACTTAATGGTTCTAACACACGAGCCATCGGACGATTATTTAACGACTCATCTCCTGTTAACGTATAGTCTTCACCTTGACCGGCTAACATTCCCCACCCTAATCGCATAGTAGTCCCGGAATTTCCGACATCAATAGGCGCTTTTACAGTTTGAAACTTCTTATACCCTTTACTTTTCACCCATGTGATTTTTTCTGATTGTGTCACCTCAACTCCTAGTGAACGGCAAAGATGAATACTAGATTGAACATCTTCCGCCATTAACAATCCTTCAATTTCCGTACATCCTTCTGCCATAGCACCTAATAACAACGCGCGATGTGAGATAGACTTATCACCTGGAACTCTTATTGTTCCTTTTATTCGTTTGGAAAATTTACTATCTGTCATCTCTCACTCACTCCTTTTTTAAATAATGATGATGACGTACGTTGGCTTCTTCCATCGCTCGTTTGACTTGCGCCATTGTATCATTACTATATTGAGATAAAATTGCTTGTGCTAAAACAGTAGCAACCACGCCTTCTGCTACTACACTCGCCGCAGGTACGGCACACGCATCTGACCGTTCAACGGTTGCTTTATAAGCATCTTTTGTTTCAATATCCACACTATTTAAAGGACGATAAAGTGTTGGTATAGGCTTCATGACCGTTTTGATGGTTAAAGGCATACCATTTGTCATTCCCCCTTCTAAACCACCAAGATGATTACTTCCACGATAGAAACCATTCGCCTCATCCCAATAAATTTCATCCATCACCTGACTGCCAGGTTGATGCGCTAATAAAAAGCCGTCGCCAAACTCTACGCCTTTAAATGCATTGATACTCATTAACGCACCTGCAAGCTGTCCGTCTAGTTTACGATCCCAGTGTACATAGCTCCCAATACCTGCTGGCACTCCATAAGCTTTTATCTCTATTTTACCGCCTAACGTATCACCTGCTTGTTTCGCTTCATCAATAACATGCATCATTTCGGTTGACGCTTGTTCATCTACACAAAAAACTGGTGACATCTGGGCTTTTTTTATGTCACTAATTCCTAAGTCTTTGGGATATGTAGCCATAACCGGCCCTATGGCTACAACATGGCTTAACACTTCAATATTCACCTGCGATAGAAACTGCTTAGCAATAGCACCCACTGCGACACGCATGGCTGTCTCACGAGCAGAAGAACGTTCGAGAACATTTCGTAAATCAGCATGCTGATACTTCATACCACCAGCTAAATCAGCATGTCCTGGACGAGGTTTAGTAACACGACGTTTCTTTTTTTTCATATCGGATACAGGCTCAATCCCCATAACTGATTGCCAATTATCATAGTCTTTATTCAGCAATTGCAACGTTATAGGCGAGCCAAGCGTATAACCATGACGCACTCCTGATAATACATTGACCCGATCAGATTCTATCTTCATTCGATTGCCACGACCATAACCTTGCTGTCGTCGCCATAATTCGTGATTGATTGCTTCTACATCTATCGCCATTCCAGCAGGCATTCCTTCAATGATAGTCGTCAAGGCTTGCCCGTGTGATTCCCCAGCGGTTAAAAAACGCATATTAGTTCTCTCCTATCGATTTAATAAACTTACTATGAAAATCAGTCAGCGTATCTGTCAAAATTTGCCCGTTACCAATCGTTTCTAAAGCGACCCATTTAATTTCCTGACCATGACGCTTCTTATCTAGCTTAAGCGCTTGCCACAAAGCGACAGAATCTATCTCATCCGGTAAAGTAACTGGTAAATGGAACTGTTGTAAGACTTGACGCATGCGTGTTTCTAATACTCTGGTTTGTTCTGAGGAAGTTTGTAACGATAAAATCAGCATCATACCTATCGCAACGGCTTCACCATGAAAGTACTTTTCATAATGTGTCACTTGTTCTAAAGCATGACCAAATGTATGACCAAAGTTCAACAAATGCCTAATGCCAGTGTCTTTTTCATCCTGCTCAACTATTTGTGCCTTCAATTGACAGCTACGATAAATCCAATGGGTAAAGTCAGTGCCTGTCGCGGTATCAAGACATGACTTTTCTAACTCTCTCCACAAAGATACATCCATAAGTGCTGCTATTTTTATAACTTCTGCCATACCGCTTGCAAGTTGACGTTGTGGAAGGGTTTCAAGAAACATGGTATCTATCCATACCCCATTTGGTTGATAAAAAGAGCCCACAATATTTTTAGCAGAAGGTAAATTAATGGCTGTCTTGCCTCCTACACTACTATCAACTTGAGCGAGTAATGTAGTTGGCACTTGTAGCCAGTCAATGCCTCTCATATAAATAGACGCAACAAAACCAGTCAAATCACCTACCACACCTCCGCCGAGTGCGATAAGCCCGTCATGTTTTGAAAAAGATTCGGACGCTAGAAATGTCAAAAGATTTAGCGCATTCTCAGGACTTTTACTCTCTTCACCTGAAGGAAAAACAAATGATCTACACGTGTACCCTTTAGCAGTTAATGCCGTCATTATAGGTTCCAGATAATATCGACTGACTTCACTGTCACTGACAATGCCAATTTTTTTAGATAACGGCCAGTTTTCATGAACCCAATCTGCAAATGAATCTAGCGCATATTGTTTAAAAACAATCGTATAAGAATGATGAGGCAATGTAATGTCTATTTTCATTAGAATTCTCCTTTACATTTCTAACGTTTGATTCAGTTCATGAAGCTGTTTAATTTGATGTGACATATTGAGATAGGCTTTCTCATCTAGTGATTGACGACCGTCTGACAGTGCCTTTTCTGGTTCTGGATGAACCTCGACGATTACCCCATGAGCTCCTGCTACTACACTTGCTTTAGCGACACTTGTTACATACTCTGATTTACCGACACCGTGACTCGGATCGGCAATAATTGGAAAATGCGTTAATTGTTTCATCATCGCTACAGCATTAATATCAAAGGTATTACGTGTCCATGGCTCGAAGGTTCGAATACCCCGTTCCACAAATAACAATTGATGATTACCTCGACTCACTATATATTCTCCGGCATTTAGCCACTCTTCAATCGTACTTGCCATTCCCCTTTTTAACGCAACTGGCTTACTACTGCGTCCAACAGCTTCTAATAACCGATAGTTTTGCATGTTTCTAGCACCAATTTGTAAAATATCTGTATAATGCTCGACTAGTTGAAGATTTTTTTCATCCATAACTTCAGTAATCATAGCCAACTCATAATAATCAGCAGCTTCTCGCATCCAAATTAAACCTTGCTCGCCCAATCCTTGAAATGTATATGGAGAGGTACGAGGTTTAAAAGCACCGCCACGCAATACGTGAGCCCCACCTTTTTTTGCAATTTTCGCTGCTTCAAAGATTTGCTCACGACTTTCTACCGCGCAAGGACCCGCCATAATCGTTAAATTCGTACCACCTATCATATGATGTTTCGTTTGGATAATCGTATCATTAGGATGTCCTTCGCGACTCGTCAGCAAACCTGGCCCTTTGATTTTCTCCACACAATCAAACGGAACTTCTTGCTTGAAAGCATCTAGTTGATGCTCTAATAAATGAACGACAAGCTGTATAGGTTGACTAGCTTTATCAAAAACAAACGGTATCTCATGCTGACGTAAATATCTTTCGTAGCGTAATAAGTCATCTTCTGTTACATCGATAGGTAATTTAATTATCATTTTCTTCTTCTCCTGACAAGGTTACTAACAACCTCTTATATATTTCATTAACAGGCATTGATTTTCCCGTCCATAGTTCAAAAGAAACTGCCGCTTGATGAACGAGCATCCCTAAACCATTGAATGTTTGACACCCCATATTGCGCGCTTGTCTCATTAATGGCGTCACAAGCGGGTAATAAATAATATCAATGACCGTATGCTCCGCTCGTAACTTCGCTTGAGGGGAAAGTGGAGACGAAGTCGCCTGTGCTCCCATTCCAACATTGGTGGTATTTACTAATATCACATTTTTTTCTAATAGATAATTTAAAGCATTTATATCATCAAAGTCATAGACAGAAATAGCAACTCCCAGGTGCTGACTAAGTTGTTTCATTTGAGCAACCGTAGTGGCAAATGTTTCATTATTCCGTTTAAACACATGAATCGCACAGACTTTTTGTAACGCAAGTTGTGTCACAATCGCTTGCGCTGCCCCACCGGCTCCCAATATCACTACTTCTTTCCTGTGATAATCAATCGATTCTGCTTCTAAAAAAGAAACAAACCCTATGCCATCCGTATTATGACCGATCAATTTTCCATCACTTAAAACTACAGTATTAACCGCTTGAGTTAACTCAGCTTCTTCTGACAAACTATCTAAATAAGGAATCACCGCTCTTTTATAAGGCATTGAAATGTTGACACCGTACATCTCCCAAATTTTAATCATACTTAGTGCTTCTCTTAAATTATCAGCTTCTGTTTCAAGCGATACATAGACGCCGTTCACATTCAGTAATTGAAACGATGTATTATGAATAAACGGTGATAAACTGTGTTTAATTGGCTTTGCAATAATCCCTGCCAATCGTGTTTCCCCATTAATCACTATCTCTCGACTCCTTTTCATATAAAAAACGCCTACTTGGTAAGACCAAAGTAAGCGTGTCATGATAATCACAAACTTTTGAGCGCTAATTATTATTACAAACCCGCTCGATAACGTAACTCAGATGTGGCATACTCACCCATTCACGTTAAAAATCAAAAGATTTCCAACATGTGCTAACCCCTAATATGTGATAATTTTCTCTTTAAATAATTACTTTAAGTATAGGTTTTAGCCTCGTTAAAGTCAAGTTGTCTTCGCTCGTCTTTTTACACACGACGACTCTTTTTTAAAGTAGCGTCTAATGCAGAAGTTTGCTACACTAATATTTGATACTAAACGAGGAGGTTTTTTATGGACAACACTGTCACTCTTTGGCTTATTTTCTTAACAATTGTTCTACCGGGCATTGGTTTTGCTTATTATTTATTAAAAAAGCCAACCAGTCTTTGGACGGGGTTTTATTTCACTATCATTTTAACATCTGGTGGCATTGCACTAATTTTATTTCTAGAACAAGTTAATACGACTCTTGCCTTTATTCTTGCTGTACCACTAGGTATTCTACTACTACTTGTGTTACTTTTTGGTATTTATGCCATGATTATTGCCTTGTTTTGGAATGAAAGAATTCTATTAAAGTATGAGCGACCTTCACTTGCGAACTTTTTACCGCTCATTGTAGCAACAGGACTTCTGTGTTTACAAATTTTATTTTTCTTAGCGCCTCGCTATTTGAAAAACCACTGGTTGCTCGCGCTGTTTAGCTATGTTAATACGCTTGCTCTATACTTTATGGGAATTTTTATCATGTTTACTCTTACAGCTTTTCTATACAATAAAGTTCCAATTCGTGGAAAAATCGATTATATCATTATTTTAGGGGCAGGATTAAATAAAGATAAAGTGACACCACTCCTTGCATCTCGTATAGAAGCAGGCATCAAACTTTATCATCGTTTAGAAGAGAAAAAACAACAACCTACGATTATTGTTTCCGGTGGACAAGGCCCTGATGAGTTAATTTCAGAAGGAGAAGCGATGGCAGCTTATATTCACACACATCACCCAGATATCACACGGGTTTTAATTGAAAATGAGTCCACAAATACTCAACAAAATATTGCGCTATCTGAAAAAGTAGCACAAAAAGCTGACGGTATTGATAGCTTTAAATCAAATAAAATCGTCATTGCAACAAATAATTATCACCTGTTACGTGCAGGAAAACTGGCGGCATACCAAGGAATCAATGCACAAGGGGTCGGCGCGAAAACGAGATGGTTTTATCTTCCAACTGCGTTCATTCGCGAGTATATCGGCTATCTCGTCATGACTAAAGGTACGCATATTAAAGTAAGTGCTACCCTATTTATCTTATTTTTCTTACTTAATTTTCTTACATGGATGTTTTAACAGCTAAAAGATAGAAAATTTATTTTTCTATCTTTTTTGCTCTTTACAAATAAAATTTTAGGAGTAAAATAGAAATATGCCGACTTAGCTCAGTAGGTAGAGCAACGCACTCGTAACGCGTAGGTCACAGGTTCGATTCCTGCAGTCGGCATTCAAAAAACACGGTAGAATTTAGATTCTACCGTGTTTTTTTAGCTTTGCTTTTTTGCAGCTTCGACAGCATGTGCTACTAATATAGCGTTAGTAACTGTTCCTACGCCGCCAGGAACTGGTGTAATTGCTTTGCATTTTGGTTGGACGTCCTTAAAATTGACATCGCCAACTAAACGACCATTCTCATCCACATTAATCCCTACATCAATAACAATCGCACCTTCTTTTATGTGATCAGATGTTATCAAGCCAGCTTGACCAGCGGCTGCAATCACAATGTCCGCCCATTTCGTTTCTGAAACTAAATCTTTGGTACGCGTATGGCAAACCGTTACTGTTGCTCCTCTTCTTGTTAGGTAATGGGCAAGAGGTCGTCCTACGACTTCACCAAAACCGACAATCGTGACTCGCTTACCAGCACACTCTTCTTTTATCTCATCAAGAATTAGCAAACAAGCTTCTGCAGTACATGGTCCAAAAGTTTCGTGTTGTCCAAGATAGACATTACCTATATTTTCCAATCCGATACAATCAATATCTTTTAATGGGTGAATATGATGTTTTATATGTTCATCGGATAAAGAAGCTGGAAGTGGTTTTAACACCAAAATTCCCGTCACATCTTCACTATCATTTATAACATCAAAAGCTTTATCCCACTTTTCTTGTGTGACATTGGCAGCAAATGCATGACAAGTCACGGTAATGTGGGAACGCTCAAATAGCCGTACAGCTGAACGTTCATATGCTAATTGACTTGAATCCTCTCCGACACGCATGATTGCCACGTGAGGTTTTTTCGTAAGAACTGGCACCTCTCTCTCTATTTTTTCATAAATAGGAGTTGCTATCTCTTTTCCCTGAATAATATTATCTTTCAAACCCATTCTCCTTACATAAGATTATTTCATCTTCTGTTACCACTGTATCGATGATGATATCATGTTTCTCACGAGGGACTTGTTCCACTAATAGACTCTTTCGAACTGGCATGACTGTTTTGAACATCTCTTTTTTAAGAAAACGATCGTAATACCCACCCCCAAATCCAATACGATAACCGTATCGGTCAGCGACTACGTTAGGAACTATGACTAAATCTATTTCTTTTAAAGGAAGAGCGTCATGCGTTTCATCAGGCTCTAAAATCCCCATCTTTTTCACGGATAACTGTTTTAATGATGTAATTTCTACAGCATCCATTACTCCATTCCCCACAACTCTCGGCACAGCAATTCTCTTTCCAGCCATCAGCCACCTATCAATCCAAATACGCGTATTTATTTCAAAGTTCTGACCGACGTAAATAAAAATAACCGATGCGGATTGAAAACTAGTTAATTTTTCGACTTGTTTTAACAATGCCTCATCACTTTTTTGACGTAGCGATGGCGTCAAGTGATTCATTTTTGCTAATCCTGCTTCGCGATAACGCGATTTTTCAGCTTGTTTCACCCTCGTTCACCCTCTTAATTTGAAAGCTTGTCAACGACTTGTTTAAACACTCTGTTTCCTTGTTCATCGACTTTTTTAAGGAGCGTCGACATATCTGCTGCAAGCTTATCTTTTTCCTGAGAAGACGTCATCATTTTAATATTAATACGCACATTTAACGAGGCACTTTCTACAGCCGCTTTTAAGAAGCTAACCCCTACTCCAACATCACTTAAAACTAATGGACTTCCTTTTTCTACCAACTCTTCATGTATATCCAAAACGTCACTGCTTAGTTTCATGATTTCTAAAGGCACTTCGCAAGCTGTTAAAAGTGCTTTTTGCATCACTCGGTTCTTTTCACTTTTTTCTGCTTCTGTCGTTTCAGGCAAACCATATGCCTTAGACAAGGGTAAAAATTGAATCGCATCCTCTGTTACTAGTTCTTCTAGACGCGTCTGCTTTGCTTGTAAGTCAGATAGAATGCGCTTGTAATCCGACTGAAATTTAGCATACTTCTTTTTATTTTGAGTTAAATGGACCACCATTTGACCTAACGCCGTCCCTAATGCCGCTACTAAGCTAGAAGCACCTCCGCCACCTGGAGCGGGTTTATCTGAAGCCAAATCTGCTAAAAAATCACGGCTTGATTGATTTAACATATCATTCATTGAAACATCTCCTTTCAAAAATAGGATAATGACCATGGTCATTATCCTATTCTACCGTTTTTTATTCGTTTTTAAAAGCGTATCTCAAAATTGGATGTCTAGCTGCTTTTACTTCATCCACACGTTTAATCGTAGTATGATGTGGGGCATTTAAAAGCTCATCCGGTTCTTTTAACGCTCGCTCGTGTAAAGCACGGTATAAAGTAATAACCTCGTCTAATGTCTCTTTCGTTTCTGTTTCCGTTGGCTCTAACATTAAAGCTTCAGGTACAGTCATTGGAAAATACATCGTGGGTGGATGAACATCATAGTCCAGTAAGCTTTTTGCAAAGTCTAAGGCACTGACACCTGTCTCTTTTTTCAAATCTTTTAATGAGATAACAAACTCGTGCATACACAACCCGTCATACGGGATTTCAAAAGTATCTTTTAATGATGCTCGCAAATAATTCGCATTTAAAACGGCCGTCATGGCGGCTTCTTTCAAGCCGTCACTACCTAATGTTTTAACGTATGTAAGTGCTCGAACCATCACTAAAAAGTGTCCGTAAAATGCTTTGACGCGACCGATACTTTTCTGTGATTGATGCCAAACCTTCATCTCATCAGCGACAACAGGATAATCTGTCGGTAAAAAGTCAAATAACACTTCTTTACAGCCAATAGGACCCGAACCAGGGCCGCCGCCTCCATGAGGTGTTGAAAAGGTTTTGTGAATATTTAAATGAACGACGTCAAACCCCATATCACCCGGCCGTACAACTCCCATGATTGGATTTAAGTTAGCGCCGTCATAGTAATTCAAGCCGCCTGCTTTATGAATCAGTGACGTGATTTCTAAAATATTTGGCTCAAAAATTCCCAATGTATTAGGATTAGTTAGCATTAGACCTGCCGTATCGTCTCCGATAACTGCTTTTAATGCCTCTAAATCAACACAGCCTTTTTCATTACTTGGAACGTTGACAGTTTCAAACCCCACCATAGAAGCACTAGCAGGATTAGTTCCATGTGCTGAATCAGGAATGATGATCTTCGTGCGCTTTGTATCTCCTCGTGACACATGATAGGCTTTAATCATTAATAGGGCCGTCAACTCACCATGAGCTCCTGCAGCTGGTTGAAATGTCATATGATCCATCCCGGTTACTTCACAAAGTGTTTTTTCGAGTTCTGTAAAAACAGATAAAGCTCCCTGTACGGTCTCAAGTGGTTGTAACGGATGAATATCTGTAAATCCTTTTAATCCTGCCATTTCATCGTTTAGTTTCGGATTATATTTCATTGTACAAGACCCTAGAGGATAAAAACCATCATTAACCCCATGCGTTTCTTTCGCTAAAGCCGTATAGTGACGACTAATTTCAGGTTGAGAAACCTCTGGTAAACGCGGAGATATGACACGTTGATGTTCTTCTGGAACAGTCGCTGTTGGAACATCAAGCTTAGGCAAAATGTCATTAAAACGGCCTTCGAAACTTCTTTCAAAGATTAACTTCATGCGACAACCTCCTTAATCGCTGTGACGAGTGCATCAATAGCTTCTTTAGTATTGACTTCTGTCGCACACCATAAAATATTTTCACCAACAGGTAAACCAGCTAAAATATCATGCGCTTCTAACTGATGAACTAAAGATTGAGCTTCTATCGGAGTTGTCATCAAGAATTCATTAAAATAGTCACCTGAATATACCAGATCAAATCCAGGAATAGTCGCCAACTGTTCAGCGAGATAGTGGGCTTTCGCGTGACTTTGACGAGCAACTTCCGTTAGACCTTGCACGCCCATGACAGACATATAAATAGAAGCGGTTAACGCACAATGCGCTTGGTTAGAACAAATGTTAGACTGTGCTTTTTCACGACGTATATGCTGCTCACGTGCTTGCAAAGTCAAGACAAACGCACGTTTTCCCGCTTCGTCTTCCGTCTGTCCAACAATTCGACCTGGTAACTGACGAATACGGCGAGTCGTCGTCGCCATAAATCCTAAATAAGGACCACCGAAAGACAAAGGTATTCCTAAACTTTGGCCTTCTCCGACAGCAATATCGGCACCATACTCACGTGCAGATTTTAATATCATACTTGCAATGGGTTTAACCCCAAGTATGTAATGGGCACCGACTTCATGTATGATTTCACCAATACGCTCTGCCGGCTCTAACATACCGTAAAAGTTAGGATGTTCAACATAAACACCCGCCACTTCTTTACTCATCATTTCTTCTAGTTTTGTCAAATCGGTCACACCGTTTTGAGTTGGAACTGTGCGTAACGTGACACCCATCCCTGTGGCATACGTTAGCATCGTTTCTTTAACCATTGGATGAATTGAGTCACTTATCAACACGACTTTCTTGCGACGATCAACAACCATATTCATTGCTTCTGCTGCTGCTGTGGCTCCGTCATAAACAGAGGCGTTCGCTACATCCATCCCCGTCAATTCACAAATCATCGTTTGAAATTCAAAAATCGATTGCAATACACCTTGACTGATTTCGGCCTGATAGGGTGTATAAGCTGTTAAAAACTCTTCTTTACTCGCAATTTGTCGAACTAAGGCCGGAATATAATGCCGGTACGCACCCGCCCCTCGATACACATCATGAAAGACGTAGTTTTGCTCAGCTAATTTTGATATCGCTTGGCTAACTTCCAATTCTGATTGACCGTCTGGAAGGTTTAATGAAGTTTCTTTCATCTCAACTGGAACATCTTGATAAAGGTCTTCTAGCTTTTCAACACCAATTGTTTTTAACATTTCTTGTCGTTCTGCCTCTGTATGGCTGACATATTTTCCTTTCGACATTCTTATGCCTCCTCTGCAATTAAATTTTCATAAGCCTCTTTCTGCAAAAGATTTTCTTGAATGTCGCTGACTTCTTCAATTTTAAATAACCATTGATCATAAGGTGCTTCGTTGACAAGTTCTGGCTGGTCTAATAACGCTTCATTGACTTCTACCACTTTTCCTGATACAGGTGAATAAATATCTGAAACTGATTTAACTGATTCAATATCCGCTAAACTATCTCCCATGTTAACGACATCGCCTATTTCTGGTAAGCCAACAAAAACAATATCTCCTAACTGATCCTGTGCAAAGTCAGTTATCCCCACTGTCGCCACTTTTTTATCTTCTGAGAAGGCAACCCATTCATGTTCCTCTGTGTAAAATAGTTTTTCTGGTACATTCATTATAAATTTCTCCTCTCTATTTATCTATTAAACAAAAGGAAGCGCTACCACTTCGACTTCTATTTCTCTCCCTCGAACACTTGCCATAAACCGTGTCCCAACATCTGCAACATCACATAAAACAGTCGCCATTGCAATACTATAACCTAAGGTAGGGGAATGAGTACCTGATGTGACCACTCCAACTTCCTTTTTATCCTGTGTTAAAACAGCGCCCTCGCGTACAATGCCTCTTCCAATTACTTTTAATCCAACTCGCGTCTGATTTATTGGTAGACTTTCAACTAATGCTTCTTTTCCAATGAATGATTCTTTTTTCATCTTTATAGCAAAATCAACATTTGCTTCTGTTGCCGGACGTTCTGGTGTTAACTCGTGTCCGTATAAAGGCAACCCTGCTTCTAATCTTAGAGTGTCTCGCGCTCCAAGTCCACATGGTAATAGACCTTTCTCTTTACCTACCGCTAATAAGTCTGTCCACAAACGAACGACCACATCGCTTGAACAATATAGTTCATAGCCGTCTTCACCTGTATATCCCGTCGTCGATACGGTAAATATGCCATATTCAGACGTCTCAATCATCGTAAACTTGAATTTTTTACTTGGTAAATCTTCTGATGATAGTAATTGACTTAATATGTCGTGTGACTTTGGTCCTTGCAAAGCTAAAATCGCTATTTCGTCTGATAAACTCTCTAAAACAGAGTCAGCCGCTAAATGTTGACGAATCCATTGTTCATCCGACTCTCGATTACTAGCGTTGATAATCAATCGATAATGATCTTCATAGCAATAAACGATAAAGTCATCGAGGACACCGCCATTCTCTTGACACATCAGCGTGTAACGAACATCCCCAGACTTCATACTAGCAAAATCATTGGTTCCTATTTTCTGAAGTGTCTCAAGTGCGCCTTTCCCCGATAGTTTAAGCGTTCCCATGTGTGAAACATCGAATAACCCAGCATGGTTACGAACTGCTTGATGCTCTTTAATTACACCAGATTCTTTATATTGAATCGGCATGGAGAACCCTGCAAACGGCACCATCTTGGCATTTAATGCTACATGAGTCTGATACAAAGGTGTTTTTTGTTCCACGTCATATCACATCCTATCTTTTTTTTATCACTTTAATTTTATCACAAAATTTATGTAAAAAGGGACTTTTTTTACAAAAAAAAGACGCTCAATAGCGAGCGCCTTTTATTTATTATTTTTCTTCGTCTTCATCTGTTGCTTCAATGACTTCATCAGCAGCTTCTTCTGCTTTATCTTGTAAATCATCTACTTTGTCCTCAGCTACGTCTTCTGCATCTAAAACGATATCTTCCATTTTATCAGCACTATCTAAAGCTTTATCCTCAACAGTTCCGACCACATCTTCAACCTTATCAGCCATAGCATGTGCTCCTTTAACAATGCTATCACCTGCGTTAGCGATGCCGTCTAACGTTTTATCTTCAACTTCTTTAAATTTATCAGAAATATCTAAGTCTACATCAATATCGGAAATATTTTGCTTAAAATCTTGAGCCATGTCGTTTGTTTGATTACGGAATTTATTTAATTGTTCATCCGTCATTTGCTTAGCTTTATCAACAGATGATTCTGTTTTAGAAATGGCCATGTCTGTGAAATCTTGTCCTTTTTCAACAGCGTAATCTGCATAATCAAGTACACGTTGTTTCAACTCATCTGCTTTGTCCATTAAATCGTCGCGTGTTTCTTTACCTGCTTTTGGTGCTAATAACAAAGCTGCCGCTGCTGCCGCTGCTCCACCGATAATTGCTCCTAGTAAAAAGCCGTCTGATTTTTTTGCCATAATATATTTCCTCCTCTAAGTGATTACTATTTCATAAAATTTAACGCATTTTTAGTTAATCTTGAAATAACTGAAGCTTTTGCCACATTTGTTCCAATTGCACCTAGCTTTGTTGCGGCATTTCGACTAGATTGATTTAAGTCAGAAACACTTTCTCCCAATTCAGCTGCGGCATTGAATAAAGGATCAATCGTTGCTACTTTATGATTCACATCTTCTAACAATTCGTTACTCCTTAGCAACAAATCTTCCACTTGATGCGTTAAAACGCTGACATCTTTTGTCAAAACTTGAATCGTCGTATTTGTTTCTTTTAGTATCGACTGAGCTTCGTCAATAGTTTGATTGGTTTTTTCAATCGTTACCTTGACTTTTGGCAGTATCATAACTGTTGCAATCACTATCACCAATACTAAGATGACAAAAGCAATTGCCGCAATAAGTGCTGCCACTTCTGTACCTGACATTGACATCCCTCATTTCTATAACGTTAGTGTAATATAATTTTATCATTGATAAATGAATTACTCAACTAATCTCCCTTTTTATGACTAATAAAGTCTGTTACAATAAATAATAGAAAGGAATGAATCACATGGAAACTACTTCGACAACTGGCGATTTACCTATCGCAGCGGAAACCACAAAACAATTAAATGCTTTCGCCCGATATTGGCGTTCTATTAATTGGGACCATGTTTTTTCTTTACTGCTAAATAAACTATTTTCAATTATTATCGCGTCACTAGTATTAGGACTTTTTTATCGTGTTGGCAATAAAATCATTCGAAATTCTTTTGAAAAATATAAACAAAAAGATAATTACAGTGAAAACCGAGTTCAAACACTTTATTCATTAGTCAGTAATGTTTTTCAATATACACTTTTCTTCATATACGCCTACGCATTACTATCTATTATTGGTATCCCAGTTTCTTCTTTACTAGCTGGAGCAGGTATTGCGGGGGTAGCGATAGGGTTAGGTGCACAAGGCTTTATTAACGATTTTATTACAGGTTTTTTTATTATTTTAGAAAAGCAAATCGAAGTCGGAGATTTTGTTGAAATCGATGCCTTTCAAGGAACTGTTCAGAGTGTTGGTTTACGTACGACACAAATCAAAGGTGTTGACGGTGCTATTCATTTTATACCAAATCGTACGATACTCGTTATCAGTAATCTTTCTAAAGCAAACCGACTTGTTGCAATTCAACTACGCGTTGCACCGGATACGAATATCGAGTATATGAAGCAACTTATCACAGATGTTAACGAAGTCATGGTACCTCTTTATCCAGATATTAAGACGCCACCGGAAATTGTTGGTTTGATAGATTTAGGAAATGGCAACCTTGCTTTAAAAATTATTATGTACACGCGAAATGGCTCCCAAATCAAAATTCAATCGGAGTTTTTAGAGGCTTATTTAACGAAATTATCTGAAAATGGCATTGCTGTGCCTCAAACGCCACTTATTCTAACACCTAAATAAAGGTATCCCTTGAAAACACTTACTTTGTTGAGCAGACGCGGTCTGCTCTTTTTTTATTCATAACCTTTTAGTTATCAAATCGTGCTAATTAGCTATTTTATTTCCTTTTCGTTCTTTTGTATACTTTATATGAACAAATAAGAAAGGGTGAATAAAATGAAAGAAAAGTTACGCAATCAGTTGAAAACGCTCAGCCAAATTAATGGAGGTTCTGGTCAAGAACAACTTGTTATCAAGGAAATCCTTAGTCAAATTGAGCCTTTTGCTGATGAAGTAAGTGTCGACGTAAAAGGAAATATTATTGCCGTTAAAAAAGGACATAAAGAAGGACCTAACGTCATGCTTGCCGCGCATACCGATGAGATTGGATTAGTCGTTAAAAATATTTTACCAAACGGCTTTATCCTATTTGAAAAAATTGGCGGTGTTCCAGATAATCTATTACCTGGACGTAAAGTAATGGTTGGTAAAAACAACATCCCTGGTGTTATTGGTAATAAACCTGGACACTTACAATCTCCACAAGAAGCTTCTACCGTTAAACCTGCTAGTCAATGCTATGTTGACGTTGCCATGTTCTCTCGCGAAGAAGTAGAAGCAGCTGGTATTCGTATTGGCGACCAAATTATTTGGACAAGTGACTTCATGGAGATGCACAATAAAGACTTTATCGCAACAAAAGCTATCGATGACCGCTTATGCTGCTCAATCGTCTTAGAATTATTTAAAAATATTAAAGCTGAAGATTTTGCGGGTACTTTATACGGCGTCTTTACCGTACAAGAAGAAGTTGGTCTTTATGGTGCTGAAACTGCTGCTTTCAGAGTTCCTGCAGATTACGCTATCGCACTTGATACTATCCCATGTGGAGATACGCCTGATGTCAACACTGAAGTTGAATTACCAATCCGTTTAAATCAAGGACCTGGTCTTTCAGTAGCCGATGGTGTTGGTATTCGATTCTTCAGCTTTATCCATCCAGCAGTTCGTCGTATTATTGAAGAAAAAGCAGATAAACTAGATGTTTCATTACAAGAAGTAGCGATTGTTAGTGGTGGTTATACAACAGATTCAGCTGCTTTAACTCACGCAAATGGTGGTATTCCAGTTGCAACATTAGCAGTTCCTCGTCGTTACTCTCATTCACCAGTTGAATTAATGAGCTTAAATGACGCTGTCGACGTCTACAACATTGTTGAAGCTGTCGTCAAAGATAATGAAAATGCTAAAATTTCCTTTATCTAATTTACAATTTTAGTTACCTGAGTCATATCCTTTTCTAATAAAATGAACAGGGTATGACTTTATTTGATTAAATAAGGAGTGTCGTAAATAATGAAAAAAATACTATCCTCATTTCAGTGGATGATTTTTATTTTAATGGGAAGCATTGTTATTCCTGTTGCCGTAGCCGCTACGCTAGGTCTCGATCAACATGATGCAATGGAATTTGTTAGTCGTACACTATTAACACTAGGTATCGCAGGGATTTTACAAGCGATTGCTGGACACCATTTACCAATACAAGAAGGACCTGCGGGGGTTTGGTGGGGTGTTTACACTTTATATGCTGGTATCGGACCTTTAATGTTTGGTTCTATGACCAAAACTCTACAAGTATTAAGTTTTAGTTTTATCTTAAGCGGTATTATCTTTATTTTGTTTGTTGTTTTCAAACTGGTTGATAAAATTTCAGCGTTATTTACCCCAACTGTTATTGGTATTTACCTGATTTTACTTGTTGTTCAACTCTCAGGAGCATTTTTAACCAGTTTAGCAGGCATTACCGCCGACCATCCTTCTATCAATCTAAGCGTCGTGATCTTATCTCTTGTGACAATCGCTATTGCATTTATTTGTATGTCGATTCCCTCTTTAAAAATGTATGCAACACTTATTTCTGTATTAGTCGGTTGGACATTGTTTAAGCTCTTTAATTTAGCACCTTCTGTTGCAAAAGTCGACAGTATCTTTGCTTTACCAAAACTATTTCCTTTCGGCATGCCGATATTTGATGGTAGTATGATTATTAGTACATTATTCTTAACCCTATTGCTTTTAACTAATTTACTTGCTAGTATCAAAGCGGTAGAATTAGTCTTTGTTAAACTAGGAGAACAGCCAACAAATCGTTTGTCTCAAGCATCATTTGTAGCAGGTCTAATGCACATGTTAGCAGGTGTTTTCAGTAGTATCCCTCCTGTGCCAATTTCTGGCTCTGCTTCATTCATTGAACAAACAAAAGGGACAGATAAAAAGCCTTTTATATTAGGTAACATTCTTATTATTTTAATTAGTCTATCCCCTGTTCTCACATCATTTTTCGCCGCTCTACCAACCGCTGTTGGATATGCTGCACTCGTTCCTACTTTTGGTTTAGGTACGATTACGATTGCCATGGATCAAATTAAAAACGCACCAGCTACTGTTAAAACGAACTTCAATATTGCTGTTAGCTGGTTTGTAGGTATTGGTATTATGTTCTTACCTAAAACTGCCTTTGACGGTTTTCCAGCAGTTTTAACAGCTATTTTTAGTAATGGTTTAATTGTAGGAACGATTATCGCGATAATTTTAGAACAAATTGCAATGAAAAAACACCCTATTGCATCTTAATTTAAAAAAGGTAAGCGTTAAGCTTACCTTTTTTCATTACATATAAGGAGTCTATCATGGTTAAACATCAAACTTTATTAGCAAAACGAATTGCCAAAATTGCTGTGGCATCATTAAAAAAAGAAGTCTCACTAGCACCTAAGCCTGGCTTAGTTGATAAATATGATACTGGCGCACATGACGATATGGATTATGCGCTCTTTTTAAAAAGTGCAGATGCTTTGTATGATTATTTTTATCAGACAGCAATGCTCTCCTATCAATCAAAAAAGCCTTTACCTAAACTATTTAAATCAGTTAGAAAATTAGGCTTAGCTGCCGAAAACGAAATGCTAGCAGCGACTAATGGTATCAATACACATAAGGGAGCTATTTTTTCATTTGGATTGATGATTGGTGCTATTACCTATTATTTAAGCCAAAAAAAATACTTAGTTTGTTTAACCTTAACTCAAGAAGATTGGCATATCATTTCAAACTATATAAAAGAAATGATTGAAGAAGACATGCAAAATGATTTTAAAAAAATAATAGAGAAAAAAAGAAAAGGTGCCGCTTTATCAAATGGAGAAAAACTCTATATTGAGCATGGTATTAGTGGAATTCGAGGAGTCGCTCTATCAGGTTACGATATTCTCTTTAAAGAAGTGCTACCCTTTCGACAAGCAATACCAAATGATTCGGATACATATCAAAATTTACTTACATTATTATTTTTAATGAGTCGGTTGGAAGATAGCAATATTTTGCATCGTGGTGGCTTTGACGGATTAACATGGATTCAACATTACGCTACTTGTTTATTAGAAGATACTGATATCATTGATGAAGCAATCTTAATTGAGCGTATAGAATCTTTTAATGAAGCATGTGTGAAACGTTCTCTTAGTCCTGGTGGCTCAGCTGATCTGCTCGCTCTCGTCATTTTTTTAGATGATTTGGAAAGCTGTCTAACCCATTCATTTATATAAAAAAGCCGCGCAATAATTTGCACGGCTTTTTTACCATCCTTCTTTTGTCAATATCGGACCTTGTATCGTCTTCATCAAAAAGGTTTCGGATGTGGCATATTCTTTCAATGAAAAACCACCTTTAGAAGTTATCACTTGGCAATCAGGGATTTCATTTTTAAAACTTAAATTAGTAAGCATCGTTTTAGCTTCTGATTGACTAAACGGTTCATCTGCATACCAAATCAAATCTAAATCGCTTGTTTCTTTAACAGTACAAATACCTGTCGCTAATTCAAACCCTAAACTTCCTCCTATTCCAATATGATTTTCGCATAGAAATGGATAAATAGCCTGATAGTGTTGCACGACAAAATAATGCTGATGATGACTGCAAATATTCTTTTGAAAGTGTGTGTCTAACAACTCAAATGGTTGAATATGTTGCTCGACTGCTTTAACAGGTACCCAACATGCAAATCGTTGACTCCTATCTTTCCCTCGTAAACCGATAGGCAATAGTTCGTCATGCAAAGAGGCTCGACGACAAACAGCAGTGAGTCGCGGCTTGTTTAACAAAGCTGCGACCCAATCAGGTGTTTCTTCATGGATGACCAACGCTGTACTTGCAAATACAACGAGGTCATGTGGTTGAATGTTTATTTTTACCATTGTTCTCTAATCATTTCACGTACTTGGCGTGTTGCAACACGGCCATATGATTTAGCTTGTTCCGTTTCATAACGGAATGATAAATCTGCTGGTGCATTCTCGGTACTAGCAATCGCTTTTAACATGACATCTTGCATTTTTTCAACATCTGTTTCAGATACGCGATCTGCTTCAATGCCATCAACCAAAGCAAAAAGTGCTCCAAGTTTTTCAAAGTTCTTAATGTCATAAGCCATTGCTGGAATTTTCTTAGTAGCTTCTTCAACCTCTTCCAAGGTTCTATTGGTCACACGTGCTGCACTTTCTTTCGACATTGCTTGAACATTAATTTGCTCGTCATTTAGAGCAATCAATCGGTTGCATTGTAAACCATGTGCTAAGAAAGCACCTGAAATAGCATTTCCGACAATTAATCCGACAACAGGATGTCCAGCTTGGCGAGCACGTGCATAAAACTCAGCACTTGATGCTAATGCCATGTGGATACCGATAAGCTCTTCATTATAACCATAAGCTTGACTTGGTACGTCTATAATTGCAATGATTGGTCGTTTTTCTTTCTTATCTTTATCTTCTGCTATCACTTGTTCTAACACTTTTGATACAACAAAGCCTTCCACTAGACCTGCTTCGCCATTTCTCACACGGTAGAAACGATTGTTATCGTTTGTTGTAATAGTGACAAAAGTCATAGGACGCTTGTTAATTTCAACTGTTTTAGATAAAACTGTTGGAAAATCTGACGTTGGTTGTTTCATTCCTGTCAATCCAGCGAACCATTTATATCCACGAGTATTATTTAAACGTTGATCCCCTTCATAAGCTTCTTTCACTTTAAACTCTTTCTCTTTATTAGCCTCATAATCTGCTATATATTTTTCAGGTGTTAATTTTTCAGAAGCATCCATTTGTGATAAGTAGTTTAAGAAGAAATTAGCTTTTTCTGTACGTTTACTATCTTTTTTATTTACGATAGCCGTAATGATGGCTTCACGAATCACTTCTACATCATCTTTAAGTAATTCATCAATGACACCTGTCGCCACGCGTTGTCTTGCCCCAATTGTATCCCAAATGAGCGCCTTATCACTTGCATCAAACTCTCTGACACCCGCTTCTTGTTCAATCACTTCTGGTCCATTTAAACCAACACGAGCCTTATTTGTAGCAATCAAGTATGACATTAGTGCAGACGTAATACTCATACCACCAAATGAACCTACCAGTCCAGGGACAAGTCCGATAACAGGGACATATTTTTTAAGCGCTACAATCATATTTCCAATTTCAGAAATAGATAGTAAGCCATAATTCGCTTCTTGTAGACGAACACCACCAGTATCTAGAATAATTACAGGATACACTGGATGACCTTCTTTATTTTCTTCAAGAGCCATCTCTAAGGCCATCGCAATTTTGGCACCGGCAACTTCCCCGATACCGCCTCCTTGGAATTTTCCCTCGATACTTACGATTAAGACGTCTTTATCTTGCATTTTACCTCTAACAAGTACCACACCATCATCAAATGAAGGAACAATTCCTTGTGGTTCCAGATGAGGTGACTTCACACGATAAAATGGGTCCAATATTTCTTTTCCTTCATGTTTATCTAGTAATTGAAACGCTCGTTCTCTAGCTCGTAATTCTACAAAACTATTTCTCAACATCGTAAATTCCCTCCAATGCCTGTGTAAGTCTTAAAAACACCACACCAGGTGTCGCACCAAAATCGTTAATTTCAATTGCAGCTTGAATCGGATAACGTTCGAAGAAACGATTCAAAACATTTTCCCAAACGGGAGCAAATCCATCACTACCGGTGATAACTGAAACAGTTGTCTCATCATGATCGATTGGGTTAACGAGAACTTCTAAATCACCTGAAGCAACTACCCCAACATGTTTTCTTTTTTTAATTGGTTCTTTAGTTTTGTAGGTAAATGATAATTTTTCCATGTTTTCCACCCTTTCTTATGACCATGAACGGAATTTTGCAGGCGGTTGATATAAACCACCAGACCATTCAACTAAATCATTAATTGATTGTGCTGCTAATAAACTACGTTTTGCTTCTGTACGCTTAATATTTAAGTCTTCTGGTAACGCGACAATGCCTCGCTCACGTAGGGACATCAACTCTTGACGGTCACTCTTCATACCTAAATCTGAAACCCCAGCAATGGCTGAAAGTGCTAAGCGACGTTCACTTGGACTGGTTGTTTTATATAGGTAAGCGATACCTTCTTCCGTCACAATATGTGTAGTATCTTCTCCGTAAATCATTACTGGCGTATTAGCTAATTTCGATGTTTTAGCCACACTGACTGCATCTAACTCATTTACAAAAACTGGTTTTTTATTCGCACCATATGTTTCAACCATTTGCACGACAAGTTTTTTACCTCTAGCTAATTCGCTCTCAGGGTTTTTCAGCGCACTCCAAGCAGGTGTTGCGTGACGACGACCACCTGGATTATGTCCCATGTTAGGTGCCCCACCAAATCCTGATAAACGTCCGCCGGTTACGGTAGAAGAATTTCCAAATTGATCAATCTGTAAAGTAGAACCGATAAACATATCAATCGCATATTGTCCTGCTACTTGACATAATGCACGATTACTACGCATCGTACCGTCTTGTCCCACAAAGAAAATATCTGGACGAGCTGCGATATATTTCTCCATTCCGACTTCGCCACCAAAGCTATGAATACTCTCAACCCAACCACTTTCAATAGCAGGAATCATCGTTGGGTGTGGGTTTAGTACCCAGTTTTTGGCAATTTTTCCTTTAAGTCCTAATTTTTCACCATATGTAGGTAATAATAACTCAATGGCAGCAGTGTTAAATCCAATACCGTGATTAAGCGATTTTACTTCATGCTTTTGATAGATACCTTTTAAAGCCATCATCGCCATCAATATATGTAACTCGGAGATTTCTTGAGGGTCACGAGTAAATAACGCTTCTAATTGATAGGGTGTATCTGCTTTAACCACAACATCCACCCAAGAACTTGGAATATCGACTCTTGGCAATTCTTTAACCACTTCATTGACTTGAACGATAACAATACCATCTTTAAATGCTGTTGCTTCAACGATAGTAGGTGTTTCTTCTGTATTAAATCCTGTATATAAATTTCCTTGTTCATCCGCTTTATCAGCTGCAACTAACGCAACATTTGGAATTAAATCGACAAAGAGTCGACCATATAACTCTAAATAAGTATGGATATCTCCAATTTTTAGTGTGCCAGCTTCTAACATTTGTGAAACGCGGACGCTTTGAGCACCAGCATAAGAAAAGTCAATTTTTTCTGCTATTTTTTGATCAAACAAGTCTAAATGCTCTGGTCTAGAAATACTTGACATAATCATATGAAGTCGGTTCACTTTTTCTGGAGACACTTTGACTAAATTTTGAGAAAGAAAACTTGCTTGTTTTTGATTATCTCCTTCTAGTACCACTTTATCGCCTGATGTAATCAATGTTTCTAACACTGATATTATGTTCTTAGAATCAATAAATTTTCCGTCCATTAAATGTCGAACTTGATTCATTTTTTGTTGCTTGGCATCTCGATTTTTTGTCCAGCTTTTTACTTTCTCCATTTTAATACTTCTTCCTTTCTTTATTTAATACATATAAAGCATCGTCCACTCCCAATTTTGATACGTTAATGACTTTTAGCGAATCATCTTGAGCTTGAATGAGCTTAGTTAATGTTTCACCTGGTCCAATGTCCACAGCTAAATCCATACGATTTTCTAAAGCAATCTTAGTCATGATATCCCACTTCACAGGTGAAGCGACTCCTTCGATTAAATCTTTTTTTACGTCTTTCGCTAGATTAGTCCCTAATCCCGTATGATTCATGAAGTAAAGACAGTTAGGGGCCTTTATTGTCACTTGCTCTAATGCTAAAGCCAGTGCATCCCGAACGCCTGACATCAAAGGACAATGTGACGGAGTCGGAACGGCTAATAAAATCGCTTTGCTAGCACCTGACTGTGAAGCTGATTTGATAACACGATTGAGTGCGTTAATATGTCCTGATATCGTAAATTGTTGAGGGGCATTTTCATTTGACAAGTAGACGGGTTCTTCTGATGTCGTCGCTGCTTCCACAATGGGTAGCAGCTCATTTTTTAATAAACCAACGACTGCTGCCATCCCATAACTATCAGGATAAGCTTCCGCCATCAATTGGCTTCTTAAATGTACCAGTTTAATCGCATCTTCAAATGATAAACTGCCCGCTATGACAGCGGCTGAGAAAGACCCAATCGAGTGTCCAGCAACATTGCTAGGAGTAAATCCTTCCGCTAAAATCTTTCGCGCCTCAGAGACTTGTTTTAATAACAAGCCTAGTTGGATACCAATCGTAGACCGATATTGTTCGTTTGTATCCGTCATATGAACACCTGTTAATCTTTCTACTAATTGTTTATCTTCAGCAGATACTTCTGATAACATGCCTTCAAACTGAGAGCCTTGTCCTGGAAGCATCATGAAACATTTCATAGCTATTTCCTCCCTTTTATGTACTTGAAAAAAACCTCTCTTTCATTTATAGTAGTATACTGAACGAGAAAAATCTAATAAATTTTATTGCCCTATCCATAACCAAAACTATATGAATGGAGGCCTTTTATGCGTTTAATTCAACTTGAATATTTTATTAAAGCAGCTCAATTAGAAAATATAACACTTGCTGCCAACGAACTTTTTATCTCTCAACCTGCCTTAAGTAAACAAATTTCACAATTAGAAGATGAACTTGGTGCCCCTTTGTTCATCAAAGACGGTAGAAGAATCAAACTCAGCCCATACGGTAAACGTTTCTTGCCTTATGTCGAAGAATCCCTAAACCAGTTGAAATCAGGTATCTCAGAAGTCGAGCAAATGAAATTTCATTTGCAAAATAGTATCGCAATACACCTAAGTGTTTGTTCAATGTGGATACCAGAATTTATTCAGTCTTTTCATCAACACGATCCCTCTCTCTTTTTCTCTATTAGCCAACATCGTCAGCACGAACCTGCCTATGATTATTTAATAACATCGGAGTTAAACCAAGAGGATAACTTTATCGCCTTATTTGAGGAGCCATTAATGTTAGCTGTTCCAAAAGATCATCCGTTAGCAGCTCAAGAATCTATCTCGATTAAAGATATCAAGCAACAAACAGTGATTGGTTTAACAAAACACAATGCTCTTCGCCAAACACTAGATAGTTATATGAAACAGCTAAATGTTAAACTAGATATCGCATATGAATGTGACGACCCTGCAACTTTAAGAGGCCTTATCACTTCTCACATCGGTATTACATTTGTCCCTGTTGTTTCATGGCACGAACTAGTCACTGATTCAATTATTTTAAAACCATTATCCGAAGGCTCTATGACCCGTACTGTTTACTTATGTTGGCACAACACCACTAAAAAGAAACCCTTTCATGATAAAATCGTGATGGATGTTACTCGCTTTTTTAAAGAAAAAGAAGCACATGCTCATATTAAATTACCTTATACATGTCAATAAAATATACCTTGAAGAAATATCAATACCTCTTACATAATAAAAAAAAGACAGTCTTTATAAAAAGACTGTCTTTTTAACAATTTCATATACTACCTAAATATTTAGATATTTCTCTTTAATATTTCAAATTGAGTTGCTTCGTCTTTCGTTAAATATACTCCCACTTTTCGACGTTACTACACTCACTGTATACAGTCCTAAGATTTTATTTAAACCGTATTTGTTTTTTGATTACAATATCTTCAGATAACGATTGAATCACTGGACAGTACTCATTTACCAACGCTAAAAGACGTTCTACACGTGGCTCGTGCTCTTTCGCAACAGATAGCTCAAAGACAATCTCAATGGAAGATAAAGGTTGGCTTTTCTGTTCGCTTGAGCGTGTATAACTAGCTGTTACTTCAGAAAACTCAAATGCTATATGAGACTTAGATAAAATGGATTGTAAAACATAAGCACCACACGCAGCAACTGAAGCGACTAACATTTCTACCGGTGAATATCCCTGCTCTTTTAATAACACCCAATTTCCAGTTTCGTAGGGTAATTCAATTCCCTCTTTTCCTTGAACTAATTTAATCTCTCTCATCTTATTGCTCCTTCCATACGAAATGTTCCTCACCTATCTGTTTCCAATAACCATTATCACTCGGTCGTGCTACATTTTCAACTTGAGAAAAATCTTTTTTTAATTTAGGGTCAGCGACTGGAATCGCAGACAACAAATTCTTAGTATAGGGATGTTGTGGGTCGTTAAATAACGACTCCGTTGGACCTATCTCCACTAACTTACCTTGAAACATAACAGCAATCCGCGTTGATATATATCTTACCATAGCTAAGTCATGTGAAATAAACAAATAAGTCAAACCGTATTCTTCTTGTAACGCCATTAAGAGTGAAATAATCTGAGCTTGAATGGACACATCTAAAGCAGAAATAGCTTCATCACATACGATAAATTCTGGATGAACGGCAATCGCTCGTGCTATCCCAATTCTTTGACGTTGCCCCCCACTAAACTCGGCTGGATACTTATGAATGTCTTTCCCTTTTATTCCGACACGCTTTAACATTAACGTTGCTTGTTTTTCTGGTTCAGCGTGATTGGCAACTTCTAAAGGTTCCATCACACTTTGCAAAGCCGTACGTTGCGGATTCAGTGATGAGTACGGATCTTGAAAGATGATTTGCATCTTTTGATATAATCCTTGTTTTTCTTTTTTACTAAGTTTTCTAATATCGACATCACGATAGTTGATAAGTCCCTCTGTTGGGAGAATCATTTGTAAAATCAATTTTCCTAATGTCGTTTTTCCACTTCCTGATTCTCCTACTAATCCTAATGTTTCTCCCTGTTTGATCTTTAACGAAACATCTCGAACAGCGAAAGTTGGCGTTTGATTACGTGACAGCCATTTCTCTTTAGCTGTATAACTCTTACTTACTTGTGCTACCTCTATCAACGTCTCTGTCATAATTAATGTGTCACCTCTTCCGTTAAAACATAGTGACGGTCACTTATTTTTTTCATTGAAGCGTCCTCACTATTCTCAAAAGACTGCCTATCTTTTGCCATAGAATATAAAGGTACCCCAGGAGTACTTGGAATCGCTCGTAATAGTCCTTTAGTATAAGGATGTCGTGCTTGATAAAAAATATCCTCAACCGTTCCTTCTTCAACAATGCGTCCCTGATACATCACTTTGACTTCTTCACAAATCGATGCCACTACACCAAAGTCATGTGTGACAAATAGAACTGTCAGCCCTTCTTTTAGCTGTCTTTCTTTGATGAGGGCTAATATTTGTGCTTGAATCGTGACATCCAGTGCGGTTGTTGGTTCATCTGCAATTAAAAGATCCGCATTCGTTAAGAAAGCCATAGCGATTAATACGCGCTGACGCATCCCTCCTGATAATTCATGAGGATATTGTTTCATTCTCAACGTTGGTTGACTAATTCCCACTTTTTCTAATTCTTCCACTGCTTTTTCAAACTGTTCCTGTTTAGATAGTTTAGTATGAAAACGCCGAATCACTTCTAACAAATGATAGCCAATCGTCCGAAGTGGATTTAATGAGCTCATTGGATCTTGAAAAATCATAGTTATGGAAAGCGAATTATGACCTGAAAGTTTAACATCCTGATTTTGATAAATGAAAGACTGGTATGAACGCGTAGCTGTATCTGGTAATAAACCTTTGATTGATTTCATCAGCATGCTTTTACCACTCCCAGATTCTCCAACTACCCCTGTTATCTTTCCTTTTGTTACATTCAGAGAGAGATTTTTTAATATCCGAGTATTCTCTTTAGTCAAAGGATGTTGAATGGTCACATTTAAATCTCGAACTTCTAATATATTTTCCACTTCTATCCCTCCTTTACCATACTTGCTCTAATTAAATCTCCTAGTTTATTAAAAGAATAGACTGTCATCATCACAAATAAACCAGGTAATAATGCCATATGAGGCGCACGTTGCAAGCTACTTTGCGCATTTTGAAGGAGACTCCCCCAACTCGCAATAGGTGGTTGGATGCCTATGCCTAAAAAACTTAACGCTGATTCAGTCATAATCGCTCCAGAAATACTTGTTGTCGCCGCAACAATTAAAGTAGGTAAGACTAAAGGAAAAATATGTCGGTAGATGATTTTGCTGTTTTTTTCACCAATAAACTGAGCATAAAGGACATAATCACGTTCTTTAGCAGACAGCGTTTCACCTCTGACCAATCGCGCAATATTCATCCATGAAAACCCACCGATTACAATGATGATGGTTCTTAAACCTGGCTGAAGAAACACGCTTAAAACAATAACTAAAACGAGCCACGGAATCGATGATAGGATGTCAACCATACGCATTAAAAAACTATCCACTCTACCACCATAATAGCCAGAAAGAAGACCAATACCCGTGCCAATAATCGTTGACGTCAACATCGCTAAGACACCGACTAATAAAGATATACGGCTACCATAAATCACACGTATCAAATAGTCGCGTCCTAACTCATCGGTACCAAACCAATGAGCACGACTTGGCAACGCTGAAATATTCGATACGTCCGTTGCGTTTGGGTCAATGGGAACAAAAGGGATTAATAAAGCTAACATGAAGATGACAAACAAAAACAATAAGGCGATGCCATAACTAGGATATTTTCTTAAATTCAAACGAAAACGTTGTGACCAATTCATTAAACTTCCCCCCCTTGTTTAATTCGTGGGTCGACAAGTCGATACAAGATATCGGATAATAAATTCCCCAAAATTACAAGCGTTGCTGACAATAACATGACCGCCATAATCACTGGGTAATCTAGACTTTTCGTCGCACTCATCAGATAAGGGCCTACTCCCGGCCAACCAAAAATACTCTCTGTAATAATCGCTCCCGTCACGAGCATCGGGAGAGCCAATCCAATTTGGGTCACAATCGGTATCAAAACATTTCGACTAATATGATGCATAAAAATAGATTTCTTACTCGCTCCAAAAGACTTTTGAACCATCACGTAATCTTTCGACAGCTGTTGTAAAGTCGAAGAACGAACATACCGTGTTAATTCTGGAAAAAAAGCAACAACTAAAACGAAATACGGTAAGATAAAATGTTGAAGGTAATCAAAAAGTTGACCTTCTTTACCAATTGTATGCATTCCTATAATAGGGAGCCAATTTAAGCGATAACCCACCAAATAAATCATCAACATCGCGAACCAAAAAGTAGGTGTGGCGATGCCGATTGAACAGATTGTATCAATCAAACGGTCTACCATACGATGATGATTCGCACCCGCAATAAGACCTAAAACAATCGCGAGTCCTAAAGCCGTCAAATAGGCTGGTAAAATTAAACGAATAGTATTAGGCAAACGTGTTAAAAGTTCTTCACTAATACTTGTCTGAGTAACGAGCGATTGTCCAAAATCACCAGATAAAATCTGACGTAACCAGTAAACGTATTGTGTTAAGAACGGTTCATTTAATCCATGCTTCGCTTTTAAAATTTCAATTGTTTCTTGTGACATATTGGGCGTTGTTATCGCATCTACTGCATCAAATGGCGCAATATAAATCAAGCTAAATACGATAAAAGAAATAATTAGAAGTAATGGTATTAATTGTAAAACACGCTTAAAAATATAACGTAACATCTCTTGGCAGCTCCTTTCTTATCAATAAAAAAATAACAGAAGTGAGAACACTTCTGTTATTCTCGTTCGTTATTTAAAACTCAATTTTGACATATCTTCAAACGTATAGATTGGCACTAAGCCAGCTTCTTCCACATGTTCAATGCGTGGATTAACCATTAAGACTTTCTTACTATCTACAATGGGGTACACAATCGCATCGTCCATAATTTTGACTTGTAAAGCCTCGTAAGCAGATTGTCTTTTCTCTTGATCTAAAGCAACAGCACCTTCATGAAACAACTGGTCTGTCTCGTCTGAGTGATATTGGAAATAATTTGCTGAGCCATACGATGCATATAACGTTGAATACAAATCAGGGTCATTCCCCATAATATAGCCACCTAAAAACATATCGTATGCTTCACTTCCGGGTTTCTTCAATTCCGTAAATATTGCCGAACCGTCTCCTCCTTTAAGCTCTACCTGAATACCAACTTTTTGCAATTGTTGCTGAATTAAAGCGGCTTGCAACGACTGAGCAGGATCATCTGAACTAAACCCTAAATTAATACGTAAATTATTGATATTCGCTTGTTTTAACAAAGCTTTGCTTTTCGCTTCATCTTGCGAATAATCATTGACTTTATCCGTCACAAAAGGATTTTGTGGTGGCAATATAGAAACAGCATTATCAAAATAGTCCTTTGATAAATAACTGGCCAGATTCATCTCCTCACGATTTAAAGCATAGAATATCACTTGACGAACCTCTTTTTGTGCCAACTTTTGTGAATGAGTATTAAGTCCTAGATATCCAACACGGTTTTCACTATAAACGTAAGGCTTCAAACCACTCTTCTCAATTTCCTTTACATCGTTAGGTAAAACAAACGATGCATCTATTTCACCTTTTTGTAAGGCCACTTTGGTTGTATCGCTACTCGTTAAGATACGTAGCGTAACATTTTTAATGTTAGCAGGTTCACGGAAATAGTGTTCGTTCGCCACAAATTGTAAGTACTCACCCCGTTTATTTTTAACAAGTTTGTACGGTCCAGTACCCACTAAATCCTGACCTAAATCAGTAACCGAAAAATCCGGTATATCTTGATACACATGTTGCGGGATGATATAAACTTCAGTCGCTATGTTATTTAAAGCTGCCGCACTCACCGTTGGTAATTCAAAACGAACTTCATAATCATTAACTTTTACTACTTTAATCGGTTGGTCATCAACCCAAAGCCCGTCTGCTCCACCGTTTTCACGTTTCGCTTTTTCAGTATACGTAAAAACCACATCATCGGCTGTAAACGGTTCGCCATCCGACCACTTAATATCTTGGCGTAAACGTGCTAGCAAAGATTTACCGTCTTCTGACGCTTCTAGACTTTCTGCTAACTCAAACTTCTGTGTACCGTCCCCTTCAATTCTAACAAGCGGTGAAAAGACCATATTAGTCACGGTTAAACCCCAACGGTCACTTACATTGATTGGATTAAGTGAACTGGGGTCTCCGCTAATAGCATATGTGAAAACGTCTGATTGAGATGACGTCGATGATGACGATGTTGTGTTCGTGTTTTTACCACATGCTGCCATCCCCCCGGCCAGCACTATCAACGCCCCTATCCAAACAAACTTATTAACTATTTTCTTCAATTGAACTCCTCCTGTATCTTTTGTTCATTTATAACAAAATGTAATACAAGTATAACGAAACGTTATATGTAGGTCAAATAAATAAACTTACCTTTTGAAAGATAAATCAAAAAGTAAGTTTAGTGGTAAAATATTCAATTAAAAAATCTAGTGTGGGCATTAAACACGCTTCATTTACTAGCATTTTTTCATGATGTAAGGGATATTCGCACTCGGCACCCATCCAAAATATTGTTCCTGGAAAATGGGCTAATAAATAACCAAAATCTTCAGCAATTAACGCTGGTAAACATTCTTCAAATTGAACAAATTGACTGTTTTTAGCTGCCTCAATGAGACGATTAGTCGTTTTTTTATCATTTATCACGGGAACGTATCCTTTTTGGTCAAGCTCAATCGTTGCGTCACAATCATAACTTATTCCTATACCTTTAACTAACGTCTTCAAACGGTTTTGTGTTAAAAGATTTAATTCGGGCGTTAACGTTCTAATAGAGCCTCTTAGTGTGACTTCGTCTGCAATGACATTCGTTGCTTCTCCGCCATGAATCGAACCAATCGTAATGACGGCTTCTTCAAGCGGATTGACATTGCGACTGACAATCGACTGGACTTGCTGAATCAACGATGCACTCGCTACAATCATATCGTTCGCTAAGTGTGGTGACGCACCGTGTCCCGATTTCCCTTTTAAACAAATCCGAAATTCACAATCTCCAGCAGCAAAACTCCCCACACGCGTACTAATCATGCCTATTGGTAAAGAAGGATTAACATGCAAGGCATAAATTTCATCCGGTTCCCATCCCTTAAAAATCTCTCGTTCTAAATAACGTTTAGCTCCTGCTTCATTTTCTTCCGCCGGTTGAAAGAAAATGACAACATCATGTTCAATAGGATGATGGCTGAGGTAATGTAGTAACCCTAATGCCAATGTCATATGTACGTCATGACCGCAAGCATGCATATATCCAGTGTGTTCTGATGAAAACTCAACATCTGTTTGTTCTAAAATAGGTAAGCCATCAATATCTGTTCGCCAAGCAACAGTATGTTTCCCGACTATCCCTTTTACTTTTACTAATACCGCGGTTTCATCCACGCGTATTTCTAAATGTTCAGTAGGTAAATGACGAATAAACGTCATTAAATATTCATGCGTTTTGTATTCCTTTAAGCCGATTTCAGGGATTTTATGTAACGCTCTTCTAATCGACTTCAAATCTTCTTCAGTTATCACTTTATATTCCCTCCTTTAGAAAAAGACTAGAAATAACTTCTTCTAGTCTTCGCTCTTTATTATTTATATGATTACACCGTTTTAGATACTGTCTCACACGTATGTAAAAGATGATTAACTGCTTTTAAAATAGTGCGGCGAGTAACAATTCCTAAAAAGTGCTGAGCTTCATCGGTAACCGGGATAAAGGAATGGTCAACCGAAGCATGTAATAAGTATTCGATATCTTCTGGATTTGTAACAGAAAATACATCGGTGTCCATCACATCGCGAACACACTTGTGATCCAATCCATCCGTACTAATTTCAGTTAAAGCTAACATCTCATCGACAACATCGCTTAATCCGATTAGACCGACCAAACGATCTTCCTTATCTAAAACAGGAATACGGGAATATTTTACTTTTGATAAAACTAATAGCGCATGACTCAAAGGATTTTGGTCCATAACGTGCGCGACTTTATCAGCTGGGATTAAAAAATGCGCTTGATTTTCTAGCAAATGTTCTTGTATTTCTTGAGCAATCATACTATGCTTCCTCTCACCATGACTTATTTCTGAAATTGACAACTTAACTCTGGTACTTTCTGATGTTCTTGGTCATAATAATCAACCTTATACTGTGTTTGGCAACTCTCAATTATCGCGTATGTTTTTATCATATAGCGACCTCGTGGTAAACGAATACTACCAGGATTTAAATATAAAATATCATCAATTTTTTCAACTCCGAGTTGATGTGTATGACCAAACAAACAAATTGTAGCATTTTGTTCTTCAGCCTCATGCGCGAGCCAGTGTAGACCAGCACGCACGCGTGATAAATGACCGTGTGTGACGTAAAAGCGTTCGTTTCCTTTTTCATACGTCACTCGTTCTGGATAGCGAGAATCAAAATCACAATTTCCTTTTACCCTCACATCAAATGATTCCCACAACTCGTCTTCAGGTGATAATTCAGAATCTCCACAATGAATCATCACATCTACTCCATCTCGCCAACGATTAATAACGTCCACTAACACATCGCGATCGCCATGATTATCACTGATAACTAAATATTTCATCCTAATCTGTCTCCTTCATCCAATCATCCCATTTTTTATCAAGAGCGGCTAATGCTTGCGCGCGATGACTTATCTGATTCTTAGTTTCTTCATCTAATTCCGCCATTGATTGACCTAGACTTGGTACATAAAATAATGGATCATAACCAAAACCATTATCACCACGAGGAATTGTCAAGATTTGCCCCATTACTTCACCTGATACAACGAGGCTTTCTTTATCCGGATGTGCAGCCACTAATGTGCAATGAAATTTGGCTTGGCGTTTTTCTTTCGGAACATCTGTTAACTCATGTAATAGCTTGGCATTATTTGCTGCGTCTCCGCGATTCATTCCCGCAAAACGAGCTGAATAGACACCCGGTTGCCCGCCTAAAGCTTCTACCATCAATCCCGAATCATCTGCCAAGACTGTACATCCAAAAAGATTTGCAATCGTTTCTGCTTTTAACCGGGCATTTTCTTCAAAAGTATGACCTGTTTCTTCCACTTCTGGAATATCTGGATAGTCGTTTAAGGTTTTGATTGTTATGCCTTTTTTAGCAAACATTTTTTCAAATTCACGTGCTTTACCTTTATTATGCGTGGCAATCAACAACTCATTTTGGTTGACTCTATGCGTTTCTGACTGATGATTCATACTTTTATTTTGGCAAATAATTAACTCTTGAATTCCCTCTTCTGCTAAATCTAGTAAATCATTCATCTGTTGGCGAGAAAACGTTGCTTCCTCACCCGTCCCTTGTACTTCAATAAGGCGACCAGAACCTGTCATGACGACATTCATATCTACTAAAGCCGCAACATCCTCATGATAATCAAGATCACAGACTTTCAATCCGTCTTCTAAAATGCCAACACTAATCGCCGCAACACTTTCTTTAATCGGATTAGTTAGCAAATTCCCTTTTTTCAATTCGGACGAAATAGCAAGTGATAAGGCAACAAAAGCGCCTGTAATACTTGCAGTACGTGTCCCACCATCCGCTTCAATAACGTCACAATCCACGACAATTGAACGCTCACCAAGTGCTTCTAAATCGACGACAGCACGTAAAGAACGACCTATCAGACGCTGAATTTCCATTGTACGCCCAGACAGTTTCCCTTTATGACTTTCTCGTCGATTACGGGTTTGTGTTGCTCTTGGTAGCATGCTATATTCAGCTGTTACCCATCCTTTTCCAGTTCCTTTTAAAAAAGGAGGGACAGATTCTTCCACAGTCGCCGCACATAACACTTTCGTTTTCCCCATTTGTATCAATGCAGAGCCTTCTGCATAAGAAAGAATATTAGGTTGAATTTTAACCGAGCGAATCATTTGTGGCTGTCTAGCATCATGTCGCATCTCATCATCTACTTTCTATTATTAATTATCAACAATTACAACTTTTTCGACCGTCAATGACGGTAATGGTAACCAATCTTTTCCAATTTCTTCAAACATCTTAGGTGACGCAGTCGTGTAAAAATGATGTTCTGGTGGATGCGGTTGTTCATTAGCTGCAATATCAAAGTAATCTAACAACATACTCACTTCTCCAACTGTTTCAGCTCCAGAATCTACAAGCGTCACATCGTCCCCCATAAAATTTTGAATTAAAGGTTTTAGTAATGGATAGTGTGTACACCCCAAAACTAAGGTGTCTACCCCTTTTTGTTTTAGAGGTTTTAACGATTCTGCTACAACCATTTTAGCTAATGAACTTCGATACTGTTTACTCTCAACAAGCGGCACAAATTTCGGACAAGCGAGTTCATGAACCGCTGTTTTAGCAGACTTTTGAGCCATTGCCTGACTGTATGCTAAACTTTTAACCGTCATTTCAGTTCCAATCACGCCAATACGATGTGTTTCCGTCCGCTTCAAAGCAGCACGGCTCCCTGGTAAAATAACTCCAACGACCGGTATGTCTAAGGCTGCCTTAATGTCCTCCAATGCGACAGCGGTTGCAGTATTACACGCTATCACAAGCATTTTAATATTTTTTTTCAATAAAAAACGCGTCATCTCCCACGTAAACGCTAATACCTCTTCATGTGGTCTGGGACCATAGGGACAGCGTGCTTGATCACCTAAGTAAGCGACAGATTCATTGGGTAATTGTTTTAACGCTTCCTTGACGACCGTTAAACCGCCCACTCCTGAATCAATAAAACCAATCGGTCGATTGTCACTCATTCTATCCCTCCTACTAATCAAACATCTCATTCTCTTCTATTATATACGTTTTTAGTCGTTCTTAATACTAAAAGCACAAAACTTAATTTAAATTTATAACGAATCCTTCATGCAAAATAAAAAAGGATAGTCAAAACTATCCTTTTTTATATTAAAATGTGTTCGCAAAATTTAACGAATTTCTGCTTGATGTTCCGCTACTAATGCTTTTTCAATTTTATTCATTGCGGTATTAACCACGTCATCCACAAGGGTTTCTTCTGAGTTTTGGAAAGTCAATGAGTAGGCCATTGATTTTTTATCTAAACCTAGTTTTTCTCCTGTGAATATATCAAACAGTACGACTTCTTTCAGATAAGCACCACCGTTTTGTTTAATCGTTTCAACTAACATCTCATGTGTCACATCTTGGTGAACTAGTAGTGCAATGTCACGCGAGATAGCTGGATATTTGCTAACTTCTTCAAATTTGATACCCGGAACCTCTAATTCAAAAATCCGTGCTAAATCCAATTCAGCTAAATATGTTTCTTTGATATCATATGATTTTGCTGTTACGGGATGAACCTGTCCGACAAAACCAATCAATGTTTCTCCCACATAAATACCTGCTGTTCTTCCAGGATGCATCTCATTTAAATCAGTCAGGGCATGATAACGTACATTCGTCACACCTAATATATTTAAGACACGTTCGACGACACCTTTTAAGTCATAATAGTTGACTAAGCGTTGGGTTCCTTGCCAATTTTTATCTTCTGTTAAGCCACTGATTGCTAACACTAAATGCTCGCGTTGTTCAGGTAAATCGTGATCGCCATTCGAAATAAAGGTATTGCCTATCTCATAAAATTTATTATTAAGTTGTTTACGTGCTTGGTTATAGGCAATATCATCTAGCATACCACTAGCTAAATTTTGACGTAATACACTGTGGTCTACACTCATAGGAGAACTTAATGCCACGGTTGGAAGCTCTTCTAGCGTAAATTGTGTCGCTTTCTCTGGTGTAGTTAACGCATAGCTAATGACTTCAGAAAGTCCCGCTCCTTCTAGCGCATGACGCATTTGACGTGTTAAAAATTGACGTCTAGTTAAACGTCCAGGTAACGCTTCTCCACTTGGTAAAGTTGAAGGTAAACGGTCATAACCATAGATACGTGCCACCTCTTCGACAATATCGGCTGGTATTTTTATGTCCCAACGACGTGAAGGTATATCCACTGTATATACTGCGTCACTCACCGTAAATGGAAAATCTAAAGCAGTAAATATTTCAGAAACTTCGTCCTCTGACAAACTTGTTCCTAAGACACGGTTAATATAGTCAAGGGAAACCGTCACCGCCACTTCTTCGGGTGCTGTTTCGCTTCCAATAAGTTGGCCTCCAATTACCGTCCCTTCGCCTAATTCAGCAATCATCATGGCAGCATAGTCAAGGGCCTCTTCAATCGTCCCAAGGTTTATTCCTTTTTCAAAACGTGCACTTGATTCACTTCTCAAGCCATGTTTTGTTGCGGTTTTACGTGTCAAACTAGGGTCAAAACTTGCTGCTTCCAATGCTACAACAGTCGTCTTTTCAGTAATCTCAGAGTCATACCCTCCCATAACACCAGCAAGTGCAACAGGTTCTCGACCATTCGTGACAACAATCGATTCCGTTCCTAATTTACGCTCTACTTCATCTAGTGTAGTTAGCGTTTCATTTTCAAAGGCACGACGCACTAAAATTTCACGACTGCCTAGCGCTTCATAATCAAAAGCATGAAGAGGTTGTCCAAATAAAAGTAAAACATAGTTCGTCACATCGACGATATTATTGACAGGACGAATTCCCTCATGCATTAATCGACTCTCTAACCATAGTGGACTACGTTTGACTTTTACACCTTCAATCATACGCATACGATAGTTAGGCGTATCTTCTTTTGAATCAACTGTAACGGTTAGATAATCACGAATATCTTTCGATAAATCTTCTTTCAGCGTCACTTTTTCAAAATGAGGTTTCTGACGATAGATGGCGCCAACTTCATGAGCTACCCCTCTCATGCTTAACGCATCTGCACGGTTTGGCGTCACTGATAACTCGATAATCGGATCATTCATATCTAAATAAGGGAAGATACTCTCACCCGGTTTTGCTTCTTCAGGTAAGACGAAAATCCCGTCCGATTCAGCTTTTGGAATAACTTTTTCAGGAAAACCTAGCTCTTCTAAAGAACAAATCATACCTTGAGATACTTCGCCACGCATTTTACTCTTTTTGATTTTAATATTATCGACAATTCTCGCTCCAGGCAATGCCACAATCACCTTTTGTCCCGCGGCTACATTGGGCGCACCACATACAATTTGATAAAGTTCTTCTTCACCCACATCCACTTGACAAACTGATAGGTGGTCACTATTAGCATGAGGCACACACTCACGTACATCACCGACAACCAGTTTTTTCAAGCCATCTGCCGCACGATTGACTTCTTCGACTTCTATTCCTGTGCGAGATAGTTTATCTGCTAACTCATCAACAGAAACATGCTCAATATCGATTAATTCTTGTAACCATTTATAAGATACTAACATATTAGTTTGACTCCTTTACATTAAACTGTTCAATAAATCGGTGGTCATTATGATAGAAATAACGAATATCATTCACACCATGTCTTAGCATGGCTACACGGTCTGGCCCTAAACCAAAAGCAAATCCGCTATATTTTTCTGAATCAATGCCTGACATTTTAAGCACATCAGGATGAACCATACCGGCACCTAAAATCTCAATCCAACCTGATCCCTTACAGACATTACAACCTTCGCCGCCACATTTAAAACAACTCACATCCACTTCAACAGAAGGTTCTGTAAACGGGAAGTAGCTAGGACGTAGACGAATTTCACGGTCTTCGCCAAACATTTTCTTTAAGAGAACTTCTAGCGTTCCTTTCAAATCTCCCATAGTAATTCCTTCATCGATAACTAAACCTTCGATTTGATGAAATTGATGACTGTGCGTTGCATCGTCATTATCACGACGGAACACTTTCCCAGGACTAATCATTCGTAAAGAGCCTTGAGAGAAATCATGCTTCTCCATCGTCCGTGCTTGAACGGGTGATGTGTGCGTACGTAATAGTAATTCATTAGAAATATAAAAAGAATCTTGCATATCACGAGCGGGATGATTTTTAGGAATATTCATACGCTCAAAGTTGTACGCATCTTGCTCCACTTCGTAACCTTCAATAATTTGATATCCCATACCTAAAAATATATCTTCAATTTCTTCAATCGTTTGTGTCAGAATATGCGTCGTCCCATGTACCGATGTATTTCCTGGTAGTGTCACGTCAATTGTTTCGGCTTTTAACGCTAACGTTAATGCCTCTTGTTCAAGTATATCTTTTTTCTCTTGAATGGCATCCGCTAATTTTTCTTTTACTTGGTTAGCAAAGCTTCCTACTTTTGGACGCTCCTCTGCGGTTAAATCTTTCATCCCTCTTAAAATTTCTGTTAAGGGGCCTTTTTTCCCCAATATGTTAACACGAATATCATTGAGATGATCTAAGTTACTCACATCTTCGATTTTAGCAAGCGTTTCTTTCTTTAAATGTTCTAATTGCTCTTGTAAGTCCATGTTCATTTCCTTTCTTTTGCATTATTTTTCATATAAAAAAGACACCTCTTCCTATATCAGGAACGAGGTGTCGTGGTACCATCCTATTTTAATAACTACCGTTAGTAATTATCCTTTACTTTTTTAACGGTGGTATCACCGCCTTAGTTTTTGACTAAGGAGCTACGGAAGTGAATTTCAATCAACTCAGCTTAACTCTCTTTCAGTCATGAAGAGTCTCCCTGACAAGCCTTATCTGATTTACTTGTTTCCATTATTGCTTCTATTATTAGTCTACAAGAATCTTCAGAAAAGGTCAAATTAACTTGGTAACTTAATCCAAGTTTCAGCCCATGCTTGTATCTCTTTCATCGCTGGCTTCAAAGCGCAACCCATTTCTGTTAGACAGTACTCTACTTTCTTACTGTTACAAGAATCTTCTTGACGTTTAACAATACCGAACGATTCAAGTTCCTTTAGTCGTTCGACTAAAACACGGTCACTAATATTCGGAATTTTATCAGCTAATTCACCAAAACGCTGTGTCCCTTCAAGCAGCAAGACATCAATAATCAGTCCATTCCAACGTTTACCAAGAATACTGAATGTTTTTTCAAACTTCGGACACATTTGAAATTCTTTTATTTCATTTACATCCATCGTTTTCATTAAATCCACCTCAATTCTTCTCTTAATTAAAGTCAAACAAAAAAGTGATAATCTTTACGACTCATCACTTCTTGACTGACTAAACCATAAAGAAAGCGGACATTTTTCGTTTAGCTCTTCTAAACACAGGCATTAAACTTTCATGTGTCGCACAGTATTTGTCAACAAACGTGACGACGAAGCTTTCTTTATATCTAGGGGGCGCAATTGTTGCTAACCACATATGTTTAATAATAATATCTCTTTCTAAATCGGATAGTTCTGTTAACTTTTCTGCATTTTTCACTGCGATACGTGGATGAACATAGGCATGTGTGCCTTCATCAAACTTCGTATCTCGCCAATCGTAATAAAATAAATCGTGCAATAATCCCGCTCTAGCGGTCGCACGTGCATCACCATTTAATTTTTTGACAACTTTATAACTTATATAAGAAACGCTAATTGAATGACTCAAGCGCGTCGCATACCGATGTTGTTTGAACTCTGAAAGTTTTTGGACTTCCTCAGTTTCTAAAAGATCTTCTACTAATGACAAGTATTCTTGATCTGATTGCCAATCTAAATTCATTTCATCATTCCTTTATGTGGACCACTGCGACTTGACTACGTTCCTTATCATATCACGACTTATCTATTTTTACTAGCGTTTGATTTTAAAAAAACACGCTATTTTTTTATCGTTTCAAACAAAATAATACCTGCTGCCACTCCGACATTTAAAGACTCCGCCTTGCCGGGCATTGGTATATAGAGATTTTTTGTTGTCTTCGCCAAAAGTTCAGGCCGAATTCCTTTTCCTTCATTTCCCATAATAATCGCTATATCATTGGTTCGCGCCACCTCATAATAAGGTAACGCCGTTTCATCTAAAGCCGTGCCATAAACTGGGACTTGATGTTCATGAAACCAATCAATCGCTTGCGTTAACGCCACAGATATCACAGGCAAATGAAAATGACTTCCTTGCATAGAACGCAAAACTTTCGATTGATAGATATCCGCTGTACCTTCTCCTATGATGACACCTTGATACCCTGCAGCATCTGCCGTGCGGACGAGCGTTCCCACATTTCCTGGATCCTGCACTTCGTCTAACAACAACCACTTTCCTGTTGCTTTATTAGGCAATTCTATATTTTTTATTGGCAATACTGCCATAATTCCTTGAGGGCTCGGCAAGCTAGATAAGCTATTAAAAACATCTTCTGATGTCACGATGAGTATAGATTTATTCAATTCCTTTTCTTTACTATGGTAGTACGTTTCTGTCACGATAATATGCTCTATTTCAACTTCAGCTTGTACCGCTTCTTCTATTAAATGCTCTCCTTCAATAAGATAGCGACCTTGCCGTTGACGCTCCTTAGCTTTGGCTAGTTTTCGTAACTCTTTCATCTTAGGATTCTGTTTAGATGTTATAATTTCCATGTGTTATCCTCCTATCACACTGCCTGTCTATTATAACATGAAGCATGCGAATGTTAGCATGACAATTCTCTAGTCACCCTATATAATAGAAAGAAAGGAGTGATTCTGGTGAAAAAAATAAGATTAACTGTTTATGGCCGGGTTCAAGGAGTTGGTTTTCGTTATATGACTAAATTTGTCGCCGACCAATATGGAATAAAAGGACTCGTTAAAAATCAAGCGGACGGTTCCGTTTATATTGAAGCCAGTGGTAGTCCCGAAAGAATAGCGTTATTTATTCAAAAAATAAAAGCTTCCCCTACTCCAAGCGGTCGTGTCGATGATTATGAGTTAGAATATGACGATACGTTGCCAACGTACTCCTCTTTTAAGGTAACCTATTAAAGACTCTCATAAGGTTCTAACTAATCATTGAAAACTATCTCATTTTCGATTATAGTTATTCTTATGAATAAAATTTAACAAAAGGAAGAACGCAATGAAAAATATGAAAAAATGGCTAATGGCCTCAGGGTTATTTGGTCTCGCTTTAACGTTATCTGGTTGTGTCGATGTTTATAAAACAGGTCCAAATGCTGGACAACCAACTGGGAACGGATTGATTTACAACTTTTTAGTAAAACCGATGAGTGTGATTATCAACTACTTAGTCGATATCTTTGGTAACTATGGGGTTGCTGTCATCGTTTTAACGATTATCGTCCGTCTCTTATTATTCCCATTAATGCTACATCAGACTAAAAAATCAACCTACATGTCTGAAAAAATGGCGTATCTCAAGCCACAAATGACAGCTATTCAGGAAAAATTAAAAATGGCTACTTCTCCTGAAGAACAAATGGCGGTTAATAAGGAAATGAAAGAACTCTATGCTAAATACGACGTTAGCATGTTTGGTGGTATCGGATGTTTACCTTTACTAATTCAAATGCCAATTTTTACTGCTTTATTCTTCTCAGTCAAATATCCAGTTGGCATTGATATTTCTAATGCGACATTCTTAGGTATCAACTTAAGTCAAACAAGCTTACTGCTGACTATCCTAGCAGGTTTAGCTTACTTATTACAAAGTTTTATTAGCATGATAGGTATTCCTGAAGAACAAAAGAAACAAATGAAAATGATGCTTTATATGTCACCGCTAATGATTACGTTTATTTCTTTCTCATCTCCAGCTGGAGTGACGCTATACTGGGTTGTCGGAGGACTTTTCAGTTGTTTACAATCTCTTTATACAAACTTAATCCAAAAACCAAAAATCAAAGCGGAAATTGAAGAAATGATGCGTTTAAACCCACCAGAGCCAGTTGAACCAATTAAAAATGTTACACCAACTGCTAAACCGGCTACAAAAAAAGTCAATCAACCTGCAAGAAATCGTCCACAAGGAAAAGGACGTAATGCTGGTAAGCAACAACGAAATAAATAAATGACTCTTTGTGAAAAAGAACTTGAACATTCAAGTTCTTTTTTGTTTTATTGATTGTCAAACAGATAAAATCATGTTATATTTTAGCTATAACTTAATAGATTTGTTAGGCGAGGCTTCTACACAAACACAGGGTACTGCCCAGAAACGTCGAGAGACGCCAATGGGTAGAACATGAATAGTCGACATAAGGCTTTTCTGAATGTACCTAAAAATTATTACGATAATTTTTTACGTTGTATAGTGCTAAAACTCAACGATTAATCATGATTGATACTATCAACCTTACGTTGCGTTTTTCGTCATGTAAGGTTTTTTTATATTTTAAGGAGGTGGTTGTCATGGACGACGCGAATGGACCCAGTCAGTTGCACACGTATATCAAAACATATGGCAATCATCTAATGGTGGCCGTATCATAGGAGGCTAACATGAAAAAAATAATGAATGTTGTATTATCATTTATGCTCAGTCATCACCTTATCCCTATTACCAAACAGACAACGGATTTTTCGATGTTTCAGTTTTAATTTTTAAGGTAATGTGAGAAAGGATGATAGATTATGGCAATCAAAATGAAAACAATTCAATGGCAAAGTAAAGAATATTATGAAGGCATTGCTTTACGCAATCAGCATTTGAACCAACCAAGTGGATTAACACTTATCACAGATGCGCCAATTCAAGAAGAGCTTGCCATTCATCTAGCAGCAATTATTGACCAACGCGTGGTCGGAACACTCTTTTTAGATAATACTGACCGTGAGAACACAGCTCAAATCAAACAAGTCGCTGTTTCCGACGCTTATCGTGGGATGAAAATTGGCCAGTCATTAATGGCCTATGCGGAATTAATTGCACGCCAACAAGGTTACGAAGAAATCTTTTTAACCGCAAGAGAATCAGCTTGGTTATTTTATGAAAAACTGGGCTATGAGTCTAGTGGCAATACATTTATTAAGTCGCAAGGGCTAATTTTAAAGCCTTATATTAAACGGCTACAATAAAAAACCGCTTGTCCCCTAAAAGGAGACGAGCGGTTTTTTCTATTATTTAATAGGTAGTTGAATTCTAAACACTGTGCCGTGTCCTAAGACACTATCCACTTGAATGGCTCCTCGATAGTTTTCAATGAGTTCTTTAGCAATCGCTAAACCGAGTCCATTGCCGCCCTTATGACGACTTCTTGCCTTATCGACACGATAAAAACGATTGAAAACACGGTCAAGATCTTCTTCGGCAATCCCTTCCCCATAATCCTGAACGGCGATTTCTAGGGTATTCATAGTAGAAGAGACTGAAACATGAATCTCTTTACGGTCTAAAGAGTACTTAACCGCATTATCAAGTAAGATAATTAACACTTGTTCAAAATGATTTCGGTACATTTTGACTTCTTTTTCTTCAGATAAATCATCATCTAATATGAAAATAAAGTCTTCGTAAAGTAAAGTAAAGTTATTGACAGTCTGATGAATGACTTCTTTTGCTAATGATGTATCATGTTTGTGTTGAAACTCTACTTGCTCAATACGTGAAAGGTCAAGCATTTCTTGTACAAGACTTTTCATCCTCGTGATTTCTTGTAGTGACGCCTCTAGCGATTCTTCTAAGATTTCAGGGTCATCTTTTCCCCAGCGATTAAGTAGCTTTAAATGCCCTTCAATTATAGCAACAGGTGTACGCAATTCATGTGATACATCTCCAACAAACTGTTGCTGTTGTTCGATAAATTTTTGCATACGATCCATCATGTCATTAAAGACTTCTGCTAAATCTCCAAATTCATCGTGACGATTCATCTCAGGAATACGCACGTCAACTTGCGGGTCATTTTTAATTTGATTGATGATTTCAGTAATTTGTTTTAATGGACGTAAGAAGTAAGTCGACAAGATAAAACCTAGTACAAAACTCACCACTAAGCCAAGTAACACTAACGTCACTAGAGTATTTAATAACTTACGTCTGACTTCATAAACGGAAGATAAATCGTAAAAAAGTTGCACGTAACCCGTTTGTTCGCCTGTTTTTTGAGAAAAAACAGGTTGATACGCGACAAACCCAGATAAGTTCCCCACTTTTTGCTCTTCTATTCTCTTACTATTACTACCAACATAAGGATAACCAGTATTTCGCGTTTCGAAAACGAGTTTTTTATCTAAATTATAAACCGATACACTTAACTCGGGTTGTGACAGTTCTGAAATAAACGTGTTCAATCGAATTAAGTTCGCTTCTAACGTTTGGTCTATCGGCTCAATACTTGGTTGTGAGTTTCCTTCACGCAAGTAGTAGGTGGTATTTCGAATTGAAAGCTCATTTTGAGAAGTGCTCAAACGCTTAGTAATATGGTCTAAAGTCATCTCAATATTTTCGCGTTCTTGCTTCACTAAAATAGCAAAACTCGTTTTATAAGTCACCACTGAAAAAATCGTGACAATAACAAAAACAAAAACCGAGGTCATCAGTGTCCATTTAAAGCTAAGACCTATTTTAAAAGGCTGAGACTCCCACCATTCTTTTAAACGTTTCATTAAGACCTCATCACATACCCTGTACCGCGAACGGTTTGGATATAGCTATCTTCACCTGGCACATCAATTTTATTACGGAGATAGCGAATATAAACATCGACCACATTTGTTTCGACTTCTGTTTCATATCCCCATACCTTTTTCAAGAGAACATCACGTGATAAGACGACATTGATGTTTTCCATTAAAGTTAAGAGTAATTCATACTCGCGTTTAGTTAATTCAATCACGTCATTATCTCGTCTAACAACACGATTTTCCTTTTCGATTGTTAAATTACGATAAGTTAACGTTGTTTGCTTAGTCACATTACGGTCACCTTCTATATCGATACGGCGTAATAAAGCACGTAAGCGAGCTAACAACTCTTCAATCGCAAAAGGTTTAACGATATAATCATCGGCACCATGGTCTAAACCTGATACACGGTCAATCACTGAATCACGAGCTGTCATCATAATAATGGGTGTTTCCTTCGTTTGACGAATACGACGGCAAACTTCTAAACCATTTAGCTCAGGTAGCATTAAATCTAATAAAATCGCATCCCAATCAGAGCCAAGAGCTGCTTCAAGCCCTGTACGACCATTGTGATGGACTTCTACTTCATATCCTTCATGTTTTAATTCTAACTCAACAAAACGTGCTAAGTTTTTTTCATCTTCTATGATTAAAATTTTACTCATCTTTCATATTTCCTCTCTTCGAAATATAATCTAATACTGTTAGTATTATAACGATAAAATGTGAAAAAAGCTATCATTCTAAGCAAAGAATGATAGCTTTTCCTGAAAATGATTAATTTTGATACCAGTCGTAATGGAACGTGCCTTCTTTATCTTTTCTTTGATATGTATGTGCACCAAAGTAATCACGTTGTGCTTGAATAATATTGGCAGGTAAGTCAGCACTTCGATAAGAGTCATAGTAGGCAATCGCTGAAGAAAATGTCGGGACAGGAACGCCTGCCTGAACAGCCATTGCTACTACTTCGCGGACAGACTGTTGGTAACGTTGCGTAATCTCGTTAAAGTACTCGTCTAACAAAAGATTCGTAAGTTGTGGATCACGTTCGTAAGCATCTGTGATTTTTTGCAAGAATTTCGCACGGATGATACATCCTGCTCTAAATATCTTAGCAATCTCACCATATTCTAAATCCCAACCATACTCTTCACTTGCCACACGTAATTGAGCAAAACCTTGTGCATAGCTCATGATTTTACTGAAGTATAGAGCTTGACGTATTTTTTCAACAAATTCTTCTTTATTTCCTTCAAATGCTGAAACTGTTGGAGCCGGAATGATTTTGCTTGCTGCAACACGTTCGTCTTTCATCGCTGAGATATAGCGAGCAAAAACCGATTCTGTAATAAGAGGTAGTGGGACACCTAAGTCTAAAGCACTCTGGCTCGTCCATTTTCCTGTTCCTTTGTTTCCAGCTGCATCCAAAATCACATCGACAATCGGTTTGCCTGTTTCTTCGTCTTTACGAGTTAGAATATCTGCCGTAATTTCCATTAAGTAGCTGTCAAGCTCACCTTTATTCCAATCGGCAAAAATTTCAGCGACTTCTTCTACTGATAAACCAAGTAGACGAGTCATAATATCATAGGATTCAGCAATTAATTGCATATCGCCGTATTCAATACCATTGTGAGCCATTTTAACGTAATGCCCTGCTCCATTAGGCCCAATATATGTTACACATGGTTGACCGTCTTCTTCCGCAATGGCAGCAATCTGTTCAAAGATAGGGGCTACTAATTCATACGCCTCTTTTTGCCCCCCAGGCATAATAGCAGGCCCTTTTAATGCCCCTTCTTCCCCACCAGATACACCTGTTCCGATGAAGTTAATGCCTGAATTAGCTAATTCTTCGTTACGACGAATCGTATCTTTGTAGAACGTATTTCCTCCGTCGATTAAAATATCTCCTTTATCTAAATGAGGTAGTAGAGATTGAATCGTTAAATCAGTCGCTTTACCTGCTTGAACCATTAACATAATTTTGCGTGGTTTTTCTAATGATGCCACGAAGTCTTCAATCGTATAAGTCGCAACTAAATTTTTATCATCATGTTCTTTGATAACTTCTTCTGTACGAGCCGCTGTTCGGTTAAAAATAGAAACTGAATATCCTCTACTTTCAATATTCAATGCTAAGTTTTTTCCCATGACCGCCATACCGACGACCCCAATATTTTGTTTTGACATTGTCTTGCCTCCTGTAATTTCTAAATTGACTCTTTTATTAAGTATAATATACCTTAATTCAGATGTGAACTAAAACAACTTTCAAACGATAAAAAAACTCATTAGACTCCATGGTTGTCTAATGAGTTTCAACATTTCTAATTAAATGTTATTAAGCTTGTACTTCTTTTCCAGCATAATGACCACATTCTGGACATACGTGGTGACTACGTTTCATCTCACCACAGTTTGAACATGTGCTCATACCAGGTACTGATAATTTATAGTGTGTACGACGTTTTGCTTTTTTTGCTTTTGAAGTTCTTCTTGCAGGTACTGCCATTTGAACTACACCTCCTTCAATACTTTTGTTAGTCAATGACTAACATCTATTCCAATCTTACCTGTTATCTGAATCGTTATTATCTAACAAAGCCGATAATTTCGCAAGACGAGGATCTAATTTAGGTTCTTCCTTTGTCGCTTCTTGTTGTTGAAGATAAGAGGCTTCTGAGATAATTTGCCAACCGTCACCAGATGGCATCTCTTTTCCACTTCTTTCTTCTTCAGTGAGTATCTGTAGCGGAATATTTAACAACGTATAATCAATAACAGATTCAACCGCATTTAGCGTGTTCGTTGTTAGTACAATCACGAGTTCATTTCCCTCGATATCGGCATCCCGTTCGTAGATTTCTGATGTCATATATCGTTCATCAATTTCAAAAGATAAAGGAATCTCTGTCGGTTCAAGTGAACGTGTCGACGGTAATGTTAGCGTGCCTTCAACCTTTAAAGACAAAAGATACTCTTCTTCATCAACAGCTAAAAAGCCTTCGACATTAAAAGGTGAGGCAGCTAGAACGCTTGCTTCTCGTTCCATCAACTCTTTTTCAATGACGATTGTTTCTTTAATTGGTAATTGTTGACCTTTAAACTTATTTAATGCTGATAATGCCCATTTCATTTTTCTCACCTCTTAAGCAACAAGAATGATTATACTAGTATTCCTATCGATTGTCAACGATTTTTCCTAGACAGATATCGACAGAAACACACGTTATTTCTTTAGGATAAGCGACGATTCTTGCCCACCATTTTAATTTCTTTTGATAAAAAGCGCACGCGTTCCATAATACGTTTCGCTTTCAATGGTTCGTCTTCCCCTCTTTGCGTAATGCGCAAATGTTCATTTTCTAACTGTTCCATACTAAAGTTAGAGCTAAAAAATGTTGGAAGCTGTTCTTGCATACGATATTGCAAGATAACACCTAAGACGTCATCTCGAATCCAACTACTCATCGAATCAGCTCCGATATCATCAATCATGAGAACCGGTGTCTTTTTCACCGCGTCTAGTTTTTCGCCCGTCGTATTCGTCCCAATCGCATTTTTCATTTCCACTGCAAAGGTCGGGAAATGAACAAGTGTTGTTTGATAACCACGTTCTGCGAGCTCATTGGCTATGGCACCTAAAAGATACGTTTTACCCACGCCAAACGATCCTTGAAAATACAAACCTGGGACAAACTGCTTACCGGCCTGCGTATAAGATTCGATAAACTTCAAACTCTCATCCAAAGCTAACATCCGTTCATTTGTCACTTCAAATTGATCAAAACTAGCATGACGTATATCTCTGGGCATATCTATCGTTGTCACTCGTTTTTTTACCTTCTCTGCCTCTTGAGCTTCAATCAGAGCTTCCGTTGGGACGTACGTTACATCGATTCCATAGCTTTGTAGCACAAGCTTTGGTTCATATCCAGGAGCAATCTGTGTCGGGTCTGATACACGAAACTTCGCTTGTTCTTGAATAAATTCATTCAAATTACTAATGCTTCGGTCAATCATCTCGTCCGTTAACTGCTCTTGATGCTCGTTTAAAAATTGAGCCACTTCTGGATGTTGCAATATTTCTTGTTTAATTGCCTGAAAACGATCATTCCACTGCTGTCTACGCATAACTTCCCCCATGGCATTTCCAACATTTTCCATTAATTATCCTCCTTTCTTGTCTTATTTTTCATGGCACGCAGTCGTTCATTAATTTGCGCTAACGTTTCATTTGAAACAGGTGTTTCTTGCTGTTCTTGATTTACCCACTTCGGCAAAGATTCTTTGCGTGATGAATGAACCACTTGATTATTTTTAGAATAATTTTTGCGTTTCGTAGTCGGCTTACTTACCATGTCTTTAACTTTATCAATTGCCATTTCCGGTGTTTTAATACCCGTTTGAGCCCAATCATTGGCAATTTTATTGGCATATTTTGATTCAAGGACAGGATTATTTTGTATTACCAAACAATAATGCACTAAAATATTAATAACACTATTGGATAAAGGCGTTTGATTGACTAGATTTCGAATAACCCATCGCTCGTCTTCTGAAACAAAACCTTGTTTTTGTTGTTTAATATCTTCTAAAAACACCATAGGATACAATGTTTCGCTGATCATGATGACTTGGCGTTCTCCCTCAGTATAGCCTTGTTTTTCTAGCTGATTGTAGCGCTTCATTAATTGCTCTTTTTCTGTTAAAGACGCTTCTTCTATTTTGGTAGAAACCGTACTTTTTTTAATAGCGGGTGTCTGTCGTTTAACAATTAATCGTTGTAAACGAGACAAATCAACCTGATTGGTTTCAAAATTAACACTCGCTTCGACAAACGTCTTCATCGTCAACTCATTCAGACCGTATAGCTGATGCAGGCTGAGGATCATCGGTTTTAGGTGCTCTGTCACATGACGCTCATCTAGCTTTAAGGACGCAATGAGTTGATTGAAAAATTGCCAATCAAATGACGAAATCGTTGTCGCTTGTGTTTGCAGTGACACTTCAGGCTCTGTCATGCCTTCTGGTACTTCATAGGCTAATACGCGTTCGTGATTCACTTGATAGACATTCACAAAAGATTCTGTTACCTCTTTAAAATTATCTCGTGGTTCTTCGATTACTTGATAGTAACGAGATAGGGTATTAAAACGACGCTCTCCGATTTTTTCTAATAGAAGTGTTGCAAGTAACGGATCTTGTAAAATTTTTATCGCACTGAGTGGTGGCTGCAACTGATAGCGCCATTCACGTTTATCTTTTTCTTCTAATTGATACACTTTCAATAGACCGATTCCCTCTAATTTTTGACGACCGAGATAAAATTGTTGTAAATCTATATCTAACTGATTTAAAATATCGGCGTGTAAAAAATAGCGGTCCTTTTGGCCGACTTTATCCACGTCTAAAAACGTCGTCAAGGCGTGATATAAGGTAAAGCCTGTCATACCAATGACAGGCTGATAAAATTCGGCTAGCGTTTGATAATCTTCACGTGTTAAAGTGCCGATAAGCGTGACTGAAAAGGTATCCTTAGGATGTACATATTCCCAAGCATTTTTCATCGGCTCACACTCCTAATTTTCATCTTGATTTTCTTTTGATGATTGCGTATTCTTTTTGACAATTTCTTGCATTTCTTCAAAGAAAACTCCTACATCTTTAAATTGTCGGTAAACACTCGCAAAACGAATATAAGCAATCTCGTCTAGGTGCACTAAGCCTTCCATGACAAACTCACCTACTTGGTTAGTTGACACTTCATTTTCTCCTAATGCACGGACTTTATTTTCTACTTGATCAACCAACGCTTCCATTTGGTCAAGTGAAACGGGACGTTTTTCGGCAGAGCGAATAATTCCTCTTAAAACTTTATCGCGGTTAAATTCTTCGCGATCCCCATTTTTCTTAATGACTAATAGGGGCGTCGCTTCTATTCTTTCAAACGTTGTAAAACGGTATCCACATTTTTCACATTCACGTCGACGACGTATCGCACGTCCTTCATCCGATGGTCGACTATCTACCACTCGTGATCCATTGTAATGGCATTTTGGACATTGCATATCCTCACCTCATTTTCTGCTGACATTATAAACAATATCATCATCTTGATACCTTTATTATAACATGAAAAAGCGGTATTGGTACAGTTGTATCATTTGAACGTTTTAAACTGTTCTATCAACCAATTCTGAACTTGTTCGTAAGTGTCAGCGATTGTTTGACTATTATCTATCACAATATCTGCGCGTGCTTTTTTTTCTTCAATTGGTAATTGAGAGGCGATGCGGTCACGCGCTTGTTGGACAGTGAGTTCGTCTCTTGCCATTAAGCGTGCTATCTGCGTTTTTTCCGGAACATAGACGACCATAATCGCATCAAACGTGCTTTGATATTCCGCCTCATATAATAAAGGAATGTCAAACACAATCAGCGGCACCTTTTCACTTTCCCATTTTTCTTTTGCCATCATCATTTTTTGATGAATTTCTTGATGTAAAATCTGATTTAACATTTCTCGTTTATCTTCATCTTTAAAAATTATTTCGCCTAGCTTTTTTCGATTTAACGAACCATCTTCTAAAAGAATCTCTTTGCCAAAAGTTTTAACGATTTCTGCTAGGCCGTCTGTCCCTGGCTCGACAACTTCACGAGCTATCACATCGGCATCCACTACTGGAATATCATGTTGAATAAAAAAACGTGTCACAGTTGATTTCCCTGTTGCAATGCCCCCAGTTAATCCTAACGTATAGGTCATCTCTTACTTCCTTCTTTCTAATGAAGTACTTGACACTTCGGACAAAAATGTGTCCCTCTCTGTGCCACTTTTATTTTCTTGATAGGTGTTTGGCATCGGTCACAAGCCTGGCCCGTCTGTCCATAAACTTTAAGCGCTACTTGAAATTTTCCCGCTTCCCCCAGAGCATTTTTATACGTTCGAATAGTCGTCCCACCTGCTGCTACAGCTCGCGCTAGCACTTCAATTATCGCACTGTGTAAGACTTCTATCTCATCTTTTGCCAACGTATTAGCTGGTTGTTCTGGATGAATACGTGCTTGATATAAGGCTTCATCTACATAGATATTTCCCAACCCAGTAACAAGGTGCTGATCTAATAATAGTGGCTTAATCGCTTTTACACGTCTCCCTAGCTGTTCTTCAAAAACAGTAAGGTTAAAATCAGGTAACACAGGTTCTGGACCTAGTTTTTTAATCCCACGATATTCTTCTGCTTGGTGCTTGTCGATAAGCGCCATCCGACCAAATTTTCTGACATCTAAATAGCGCAATTCCGTGCCATCATTAAAATGAAACACAACATGCGTATGTTTCATTAATGGGTCATCAGCTTGATGAAATTCATACTTTCCTTCCATTCTTAAATGAGAAATCAAATCGAAATGTGTCAAACGAATAATTAAAAACTTGCCTCTTCTTAAAATAGCTTCGATTGACTCACCTATTAATGCTAGTTTAAATTTTTCAATATCGGTTGTTTCTATAATTTTAGGCCACATCACGCTCACAGACTCAATCGTTTTATTGACAACTAACTGTTCTAAGCCTGTTCTGACCGCTTCTACCTCTGGTAATTCTGGCATGTTTCATACCTCTTCCTCTTCTATAATAGGAAAAGAGAAAGCAACTATCTCACTTTCTCTTCCTTTATTATTTTGCATCGTACCATGTATCGCCATAGCTACTGTCCGCTCTTAAAGGCACACGTAATGTCGTAATGGTTTCCATAACGTCGGTCACCAATTTTTCAAGAGCTGGTATCTCGTCAGCGGGCGCTTCAAAGACAAGCTCATCATGAACTTGTAATAACATCGTAGCTTGTAGTCCTTCTGCTTCTATTCGCTTATCTAACTCAATCATGGCCAATTTCAAGATATCGGCAGCACTTCCTTGAATAGGCGTATTAATTGCAGTACGTTCTGCGAAAGAGCGAATATTAAAGTTACGGGCATTAATGTCTGGTAAAAAACGACGACGATGCCACAACGTTTCCACATAACCTTTATCTTTCGCTTCTCTCACGATGTCTTCCATATAAGTTTTAACACCTGGATATTTCTCAAAGTAAGTATCGATAAAGTGTTTCGCTTCTTTTCGCGTAATACCTAAGTTTTGAGATAAACCATAATCACTAATCCCGTAAACAACTCCAAAATTCACCGCTTTAGCTTGGCGACGTAAATTACCATCCACTGTCGCTGTCTCATCTAATCCAAATACACGACGAGCTGTACTCGCGTGAATATCTTGGTCTTCAACAAAGGCTTGAATCAAATGTTCATCTTCACTTATATGAGCAAGCACGCGCAACTCAATTTGAGAGTAATCCGATGCGTAGATTTTCCATCCTTCTTTACGCGGAACAAATGCTTGACGAATTTTACGTCCTTCTTCTAATCGAACGGGAATATTTTGTAGGTTAGGATCGACTGAACTTAATCGACCTGTCTGTGTTAACGTTTGAACATATCGCGTATGAATTTTTTGGTCACCCGGATGAATGACTTTTAAAAGTCCTTCTACATATGTTGACTGAATTTTCATAATTTGACGATAATCTAAAATTTCATCAATAATTGGAGATTCTGTTTTCAGTTGCTCTAAAACATCCACAGCTGTCGAATAACCCGTTTTTGTTTTCTTTATCACGGGTAATTTCATTTTTTCAAATAGAATAACTCCTAATTGTTTCGGTGAGTTTAAATTGAACTCTTCTCCCGCTATTTCAAATACACGTTGTTCAATCTCTTTTAGTCGTTCCGCAAATTCCACTTGCATAGTTTCTAAACGACTAGCATCTACTTTAATCCCCGCCATTTCCATTTTAGCTAAGACTAACGACAATGGTAACTCCATTTCATAGAATAACTCCGTCTGTTGATATTCTTCTAAGCGCTCTAACATGAGCGGATGAATCGCAGTCATTGCGGCCACTTTTCGTGCTAAATGCTCTGCGAATCTTTCTGTTTCTGGAACGGCGCGTTTCGCCCCTTTACCATATACTTGTTCGTCAGTTTCAATCTGATGATAATCATAATGACTCGCTATTTCTGCTAGATCTTCATTTTTATCATTAGTGTCTAATAGATAAGCAGCAATTAGTGTATCAAAGGAGACGCCTTGTAAATCGATGTCTCGTCGATTGAGTGCGACTTTATAGCTTTTAGCATTAAATACTTGCTTTTTATAATCATCACTTGCTAACCATTTTCTTAGTTTTGCGTTTTCAAAGACTTCTTCTCCAATCATGACGTAGGTCTTTTTCCCATTACTAAAGGCGATACCTTCAATAGGTGCGACATGATAGTTTTCCTCCAACATTTCCATATACATGACCATATCATCTGTTAGCATTTCATCTGTCACTTCCGTTACTAACTCGTATGTCACATCTGGCAATGGTTCTTCTAACGCTCCATATTCAGAGGTATCTAGTTTAGCTAAGAAACTATTAAAATCCATTTCTTTATAGAACTGTACTAGATGTTCCACATTTTTGCCATTAAAGGCAAGGTCTTCTACTTTTAAAGGAAGTGGTACATCTGTATGGATAGTGGCGAGTTGTTTACTCATAAATGCTTGCTCACGGTCGTTTATCAAGTTCTCTTTTCGTTTACTTTTTTTCATCTCATCAATGTGGTCGTATACGCCTTCAACAGTGCCATATTCTTTTAATAACTTAATCGCTGTTTTCTCGCCTATCCCCGTAACGCCCGGTAGATTATCAGAATTATCTCCTGCTAACCCTTTCATGTCGATAATCTGAGCAGGGGTTAACTCATATTTTTCACGGATATGTTCTGGCGTGTAAGACTCTAACTCACTAACGCCTTTAACCGTCACATCTACTCGAATATGCTCATCAGCTAGTTGGGTTAAATCTTTATCGCCAGAGATAATCACGACATCAAATTGTTCGGCGGGTACTTGCTTCGCTAATGTCCCAATAATATCATCGGCTTCATAGTTCATTAATTCAAAATATTTTACACCAAACGCTTCGACTAATTCACGAATATAGGGCATCTGTTCTTTAAACTCACTAGGTGTTTTAGAACGTCCTGCTTTGTAATCAGTATATGTATCATGACGAAACGTCGTTTTTCCTGCATCAAATGCCACTAAAACATGCGTAGGCTTTTCTTTTTCTAACACATTATCAAACATATTATGAAACGCATAAATCGCATTGGTATGTAAACCGTTTCGATTTTTAAAATTATTTAACGCTTGATACAGAGCATAGAATGCGCGAAACGCGACACTATTTCCATCTATTAATAACAGCTTATTTTTTTTACTCATTGACTTATCTCCCATCTTTTCTCTCTTCTATATTTTAACAAACTTATCATCAGAATGCGAAATTAAAAAATGAAGCACAAAAAAACACTCTGTCTAAAAACAGAGTGTTTTGCGCTGATTAATCGCGTCCAAATATGCGAATAAACGCTAGTAGTAAGTTGATAAAATCTAAGTATAATTGTAAGGCACAGAAGACGGCTAAACCTTTTAGTGTGGCTTCATCTCCTTGCACTTGGTCGTAGTAACGACGAATCATTTGATGATCGTAAGCTGTTAGACCAGCAAAAACTGCAACCATGACTATCGAAATAAACAAATCGGCCGCACTACTTTGAAGAATAAAACCATTAACTAAAATAACGACAATCAAACCAATCAACATACTGCGAAGGGCTTGGCCCATGGCACTTAAATCTTTCTTCGTAGTAGCACCGACAATTGCCATGCTACCGAAAGTTAACGCCGCAGCGATAAAGCCTTTCGTCACACTAGCCTGACTATATAAAGCTAAGGTAACGCTAATCGTAACCCCGTTTAATAGTGAGTAGGCAATAAAACCTGCTAAGGCCATAGTAGGATTGGTTGTCGCTTTACGACCTAAATAAATGACCAATGCTATTTCTGCTACCCATAACATTAAGAATGAGAAACGACTTTGTGTTAACATGCCAATAAACTGCTCATAGAAAACATTCATCATCAAGAACGAGGATAAGGCACTTAAAGCAATTCCGATTCCCAAATATCCATAGATTCTTGCATAGAATTGTGACAAACCATGCTCATTCGTTGAAGCTGTATTATTAAAAGATGGTTGATTCATACTATCACTCCTTATTATCTTACATCTATTATAACGTGTTCCACAATAAAGACCTAATTTTTACTACATTATATTAGGACGTGTTTGTGTTAAAAGACGCTCATACGCACGTTCAAATTTTTGAACATCGCCTGCTCCCATGAAAATCATAACAGCATCGTGATAGTCTAACAATGGCGACACATTATCTTCTGTAATCACGGCGCCACCTTTCTCAATCTTATCTCCTAAGTTTTCAATCTTGACACTACCTTGTTCTTCACGTGCAGAACCGAAGATGTCACATAAATATACGTGATCTGCTAAGTCTAGTGCTTCAGCAAATTCGTCTAAAAGAGCCACAGTACGCGTAAAGGTATGAGGTTGAAAAACAGCAATCACTTCTTTTTCAGGATACTTTTGACGGGCTCCGTCAATAGTTGCTTTGATTTCTGCAGGGTGATGAGCGTAATCATCCACGATAATCATATCGGTCACTTTTTTCTCTGAAAAACGACGTTTTACCCCACCAAATGTTAATAGCTCTTCTGCCACTTCACGGTCGTCTAAGCCTTCCAAGTGGGCAATCGCAATCACTGATAACGCATTATAGACATTATGCAAGCCATATGCCGGTACTTGGTAGTGCCCAATCATCTCATTGTTGAAATAAACATCAAAAGCTGAACCTGATGTCGTACGGTTTATATTTTTAACGACAAAATCATTTTCATCACTCGTGCCATAATAATAGACGGGAACTTCCACATTTAAACGACGTAATTGTTCATCTTCTCCAAATGCGACAATCCCTTTTTTAACTTGTGTTGAAAAACTTTGAAAAGCATCAAAAACATCCTCAATACTTTGATAATAATCTGGATGGTCAAAATCAATATTGGTGATAATCGCATAGTCTGGAGCGTACGCTAAAAAATGACGACGATATTCACACGCTTCAAACGCAAAAAAGTCTGCTTCAGAAATACCGTGACCCGTCCCATCTCCAATCAGATAACTGGTTGGTTTAATACCACTGAGCACATGCGCTAACAAGCCCGTAGTACTGGTTTTACCATGGGACCCTGTCACCGCTATACTTGTAAAACTCTTAATCAATTCACCTATAAAACGATGATATCGTACAACATTTAAACCTTTTTTTAATGCTTCTTGAATTTCAACATGACTATCTTTAAACGCATTTCCCGCCACAACTATCATATTAGACTTTATATTATGCTTATCAAACGGCAAAATCGTAATACCCGCTTTTTCTAACTCTCTTTGTGTAAAAACATATTCGGTAATATCAGAACCTTGAACATTAAAGCCTTTTTCATGCAATATTAATGCTAGTGCGCTCATCCCAGCGCCTTTAATTCCTACAAAATGATAGATTTTATTTTTATCCATTTTCATGAAGATCCTCTTTTCCATGCACATACATAAATGACTAGTTAATTTACTATGTTTCTTAACCTATCTATTATCGTATATTTTTGTTCTTTTTTCAACCAAAAAACTTACCTATCACTTCTGATAGGTAAGTTTTAGGAATTAAAATATTTATTTGCTCGTAACTGTGACTGTTCTTCATCCATTATACCTGATAAAGATTTTTCTAAACGCATTTTCTTTTTAGACATTGGCTGGTTAGTCACATCAGATTTTGAAGCCTTTCGATGATTTAAATCGTTGTCATTATTTGTTATTTTATCTTCTTCAAAATCAGGGTTAACCGTGTCAAATAGCAAGTAATCTTTCTTCTCTTCTTTAATTTGATTCGCTAATTCTGCGCTTTTCCATACATTCGTTTTAGCCTCACTCATTAATGATTCAGGCAATTTCTTAGGACGAAAAGGGGCTTGATGCGACGTCTTACGCACGGATGTCGTCTTTTCAAAAGTTTGATTCTTTTTTTCATTATTCAGCGTCGTTTGATATATAGGTCGATGTGACCGACGATTTATGCTTGATTCTGTTTGCTTTATTTCGGGTCGCTTAGCACTAGACATTTCCCTACTACGACGCTTAGGTAATTGCTGAGCATGTTGCGATTTATTTTTTAATGTCTCTTTTTCTTGTGTATCATTTTCTTTTTTTAAACGTTTCTGAGTCGTCTCTTCTTTGACTGATTCAGTAGTTTTTGACACGTTTGCCTTTTTATTGACGTAAGTATCTACATTTCCTGACAATAACGTATCTGGTTCTCCTTCAAATAAAATACGCTTGGTTTCATTAGCAAGCCTAACAGGCTCATCGTCTGATACTAATGGAAAACGAAAATGCTTGCGTTCTGACATACTCTCCATTTTTTCCCCGCCTCATCTTTCTCACTATCTTCTCTATTGTAGCACACCTATCTCAAATAAAAAATATCCAAAAAAACAGTTCATTCAACAAAATCACTTGTTGAACGAACTGTTCTACATTAAAAATTTTTGATTAAAATAAATCACGATTATAACGTGTTTCCTTATGGCGTAAGAAAAATGCCTGTAAGCCAGAGGTTTTTTCTGTTAGCCAAGCATTTGTTGGCATAATCGTAATAACGAACAAGAAGATAACTAAAACAAAAGATATAATATTTAATAAACTATTTTCCTGAGCGACATTCACACGACCAAGGATAAAATTAGCAATCAGTAAGACCGCACTTCCTTTACCCGTAATCCCTGTGTCACGATTACGTCGAACAGTAAGCGACAGAAAGGGTAAAATAGTCGCTAATACGAACACTAAATAAAGAATCATTACGCCACCCATCGACATCAAAAGTGCCAAGACATCTGCCTCATTGTCAATGGCTACTAAAGCTGATGTTCCGATGATTTTCATAATAAAATAGGCGATAAACACTGTATGAACAATCCCATAAACTAATACCGGCCACCAGTAACCTGCACGTGTCGTTCTTCCTTTAAAATCAACATACCCTTTAAAAAAATCTTTCATTGCCTGTCCAAAGCTCACTTTACCTGGACGTTGTTCGATTCTAGCCATTTTCTCTCTCTCCTTCTATTCCCTTATTAAACTGACGCGACTTCACTAATCCATGCTGGCACTGCCGCAATGGCTTCTGACATACCTTCAGGCTTTTTACCACCTGCTTGAGCCATATCAGGACGGCCACCACCGCCACCATTAATCATTGGTGCAATGGCTTTAATAAGGTCTCCTGCTTTATAGCCTTTTTTAACCATATCATCGCTCATGGCGACTAAGAGGTTCGCTTTTCCTTCATTCACTAACCCTAATACTAAAATATCAGATACCGCTTTTTGTTTCCACTGATCAGCCAGTTGGCGTAATTGATTCATATCTTTTACCGCCACTTCTTTTGCTACATAGGTAATGCCTGATTCTGATGCCACGTCATTAAAAATAGCACCAGCTTCTTGATTTGCCATTTTAGCTAAAAGCTGTTCATTTTCTTTTTGAGCTTGTTTTAATTGTTCTTGAAGAGCTATCACTTTTTGTGGCACTTCTAAAATGCGTTTACTTTTCACTAATTCAGCCGTCGCCTTCAACGTATTCTCACGCTCTACTAAATATTGATACGCTTTTTCTCCTGTCACAGCCTCAATCCGGCGAACTCCTGCACCAATACCTGATTCAGAAATCAATTTGAAAACACCAATTTCTGATGTGTTTCCAACATGGACACCTCCGCATAATTCTAGAGAATAATCTGAAACATTTACGACGCGGACATTTTGACCATACTTTTCACCAAAGAGAGCCATGGCACCCATTTCCTTAGCCGTTTCAATATCTGTTTCGACTGTCATAACAGGTAGTTGTTGCCAGATTTTTTGATTCACGATACTTTCCATTTTTTCAAGTTCTTCTTTCGTCACTTGACCAAAATGCGTAAAATCAAAACGTAGATAATCTGGTGTAACGAGTGAACCAGCTTGATTAGCATGTTCACCTAAGACATCTTTAAGTGCTTGATGAAGTAAGTGAGTCGCTGTATGATTTTTAATCACAGCACGACGTCGTGCGTGATCGACAACAAGACGATACGTTTGTCCTTCCATTAAAGACGTTTCTAAGCGTATATGATGAAGAGGTTGCCCATTTGGTGACTTTTGAACATCATCTACTGTACCAACTAAGCGACCTTCATTATCATAAATCCAACCCGTATCAAAAATCTGTCCACCCATTTCAGCATAGAAAGGTGTTTGGTTGAATATCGCTTCTACTTCTTCTACATCACTAACGACCGCTTCTGAGATACGCTCATCATTTGCGACTAAGGCTACTAAAGTAGCTTCATTCTCTAAACAATCGTATCCTGTAAACGCACTTGTCTCTTTGATCGCAAGAAGTGTTTCAGATTGTAAAGACATAGACCCTACTTCTTGACGTGCTTGACGTGCTCGTTCTCTTTGTTGTTCCATTTCTTTTTCAAAACCTGCGTGGTCAACCGATAGGCCTGCATCTTCAGCAATTTCTTCTGTTAATTCAACAGGGAACCCATACGTATCATAAAGTTTAAAGATAACTTCACCACTCAACTCATTTACTGCTTTTTCTTTTAAGTCACGAATCACTTCTTCTAAAATAGAAAGTCCATCATTAATCGTTTCATGGAAACGTTCTTCTTCAGTTTTGATGACTTTTGAAATAAATTCCTTTTGCTCCAACACTTCAGGATAGTGCGCAGACATAATACTACCCACAACCGGAACGAGTTGATGCATAAACGGTTTATGAATGCCTAGTTTTTTACCATGCATAACAGCACGTCTTAGTAGACGACGTAAAACATAGCCACGGCCTTCGTTTGAAGGTAACGCCCCATCGCCAATCGCGAAAGCAACGGCACGAGTATGATCGGCAATTACCTTAAAGGAAACATCTACTTGCTCATCTTCTCCATACACTTTATCCACCGCTAGTGCTTCTGTGGCTTTAATAATCGGCATGAATAAATCTGTTTCAAAGTTCGTTGGAGTATCTTGTAAAACAGAGACTAACCGTTCTAGTCCCATACCTGTATCAATATTTTTATGCGGAAGTGGCTCGTAGGTATCTTCTTCAGTATGATTGAATTCAGAAAATACTAAATTCCAGATTTCAAGATAACGCTCGTTTTCCCCACCTGGATAGTTTTCTGGGTCGTCTTCTGCTACATCATTGTAGCTCTCACCACGGTCATAAAAAATTTCTGAGTTAGGGCCACTAGGTCCCACTCCAATTTCCCAAAAGTTATCAGCTATATCAATCACACGATCCTCAGATAAGCCGATTTTTTCTTGCCATAATCGGCGAGCTTCACTATCTTCTGGATGAACAGTCACATACAACTTATCTGGGTCAAGTGCTAGCCATTTTTCATCCGTTAAAAATTCCCATGCCCAAGTAATCGCTTCTTCTTTAAAATAATCACCAATTGAAAAATTCCCTAACATCTCAAACATGGTATGATGACGAGCTGTTTTTCCGACATTTTCAATATCATTCGTTCTGATACTCTTTTGAGCATTGGTTAAACGAGGGCTCTCTGGTACGGCCGTGCCATCAAAATATTTTTTTAAAGTTGCCACACCTGAGTTAATCCAAAGTAACGTTGGATCTTCTACAGGAATCAATGACGCACTCGGCTCGACATGATGCCCTTTCTCTTTAAAAAAATCTAAAAATAGTTGACGTGTTTCACTACTACTTAATGCTTTCATCTCTATAATCTCCTTTTTCTTTCATAAAAAAACATCATTGCAAAACAAGGACGACGAGCGCGGTACCACCTTGTTTGCAATGATGTCGATCATTACCTCTCAAACATCGTAACGTGATGTAACGTAATATTTTTCAATATTAACTCAAGCAAGGGAGCTTTTTAATCCTAACTTATTTTTCTCGCACCAAATGAAAAATTCTCTGAACAGTCTCACATTAAAAAATATCCTTGTAGTTAAATTATAATCAAGCCGGATTTAATTGTCAATTGCTTTATGGTTCTACTCGATACCGATTTCAGCACGCACTACATCGGCAATCTTATCAACATAATAGTTAACTTGTTCAACCGTTGGTGCTTCAGCCATGACACGTAATAATGGTTCTGTTCCAGACGGACGTACTAATATACGACCATTTCCATCCATTTCACGCTCTGCTTCTTCGATGACAGTTTTAATCGCTGGATACGTCATCGCACCTGCTTTATCACTCACTCGAATGTTAACAAGTTTTTGCGGATACTCTTCTACTTCAGCTGCTAGTTCAGAAAGTTTTTTACCCGTTTGTTTCATGACATTCATTAACTGGATACCTGAAAGCATACCGTCTCCTGTCGTATTATAATCTAAGAAAACAATATGCCCTGACTGTTCACCACCAAAGTTGTACCCATTTTTACGCATTTCTTCCACAACATAACGGTCACCAACTTGTGTTTGTAAGGCCACCATTCCTTGTGCCTCAACCGCTTTATGAAAACCTAAATTACTCATAACAGTTGAAACAATCGTATTGTGATTTAACAAATGATGTTCGTTTAAATATTTCCCACAAATATACATGATTTTATCGCCGTCGACAATATTTCCTTTTTCATCCACTGCGATGACGCGGTCGCCATCTCCATCAAAAGCTAAACCTAAATCTGCTTCTTTTTCAACCACAAATGCCGCCAATGCTTCTGGATGAGTCGAGCCAACTTGGTCATTAATATTTAAGCCGTTATATTGCGTTCCCATTGTATGAAAATCTGCTTCTAAGTCTGCAAAAACACGATTTACCAATGGCGCTGTTGCACCATATGCGGCATCTAAACACACAACCATACCTTCAAAATCAGTATCCACTGTTTCTGTTAAAAATTGAGAATACTTCAGTAAGCCTTCTGGGTAGTCCTCTAAAATACCTAATCCTTTTGCAGACGGACGAGGTAGTGTGTCTTCTTCTGCATCAAGCAACGCCTCGATTTCTAATTCTTCGTCATCAGCTAACTTAAATCCGTCCGGTCCAAAGAATTTTATTCCATTATCTTCTGCTGGATTATGTGAAGCAGAAATCATAACACCCGCATCTGCTTTTTGTACTCGTGTTAAATAAGCCACAGCAGGTGTTGAGATTACTCCTAATTGTAACACTTCGATACCAACTGACATTAAACCCGCTACTAACGCTTGTTCTAACATTTGTCCTGAGATACGTGTATCTCTACCAACTAAAACTTGAGGACGCGTTTCTTCATCTTGGTGATGTTGAACTAATACATGACCACCACATCTTCCTAGTTTAAATGCTAGTTCTGGTGTTAATTCTTGATTGGCAATGCCTCGTACACCATCAGTTCCAAAATATTTACCCATTCTCTATTCACCTATTTCATTAAAATTTACCAATTACTTGGTTTCATCTGTTTCTTTAACTTTTGATTCTTCTTTTTCTTTAGATGATGACTGATTTTTTTCAGATGTTTCTTTTGTCGGCTTCATTTCCGGAATGACGGTGACATCTGTCACAGTCGGTTCTAACGTCACGTTAGGAATAGCCTCAAAACGATACGATTGCGTTGTTTTACGATTAACAGACGAGGTGTCCACGATAATAACGGCTTCTTCAACCTGATCTAACGCTTCACGAGGTCCAGTAACTTTTACATGATCAATCGTAGGTTCAAATCGATAGGATGCAACACCCTCAGGTATCGACCCTGACTGATTCACTTTAATTGGAACAGACTTCGTCGGTGCGGTAATAGTCAATCTTACCGTTACAACAGAAGGGACTGCAATCACCCCTAAAACGTTACCCTTATCATCGATTGGTAAAACTGTCACTTGCTTAGTAAAATCAGAGGATACTTCCTTGTCATCAATAGATACAATCACATCCGAAATTTTTTGTAGCGTTTGTTCTCCTGCTGTTATCGATACTGTTTCAGGTTCTACTGTAATATCAGTTAAATCGTATCCTTGTTTCAATAAACTATCATTTAAGCGCGGAGAAACTTTAAATGAACTCGTTTTCCGGCGTTCGAGCGTCACAAAAATACTTTCTTTCTCTAACGTTGCACTGACAGCCCGATTTAATCCGTCTATTTTAAGTGGAACTTCATAGGTTCCTTCTTTAAAATCGGTTAAATCTGCAACCACAGAAAAATTACGCGTTTCTTCCGCCTTTTCTGTATCTAGCAATACTTTGTTCGCACTTTGTAAATAAACATTGGTTTCTTCTTCATAGCCAGATACAAAATATTTTTGGTCATCATAGATAAGTTTTATTTTAACATTTTCAGCAACATCTGATAACTCTTTCATCGTATTTCCGGCTTCATTTCGACTAACCAAACGACTTTCCGGATTGGCATTAAAGAACAATAACATCGCAAACATAAACGATAAAACAATCGTAAAGGCTTTCGTTGTCGTTAGTTTATTTATCATGATTAGCCCCCTTTGAGAACCCTTCAAAGAAAGAAGCGAGTAACTTATCTTCTTTTGGCTCATGTTTTTCGACTAACTCATGTGTTAATATGTCTAAATATTCTTCTTTTGTTAGATGTGGTAATAGTTTGCCATCTTTCGTAATACTCACATCACCCGTTTCTTCTGAAACAATTATAGTTAATGCATCACTCACTTCGCTGATACCCAAAGCTGCCCGATGACGGGTACCAAATTCTTTAGGAATACTGTCATTTTCAGATAACGGTAAATAAGCCGATGCAGCAGCAAGTTTCCCGTCTTTCACAATCACAGCACCGTCATGTAACGGTGTATTGGGAATGAATATATTGATTAACAATTCACCCGATATCGCTGCATTTAACGGAATCCCTGTTTCGATAAAATCTTCCAAACCTGTTTTTCTCCCGATTGTGATGAGCGCACCAATTTTTCGTTTTGACATATATTGAATGGCCTTGTCAAAACTTTGAACCATATACTCTTCTTTTCTCAAGTCGGTGTTACTCTTACGAGAAAAGAATGAGCCACGACCTAAATGTTCAAGTCCCCGTCTCACTTCCGGTTGGAAAATAATGATAGTGGCAATGACGCCGTATGTGATGACTTGATTCATTAACCACGATACAGTGTTTAAACCGACCACACCACTGACAACACGAATAATTAAAATGACTGCGATTCCTTTCAACACTTGAATAGCTTTAGTCCCACGTAATAAGTCCATTAACTTATAAATGAGATACCAAACAACTAAAATATCCAAGATATTAACTAAGAAACCTCGCGTCATAATATTCTGCTGTAAAATATCATTCCAAGCTTGGAGATTAAATATTTCGCTAAGTTTTATCACATTCGCTTCTCCCCTTTGGTATGACTTGGTTATTTTTTTATTATAACATATAGAGTTAAATTGGTTTAGTAATTATTTCAATCAATTATCTATTAAAGATAATTGACCATGACAACGACAGCGATACTTTTTCGTGTCTATTTTCTTAAAACGATGTATTTTCTGTTCACACGCTAAACATTGGTATAGATAGGGATATTCTTCATCAAGTCTGAGATTGGGCACATAACGTAAGCCACCCGTTTGTTTTAATAAACGTTTAAAATCCTGATCACGATGTCGATATCCTTTTCCCATTAAATGAAGATGATAGTGACACAATTCATGTAAAATCACTTGTACAAAGATTGTTGCCGATAAACGCTCTAAAACTAACCAATTGAACTCTAAGTGATGATTATCAAGACGATAACGACCACCCGTTGTTTTCAACCTATTATTATAGCTTGCACGATGCCGAAAAGGTTTATTAAAAAATGCCACTGAAATCTCACAAACTAAGTTGGTAAGCCAATGATTAGTGGCTTGCATTTTAACTGGTGTTTCTTCTATTAACTTTTGATACCGTGCTATTTTTTCTTTATTGTGCACTGTCTTTTGGCTGTTTCATCGTCAATGATATACGCTGTTTATCTAACTCAACTTTTTCTACCCATACGGTCACAACATCTCCGACTGAAACAATATCTCGAGGATGTTTAACAAACTTGGTGCTCATTTTTGATAAATGAACTAAACCGTCTTGCTTTACTCCAATATCGACAAACGCACCAAAGTCAACAACATTACGAACAGTCCCCTCAAGTTCCATTCCAACAAGCAAATCTTTCATTTCTAAAACATCTTGTCGTAATAAAGGTGCTGGCATATCTTCGCGCAAATCGCGACCCGGCTGTTTTAATGCTTCGACAATATCTTCAAGGGTTTGCTCGCCAACTTCAAGTTCTTTTGCCAAGTTGTTAACAGAAATCGCCTCTAGTTTATCGGTTGCCTCTTTACTACCTAGTTCTTCAAGCTCAATCTCTAGACGTTGCAACAACGCTTTAGTCGTATCATATGACTCTGGATGGATACTTGTATTATCTAATGGTGACTTTCCGTCTAAAATTCGTAAGAAACCAACCGACTGCTCAAATGCTTTAGGCCCTAAGCGCGGTACTTTTTTAAACTCATTTCGACTATTGAACGCCCCATTTTCCTCACGATAAGCTACTAGATTTTTAGCTGTCGCTTTTGTTAAACCCGATACATGCTCTAACAGTTGAGGACTAGCTGTATTAACATTTACCCCGACTTGGTTGACGGCAGTTTCGACCACAAAGGACAGTTGCTCGTTCAGTTGTTTTTGTGAAACGTCATGTTGATACTGCCCGACTCCTACTGCTTTCGGGTCGATTTTCACTAATTCCGCTAAAGGATCTTGTAAACGGCGAGCAATACTAACCGCACTACGTTCTTCTACTTGAAGGTCTGGAAACTCCTCTCTCGCCACTTCGCTCGCAGAATAAACCGATGCTCCCGCTTCATTTACAATCACATAGTAAACTGTTTCTTCTAGCGCTTTTAAGTTTTCTGCCACAAATTTTTCTGATTCACGGCTCGCGGTACCATTACCAATTGCTACCATTTCGACTTGATATTTTTTAATCAATTCTTGGAATTTTGTTGCAGCTTCAGCACGTTTAGCATGACTAGCTGGTTTATGTGGATAAATCACATCGATTGCTTCAACTTTTCCAGTTTCATCGACAATTGCTAATTTACAACCGGTACGATACGCTGGGTCAAACCCCATCACTACTTTTTTCTTTAAAGGTGATTGTAATAATAGGTGACGCAAGTTTTCGCCAAAGATATCAATCGCTTGCTGATCCGCTTGTTCTGTTAAATTACTACGTATTTCTCGTTCAATCGCTGGTCCAATAAAACGTTTATAACTATCCTCGTAGGCATTTCTGACATAACTGACAGCTGGACTTGATGTTTTATTTCCAATAAGTTGTTCGTCAAAATAAGCCATAACTTTTTCTTCCTCAACACTCACTGAAACCTTTAATATGTCTTCTTTCTCACCACGATTCATAGCTAACACACGGTGCGAAGCCACTTTAGCTACCGGTTCTTGATGATCATAGTACATTTCATATACTTTCTTCTCATCTTTTTCGACTTGTTTCCCCTCTGTTACCAAGACACCTGTCCGCTCAGCAAAGTTTCGTAACCATTGACGATATTTAGGCTCATCGCTAATCGTTTCAGCCATGATTTCATGTGCACCACTTAAAACGTCTTCTACGGTCGTCAATTCTTTTTCTTCGTTAATATACTTCTGTGCTTCTGCTTCTACTTCTGCTTGGTTTGGCAATGATAATAACCATTCTGCCAATGGCAATAGTCCTTTTTCTCTGGCAATTGTTGCTTTCGTACGACGTTTTTGCTTGTATGGACGATACAAATCTTCTAATTGTTGAAGTTTCGTCGCTTTTACTATATCACGCTCTAACTCTTCGGTTAATTTACCTTGTTCATCGATTAAACGGAGTACTTCACTTCGTCTTGTTTCCAAGTTTTCAAGGAAACGATGACGTTCTAATATTTCTTGAATCGCTACTTCATCTAGACTACCTGTCATTTCTTTACGGTATCGTGCAATAAACGGAATCGTATTGCCTTCATCAATTAGCGACAAGACCGTCTTCATTTGTTTCATTGCATAACGGTTATCTAACTCTTGCATCAGCAAGTTCATAATTTGTTGATTTTTATCTTCTGACATACTTTGTTTCTCCTTCTCAACCATGACATTTTCTGCTATTTTATGGTAACATACTTTCTCTTTAGACACACATCATTCCATTTAACCCTACAAAAAAACGTGACAACCGATGATTGTCACGTTGACTGTGCTCATAACTATTGGTTTTCATTTTGAAAATTTAATTGAATACCTGGTTGATCTAATGCAATCTCTGTTACTTCATATGTTAGACGCTCAATCATCGAGAATAACGGCTTCATTAATTCATCTAACTCCGCAGGTTCTAATTCATCTGCAGTTTTAATTGTACGATGTAAAACCGTTACTAATTGGTTAACTGCACCAGTTAAAGCAAATTGTTCAAAGACCACTTTAAAAACAACGCGAAGACCTAGTACGCTATCACGATCGTGTTTAAAGTTTGGCTCTTCAGACATATCTATCGGTTTAATCTCTACACGAATTTCTGTTTCGCTATCTGTTTCTTGATGATAATCATAGTGAAAAGCTTCCACCATCTCTTTTTGTCTAATAATTTCCATGACTAATCTCCCTATCCATCACAAATTACTCTTCAATCTTAAGAGTTTTCACTTCTCTATTATATCATGAAATACTTAAAAATGCGTTTAAAATTCCTAGGATAACAAAAAAGGGCTCTATAATTTAAAGGACTGATGAATCAAAAAAATGATTCGTCAGCCCTTTTTTAATTTTCTTAATTTTAGGTATTAAAAAGCATACCGTTCTCCTATATGATTAATTTACGACAAAAAACCAAACGGGAGGCGATATGCTCATGTCTAATGATATCAAAAAATTACTACGAATCATAGAGCCAAATTTAATCACATCTGACATTTCTTACGAAATGGTAAAAGGACAACAAACATGTGTGGTGAACGCTACTTTTTCACCCCCTCTAACACCTTGTCATCATTGTGGTTCAACGGTGTATAACGAAAGTGGGAAACAAGTAGTCGTAAGAAATGGTAAGAAAAAAGCGGTCGTGCGTTTTGATCAATTTAATCATTTGCCTTTAATTATGAACGTCGCAAAACAACGCTATACCTGTAAAAATTGTGCTCATCATTGGACCGCTACCCCTTATTTTGTCGAGAAAGGACACTCTATTTCAAGAC
>NZ_NGJW01000022.1 GCF_003987555.1 Vagococcus lutrae | reverse complement strand
TTGAGAGTAAACCTCTCAAAACTGAGCAAAGTAAGAACGAACTGTGTAGTTTCCGTAATATTCCTTAGAAAGGAGGTGATCCAGCCGCACCTTCCGATACGGCTACCTTGTTACGACTTCACCCCAATCATCCATCCCACCTTAGGCGGCTGGCTCCCGAAGGTTACCTCACCGACTTTGGGTGTTACAAACTCTCGTGGTGTGACGGGCGGTGTGTACAAGGCCCGGGAACGTATTCACCGCGGCGTTCTGATCCGCGATTACTAGCGATTCCGGCTTCATGCAGGCGAGTTGCAGCCTGCAATCCGAACTGAGAACAGCTTTAAGAGATTAGCTAAACCTCGCGGTCTCGCAACTCATTGTACTGTCCATTGTAGCACGTGTGTAGCCCAGGTCATAAGGGGCATGATGATTTGACGTCATCCCCACCTTCCTCCGGTTTGTCACCGGCAGTCTCGCTAGAGTGCCCAACTGAATGATGGCAACTAACAATAAGGGTTGCGCTCGTTGCGGGACTTAACCCAACATCTCACGACACGAGCTGACGACAACCATGCACCACCTGTCACTTTGTCCCCGAAGGGAAAGCTCTATCTCTAGAGTGGTCAAAGGATGTCAAGACCTGGTAAGGTTCTTCGCGTTGCTTCGAATTAAACCACATGCTCCACCGCTTGTGCGGGCCCCCGTCAATTCCTTTGAGTTTCAGCCTTGCGGCCGTACTCCCCAGGCGGAGTGCTTAATGCGTTTACTGCAGCACTGAAGGGCGGAAACCCTCCAACACTTAGCACTCATCGTTTACGGCGTGGACTACCAGGGTATCTAATCCTGTTTGCTCCCCACGCTTTCGAGCCTCAGCGTCAGTTACAGACCAGAGAGTCGCCTTCGCCACTGGTGTTCCTCCATATATCTACGCATTTCACCGCTACACATGGAATTCCACTCTCCTCTTCTGCACTCAAGTTCCCCAGTTTCCAATGACCTTCCCCGGTTGAGCCGGGGGCTTTCACATCAGACTTAAGGAACCGCCTGCGCTCGCTTTACGCCCAATAAATCCGGACAACGCTTGCCACCTACGTATTACCGCGGCTGCTGGCACGTAGTTAGCCGTGGCTTTCTGGTTAGATACCGTCAAGGTGAGAACAGTTACTCTCTCACTTGTTCTTCTCTAACAACAGAGTTTTACGATCCGAAAACCTTCTTCACTCACGCGGCGTTGCTCGGTCAGACTTTCGTCCATTGCCGAAGATTCCCTACTGCTGCCTCCCGTAGGAGTCTGGGCCGTGTCTCAGTCCCAGTGTGGCCGATCACCCTCTCAGGTCGGCTATGCATCATGGCCTTGGTGAGCCTTTACCCCACCAACTAGCTAATGCAGCGCGGGCCCATCCATCAGTGACACCCGAAAGCGTCTTTTATCTCTCTGTCAGGCGACAAAAAGAATTATGCGGTATTAGCACCTGTTTCCAAGTGTTATCCCCCTCTGATGGGCAGGTTGCCCACGTGTTACTCACCCGTCCGCCACTCCTCTTTCTCGGTGGGTGCAAGCACCCGGTGAAAAAGAAGCGTTCGACTTGCATGTATTAGGCACGCCGCCAGCGTTCGTCCTGAGCCAGGATCAAACTCTCATTAAAAGTATGATAACATCCGAAGATGTTTAGCTCATTTGTTGTTTGCTAGCGAATTGACTTCACTATCAGTTTTTATAAAAAACTGTAAAATTGTGTTTGTTTTTACACTTGTAAAAACGCCCTACACATTTGGTTCGTCTTACTTTGTTCAGTTTTCAAAGGTCTACTT
>NZ_NGJW01000021.1 GCF_003987555.1 Vagococcus lutrae | reverse complement strand
CTTTTTTTAGCTTCTTGCTCTTCTTTTAATTTTTTCTCTGCATTCTGTTTAGCTTCTTCTACTTCTTTTAATTTTTCTTCTAAATTCTGTTTAACTTTTTGTTCTTCTTTTAATTTATTTTCTGCATTTTGTTTTTCTTCTTCTGCTTTTTTCAGTTTTCTCTCTGCATTTTGTTTAGATTCTTGTACTCCTGATAATTTTTTTGTAGCTTCTTGTTCAGTTAGTTGTGCAGCTTTTAATTCTTTTTCAAATCTTACATTTTCTTGATAAATAGCGCTACCAAATAATGAAAAAGATAAAATAATGCTCAGTGTTGCTGCTAAAGCATATTTCTTAGTTTCAAATGTTGATTTTATTAGAAATACAAATAAGGAAATTATTGAAGCTAAAAAGATAAATAAAGAAAAATTAGTCATAGCAGATCCTCCAAAATAAAGTTATTAGCTTAAGTCTAGTCTATTTAACTTTTATTTCAATCAAATACTGAACAAAAATCCTTTTATAGGGTTGTTAGGGCTTGCCCTGACCGTCTGAAAGACGTTTTATAAAGAAATATAAGGTCTTTAGGTTAAAGTAACGTATAACAGCCTTAAAATGCGTTTTAAGCCTATCTGGTTCTTTTGTATACAAATGGCTTTTGTTTTAACAACGAGCGACTAGCGAGGCGTTAGTTTTATGTGAGAGTGGTTTTTCTCTCACACCTTTATTTTTTATTTGGAATTTAAGCTGTTTTTTGATAGAAAAATAGGTGTAAAAGGAAGGACCCTCTTTTATAACCTATTTTAAACCTCTTTTAAACCTCTTTTAGACCCCCTTTGAGCCTTACTCTCCCAAGGGATACAGAATGTTATGAACGTAGTTTTGTCTGCTTATGAACGTAGTTTTGTCTGTTTATAAACGTAGTTTTGTCTGTTTATAAACGTAGTTTTGTCTGTTTGAACGTAGTCTTTTGAACGTACTACTCTTTACAATTACGTTTAATTGCAGTACTATTGATTTTGAGGTGATTATATGGCAAACGAACTTGTAAAATATCATTCAGAATTAAATACTATTCCTTTAAGAAAATTTAGCCCAGTTCAAATGAATTTGTTCTTTTCGATTGTTTCTCGTATGCGTGATAAAGGACAAAATAAAGTGACCTTCACTTTTGAACAACTAAAGGATCTTAGCGATTATAAAGCAACTGCTAATAATCGTTTTATTGATGATTTAGAACAAACCTATGACAAACTAATGGACTTAAGGTTTGGTAGAAGAAGTTCTGATGGTCTTCAGCGTGAACGCTTTGTATTGTTTAATCAATTTAAAATTGATGGTAAAGCAGAAATTCCTTATGCTGAAATACAAATACATGAACAAGCTGTTCCTTTATTAAATAATCTAGAAGAGTGGGTACGTTATTCTCTTCAGCAATTTAATGAATTACAAAGTAGCTATTCAAAAACAATGTTTCGTTTATTAAAACAATTCAGAACAACTGGCTATGCATACTTCTCAAAAGAAGATTTTAATGAGTTGTTAGATGTTCCAAAAAGCTATAAACAGGGCGATATAGATAGAGCAATTATAAAGCCTATACGAGAAGAATTAACTCCTATTTTCACTGGACTAACTATTAAGAAAAAGTACGGTAAGGGAAGAGGTAAGCCTGTTATTGGCTATCAATTTTCCTTTAAGCCTGAAATGAAAAATGCTGATGATTTTTATAAAGGTCAGCGAGAAGATATTCGGAAAAAATTATTTAATATTGAACACAATTCAGAATTAACTCAAGAAGAAAAATGGCTCGCAAAAGACCGTGTGTTAGGTCTAAAATTAGGGACACATGAAGCAGATTTTTTTGCTCAACAAGAGAAAGAAAATGCTGCACTAGAAGAAGAAAAAGCACGAAAAGAATTACTAGAAAATCTCTCTAGAAAGTTTAGTTAAATCGAGCACAGCGACATAAAAAAACACCACTAAATTTAGTGGTGTTTTTTTACTCGGTCTTAGGTGAAACCTAACAAGTAAAAATCTGTGATTTTTAGGGACTCCACTTGGAGACCCGATGCTTGCCCCCCAACGCGTTTATACTTTACAGTTTTATTTACTTTTCAAAACCACATAAATCATAGCCTTGAGAAGTCGCTTCTGAAATTGAAATCGCTGATACTGAGTTAGCTCTTTTAAGTCCCCTACAATTGCTAGAATAATGAAATTTCCTTCCACTTTGAGGAGCTATATACACTGTCCGTTCGTTTTGTTGATTGGCTTCTTGGGTTTGTTCGCTAACAACTTGATTTTCTTTCGTAGTCTGTGCTTCTTTTAGTTTTTCCTCTACACTTTTTTTAGCTTCTTGCTCTTCTTTTAATTTTTTCTCTGCATTCTGTTTAGCTTCTTCTACTTCTTTTAATTTTTCTTCTAAATTCTGTTTAACTTTTTGTTCTTCTTTTAATTTATTTTCTGCAT
>NZ_NGJW01000020.1 GCF_003987555.1 Vagococcus lutrae | reverse complement strand
GTTGTTCATTGAAAACTGGATATTGAAGTAAAATTTTTACAACAAACCGAGAACACCGCGTTGAAAGAGTTTTTAACAATTAAGTTCAAAACGCTAAACAATGAGGATTGGTGGAACTAACTATCGCTAGTTAGCGGAAGCCAAAAGCCTAACACTTTGTGTTAGCAATGAGGTTAAGTGAAGAAGGGCACACGGTGGATGCCTTGGCACTAGAAGCCGACGAAGGACGGGACTAACGCCGATATGCTTTGGGGAGCTGTACGTAAGCTATGATCCAGAGATTTCCGAATGGGGCAACCCAGCAGCTTTCATAGGCTGTTACTTTTACGTGAATACATAGCGTATTAGAGGTAGACGCAGAGAACTGAAACATCTAAGTACCTGCAGGAAGAGAAAGAAAATTCGATTTCCTTAGTAGCGGCGAGCGAAACGGAAAGAGCCCAAACCAACAAGCTTGCTTGTTGGGGTTGTAGGACTCAGCCATGGTAGTGTTGAATGATAGTCGAATCGACCTGGAAAGGTCAGCCGGAGTGGGTAAAAGCCCCGTAGGCGAAATCAGTCGCACACCTATGAGTATCCTGAGTACGGCGGAACACGTGAAATTCCGTCGGAATCCGGGAGGACCATCTCCCAAGGCTAAATACTCTCTAGTGACCGATAGTGAACCAGTACCGTGAGGGAAAGGTGAAAAGCACCCCGGAAGGGGAGTGAAATAGAACCTGAAACCGTGTGCTTACAACAAGTCAAAGCCCGTTAATGGGTGATGGCGTGCCTTTTGTAGAATGAACCGGCGAGTTACGATTGCGTGCGAGGTTAAGCTGAAGAAGCGGAGCCGTAGCGAAAGCGAGTCTGAATAGGGCGAATGAGTACGTAGTCGTAGACCCGAAACCATGTGATCTACCCATGTCCAGGTTGAAGGTGCGGTAAAACGCACTGGAGGACCGAACCCACGTACGTTGAAAAGTGCGGGGATGAGGTGTGGGTAGCGGAGAAATTCCAAACGAACTTGGAGATAGCTGGTTCTCTCCGAAATAGCTTTAGGGCTAGCCTCGGACGTGTAGAATAATGGAGGTAGAGCCACTGTTTGGACTAGGGGCCCATCCCGGGTTACCGAATTCAGATAAACTCCGAATGCCATTATTTCTGTCCGGGAGTCAGACTGTGAGTGATAAGATCCATAGTCGAAAGGGAAACAGCCCAGACCACCAGCTAAGGTCCCAAAATGTATGTTAAGTGGAAAAGGATGTGGGGTTGCACAGACAACTAGGATGTTGGCTTAGAAGCAGCCACCATTTAAAGAGTGCGTAATAGCTCACTAGTCGAGTGACCCTGCGCCGAAAATTTACCGGGGCTAAACATACTACCGAAGCTGTGGAACGTTCCGTATGGAACGTTGGTAGGAGAGCGTTCTAAGGGCGTTGAAGGTCGATCGTGAGGACGGCTGGAGCGCTTAGAAGTGAGAATGCCGGTATGAGTAGCGAAAGACAGGTGAGAATCCTGTCCACCGTATGACTAAGGTTTCCTGGGGAAGGCTCGTCCTCCCAGGGTTAGTCGGGACCTAAGCCGAGGCCGATAGGCGTAGGCGATGGACAACAGGTTGATATTCCTGTACCAGTAGTATTTGTTTGAGCAATGGAGTGACGCAGGAGGTTAGGAGAATCCACGCAGTTGGAAAAGCGTGGCCAAATAGTGAGTCAGGTGATGAGTCAAATGCTTATGACCGAGTTGACAAGCTATGATGGGGAGGGAAGTTTAGTACCGAAGTCTCTGACATCACACTGCCAAGAAAAACTTCTAGTGAGAAGACTGCTGCCCGTACCGCAAACCGACACAGGTAGTCGAGGAGAGCATCCTAAGGTGAGCGAGCGAACTCTCGTTAAGGAACTCGGCAAAATGACCCCGTAACTTCGGGAGAAGGGGTGCTGACGCAAGTCAGCCGCAGTGAATAGGCCCAGGCGACTGTTTATCAAAAACACAGGTCTCTGCAAAATCGAAAGATGACGTATAGGGGCTGACGCCTGCCCGGTGCTGGAAGGTTAAGAGGATGGGTTAGCTTCGGCGAAGCTCAGAATTGAAGCCCCAGTAAACGGCGGCCGTAACTATAACGGTCCTAAGGTAGCGAAATTCCTTGTCGGGTAAGTTCCGACCCGCACGAAAGGCGTAACGATCTGGGCACTGTCTCAACGAGAGACTCGGTGAAATTTTAGTACCTGTGAAGATGCAGGTTACCCGCGACAGGACGGAAAGACCCCATGGAGCTTTACTGTAATTTGATTTTGATTGTTTGTGACACATGTACAGGATAGGTAGGAGCCTAAGAAGACGGTACGCTAGTATCGTGTGAGGCGCTGGTGGGATACTACCCTTGTGTTATGACCAATCTAACCCGCAGCACTTATCGTGCTGGGAGACATAGTCAGATGGGCAGTTTGACTGGGGCGGTCGCCTCCTAAAAGGTAACGGAGGCGCCCAAAGGTTCCCTCAGAATGGTTGGAAATCATTCGAAGAGTGCAAAGGCAGAAGGGAGCTTGACTGCGAGACCAACAAGTCGAGCAGGGACGAAAGTCGGGCTTAGTGATCCGGTGGTTCCGCATGGAAGGGCCATCGCTCAACGGATAAAAGCTACCCTGGGGATAACAGGCTTATCTCCCCCAAGAGTCCACATCGACGGGGAGGTTTGGCACCTCGATGTCGGCTCGTCGCATCCTGGGGCTGTAGTCGGTCCCAAGGGTTGGGCTGTTCGCCCATTAAAGCGGCACGCGAGCTGGGTTCAGAACGTCGTGAGACAGTTCGGTCCCTATCCGTCGCGGGCGTTGGAAATTTGAGAGGAGCTGTCCTTAGTACGAGAGGACCGGGATGGACACACCGCTGGTGTACCAGTTGTTCTGCCAAGAGCATCGCTGGGTAGCTACGTGTGGCCGGGATAAACGCTGAAAGCATCTAAGCGTGAAGCCCCCCTCAAGATGAGATTTCCCATTTCTTTAAGAAAGTAAGACCCCTGAGAGACGATCAGGTAGATAGGTTGGGAGTGTAAGTGTAGCGATACATGTAGCGGACCAATACTAATCGGTCGAGGACTTAACCACAAGCGGTAAGTTCAAGTCAGTTGTAAAAAAACTTCAAATCCAGTTTTGAGTGGACAACACTCAAAAACATAGCCCAAGTGTGGTGGCGATAGCAAGAAGGATACACCTGTTCCCATATCGAACACAGTAGTTAAGCTTCTTAGCGCCGATGGTAGTGGGGGGTTGCCCCCTGTGAGAGTAGGACGTTGCCACGCTTGTGTTTT